>NZ_JAUZUY010000001.1:0-1056779 GCF_031844305.1 Pseudarthrobacter sp. BRE9 | reverse complement strand
AGCCTCTTTTCATCTTTGAACGCATCGGCCCATGTTTTCGTATTGTGAGAAAACATTTCTGCTATTCGAGATTAGCGAGAGGAGGACGTACGATGCAATTATGACCGACGCAGTCGAGGAGAACTTTATGAGCAGCCCTGAGCGAATCCGAAGGGTCGCCGTCGTCACCGGGGCAGGCTCCGGCATCGGCCGGGAGGTTGCCCGGCAGATGCTGGCCGACGGCTACTGTGTAGTACTGGCCGGCCGCCGGGAGGCGCAGCTGAAGGAAACGGCGGAAGGACACGCTGACGCCCTGGTGGTTCCCTGCGACGTGGCCCGGCCAGACGACGTCGAAGGGCTTTTCGACACCGCCCGCCGGCAGTGGGGGCGGGTGGACGTGCTGTTCAACAATGCCGGTGTGTTCGGCCCAGCCGCCGCAGTGGACGAGATCAGCCTGGAGGACTGGAACGCCACCCTGGCCGTAAACCTCACCGGGTCCATGCTGTGCGCCGCCGCGGCAGTCCGGACCATGAAGGCCCAGGAACCACAGGGCGGGCGGATCATCAACAACGGCTCCATCTCGGCGCATTCACCGCGGCCGCGGACCGTGGCCTACACCGTTACCAAGCACGCCATGACCGGCCTGACCAAGAGCATCGAACTGGACGGCCGCGCTTATGGCATCACCTGCGGGCAGATTGATATCGGCAACACCGCCACCGAGATCATGGACACCATCGGCGTGGGCTCGGGGGCGCTGCAGGCGGACGGCAGCCGCAAGGTGGAGCCCATGTTTCCGGTGGCGGACGCGGCCCGTGCAGTCCTGCTGATGGCCAACATGCCGGCCTCGGCCAGTGTGGGCTCCGTGGTGGTCACCGCGGCGGGGATGCCCTTCATCGGCCGCGGCTGACGGATCCCGAGGGGCTACAGCGGGAGCAGGGCCGACAGGTCCGCGCGCAGGCCGGACGCGGCCACCTTGCCGGCCCCGACGGCGTCCGCCCAGCCCAACTGGCCGGTTACCATCCCAAGCCAGGTGGCGGCGTCGCACTCGATCACGTTGGGTGGGGTGCCGCGCGTATGCCGCGGGCCCTCAACGCACTGCGTGACGCCGAACGGCGGGACGCGCACCTCCACCGAGTTTCCCGGCGCACGCGCCGTCAGCTCCTCCAATGAGTACCTGACGGCGGTGGCCAGGACGGTCCGCGGCAACGGAGCGTCCGACGCCGGCCGGGCAGCTTCCAGCCACGCCTTCAGCGCTGCTTTGCCTTCCTGGACGTCAATACGACGGCGGGCTACGGCCATGCGTTCGGTCTTCCTTCGGTGTCGCTTGGGGATGGGGTTTCAGTCCAGGAGCGCGGAAACAGCAGGGCCCAACCTGATCTTGCCCACCGGACGGCCTCCGCCGAGCACCGGTTCCACCACCTGCTCCAGGGCGCTGGCAACTCCTGGAATCTCCACGGCCCCCGCCGCGGCGAGGAGCGTCAGGGCCACCAGCGAGGTGGCGCGGACATTGCCGTCAAGGATCTTCACGGCAACGGAAACCCCCTGCGGCGTGGCCATCGCCAGGACCCCTTCTGCCCCGATTTTGGCGATGATCTCCAGCTCATCCATCACCAGGGTGTTGGCTTCGCCGCGGCCCTGCACCGCCCACGGGTAATCAAGCATTGAGGTGGCGATGGTGGCGGCCCTGGCGCTGAAGCTCTGGTCCCCCGGGGCCTTGGCCAGCTGGGAGTAGGCCCTGGCCAGGCCCTTGAGGGAAACTGCCGCCACGGGGGCTCCGCAGCCGTCGATCCCCAGGTGCGCAATCTTCTCGCCCGTGTATTCCTCGACGACGGTACGCACCCGCTGCTGCAGCGGATGGTTCGGCTCCAGGTAGCTGTGCGTGTCCCACCCGTTTTCGGTGCAGGCCCAGAGGAACGCTGCGTGCTTCCCGGAACAGTTGTACGCCAGCCGCGACTTCCCCTTTTCCGAGCGCACCAGCCAGTTCCGGGCCGTTTCATCCTGCGGCCACGCCTCGGGGCACTGCAGCTGTTCTTCACGGACTCCGGCCGCCTTGAGCATGCCCGCCACCACATCCATGTGGTCCAAGGACCCCGTGTGGCTTCCACACGCAATGGCCACCTGGGCGCCGCGCAGCGGAACCCCGGACTGCATGGACGCCAGCGCCTGGAACGGCTTCAGCGTTGACCTCGCGTAAATGGGCGTGTTGATGTCGCCGAGTTCAGTGACCACCGACCCGTCGGCGGACAGGAGCACGGCGGACCCGATGTGCCGTGACTCCACAAAGCCGCTGCGTTCGATCACGGCCAGTTCGACGGCGGAGTCAACAGTGAAGGTGGCATGCGGGTTATGCGGCATACTGCCAGTCTATGGGCCAGCCCCGTGGATCCCCGGGAGCACTGCACAGTACACAGCTACTGCACGGTAACCACCTACTGCACCGTGACCAGCACTGACTGCCAGCCGGAGGCGCCGTCAGGGACCGGATCGGCGCGCTGCTCCGTCTGGACCTCCCCGGTTCCGTCCGTTGCCCGGACTTTGATGTAGTGCGCGCCGGGCGTGGCGTCCCACTCGTAGGACCACTGGCGCCAAGTGACGGTGGACGCTTCGGTGGAAAGGGTGGCTTCCGCCCAGTCGCCGTTGTCGACCTGGATTTCCACTTTGGCGATGCCGCGCGTCTGGGCCCAGGCGGTACCGCCCACGGCGACCTTCCCAGCCGGTACTTTCGCGAAGGATTTTGGCACGTCCACGCGTGCCATCGTCTTGATGGGCCCGCGCTCTGACCAGCCGCGCTCGGTCCAGTAGGCCTTGCTGTCCGCGAAACAGGTGACCTCCAGGTCAACCACCCACTTGGTGGCGGAGACGAAGCCATACAGCCCGGGAACCACCATCCGCACAGGATAGCCGTGCTCCAGTGGAAGCGGCTCACCGTTCATGCCGATGGCCAGCATGGCGTCCCTGTCGTCCTGTAGGACCTCAAGGGGAGTGGAGGCGCTGAAGCCGTCAATGGACTTCGACAGCACCATGTCCGCCCCATCCTTGGGCTTGGCCCGGGCCAGGACTTCGCGGATGGGCAGGCCCAGCCACTTCGCGTTTCCGGCCAGGTTGCCGCCCACTGGGTTCGATACGCAGGTGAGCGTGACGTGGGATTCGATCAGATCGGCGTCGAGCAGGTCCTGGAAGGTGAGCGTCACTTCCTGTTCCACCAGCCCGTGCACGCGCAGTTCCCAGTCGTCAGCATTGATTTCCGGCACGCTCAAGGCTGTATCAATGCGGTAGAACTCGCCATTGGGGGTCAGCCACGGCGGAACACCGGGGACCGTGGACTGGACCCCGGCCGGTACAGCGGCTGCGGCCTTCGCCGGCGAGGGCAGGCTCAGCGCTTCCCTTGCCTTGGCGACATTGCTGCGGGCCGCAGCCAGCACCCGACCACCGGTGGCGGCAAGACCCGCGGCCACGGCAGTGATCCCGGCAGCAGCGAAGAATCGGCGCCGGCTGGTGCCTTTCCCCCCAACTTCTTCCCCGCCGTCGGCCGCTCTATCCGCCGGTGCTTCCGGCCACGGCTTCAATCCCCACAGCGGCACCATCAGGCGGCGCAGGACGACCAGCCCGGCAATGGTTCCCAGCACGGAAGGGATGGCGTCCGCGGCACCCACCCCCGCGCGGGTCACGACGCTGGCTACGATCACGGCCCCCATGAAGAGCACACCCAGGACACCCAGCGCCCATTTCCGGTAGGCCACCACGCCCAGGACGCAGGCAAGCGCCGCGATGGTCAGGCCCATGCCCACGAACAGGGCGGCCTTGTCGTTGGTGCCGAAGGTCGCGATCGCGAAGTCCTTCAACCGCGGTGGGGTGAAGTCGATGAAGGTGGACCCCAAGGCAAAGAGGGGGGTAGCCCTGGCGGTAAAGAACGCCCCGATCAGCTCCGCAACAGCAAGCACGACGGCGGCTGCCACCACGCCTGCCAATGCGGCCATGGTGGCGGGGCCTGTCATCCTGTTTCGCAGCTTTGTCATGTGTGTGGTTCGGAGCGGGCGGGAGTCCGGATGGACCGGGCGGGGGAGGACACAGCTTAGGAGCGGGAAGGGTGCACAAAGTACCCTTGGACACTGTGAAGGTACTCGTCATTGGCCCCGGAGGCCGCGAACACGCCATTGTCCGCTCCCTGCTTGCCGACCCCAACGTGTCCGAGGTCCACGCGGCGCCGGGCAATGCCGGCATCAGCAAGCTGGTTCCCACCTACAACATCAACGGCAACGATCCCGAGGCAGTTGCGGAGCTGGCTACCCGGCTCGGCGTGGACCTCGTGGTGGTGGGCCCGGAGGCTCCGCTGGCCGCAGGCGTATCGGACGCCGTCCGCGAAGCCGGGATTCCCGTGTTCGGGCCCAGCAAGGCAGCAGCCCAGCTTGAGGCGTCAAAGGCTTTCGCCAAGGAGGTCATGGCGGAAGCGGGTGTTCCCACGGCGATGGCCATGGTGGCCGCCAATGCCGAGGAAGCAGCATCCGCGCTGGATACCTTCGGCGTCCCGTACGTGGTGAAGGACGATGGGCTCGCCGCCGGCAAGGGCGTGGTGGTCACCCGCAACCGCGACGAAGCCTTGGCGCACGCCCAGTCCTGCTTCGACGCCGGCGGCTCGGTGGTCATCGAGGAGTTCCTGGACGGCCCTGAAGTTTCCCTGTTTGTCCTTTGCGATGGGCAGAACACGGTGGCGCTCTCGCCCGCGCAGGACTTCAAGCGGATTTTCGACAATGACGAAGGGCCCAACACCGGCGGCATGGGCGCCTACACGCCGCTGGAGTGGGCCCCCGAGGGACTGGTCCAGGAAGTCGTGGACCGGGTAGCGCAGCCCACCGTCAAGGAGATGGCCCGCCGCGGCACCCCGTTCGTGGGCGTGCTGTTCGTCGGGCTGGCCCTCACATCGCGCGGCACCCGCGTCATCGAGTTCAACGTCCGATTCGGCGACCCCGAAACCCAGGCTGTCCTCGCCCGGCTCAAGACCCCCCTCGGCGCGCTGCTGATGGCAGCCGCCAAGGGCGAACTGGACAAGGCAGAAGAGCTGCGGTGGGCCAAGGAAACCGCCGTCGCCGTCGTCGTTGCCTCCGAGAACTACCCCGACAAGCCCCGCACCGGTGACCGCATCCGTGGGCTCAAGAAGGTGGAGGAGCTCGACGGCGTGCACGTCATCCACGCCGGAACCGCCCTGGATGAGGAAGGCAAGGTGGTGTCCGCCGGTGGGCGGGTCCTGGCCGTTGTCGCCCTGGGCAGCGACCTGGTGGAGGCACGCGAGAAAGCCTACGACGGCATTGAGCTGATCAAGCTGGACGGATCGCAGTTCCGCACCGACATCGGACGCAAAGCCGCCCGCGGGGAAATCAAGGTGCCCTACGGCGCCACAGGTTCCATGCCCATCGTGAAAGCAAAGGCCTGACCCATGACTGCAACGCCAGAAAACCGCGGCTACGCCACCAAGACCCTGGACCTGCCCGGCTGGACCCACGTCTACTCCGGCAAGGTGCGCGACCTTTATGAGCCCGCGGACGAATCGATCCTGCAGCGCCTTGGCCAGGACTGCGTGCTGGTGGTGGCCAGCGACCGCATCAGCGCCTACGACCACGTGCTGTCCAGCGAAATCCCCGACAAGGGACGGATCCTTACCCAGTTGAGCCTCTGGTGGTTCGACCAGCTGGGCGTGGAACATCACGTACTGGGCTCCACGGTGGAGGACGGCGTGCCGGCCGAGGTGGAAGGCCGGGCCATGATCTGCAAGAAGCTGGACATGTTCCCGGTGGAATGCATCGCCCGCGGCTACCTGACGGGTTCCGGCCTGCAGGAGTACAAGGCTTCCGGAACGGTGTGCAACATCCCGCTGCCCGACGGCCTGGTGGACGGATCGCGGCTCGAGCACCCCATCTTCACACCATCGGCCAAAGCGCTGATCGGTGAACACGATGAGAACATCACCTACGACGCCGTGGTGGCGCTGGTCGGCGACGACATCGCTGCCCGCCTCAGCGAGCTGACGCTGAAGATCTACACGACGGCGGAGAAGATCACCCGTGAGCGCGGCATCATCCTGGCGGACACCAAGGTGGAGTTCGGCTACGACGCCGTCTCCGGGTCAATCACCCTGGGCGACGAAGTGCTGACCCCTGATTCCTCGCGTTTCTGGGATGCTGGCACCTATGAGCCCGGCCAGGCCCAGCCTTCCTACGACAAGCAGTATGTGCGGGACTGGCTCACCTCAGCCGGGTCCGGCTGGGACAAGTCTTCGGACACCCCGCCGCCGGCGCTTCCCGCTGAGGTAGTGGCGCGTACCCGGAGCCGTTACGTCGAAGCGTACGAGAAAATCACGGGAAAGACGTTCTCCTAGCCCGGCCCCAGAAGCCAGGTAAGCCCGCTTTCGTGGGTTTACCTGGCTGCGCTTAACTGGCTTTGGCGGCAGCTGCGGCGCGTTTCTGCGCCAGCTTGATCTCGAGGATCGCGTCCAGCGCCTGTTGAACCCGGTCCTGCGCGCCGGCAGCGGCGAAGGCCTTTTGGGCGTCCTCGAGATGCACCAGTGCTTCGTCGGTGTCACCGGAAGCTTTGAGGGACTTGCCCAGGAGAAGGGAAACTTCACCCGCAGTGTGCTTGGCGAGCTCCGCACGCTCAGCGTGGATCTCCCGCAGCTTTTCGACGGCGGCGACTATGTCCCCGGTCAGGTACAGCCAGCGGGCGCGGATGAAGGCGACTTCCAGCTCATCACTCTTGGTTCCGCCAACGATCGAGAAGGCCAGTTCAGCGCGCTCGATCGCTGACAGCGTCTCAGGCTCCACAATGCCCGACGACAGGCGAACAGCTGCTGAGGCCTTATTGAACCGGGCCCACAATTCGATGTCATTGGCGGGGGAGAGCAGGCGGGCCGCCCGCTCGTGGTGCTTGACGCCTTCCGTGTAGTCGTGTCGCATGAACGCCACGTTGCCGATCACCCAGGCGACCTCGCCCGCGAGCTGGGACATGGCGTGCTCGTCCACCTGGTCCAACAGAGCCTGGCAGTACTTCCAGGCTTCATCCAACCGGCCACTTTCGGCCAGTGCACCGATCAGGATTCTGTGGGCACCGATAAGCACCGTCGAACCACGAGGCAAATTGACAGAGAGCCTGACAGCTTCCAACGCATGCTCCACGGCGATGGCCAACTGCCCCTGGCCGTGGCACACGGCGGCCAGCATCTGCCGGGCACGCACGCCGAGGCCCACAGACTCTGTGGCCATGGGGTGCTCAAGGAGGCGCTCGACGATCTTGCGGCACTCCTGCAGATCACCCTGCTTCATGAGGCACTCGGCCTGCATGTAGGTCATGTTCCACCAAGCGCTGGTGTTCTTGCCGTCAAGCGCAATTTGGGCGGCAGTGGCAGCATGGGTGGCAGCCAAGGGATAGTCGCGCAAATCCCAGGCCTGGCGGGCATAGAGCCCTGCCAGCACGTACTCAGCGTCGCTTACGGAAATCGGCTGGCTCCAGGCCTCCAGTGCCTTCGGTGCAAGCTCCAGCCGGCGCGCGAGTTCCTCGATGACTTCCGCGGTAGGTTCCCTGCGGCCCGTCTCGAGCAGAGAAATGTAGCTGGGTGAATACAGGTCCTTGCCCAGTTCGGCCTGCGTCAGTCCACGCTCAAGGCGCTCCGCCCGGAGCTTTTCTCCGAATCCGTTGCCCACGCGTTTCCTCCTTCTGGACACTTGGGCTGCCGAATGCTTGACAGTCCCTGTGGAAAATATTTTACAATGTGTGTCAACAAGGACAGTGCTGGCTTTGTAACGAATCCGACTCGTATTGAGGAACTTATATGTTGAAGAAGATCGCAACCGCGGCCGCCTTGGCTGGGGCCCTGGCTTTTTCCGCGGCGGCTCCGGCCGTCCTGTCTGCAGGTTCCATCGCCGATAACTCGGGTACGTCGGTAGCTATTGGTAACTGGCCTGATCCTGCTTCCACCAAGGTGAAGAAGGACAAGAAGACCGATACCACTGACGCTGCCGTCGTCACCTACATCGGCAACTGGCCCGATCCCGCATAAACAGCTTCCTCTCACCAGGAGGCGAGGATGGCCCCGGAGCACCAGCTCCGGGGCCATCCGTTTTAACCGGGAGAGTGGAGCCTGTGACCAGAACGAGATAAAAAAGAGGGCCTCCGCAAGGAGACCCTCTTTTCGTTATGGTCGGGATGACAGGATTTGAACCTGCGACCTCTTCGTCCCGAACGAAGCGCGCTACCAAGCTGCGCTACATCCCGATCCGCTGCAAAAGCAACTTTACAAGGATAGCCGACTCAGGCCCTGGATGCGAAATCCCCGGTGGCTGACCGAAGAAGCCGGTCAGACCAGGGAATCCTTCCATGCCCCGTGCAGGTCGGCGAAGCGGCCGCCTCCGCCGATCAGTTCCTCCGGCTTGCCGTCCTCCACGATCCGGCCGTCGTGCACCACCAGGACACGGTCCGCCGTTTCCACGGTGGACAGGCGGTGGGCGATGATCAGCGCCGTCCTGCGTGCCGCGTCCGTCCCGGCGAGCAGGCGGGCCAGCCCGGCCTGCACCAGGCGCTCGGACGGGATGTCCAGTGAGGAGGTGGCCTCATCCAGGATCAGCACCGCCGGCTGCGCCAGGAAGGCCCTGGCAAAGCTGATCAACTGCCGCTGGCCCGAAGAAACCCTGCCACCGCGCTTGTTGACGTCGGTGTCGTAGCCTTCGGGAAGTTCAAGGATGAACTCATGGGCGCCAACGGCCCTGGCGGCCTCTTCGATTTCGGCGCGTGATGCCTCCGGCCGGCCCAGGGCGATGTTGTCCGCCACCGAGCCGCTGAACAGGAACGCCTCCTGGGTGACCATCACGATGTTCCGGCGAAGGTCGGCGGTGGCCAGGTCACGGAGGTCCACGCCATCCAGGGTCAGCGTGCCGGAGGTGACGTCGTAGAACCGGGCGATGAGTTTGGCCAGGGTGGACTTTCCGGCGCCCGTCTGTCCCACCAGCGCAACGGTCTGCCCGGCCGGGATGTGCAGGTCCAGGCGGGGCACCACCACGGGACCGTCACCGTAGCGGAACTCGACACCATTGAAGTCGATGCGTCCCGTGGCGCTGGGCAGGGCCACAGGGTTCTTTGGGGGCCGGACGGTGGGCACCTCTTCGAGCAGTCCGGACACTTTTTCCAGGGCTGCCTGGGCGCTTTGGAACGAGTTGTAGAACATGGCCATCTGGTCCACCGGCTGAAAGAACCGCTTGGTGGAGAGGATGAGGGCCAGGAGTACGCCCACAGCCAGGTCGCCGCCCAGCACCCGGAATCCGCCGAAGAGCAGGACTACGGCGACGCAGACGTTGCCGATCAGTACCAGGCCCGGCTGAAAGATGCCGTTGAGGTTGATGGAGCGGACGGTAACCAGGCGGTAGTCCTCGGCGAGTTTTTCGTAGGTCTCGGAGTTTTCCTTCTCCTTGCGGAAGGCCTTGACGGCGCGGATGCCGGTCATGGTTTCCACGAAATGCACGATCAGCCGGGCGGAGACCACACGGGACTCCCGGAAGGCGATCTGTGAGCGCTTTTGGTACCAGCGGGCCAGGAAGAACATCGGCACGCCCGCTGCCAGCACCAGCAAACCGCTTCGCCAGTCCAGCGCGAAGATGGTGACGGCGGTAAATGCCATGAAGAGCATTCCCGAGGCCAGGGAGCTGACCCCCGAGTCGAGGAGTTCGCGCAGCGCCTCCAGGTCTGAGGTCTGCCGGGCAATGATCCTGCCGGAGGTGTACTTTTCGTGGAACTCCAGGCTGAGCCGCTGGGTCTGCCGGAAGACGCGCACCCTCAGGTCCAGCAGCATCGCCTGGCTGAGCAGCGCCGTGGAGGTGACATACAGGGCGGTGAGTCCCGCCGTCGCGATGGCTGCCAAAAGGTAGGCGACGCCGGTGAGCACCAGGGGGAAGTTGTCGCCGGCCCGGAGGGCGGGCAGGGCGTGGTCGATCCCGAACGCGATCAGCGCCGGACCGGCCACCCGCGCGGCCTGGGACAGGACCACCATGGCGATGGTCAACCAGAACCGTACCCGCACGGGACGGATGAGGGACCCCAGCAGGGCGAGCGACCGCCGTCGTACAGCCCGGCTGTCGCTCTTGCTGAGGTGCGGATTGTCTTCGTTGGCGGTGCCGAACGTTGCGGTGCTCATCGGGTCACTTCCTCAGCCTGGTCTTCAAGCGCCGACAGTTCGGAGTCCAGGTCCCGCGGCTCCCGGTCGAGGCTGGCGATGACGTAGCGGTAGTGCTGGTTGTGGGCCAGCAGCCAGGTATGCGTTCCGACGGCGGTGATGCGCCCTTCCTCCAGCAGCGCCACCCGGTCCGCGAGGGCCACGGTGGACGGCCGGTGGGCCACGATAAGGGTGGTGGTGTCCTTCAGGACCTCGCGGAGGCGCGCCTCCACCAGTTCCTCTGTGTGGACGTCCAGGGCGGACAACGGATCGTCCAGGACCAGTACCCGCGGACGCGCGGCGATGGCGCGTGCCAGGGCAATTCGCTGCCGCTGACCGCCGGACAGGCTCAGGCCTTCCTCCCCGATCAGCGTGTCCACGCCCTCAGGCAGGGAATATGCAAAGTGTGCCTGTGCCACGTCGAGGGCTTCGTCCAGGACCTCCTCCGTGCGGACCGGGGCGCCAAGAAGGACGTTGTCCCGCACGGAATTTGAGAAGAGGGTGGTGTCCTCGAAAGCCACACCGACGATCCTGCGCAGCTCCTCGACCTCGAAGTCCCGGATGTCGACGCCGTCAATAGTGATGGCACCCCCGGTGACGTCATACAGGCGGGGCACCAGCTGGATCAGCGCACTCTTGCCGCTGCCGGTGATGCCCACCAGGGCCATGGTCTCCCCGGGCTGGATGTCCAGGTTGATGTCCCTGAGGATGGGCTTGTCCGGTGCGTCCTCGAAGGCGAAGGTGGCGTTGTTGAAGCGCAGCGCCCCGGTAAGCTCGCCGGGCCTGCGGGGCTGGGCCGGGCTGGTGACGGTGTTCGGCGTGTCCATCACTTCGTAGTGGCGGTCGACGGCGGACTTGGCCGTGAGTGCCATGGCCAGCAGCATGCCGGAGAATTCCACGGGGGAGGCGATGACTGCGGCTGTGGCGAAGAACGCCACCAGGGCGCCGATGCTCAGTTGGCCGCTGGCGCACAGCATGACTCCCACCACCAGGCCGGCTCCCAGGGCGAGTTCGGGAAGCAGGGTGACCACCATGGTGAACGTTGCCTGGTGGCGTGCCTTCTCGATCTCGGTCTGGCGCAGTTCCTCCGCCTGCTCGTTGAAGTTTTCCAGGGCTTCCCTGCTGCGCCCGAAGGCCTTGAGTACGCGGATGCCGTGGACCGATTCCTCCACGGTGGTGGCAAGGTCGCCGGCCTGGTCCTGGCTGCGACGCGCCACCTTGCTGAACCGGGTACGGAACCGGAAGCTGTTAATGGTGATGGGAACGGCGGCGGCAAGGAAGATCAGGGCCAGCTGCCAGCTCATGGCGAACATGGCCACGATGCCGATGATCACTGTCAAGGTGGTGACCACCAGCATGATGGCGCCAAAGGCCATCCAGCGGCGTAGGAAGTTCAGGTCCGTCATGGCCCGGGACAGCAGTTGGCCGGAGCCCCACCGGTCATGGAAGGAGACGGTCAGTTCCTGCAGGTGGTCGTAAAGGGACACCCGCATCCGGGTTTCTACGGTGGTGGCAGGGTTGATGACGAACTGCCGCCGGAGCGCTACCAGTCCGGCCTCGGCGATGCCCAGGACCAGGATGAGGGCGGCCGAAACCCAGACGTCCTTCGGTGTACCCCCGGGCTGCAGCGCTGTGTTGACAAGGACCCGCAGCACCTGGGGAATGGTCAGGGCCACGATGCTGGCCAGCAGAGCGCAGAGAAGCCCCAGCAGCAGCCTGGGGATGATGGGCCGGACATGCGGATAAAGACGGCTGATGGATCGGAAAAATGGAGTCTGCTTGGCCATGCCCGCTTCTCAAGCTCTAAAACGAATGTAGTTTCCTCTGGCAACTACCCTATGCCATTGGCGTGAGGCGATTCACATCGATTTTCCCGGCCACCGGCTGCTTGCCCAGTTATTGCAGGCCGTAATGGTTAGTCAGGCCCGCGAGGTGAGCGTCAGCAGGACCGCTTCAGGTTTGCAGGCGATTCTTACCGGGGCGAAGCGTGAGGTGCCGATGCCGCCCGAGACGTTGACCGGCGTCGTGCTCCCGTTGCTTGACCAGTCGTTAAGGCCCTTTGCACGCCAGGTGGGAAGGTCGCAGTTGGACACGAGGGCTCCGTACCCGGGGATGCACAGCTGGCCGCCGTGGGTATGGCCGGCCAGCAGGAGGTCCGCCCCGCTTTCGGTGAAATGGTCCAGGACCCGCTGGTACGGCGCGTGGATGACCGCTACCCGGAGGTGGTCGTTCGTATCCTGGCTGACCGTTCCCCGCGGCCAGCCCGCGTACCGCTCCCGGTTCAGGTGCGGATCATCAACCCCGGAGAAATCAAAGCGCATGCCCTTGAGGACCACTGACTGGTGGCGGTTGGTCAGGTCAACCCAGCCGCTCATGCCGAATCCCGACCGCAGGCGCGGCCAGTCCAGGGCAATCGGTTTTGGCTTCACCTTGGACGGCCCCAGCAGGTATGCGGCAGGATTCTTCGGGCTGGGCGCGAAGTAGTCGTTGGAGCCTGGAACAAAGACGCCGGGGAACTGCAGCAGCGGTTTCAAGGCGTCCAGCAGCGGGTCCACGGCCTTTACGTGGCTGAGGTTGTCACCGGTGTTCACCACGAGGTCCGGCTGAAGGTCCGCCAGTGACCGCAGCCAGTCAGCTTTCTTCCGCTGGCCGGGGACGAAATGGATGTCGCTCAGGTGCAGGATCCGGAAAGGCTCGCGGCCGGGCGGGAGGATGGCCAGGGTTTCCTCGCGGAGGACAAACTGGTTCTTCTCCCACAGGCCGTAGCCGAAGGCAGCTGTTCCAGCCGCGGCACCGGCACCTGCAGTGACGGCAAAGCCGCGCCCGATTGCACGGGCGCGGCCTGCCAGGCTATCGATGCTCATGCGCGCTTAGCCGTTTCCCTTGCCATTGTTGCCGTTCCCGTTGCTGCTGGGCGCCGGGGCCGGAGCAGGCGCCTGGGTAGCCGGAGCCTGCGTTGCCGGAGCCTGGGTGGTCTGGGGAGTGGTGCGGCCAGGCGTGGTATTGGCGGGGGTGCCGCTGACCATGTTGCTCGGCGGTGCGGGGAACGGGTTGGTGCCGTACGCCGGAGCGACCTTGGCCATGTAGGTGGAGAACATGGGGCCGGCGATCATGTAGCCGTCAATGCCCTTGTAGAACTTGCCGTTGACCGTGATGTTTTGGCCGGCACGGCCCTGGTTGCCCAACGGGTCACCAAACCAGGCAGCGGTGGCCAGGCCGGTGGTGTGGCCGACAACCCAGGTGGAGCCGTTGGTGTTGGAGGTACCGGTCTTGGCGCCAATGGGGAAACTGGTCCTGGTGGAGATACGCGGCTGGATCAGTGAACCTGAACCCCTGTTCAGGACCTCCTGCAGCGCGTAGTTCACCCCGCGGGCAACCTCTGGCTTGATTGCATCACGGCAGCTGCTGGACTGGGCCGGCAGCTGTTTGCCCATGGCATCGGTGACCGAGGTGATGGCGATCGGTTCACAGTACTTTCCATCATTCGCGAAGGTGGCAAAGGCGCTGGCCATGGTCAGCGGTGACGTCTGGGTGGAACCCAGCAGGTTGCCCAGTGTCATCATGTTCACCTTAGGATTCGGCTCGCTGCCATCCGCCGACGGGAGGCCGCTGTGCAGTCCCACGGCGTCCACGATCTTCTGGATTCCGCAGAAGTCCAGCTGTGCTGCCGAAGCAAACGTCACGGTGTTAATGGAGTTGTAGAGGCCCTCCAGGACCGTCAGCGGTCGGTACCACTGGGGCTCGGCGTTCTGGAGGTCGTCCGCGGCGTCCAGCTGCGCGTTCTTCTGGGCCGTACTGTAGGCGCCCTGGACCTTGCCGCAGGTGTTCTTCCAAGGGTAGCCAATCGGATAGACCCGCTGAGCGGCGTTGACCACGGTGTTCATGGTCTTGCCCTCGTTGAGCCATTCCGCGAAGGTGAACGGCTTCATGGTGGAACCCGGCTGGAACCCGCCGACGCCATTGAGGTCGTTTCCGTCCTTGTCCAGCTGGTCAACGTTGAAGTTCAACTGGGAATTGAAGCCACCCGCGCCGGCCAGGAAGGAGGTGTTCTGTGCCATGGAGATGATCTTGCCCGTGCCCGGTTGCACCGACACCATGGAGGCACCCCATTTGTCCGGGTTGGCGCCGGCCGCGGCATCTGCCTGCTCCTGGGCCGTGGCCTGGGCCTTGGGATCCAGGGTGGTAGTGATGGTGAGGCCGCCGCCGTAGATGACGTGCTGCCGTTCCTCTTTGTCACTGCCGTAGGCCGGGTTGTTTTCGAGCAGGTGAAGGACGTAGTCGCAGAAGTAAGGGGCAGAGGCGGCATAGGCGCAACCCTGCTTGGGCTGGGTCACCTTGGGCTCCACCGGCGTGGCCACGGCGGCGTCATGCTCGGCCTGGGTGATCTTCTTCTGGTTCAGCATCAGTCCCAGCACCAGGTCGCGCCGCTGCTTGGACTTCTCGGGATTGGTGATGGGGTCAAAGGCGGAGGGGCTGTTCACCAGGCCGGCCAGGAGTGCCGCCTGCGGCAGGGTCAGGTCCTTGGCGGTGGTGCTGAAGAAGTACCGGGAAGCGGCCTCAATGCCATATGCGTCACGGTTGAAGAACACGATGTTCAGGTAGCCCTCAAGGATCTGGTCCTTGCTGAACTCCTTCTCCAGGGCAATGGAGAGCTTCATTTCGCGGAGCTTGTCACCCACGCCCTTGTTGACGCCGTTGAGCTTGATCTGGTCCTCTTCGCCGGCGGCAGCGAGGTTTGCGTTGAGCACGTTGTTGACGTACTGCTGGGTGATGGTGGAGGCGCCCTGCTTGTTGCCCCGGGCGGTGCTGACCAGCGCCCGGAGGATGCCGGTGGTGTCCACGCCGCCGTGCTCGTAGAACCTGCTGTCCTCGACGGCGATGATGGCGTTCTTCATGTTCGGCGAAATCTGGTCCAGCGGAACCTTCGTGCGGTTCTCCGTGTAGACGCTGGCGATCTCACTGCCGTCCGCAGCCAGGATCCGTGTTGTCTGGTTGGGCGGATCAACCTTCAGCTCTGCCGGAAGGGAATCGAAGAAGTCGATGGAACCGCTTGCCGCGCTGCCGGATACGGCCGCGGCAGGGACCAGCAGGCCTGCCACGAGGACACCGCAAATCGCGCTCACACCAAGGAAGAGAAGAATCTTACCCAGTGTGGTGGCAGTGTCGAATAAGGGGTTCTTGCGAGTCGCCATGTTTTCCACTTTACCGGCAAGGGCTACGCTTTCTCTCATGACCAAATGGGAGTACGCGACGATTCCGCTCATTATCCACGCCACAAAGCAGATCCTGGACCAGTGGGGAGAGGACGGCTGGGAGCTCGTCCAGGTAGTCCCCGGACCTGACGGCAACGGCCTTGTCGCCTACCTCAAGAGGGAGAAGCAGTAGCATGAGCACCCCGGCAGAAGCCCAGTCCAGCGCCGCAACGGCGCCCGCATCAGCCGTCGAGCAGCGCCTCGCGGAACTTGGCATCACCCTCCCCGAAGTGGCCGCCCCGGTGGCGTCCTACGTTCCCGCCGTCGTCTCCGGCAGCCACGTCTACACCTCGGGCCAGCTGCCGTTCATTAACGGCAAACTCGAAGCTACGGGCAAGGTGTCCGTCGGCACGGAAGGGTTCGCCGATGAGCCCACCGTTTCACCTGAGGACGCGCAGCGCTACGCAGCCGTCTGCGCCGTCAATGCCCTGGCCGCGGTCAAGAGCGTCATCGGGGACCTCGACAGGATCACCCGGATCGTGAAGGTTGTGGGATTCGTCTCATCGGACCCCTCGTTCACGGGCCAGCCCGCCGTCGTCAACGGCGCCTCGGAACTGCTGGGCCGCGTCCTGGGTGACGCCGGGCAGCACGCACGCTCCGCCGTCGGCGTTGCCGTTCTTCCGCTCGACTCTCCCGTAGAGGTCGAGCTGATCGCCGAATTCAGCTAGGACCGGACACTTCCCTTGCCTCACCTCGCACGACGCCTTTTTGCACTTCCCCAAGACCTTCAAGGGGCAGCACAAAGCTGGCTCGAACACGGCGAGCGCACGCCCCGGGCGGCGCGCTACGCCTCATCGGTAGTCCTCCTGCGTGATTCGCCCACCGGCCTGGAGACGTGGCTGGGCTACCGGCCCGGCTCCTCCCCGCTGGGGGTCCTCGCGTTCCCCGGCGGATCCCTGGACCCGGCCGACGACGAAGCCATGGGTTGGCTGGGCCCGTCACCGCAGCATTGGGCTGAGCAAATGGGAACGGACGACGTCGGGCTGGCGCGGCGCCACGTGGTGGGCGCCATCCGGGAGCTCTTCGAAGAAACCGGCGTGCTGCTGGCGGGCCCGGACATGTCCAGCACGGTCGAGGCCACGTCCACGTCCGAGTGGATGCGGGCACGCATTGCGGTGGCCGACCAGGAAAAGACGCTTGCCCAGGTACTGGGCAAGCGCGGCCTCTCGCTGCGCACCGACCTGCTCAAATCCCTGGTCAACTGGCGCAGCCCCGACTTTGCGCACCGCCGGTTCGACACCCGGTACTTCGCCGCCACCGTTCCCCTTGGCCAGGAACCGTCCCTGCTCGAAGGCAAGGGCGTGTGGGGCAGGTGGGTCAACGCCGCGCAGGTGATCCAGGAGCGGAACACCACAACACTGGGCGATGAAGCGGGACAGGAAAATACCGTGGGCCGCCCCCTGGGTGAACTGCTGGTCCCCGGCTCCGAAATCATGCTTGAGAAGATGGCGACGGCCAACGGCTGCATCGCCTACCTGAGCTACAAGCGCAAACCCCATGTGTACCAGCCAACCCTGGTCGAAGAGGACGGCAGGCTCATGCTCGAAGTCGAGGCCGCCAAGACCGTGGCGGGGGACCCTCAGCGCGAACGCTGACGCTCCTCCAGGTGGAGCACTTGGACGGCGGACCAGAGTAAAATCGGCACCAAAGCCACACCGGAAGCAAGGGGGCGTCTTTGCGCGCAACGGTCAAGGACGTAGCGCGCCTCGCAGGGGTTTCGCCGAAGACGGTCTCCAACGTCATGAACGGCATTGTCCCGGTCAGCGGCCCCACCAGGGTCAAGGTGGAGCAGGCCATGGTGGAATTGGACTACGTTCCCAACCTCTCGGCCCGCGGGCTGCGCAACGGAAGGTCGGGGGTCATAGCCCTGGCCTTGCCCGACCTTGCCACGCCGTACTCCGCCGAAATCGCCCACAGCGTGGTGGAAGTAGCCCACGAACAGGGGTGGAGCGTACAGATCGAGGAGACGGGGTCCGATCCCACCCGGGAATACGAACTGATGTCGCGGGCTCGGTCCAACTTGATCGATGGGCTCATCCTCAACCCCGTGGTACTGGACGAGAGTGCCGTCAAAGTGGGGGTTGCCCTCCCGCCGGTGGTCCTGCTGGGGGAGGTGTCCCAGAAGCTGGCCGACCGTGTATGGGTGGACAGTGTTGCGGCCGCCCGTGACATGACACTGGCGCTGGGCAGGACCGGCCGGCGGCGCATTGCCGTGCTGGGAGCCGCGGAAGGCCGGGGTTCGGCGGCAGCGGTTCTCCGCACCCGTGGTTACCAGGCCGCACTCGAAGAACTCGGCATAGCCTGGGACGATTCGCTGATTATCCCCTGCGAAAAGTGGAGCCCGGACGCCGCAGCAAAAGCACTGTCCACCTATCTTGATTCGTACCCGCTTCCCGAGGCCTTGTTCTGCTTCACCGACTCCATGGCCATCGGCGCACTCAGCGTGCTGTGGAAGCGCGGGATCAGGGTTCCGGACGACGTGGCCGTCGCCGGCTTCGACGATATTGCCGATGCACAGTACGCGGTGCCGTCGTTGACCACGGTTTCCTTCGACAAGCGCCAGGTGGCCAGTGAGGCTTTGCGCCTCCTGACGGAACGCATGGGCGATCGTGAGGGCCCGCAGAAGGTCGTGGCCATCGACTACAGGATCGTGGAGCGGCAGAGCACGTCCTCCTAGGCTTCCGCTCCTCGTCCCAGACTGCTCAGGCAAGCTCCTAATCGAGAGCGGCAAGTCACTTTGCGCACGCTAACAATTTTTCATTGTGGTGGCCGTTACATCGATGTAATGTGAGGCGTGCGTCACACCGAAGCCCTCGAGGGCGCGGTTGCGGGACATGCAGCAACAACGGTTTGTGGCGCGGGAATGACTTTCAGCGGACCCATCCAAAGGAGTGACGGGTGAAGCAGTTTGATTTTTTCGCAGGCAGGCAGCTGTCAAGGCGGCAACTACTGTCAGGAACCGCAGCAATGGGAAGCGTATTCGCCGCGGCGGCCCTGTCCGGGTGCGGCGGGAACGCCTCCGCCGCGTCTCCCAGGGACATCCAGTTCTGGCATCTCCTGTCCGGCGGCGACGGCATCAAGATGCAGGCCATGATCAGCAAGGCGAATGAGGCCAACCCCGGCTTCAAGGTGCACCCCACCGTCCTTGCGTGGGGGCCGCCCTACTACACCAAGCTCGCCATGGCATCGGCCGGCGGCCGGCCGCCGCAGCTGGCCATCATGCATGCCAGCAGGGTTCCAGGCTATGCACCCGGTGGCCTGATCGACCCCTGGGACCTGGACCTATTGTCTGAATTCGGCGTCACGGACCGGAGCTTCGCACCGCGGATCTGGGACAAGAGCCAGAACAACGGCAAAGTCTTTTCCATCGCCCTCGATTCGCATCCATTTGTCATGTTCTACAACCGTGATGTGGCCGGAAAGGCGGGGCTGCTTGGCAGCAACGGGCAGTTGCAGGAGGCGTCGTCACCCCAGGAATTCCTCAACATCGCCCGGGAAATGCAGAAGGTGACGCAGGCACACGGTTTGTCCTTCGGATACCTCGGCAGTGGATCGCAGATGTGGCGTCTCTTCTACACGCTCTACAAACAGCACGGCGCAGACATGGAACTGACACCCGGTAAGCCCATGGTTGCGGACAACGATGCGGCGGTTGAATCCCTGGAGTTCATGACGTCGCTCTTCGATGACACCATCGCGGCGCAGAGCGGTGATATCAGCACCGGAATCGCGGAGTTCGCCCGCGGGGGTTCGGGAATGCTGTTCAGCGGGGTCTGGGAGCTTCCCACCTTCAAGAAGGCAAACCTGCCGGTAGACGCCGCAACCATCCCCACGCTCTACGGCACACCGGCAGCCTACGCTGACTCGCATTCCTTCGTACTGCCCCGGCAGTTGAATGTGGACGACGGGAAGCGGCGGGACGTCTACAAGTTCGTGAGCGACATCCTCAAGGGCTCACTGTCCTGGGCCGAGGCAGGGCACATCCCCGCGTACCAGCCGGTGGTGCAGTCACAGGCGTACCGGGACCTCACGCCCCAGATCCACTACGCCGACGCCGCGGACATCATCACTTACGACCCCGAGGCCTGGTTCAGCGGATCCGGCTCGGACTGGCAAACCTATTTTGCCGAGACCGTGCAGAACGTGCTTCTCGGCCGCGACAAGGCAACCGACGGCTGGGACGCCTTCGTGCGGCGCACCAACACCCTCCTTTCCCGTCCCAACCCGGTGTGAACCGCCAAGCGACACAGGAGTCCACATGAGTTCCCTAGCAACATCCCGCGACAGCGAGGGGCACGCAGGTTCCCTGCCCGGGCTGTCCCGCCAAAAATCGTTCAACCCAACCGGATCCCGGTCCGGGCGGGCCCGTTCCCAGAGGAGCAGAGACAACCTCAACGGATGGGCGTTCGCCGCACCGTTCCTGGCATTCTTCCTGGTCTTCCTGGTATGGCCGCTCCTTTACGGGCTGTATATGAGCATGACCGGCAAGTCGCTCACCGGCGCCAACGACAGTGTCATCGGCTTCGCCAACTATGCAGAGGCCCTCGCCGACGCCGACATGTGGCATTCGCTGGGCAATACCCTCTACTTCACGGTCATCAGCACCATCCCCCTGGTGGTCGTTGCCCTCGTTATGGCGGCGTTGGTTAACGTCGGGCTGCCTGCGCAATGGCTGTGGCGGCTCTCCTACTTTGCCCCGTACCTGTTGGCATCCACCGTCGTATCCCTGTTCTTCACCTGGATGTACAACCCGCAATTGGGCCTCATCAACGACGCACTGGCCAAGATTGGACTGCCGAAAGTGGCGTGGCTGAATGACCCCGGCGTAGCGATGTGGGCCATCGTCATCGCCACGCTGTGGTGGACGGTGGGCTTCAACTTTCTCCTGTACCTGGCTGCGATGCAGAACATCCCCGCCCAGCACTATGAGGCGGCGTCGCTGGACGGCGCCGGAGCCTGGCGGCAGTTCTTCGCCATTACCCTGCCGCAGCTGGCTCCGACCACCGTGATGATCGTGCTCCTGCAGATCCTGGCCTCGCTGAAGATTTTCGACCAGGTCTACCAAATGACAGCAGGCGGTCCCGCTGGAGCCACCAGGCCGGTAGTCCAATACGTCTTCGAAACAGGCTTCACCGGGTACCGGCTGGGCTACTCCGCAGCCATCTCCTACATCTTCTTTGGACTGATCGTGGCTGTATCGGTCATCCAGTTCTTCATCACCCGCCGCAGGAGTGCATAGCCATGGCAACCCAAACTCTCATCCGCCCCGTCACTTCCACTGCAAGGTCGTCCGCCAGCCGGAAAACCGGCCGCAGGATGACCCTGGGCCGGGCCGCAGTCCTGGCCGTCGCCGCGCTGCTGGCCGTCCTCTGGCTGGTGCCTTTCGCCTGGGCAACCGTCACCGCCTTCAAGAGTGAGACGGACGCCGCCTCTCCCAAGGTCAGCTGGATCCCGCCGTCGGGCTTTACCGCCGACGCGTTTGTGAAGGTATTCCAGGATGGCAACATCCCGCTGTGGACCTGGAATTCCCTGTACACCTCGGCGGCCATCACGGTGATCACCCTGGTGATCTCGGCACTCGTGGCCTATGCCCTGTCCCGGATAGATTTCCGTGGCAAGAAGGTCCTGATGGTGGTGATCATCGCGTCCATCATCATCCCGCCGCCGGTCCTGATCATCCCGCTGTTCTACCAAATGGTGGCGCTGCACATGATCGATACCTCCTGGGCCATCATCCTGCCGCAGGTCATCCATCCCGCCATGGTGTTCGTGCTCAAGAAGTTCTTCGACCAGATCCCCCGGGAACTCGAAGAGGCCGCGGTGATGGACGGTGCCAGCCGCATGCGGATTTTCCTCCAGGTCATCCTGCCGCTGTCCCGTCCCATCCTCGCCGCCGTCGCGATCTTTGTCTTCATCAGTGCCTGGAACAACTTCCTCTGGCCGTTCATCGCCACCAACGACGGCTCCATCCTGACCCTCCCGGTGGGGCTGCAGACCATCAAGAGCGCCTACGGCATCCAGTACGCCCAGAACATGGCGTCTGCGCTGCTCGCAGCCCTTCCGCTGATCCTGGTGTTCCTTTTCTTCCAGCGCCAGATCATCAAGGGCGTTGCGACGACGGGACTGGCCGGCACCTGATTCCGCCCTTTGCTTGTCCACCACCAACACCCAGCACAACCAAGGAGATTTGCACATGTCCCGCGCCAGGATCACCCTCGACCGCGACTTCACCATCGGCGAAGTGCCCCGCCGGCTATTTGGCTCGTTCGTCGAGCACATGGGCCGCTGCGTCTACACCGGCATTTACGAACCGGGGCACCCGGAGGCCGACGACAACGGCTTCCGCCAGGACGTCCTCAAGCTCGTCAAGGAGCTCGGCGCCACCGTCATCCGCTACCCCGGTGGCAACTTCGTCTCCGGTTATGACTGGGAAGACGGAATCGGCCCCCGGGAAGACCGGCCCCGCCGGCTGGACGGCGCCTGGCACACCCTGGAGACCAACGCCTTCGGCCTCCACGAATTCGTGGACTGGTCCCGCCAGGCCGGTACCGAAATCATGGAAGCCATCAACCTCGGCACCAGGGGAGTGGACGCAGCCCGGGCCATTGTGGAGTACGCCAACCACCCCGGCGGCACCCGCCTCTCGGACCTGCGCGCCAGGAACGGCCACAAGGACCCGTTCAACATCAAACTCTGGTGCCTGGGCAACGAAATGGACGGTCCGTGGCAGATCGGCCACAAGACGGCCGCAGAGTATGGCCGGCTGGCCCAGGAAGCGGCCAAGGCCATGCGGTTCGTCGATCCGGAGATCGAACTGGTGGCCTGCGGAAGTTCGAATTCCGGGATGCCCACCTTCGGCGCCTGGGAACAAACGGTCCTGTCGCATGCCTATGAGGAGGTGGATTATGTTTCACTGCATGCCTACTACCAGGAGCGCGACGGCGACGTTGGCAGCTTCATCGCCAGCGCAGTGGACACGGACTACTTCATCGAATCCGTCATAGCCACCGCCGACGCGGTCCGGGCCAAGGGCAAGCACAGGAAGCACATCAACCTGTCCTTCGACGAGTGGAACGTCTGGTACCAGCGGGGCCTGGACACCGAAGACCAGCCTCACAATGTCTCAAAGGCCGGCTGGCGTGAGCACCCCCGGGTCATCGAGGACAAGTACAACGTGACGGACGCCGTCGTCGTCGGAACCCTGCTCAACTCGTTGCTCCGCCATGGGGACAGGGTCAAAATCGCCAACCAGGCACAGCTGGTCAACGTCATTGCCCCGATCTTCTCCGAAGAGAACGGCCCTGCCTGGCGCCAGACCATTTTCCACCCCTTCGCCCGGATGGCCGAACTGGCGAAGGGACAGATCCTGCGGTTGTCCGTGGACTCGGACAAGTACGCCAACGCGCGGTTTGGCGACGCGGACCTGGTGGATGTCAGCGCCACCTGGAACGAGGAAACGGGCCGGGTGGCCCTGTTCCTGGCCAATCGCGGCCTTGAAGAGGCCGCGGACGTGGAGGTGGCCCTGCGTGGCTTCGACGCGCAGCGGGTGGTCAGGGCGGAAGTGCTCGAAATCCCGGAGGGCGGGGACAGGTTCACCATCAACAACCAGGAGAACCCGGACCGGGTGGGCCTGAAACCGCTCGAGGGGGCCAAGGCAGCCGGGTCCGAGCTCCGGCTCAGCCTTCCCGCCTTGTCGTGGGCCGTCGTCGAACTTGAAGTGGTGAAGAACTAACCAAGCCCAGGCATGGAAAAGGCCGCCCCTCGAGGCGGCCTTTTCTGTTGGGTCCTAGCGGGAGCGCTGGCGGAGGCGCTGCATGTCCAGGATGACCACGGCGCGGGCTTCGAGCCGGAGCCAGCCCCGCTGCACGAACTCGGCCAGGGCCTTGTTGACCGTTTCACGGGAGGCGCCCACCAGCTGCGCCAGTTCTTCCTGAGTGAGCTCGTGTGCCACCAGGACGCCGTCCGTTGCCGGCCGGCCGAAGCGGTCCGCCAGGTCCAGCAGGGCCTTGGCCACGCGGCCGGGGACGTCGGAGAAGACCAGGTCCGACAGGGAGTCGTTGGTGCGGCGCAGGCGGCGGGCCAGTGCCTGCAGCAGCTGGGCGGAAACCTCGGGGCGGGTGCGCAGCAGCGTGTTCAGGCTCTCGTTCTTGAGCCCGGCCAGCCGGGTTTCGGACACCGCGGTGGCGGTGGCGGTGCGGGGGCTGGGGTCGAACAGGGCCATTTCGCCGAACAGCTCACCGGGGCCGAGGATGGCCAGGAGCGATTCGCGGCCGTCGGGGGAGGTGCGTCCGAGCTTCACCTTGCCTGAGACGATGAAGTACAGCTGGTCACCCTGGTCACCCTCGCGGAACACGGACGCGCCGCGGGACAGGTCCACCTCGGTCAGCTCATCCGTCAGAAGCCGGAATGCGTCGTCGTCGAGCGTGGCGAAAAGGGGTGCTCGGCGCAGTACCTCGATGTCCATGAAATCTCCTGAGTAAAAGTATCGGCTGTGGCGCTTGTGCCATTGTTTCAGAATTTTCAACGTTCTGTGACGAACTTGGCAGCCGAAACGCCTGCAGGCGGTGGATTGCGGGTCTGGCGGAGGGCGCCGCCGGCCGCGGAAGTTTGTCAGTGCCCGCCACTAGAATGGGGGTTCAACTGTTAATAAGGAGCCTTTGTGGTCGGCCTGACTGTCCTGGACATCGTCCTGATCCTGGCGCTGCTGTCATACCTGATCTACGGCCTCCGCAACGGGTTCCTGGTCACTGCCGGTGGCCTCGCCGGGTTCGCTGCCGGCGCCATTGCCGCATTCTTCGCCGTCCCCCTCGTCAGCACCTTTGTCGAGGATTCCGGGTGGAGGCTGACCGCCATCATCGCTGCCGCCGTCGTCCTGATGGCGCTGGGGCATGGCCTGGGCACCATGGTGGGGCGCCAGCTCCGGGGCGTGGTGCGGATCCGGCCCCTGCGCGCGGTGGACCGGCTGGTGGGCGGCGCGCTGAACCTTGTGGTCTCAGCGCTGGTGATGTCCATGCTGGCCTTCAGCGTCAGCTCCCTCGGCGTGCCGGTCGTGTCCCAGCAGCTGGCCGAGTCCAAGGTGATCCGTTTCATCGACGGACTCACCCCCACTCCCGTCAAGGCCACCATGGCGCAGCTGCGCTCCACGGTGATCGGCAACGGAATCCCCACGTTGATCGAAGGGCTGGACCACGGCCAGACCGTCCAGGTGCCCAACACCAGCACCAATACTCCGGCGCTTAACAAAGCGGCGCAGTCCGTCCTCAGGATTGCCGGCACCGCGTACGAATGCGGCCAGAACCAGACCGGCAGCGGTTTCGTGGTGTCCCCCGACCGCGTGGTGACCAACGCGCACGTCGTTGCGGGCGTGTCGCAGCCGGTGGTGGAGATGTCCGACGGCGGTGCGATGCCCGGGCGCGTGGTCTACTTCGATACCAGGCGGGATCTGGCGGTCCTGGCAGTGGACAACCTGCCGTCCCAACCGCTGCCGCTGAGCCGCGACCTGCCCGGCGGCAGCCAGGCCGCGTTCGCCGGGTACCCGCACGGCGGACCTTTCCAGTCCAAGCCCGCCACCGTGCAGGACATTGCCACGGTCCTGGTCCCGGACATCTATGGAAACAACCCCTCCCCGGAGGACATCTACCGCCTGGCCGGGGATGTGCAGCCGGGAAACTCGGGCGGCCCGCTGCTCACCGCCGATGGCCAGGTGGCCGGGGTCATTTTCGCCAAGGCAACCTCGGATGCCGAAGTGGGGTTCGCCATCACCATGAACGACCTTCACCCCGTCGCAGAGCAGGCGCCGTCGCTGTCCGCGCCCGTCTCCTCCGGGCAGTGCATCCAGAAGTAGGGGCTGCGCATCCGGAAGCAGTGACTCCGGGCTACAGGACCTCGGCCAGGTAGTCGATGGCCAGTTTGTAGCCGAACACGCCTGCGCCGACAATCACCGCGGCGCAGACCGGCGACAGGTAGGAGTGGTGCCGGAATTCCTCGCGCTGGTGCACGTTGGTGATGTGCACCTCGACGGCGGGCAGCTGCACGGCGGCCAGGGCATCACGAAGAGCCACGGACGTGTGCGTGAAGGCGCCGGCGTTGAGGACAATGCCGACGGCGTTCTGCCGGGCGGCGTGGATGGTGTCCAGCAGGACGCCTTCGTGGTTGGACTGGACGCACTCTACAGCGAAGCCGTGTTTTTCCGCGGCGGAAGCGGCCAGCTGCTCCACATCGGCAAGGGTTGAAGTGCCGTACTTCTCCGGCTCCCGCGTACCGAGCAGGTTCAGGTTGGGGCCATTGATGACCAGGATGGTGCCGCGGCCGGCTTCGACAGTGGAGGAGGCTTCAGTCATGCCTGCAAATCTATCGGTTGGCCCTGCCCGCCGCGCATTCTTACGCCCGCCCACCCCATCGACTGCTCCGTAAACGCCGTTTTGAGGGGCCAAAACGTCGAATAGGGAGCAATCGATGGGGCTTTAGAGGCGGTTTAGAGGGCGGTTGCCTTCAGCAGCAGGGCATGCTCGGGGTTCAGGATGGGCATGGGCAGCCCCACCTCCGCGAGGAAACGGCCGTTGGCAACAGCTCCCTCGGCAAGCCACCCCGGCGGCTGCGCCTGGATAAAGGTGTGCGGATAATCGGCGTCGTCCTGGGTGGGGGCGAGCACCTCGATCCGGTAATTCCGCTCCGGTTCCAGGCCTGGAAGTCCCATGCGCCCGGGCTGCTCCGCAGCGGACGTGCGCGTGCTCACGACGGCGAACAGGGCCGCCGTCGTGCTTTCCGCAACGGACGCGTCCGCTACCACGCCGTGCAGCAGGAAGGCATCATCGGCGACGTCCGCGTGGACCCGGCGGCCGCTGTGGATCAGGTCCCGGTGTTCCTTGTACAGCCTCACCATGCGCCGAAGCTCCTCCCGCTCCTTGCCGTGGACACTCCGGACGTCCCATTCCATTCCGAAGTGGCCGAACAGGGCGGTGATGGCCCGGAACGACAGGTCGTGGGTGCGGGCTGTGGTGTGCGACGTGGTGGGGCCGATGTGGCTGCCCACAAGCTCGGGCGGGACCACAACGCCGGTCCAGCGCTGGATGGTTTGCCGTTCCAGGGCGTCGTTGCAGTCCGATGCCCAGATCCGGTCCGTCCGCTCGAGAATGCCCAGGTCCACGCGCGCGCCGCCGGAGGAGCAGCTCTCAATCTCCACTCCGGGGTGTGCCTTGCGGAGCTCATCGAACAACCGGTACGCGGCGAGGGTCTGGGAGTGGACGGAGGGCCTGCCGGCGTGGCCGTGCTCCACGAGGTCCCGGTTCTGGTCCCACTTCAGGTAACTGATGTTGTTGCCTGCCAGGAGCGCGTCGATCCGGTCGTAGATGTACTGCCAGGCCTCCGGGTTCACCAGGTCGATGACATGCTGGCTGCGCCATTCCAAGGGCAGCCGGCCGCCGTCCTTGTGAGCTGCGGCGGAAGGACCCACTATCCAGTCAGGATGGGCTCGGGCGATGTCCGAGTCAAGGCTCACCATCTCCGGTTCCACCCACAGGCCAAACTCCATGCCGCGGGATGTGACAGCGTCGATGAGCGGGGTCAGCCCGTTGGGCCACAGGGTTTCGTCCACGTACCAGTCGCCCAGGCCTGCGTGGTCGTCGCGGCGGCCCCGGAACCAGCCGTCGTCGAGCACGAAGCGCTCCACGCCCAGGTCTCCGGCGGACTCTGCCAGTTCGGTCAGGACGTCCAGGTTGTGGTTGAAGTACACCGCTTCCCAGACGTTCAGCACCACCGGCCGCGGCTTGCCGGCGGGCAGGCCGGTGGACGCGGCAGGCAGTACGTGGTGCGGGCGGGACCTGAACCAGCTGTAGAAAGCCTCGGTGATGCCGTCCAGGCCGCGGTCCGAGTAGGCGGCGAACAGCGCGGGGGTGGTGTAGGCGGCACCCGGCTCGAGGATGACTTCGGCGGGGCCCAACAGTTCCGAGCCGCCGATCATGGTCCGGCCGTCGCCGATGGTGTCCGCGAACTGCTCATGGTTGCCGCTCCAGGCAAGGTGCGTAGCCCACACCCTGCCGCGCCGGTTGCCAAAGCCCTTGGTACCGGCGGCGAACAGCAGGGAGGAATCGTGCCCGGTGCGCCCGTGCCGGCCCGTCCGGACCCACGTGCCCTGCTCGATGGCGCGGCGCTGCGGGTGCCGTTCCCGGCACCAGCGCCCGGTCAGGTCAAGGAGCTCGACGGCGTCGGACGCCACCGGAAGGACGGTTGCCAGCTCGTCCACCTGGAAAGGCGTCGTTCCGTCATTGGTGACGGTGTGGCGCAGCTCCAGCAGGCCGCCCGCATGAAGCGCGAGGGACGTCGCGACGCTCAGGCCCGTCTCGGCGTCGGCCTGCACGATGGTGGCGGCGGACCCCTCGGTGCGGACGGACGTGACGCGGAGGCGGGAGGAGAAGTCGAGGCCAGCGCCGTTGTCCGTGATCCGGTGGCCACGCAGGGCCGGGCGCCCGCGCCAGGCCGACGAAGCCTGGGGGAGCAGGCCCGCAGGGACACGGGCGTCAATCGACGAGGGAGGCACGGCAGCCGTGAGGATGGCCAGGTCCGGCAGGTGCGGGCCCAGGTCCGCGCCCCAGTGGATGACTTCGGCCTCCCCGCTGTCGAAACTGATCACCAGGCTGGTGCCGGCGGAACGGAGGTGCAAGGGATCCATAGGGAAGTCTCTTTCGTGCTGGTGCGGTGTTGAAGATGCGGATCATGGAAGAAAGGGTGCAGATGCCGCCGCCGCGAGGAGGGGCGGCGGCATCCGGCGGGTGGCTGCGACCACATACGCAGCCACGTGTGCGGGGACTACTTGAACAGGGCGTTAACCTGGCTGTTCGCGGCCGTGAGGGAACTGGCCTTCGACTTGCCGGAGACCACGGAGTCCATGGCCGGCTTCATGATGCCGTCAACCTTCGCGGCGTTATCAGCAATCGGGTAGAGGAAAGTGGTGCCGTCCTTGACTTGCTGGCTGAAGGGGGTCACATCCACGCCCTTGGCCTTGAAGGCTTCGACGGCCTTGTCAGCGGAGGTCTTGATGGCAGGGAAGACGACGGCCTTGGACGCGACCACGTCCTGGCAGGCGGCGGAGCCAAGGTACTCGACCCACTTGAGGGCGGCCCCGGGCTTCTTGGTTCCGGCATAGACGGAGTCCGCCAATCCGTTGTACATGCTGGCGCGCGTGCCGTTGACACCCGTGGGGGTGGGGGCGATGCCGACCTTGACGTCCTTGTAGCCGGTGTACTGGCCGATCATCCAGGAACCGTTGGCGTTGATGACGGACTTTCCGGCGGCGAAGGTATCGGCCATGCTGGCACCTACCGTGGTTTCGAGCTTGGGCATATACCCCTTCTCCACCAGGCCGGCGAACCAGTCGATGCTTTCCTGGAACTTGGGGTCGTCATAGTTGAAGTGCTTGCCCCAAGGGTTCTTGTCCGTGTGTGTCCAGCCGGTGGTGCCTGTCAGGTAGCTCCATTCGGTCTGGCCCTGGCCGGAACCGGACCCGTTGAGGCCGAGCCCGTAGACGGCAACGTTGTTCTTATCGAAGCCGGGCTCGTCACCGCGCTTGCCGTTTTTGTCCACGGTCAGGTGGGCGATGGTCTTTTCGTATGAGCCGCCGTCCTGGGGATTCCATGTCAGGCTGGCCATTTGTTCCGGGGTGACTCCGGCGTCACCGGCAAGTTCGGTGTTGTAGAACAGTGCGATGGTGTCCCAGTCCTTGGGAAGTCCGTAGCGCTTGCCGTCCTGGCCCACCCAGAGGTCCGCCAGCCCTGAGTTGTAAACGCCTGTGTCGATGTTGTCCTTCTTGACGGCGTCATCCAGTGCGAGCAGCTGCTTGTTCTTGATGAATTCGGGGTACTTGCCCAGGTGGTCGGTGAAGACGTCCGGGGCGGTCCCGGCCACGAAGCCGTTGGTCAGGGTGCCCCAGTAATCGTCCCAGCCGCGCTGGGTGACCTTGACGGTGATGTCCGGGTTGGCCTTGTGGAAGTCGTCGGCGCACTGCTTGTAGGCGGGGAGCTGGTTGGCGTCCCAGAGCCAGTAGTTGATTTCGCCCTTACCGGCCTCGGCGGAGCTGCCGCTTCCGCAGGCGGAGAGTGCCAGGACTGCTGCTGCGGCTAATGCGAGGGAGCCGAAAGCTTTCTTGTTCATTGTCAGTACGGGTCCTTTCAGGGTGTTTCCGGGGCAGGCCGCCATGGCGCGCGCCGGGACAGGGATAAGGGAAGTTGCGCGGGAGAATCTGTTACTTGATACCGGAGAAGCCGATGGAGTTGACGATTTTCTTGCCGAAGACGGCGAACAGGATCAGGACGGGAAGCGCCGAGACAAGGGTGGCGGCCATGAGTCCGGACCAGTCCGGGGCGCCCTGCGGCGACTGGGATTTGAAGACGCCGAGGCCTACCGTCAGGACCCGGACGGATTCCTCCTGGCCCACCAGGAGCGGCCAGAAGTATTCGTTCCACTGCCCGATGAAGGTGAGCAGGGCAAGCGTGGCGATGGGGGCTGCGGCGTTTGGCAGGATGATCTGGAAAAAGATCCGAAGGTGCCTGGCGCCGTCGAGCATTGCTGCTTCCTCCACCTCGCGGGACATGTTCAGGAAGAACTGCCGGAGGAAGAAAATGGCGAACGGGGTCATGAAGATGTAGGGAAGTACCAGCCCCGCCATGGTGTTGAGCAGGCCCAGGTTTTTGATGAGGAGGAAGTTGGGCAGCGCCGTGAAGATCGGCGGCACCATCATGGTGGCCAGGAACAGGCTGAAGACCAGGTTCCGTCCGCGCCAGCGCAACCGGGCAAAGGCGTAGGCGGCCATGGCGCTGAAGAACACCGCCCCGGTGGTGGTGATGGAAGCAAAGAGGACCGAGTTGCGCAGGTAGATCCAGAAGTCGATCTGCGCGCCGGATCCGCCGTCTGCGATGGCTTCCTCCGGGGACTGCAGCCCGAAGACGCGCCGGAATGCGCCCAGGCTGAACTCTGCCGGCAGGAGGTTGGTGGCGTTGCCGGCCAAAGCCCCGCTGGTGGACAGTGCCGTCCGGAGGATCCAGTAGAACGGGAGGACCGAGACGGCCACCGCGAGGGCGACCAGGATCCAGGCGGCCGCGCGGCGCCAGTTGAACGTCCGACGGCGGGTGGCAGGCCGGGCGGGTGCGGAGACTTGTGCGGTGGTCATGGAAGTGTCCTTAGTCCAGGTCTGATTCGTTGCCCTTGAGGAACTTCATCTGGATGAAGGCCACCAGGGCGAGGATGACGAAGAGGATGACTGCCAGGGCGGAGCCGTAGCCGAAATCCGATTCCGTGAACGCCTTTTGGTAGATATAGAACTGCAGCACCCGGCTGGCGTTGACGGGCCCGCCCAGCGTGGTCACGGCCACGGTGTCGAATACCTGGAAGGAGCCGATAACGGTGACGATCAGGACCAGCGCCAGCACCGGGCGGAGCAGCGGCATGGTGATCTTGCGGAATGTTTGCCAGGGCGAGGCACCGTCCAGGTTGGCCACTTCATAGACATGGTTGGGGATAGCCTGCAGGCCTGCGAAGAGCAGCAGGGCCGTGTAGCCCATGTGCCGCCAAGTGTTAATGAGGGCCTGGGTGGGGATGGCCCACTCTTCGCTGCCGAAGAATGCCACCTTGGGCAGGCCGATGGCGTCGATGAAGTAGTTGACGATGCCGATCTGGTAGTCCAGGAGCCAGAACCAGAGAAGGGCGGCGATTACGTTCGCCACCAGGTACGGCAGCAGGAGTGCGCCGCGGATCAGGGTTGATTTGGCAACCCGGTGCATCAGCAGGGCCAGCCCCAGTGCCAGCGTGGTCTGCAGGAGGATGTTGATCAGGACGTACTGCCCGGTGACCGCGAGGGCGTTCCAGAACAGGGGGTCCTTGGCGATGGCCTCGTAATTGGCGGTGCCAATCCACGTTGGATCGCCCAGGATGCTGTACTCCGTGAAGCTGAGGTAAATGCCCCGCAGCGTGGGCACCAGGTAAAAAACGATAAATCCGATCATTGCCGGGGCGACGAAGAACAGCGCGATCTTCACATCGCTTTGTCCCCTGCGCTTCAGCGGCCGGCGCATCGTGTGCTCTGCCGGGCTGGCGTTCCTGGTAAGGGTGGTCATCGTCGACCCTTTCCTAAGTGTGATGGAAGTAACAAGCTGAGAAGTAATCTACACGAGTAGATTGTCAAGGGCAATGGGTTGTTGGGATGTTTTAAAGTGGCGGCTTTTCGCCATTCACTGGATATTGACTCGAGTAGAAACCGGTGCAACACTCGGAGAAACCCAGACGGAAGGCAAACAATGACGTTCTCCATTGGCATCGTGGGCGCAGGCCAGTTCGGCAGCCAGTTCGCACACCTGTTCAACCTGCATCCGGGAGTCAGCAGCGTCCACGTGGTGGACCAGCTTCCGGAACGCGCAGAGTCCGTGGTCCGCAGACTGGAACTCGCGGGCGTCGTTGCCGACTTTGACGCGCTGTTGGCGTCAGACATCGACGCAGTGGCGATCTTCACCCAGCGGTGGACGCATGGACCCCTGGTGGAGCGTGCGCTGCGCGCCGGCAAGCACGTTTACTCAGCCGTGCCCATGGCGGTTTCCGAAGAGGAAATCGCCCGCATCATCGAAGCCGTCCGGGATACCCGGAAGGTCTACATGATGGGGGAGACCAGCTATTACAACCCAGCCACCGTGTACGCCCGTGAACAGCAGGCGGCCGGCAGGTTCGGCAGGATCTTCTACTCCGAAGGGGACTACGTCCACGACATGGACCTCGGCTTTTACGACGCCTACCAGTACAGCGGCGGCGAGCGGTGGAAGGAGACGGCAAGCTACCCGCCCATGCTGTACCCCACCCATGCAATCGGCGGTGTGCTGGGTGCCATCCCGGCACACGCCGTCAGCGTCAGCTGCGTCGGCGTCAAGGACCACCGGGACGACGGCGTATTCGACAAGGACGTCAGCATGTTCGGCAATGACTTCTCCAACGCCACCGCCCTCTTCGAACTGAACGATGGCGGTGTGATGCGCACCAATGAAATGCGCCGCGTCGGCTATCCCTCGCACATCCGTGAATCCCGCTTCCGGTTCTTTGGCACCGAGGCAAGCTTTGAACAGCTCGCCAAGGTCACCGTGTGGCAGGACAAGCAGAACGTCCACGACATCTCCGAGCAGATGGAAACCCGGCCCAGCATGTCCCTGGACGATCCCTCACTGGCCAACGTGGCCCCAGAGCTGCGGGATGCCTTCGTGTCGGGACTGTCCCCGGTTCACGATGCCGAACGACTGCCCGAGGAGTTCCGTGGCGCACCAAACGGGCACGAAGGAAGCCACCACTTCCTCGTGGACGACTTTGTCACCGCGGTCAACAACGGCACCCTGCCGCCCGTGAATGCGTGGGTAGCTGCCCGTTTCACCCTCCCCGGCATCGTGGCCCACCAGTCCGCCCTGCAAAACGGCGCGCGGCTTCCCATCCGTGACTTCGGGGATGCGCCGGGCATGAGTGGCTAGCATGGACAGCATGACCTCCCCGGCTGCGCAGGCCTCCCGCGGCGGCCCGGTGACGCGCAAGGACGTGGCGCGCTACGCGGGCGTCAGCACCGCCGTCGTCAGTTACGTGGTCAACGGCGGTCCGAAGAAAGTGGCGCCGGCAACTGAAGCCAAGGTCCAGGACGCCATCCGCGTCCTTGGCTACCGCCCCAACGCCGCGGCGCGTGCGCTCAAGCTCGGCTCGAGCGAGACCCTGGGGCTCATTGTCCCGGACATCACAAACCCGTTTTTCTCACTGTTCTCCCACGCGGTGGAGGATGCCGCCGCAGACCTGGGGTATGCGCTGGTGTTGAGCAACTCGGACGGGAACCTGGCCAAGGAGCGGCGCAACATCGGCAACCTCGCGGCCCGGCAAGTGGACGGCGTCCTGCTGGCCAGTGTCCTTTTCGAGCCCGATCTTGAAGCGTTGGAAACGGCGGACATCCCCTCGGTGCTGCTCAACCAGGAACGGGACGCCCCGGGATTCAACAGCATCGGTGTGGACCTCGCGGCCGGAGCAAAGATCGCGGTGGAACACCTGATCTCCCATGGCCACACCAACATAGGCCTGGCCATGGGAACCAACGTCTCCGGTGACACCGACGGCCGTGAGGTGGGCTGGCGGCAGGCGCTCCAGGCGGCAGGCCTGCCCGAGGGGCCCATTTCCTACAGTGCCTTCACCCGGCCCGGAGGTTATGTTGCCGGGCAGCGCCTGCTGGCATCCGTGAACCGGCCAACGGCCATCTTCGCCACGTCCGATATGCAGGGGATCGGACTCCTGCGGGCCATCCATGAAGCGGGACTGTCTGTTCCGGGAGACATCGCCATCGCGTCGTTTGACGGCTCAGCAGACTCTGAATACTCCTGGCCCGCGCTGACCACGGTTGAGCAGCCAGTGGCGGCCATGGCGGAGGCTGCCGTGGCGGCTCTCGTTGGAGCCAGCCGGGGAGAGGACCCGCGGCACCGGATTTTCCCCACCAAACTGCACGTACGCCAGTCCTGCGGCTGCCCCTAGCCGGGTGGCTGCACGGCGGGCAGGCGCAGCCGGCCTACCCGTTCGCCCAGCACCCGCCGTGCTTCCGCGCTGAGTCCGGCGTCACTGATGACCTCATCCACGTCATCCAGGGCGGCGATGGAGCTGATGCCCAGCATTCCCCACTTGGTGTGGTCGGCCAGCACCACCGTCTTGCGGGCTGCCGCCACAAAGGCCCGGTCGGTTTCGGCTTCGAGCAGGTTGGGCGTAGTGAACCCGGCGTCGGCGTCCATTCCATGGACGCCCAGGAAGAGGACATCCAGATGCAGCTGCTTAAGGGCCCCCGTTGCGATGGGGCCTACCAGGGCGTCCGACGGCGTGCGCTCGCCGCCCACGAGAATCACCGTTGAGGCGTAGCGGGCCGACCCGGACGAGGCGGCGTGGTGGAAAAGGTCAGCAATCCTGACCGAGTTGGTCACCACGGTGATCCGCGGCCCGCCGGCCAGTTCCCTGGCCAGCGCCCACGTGGTTGTTCCTGCGCTGAGGCCAACCGCCATGCCCTCGTGAACCAGGGCGGCCGCCTCCACGGCGATGGCCCGTTTCTCCGCGGTCAGCTGGGTGGACTTCAGCTCGAAACCTGGCTCGTGCGTGCTGGCGTCCCCCGGCAGCTTGGCGCCGCCGTGGATGCGTTCCAGCTTGCCGCCCTCTTCGAGCAGCTCGATATCCCGCCGCACCGTCATCAACGAGACGCCCAGCTGGTGGGCGAGGTCCGAGACCCGGACCACCCGCTCCCGCTGGACGGCGTCAACAATGGCCTGGTGACGTGCAGCGGGCAGCATCTGGGCGGAATCCTTCGGGCGGGGGACAGGGCTGGGTCCAGTCTAGGCCTGCACCACAACGAAGGAGTGGCAGTTATCCGGAAGCGTGCGTCAGAGGCGAGGAACGAGCCAGCACGCGGAGGATGACTGCCACTCCTGAGCCCACCTACTTCCGGAGCGACTGCGCGATCTGCTGCATGATCGTGGGATCGGAGAGCGTGGTGGCGTCGCCCGGGTCGCGGCCTTCGGCAACGTCTTTGAGGAGGCGGCGCATGATCTTGCCGGACCGGGTCTTGGGCAGTTCGGGCACCACCAGGATGTTCTTGGGCTTGGCGATGGGCCCGATCTCCTTGCCCACATGGTTGCGCAGTTCCTGTACCGTGGCGTCACCGTTGTTCACGGCGTCACCGCGGAGGATGACGAACGCGACGACGGCCTGCCCGGTGGTCTCGTCCGTGGCACCCACGACGGCGGCCTCGGCCACGGCGGGGTGGCTCACCAGGGCGGATTCGATCTCCGTGGTGGAGAGCCGGTGTCCGGAGACGTTCATGACATCGTCCACCCGGCCCAGCAGCCAGATGTCCCCGTCCTCGTCCTTCTTGGCACCGTCTCCGGCGAAGTACATGTTCTCGAAGCGGGACCAGTAGGTGTCCTTGAACCGCTGCGGGTCGCCCCAGATACCCCGCAGCATGGCCGGCCACGGTTCACGGATCACCAGGAAGCCGCCGTGGCCGTTCGGGACTGATTCGCCCATTTCGTCCACAACGTCCACGGCGATGCCGGGCAGCGGAACCTGCGCCGAGCCGGGCTTGGTGGCGGTCACGCCAGGCAACGGGGCGATCATCTGGGCGCCCGTTTCGGTCTGCCACCAGGTGTCCACGATGGGCGTCTTGTCACCGCCGATCACCTTGCGGTACCACATCCAGGCCTCAGGGTTGATGGGCTCGCCCACCGAACCCAGCACGCGCAGGGAGGAGAGGTCGTACTTCGCCGGGATCTCCGCACCCCACTTCATGAAAGTGCGGATGGCGGTGGGGGCGGTGTAGAGGATGGAGACCTTGTACTTTTCCACGATCTCCCACCAGCGGCCCTGGTGCGGGGAGTCCGGGGTGCCTTCGTACATGACCTGCGTGGCTCCATTGATGAGCGGCGCGTAGGCGACGTAGGAATGGCCGGTGACCCAGCCGACGTCGGCCGTGCACCAGTACACGTCCGTTTCCGGATGCAGATCAAAGACTGCCTTGTGGGTGTAGGCGGTCTGGGTGAGGTACCCGCCGGTGGTGTGCAGGATGCCCTTGGGCTTGCCGGTGGTACCGGAGGTGTAGAGGATGTACAGCGGGTGCTCCGAATCGTGGCCCACGGCAGTGTGCTCCGGGCTGGCCGTGTCCACCGTGTCCGCCCACCAGTGGTCCCGGCCCTCCTTCCAGTCCACGTCCTGGCCGTTGCGCTTGACCACCACCACGTTCTGCACGCTGTGGCCATCCTTCGCGAGCGCCTCATCCACTGCGCTCTTGAGGGCGCTGGGCTTGCCGCGCCGGTATGTCCCGTCCGCGGTGACCACCAGCTTGGCTTCGGCATCCTCAATCCGGGAGCGCAGCGCGTCCGCGGAGAAGCCCCCGAACACCACCGAATGCACTGCCCCGATCCGGGCGCAGGCCAGGAGCGTAATCACGGCCTCTGGAATCATCGGCAGGTACACGGCCACCCGGTCGCCCTTGACCACGCCGAGGGACTCGAAGGCGTTGGCCGCCTTCTTCACCTCTTCGGTCAGCTGCGCGTACGTGTAGGAGCGGGTATCTCCGGGCTCGCCCTCGAAGTAGATGGCCACCCTGTCGCCCTTGCCGTCCTCCACATGCCGGTCCAGGGCGTTGTAGGCGGCGTTGAGTTCACCGCCCACGAACCACTTGGCGAACGGCGGATCAGACCAGTCCAGGGCCTGCGTGAAGTCCTTGCTCCACGTGAGCAGTTCCCGTGCCTGCTTTGCCCAAAACGCGGGGCGGTCGGCATCCGCTTCCTCATACTCCGACGCGGTGACAACGGCGTTCGCCGCGAATTCCGGGGCTGGCGGGAAGGCCCGGGTCTCATTCAGCAGGTTTTCAAAGGCATCGCCCTGGTGGCCCTGCTGGCCTGCCGGCTGGGCGGAAGCGGAAGGAACGGTGGCCGTGGAGCTGGGGGTGTCCTGGGACATGTGAACCTCATCATTCATCGATCTTTGCCGCGCGGGACGCCGCCACCGCATGGCCCACCGTTCGCACGGCGTTGGGCTGCAGCCGGGGACGGACATACCGCAAAGAGCTGTTCCGCAACCAAGCCTAATGCTTACCGTGCCGCCTCTGTGCGCCCCGTCACATACGCCACCGCGAACGGCATTTTTTATGCGGTGAATGGTGTCTTCATGACTTGCCCGGCACCCCGTGGGACCTGCCCCAGCTAGTGATCGGCTTGGCCGTTGACTAGGCTGAGATGGAATTGTGACTTCACTTCGGACCGCTCCGGCCGGGCGCAAACAGCGCCTTGCCGGGCCTGGACCGCATGTCAAGACGGCACAGTTTTCGGGTCCGGACCGGGCCCGGTGCCGCCACGCTAAGGAGAGCAGAATGAACCAGCAGAGCTACGGCCAACGAACGGGCCCGGACGCCAAGGCGGGGTCCGGAAGCTCCGGATCCGCCGTGGGCGGATCAGGGAACGCAACACGGGCCGGCGATGCCGCCAAGGGACAGGCTGCAGGGCAGAAAGCTGCCTCCGGGAAGATCGACCCGAAGGCCAACCAGGCCGTGCTTGGGCCGTTCACCGTTCGTGACCTGGTTGTCTTCGCCAGCACCCTGATCCTTTTTGTTGCGTCCCTGCTTCCCCTCTTCGGCGCCCGGTACAACCTGTGGAACCTGAACAACCTGTTCTTCCTGGGACTGGGCATTATCCTGCCGTTGATCGCCAGCGCGCTGTTCGCCGCGCGCCGCCTGGCACCGGCCACCAGGATCCGCGTGGGTTCGCTCTCGGTTGACCAGTTCGCCTCCGTGGTGGCCTCCTTCGCCGTCGCCTTCTTCTTCCTGTCGGTTGCAGGCGGGTACGTCACCAGCCTGCTGGTGGGACTGATTGGCTCGGTCATCCTCTTCGCAGCCACCGTGCTGGGCCGGTTCCTGCCATACCTCTCCGGCGATTTCAAAGACCGGCCTGAGGCGCCGGCGCACATCGTGGCACGCGAAGCCGCGGTGCCGGCGCGGAAACCGCGGACCCCCAAAGCTCCCAAGCCCCAGTCCGGTTCCAACCAGTCCGGTTCCAACCCGTCGAAGGGTGGCGTCAATGGCGGGACCATGTTCGGTGGCGCCGGTGCAGGCTCCTCCGCGGTCCAGCCGGGGTCGTCCAGCCCCGCCCCTGAACCTGAGCGGTCCGCCCACATGCCCGCCACCGCGGCCGTGCCTGTGACGAACGCCGGGGGCGCCGCTGCCCCGACTACGGGAGCCGCCAGCGCCGCTGCCACTGGCGCAGGGACCGGCGCGGCAGGCGCCGGAGCTGGCGCCGCGGGTGCAGGCGCCGCTGCCGGGGCCGTCGCCGGCGGTGCGGGAGCGGCCGCCCCTGCGCCAACCGCGCCAGTATCAACCGCCCCCGAAGTCTCCGACCGGGACGCCGGCGCACCGCATGTGGACGCCGGCCCGCCCACCCAGGCAGCCGACGTCGTCCGCCCCGACTCAACCCCCGCAGCGGTTGAGACCCAGCACGGGGCCGTCCCTGCAGCCGGAGCTCCGCAGGCGGCATGGGAGCCGCCGGCCGCCACCGCCGTGCACCAGCAGGTCCGTTCCGAGCAGCCGATCGGGGCAACTGTGGACCCGTCCAGCCGCCACGACGAGACTGACGGGCAGCCGGTCCATGAGGCGTTCTGGTTCGCCGTCGCCCAGCACCGCACCGCTTACGACCCCCGCACCGGAGCGCCTGCCTTCGTGATTGAACCAGGTGGGTGGGTGCTGGCCCTTGAGGACCGGGGCCACGAATTCCTGGTCCAGCACACGGACGGACGGCTGGGCGTCCTGCGCGACCTCAGCAACATCGAGCGCGGCTGACGCCGGTGGCCGGGCCCCGCAGCAGGACCGGGCAGGCCACAGGCATGCCCGTGGTCTCGTCCGAATCCGTCCTGGCGCTGAAGCGGCGGGCACGGCGCATCCACCGGGCCCTGGCCGAAAAATATCCCTACGCCCACGCGGAACTTGACTTCCGCAACCCGTTCGAACTGCTCGTAGCCACCGTGCTGTCTGCCCAAACCACCGACGTCACGGTCAACCAGGTCACCAAAGTGCTGTTCACGCGCTGGCCCAACGCCCGGGCGTTGGCCGAGGCGGACCCCACGGAGCTTGAAACCATCCTCAAGCCCACGGGGTTCTTCCGCGCCAAAGCGAGGAACGTCCAGGCGTTGTGCACTCGCCTGGTGGACGACTTTGATGGGGAGGTACCGGGGAGGATGGAGGACCTGGTCACCTTGCCCGGCGTGGGGCGCAAGACCGCCAACGTGGTACTCGCCAACGCCTTCGGCATCCCGGGCATCTCGGTGGACACGCATTTCGCCCGGCTGGCGAAGCGGTTTGGCTGGACCCAGTCCGAGGACCCTGTGCAGATCGAACAGGACGTGGCGGAGCTGTTTGAGCGCAGGGACTGGACCATGCTGTCCCACCGGGTGATCTTCCACGGCCGCCGCGTCTGCCATGCCCGGAAGCCCGCGTGCGGAGCCTGTCCCGTGGCCAACTGGTGTCCCAGTTACGGCCTGGGGGAGACCGACCCCGTCAAAGCGGCCAAGCTCCTCAAATATGAACTGGCGCCCGGCAGCGAGGCGTTGCTGGAGCAGTACCTGTCGGAACAGCACCGGGCTGCGGAGATCCGGATGGCTTCCCAGTCGAGGGCCACGTGAGCGCACGCGACGACCTGGCCGGGCTGGTCCGGCGGGCGGAATCCGGAACAGCCGGTCCGCCTGATCCGCGCTGGGCCGCGCTGACCGTGGATGCGGCACGTGCCCGCAGGGCAGCGGTTTTGATGCTCTTCGGCGTGCTCGATGACGTCCCGGCCGCGTCCGGCAAGCCGCTGGCGCCGGCGGACCTGGACGTCCTGCTCCTGGAGCGCGCCCACACCCTGGGCTCCCACCCCGGGCAGGTGGCGTTCCCCGGCGGCAGCATCGACCGGGGTGAAACCCCGGTGGCGGCTGCGCTCCGGGAAGCCGAGGAGGAAACCGGACTGGACTCCGGCGGGGTGGAAGTCCTGGGCACGCTCCAGGAACTGGGCCTGGCCCACAGCAACTTCCTGGTGACGCCCGTGCTCGGGTGGTGGCATTCGCCGTCGCCGGTCCGGGTAGTGGACTACGGCGAATCAGCCCAGGTGTTCCGCGTCCCGGTCAGGGACCTCCTGGACCCGGACAACAGGGTCATGGCCACTGTCCACAGGGCAGGCCGCACGTTCGACAGCCCTGCCTTCACCGTCAAGGGCGTGGTCGTCTGGGGATTCACCGGCATTGTGCTGAGCGGCCTCTTCGAGCAGCTTGGCTGGTCCGTCCCGTGGGACCGCACCCGGCTGCACCCGATAGGGGTCTAGTTTTCAGGCCTGCTGCTGGCGTAAATCCACCACTATTCCGGTGGCGGCATTCTCGCGCATGGCCTTGATTCCGTCGCGGAGCAGGCTTAGGGACTTGAAGGTTGGTGACACCGCAACAATATTGCCCTCGGCGTCGGTGAGCCGTAACCGGTACGACTCATCGCCTGTACGGTGTATTTCAAATCTTCCCGCCATGGACGGGGACCTCCCTGGTATGCGTCGTTGCATCAGCGTGTGGACCGGTCTGCTTCAGTCGCCGCTTCGACTGTAACGTCCGTCACCGGGCGCGCATAGCTACCGCCGGGTAGATTACTTTTGCGTCCCCAAGGGCAGTTAGGCCTGCTATTTGGCGAGGTCGTAGGAGTCCACGACGGCCATGCTGACCGGGAACTCAACGGGGATCCGGCCGAACAGCAGCTCTTTCGCGGCCCTGGCTGATTCCTCGATGGCCGCGATGCAGGCGTCCACACCCTCCGAGGGCGCATGCACCATCACTTCGTCATGAAGGAAGAAGGCGAGTTCGGCCCGCACAGGCCCGCCGCTCCGGGCGGTTCCTTCCGTCCGCAAGGCGCGCAGCCGCCGTCGTAATTCCGCAAGCCAGCAGGCCGCCCAGTCCGCTGCCGAGCCCTGGACCACGAAGTTGCGGGTAAAGCGCCCGCGGGACCGGGCTATCGACTCAGCCCGCCGCTGCTCCTCCGCGGTGGCTGAGCGCTGGCTCAGGAACCACTGCCCGGACGGGGGAGGGCTGCTGCGGCCAAGCCTTGTGGTCACCGTCCCGCCCGCTTCGCCCGTCCGGGCGGCCCGCTCCACAAAGTCCACGGCACGCGGATAGATGCGTGCCAGCTGTGGCATCAGGCGGCCCGCCTCGCCGGAGGTGGCCCCGTACATGGCACCCAGCAGGGCCATCTTCGCCTTGGCGCGGTCGCCGCCAAATCCCTTGGCCGCGATCCCGGCATACAGGTCCTGGTCCCGCGCCGCCTCGGCCATGGACGAGTCCTGCGCGAGGGCCGCCAACACGCGCGGTTCCAGCTGCGAGGCATCGGCGACGATGAGCTTGTGGCCGGGGTCGGCGTGCACTGCGCCGCGGACCTGGCGGGGGATCTGCAGGGCGCCGCCGCCACGGGACGCCCAACGCCCCGACACCACGCCGCCCACCACGTATTCCGGGCGGAACCGTCCGCCGTCCACCCAGGCATCCAACCAGGACCAACCGTTCGCCGTGTGGAGGCGGGAAAGCTTCTTGTACTCCAGCAGCGGCTCAATGGCCGGGTGGCTGGACTCCCTTAGCTCCCACTTGCGGGTGCTTTTGACCTCGATCCCGTTGCGGTGCAGGGCGCGCATCAGGTCCTGCGGGGAATCCGGGTTCAGCCCGGGTGAGTTGAGCAGGGCACGCAGCTCCGCAGCCAACGCCTCCAGTTTCGCCGGACGCTGGCCGGCGGGCGGGCGCGGACCCAGGTGGCTGGCCAGTATGTGTTCGTGCAGGTCCTCGCGCCAAGGCACTCCGGCATGCTGCATCTCGGCTGCCACGATGGCAGCCGCGGATTCCGCCGCCAGGAGCAGCTGGAGGCGGTTCCGGCGGTTTTCCTCCGTACCCACGCCGGCCAGCGCAGCCTGTTGGGCCGCGTACTCGGCGCGGAGCTCCTCAAGCGTCCAGCCGGATCGCGGTGCCGCAGCGGGGTCATCGAACAGGGCGCCCTGGTCTGCCGGGGGACGCGGTGGCTGCAGCGCCTTCGGCGGAAGCACGGGATCCTCCACCGGTACCCTGTCCGTGTTCCGGGCATAGTCAGTGTGGGCGCTGAACTGCGAGAAGGTCAGGATGTTGCCGCAAAGGGTGACGTCGTAACAGCGTTCCACCTCCACGCCGGAGGCGAGCAGCGCCGGGTACCAGTCCTGGGTCCGGTGCCAGACCCAGCGGGGTGGTTGGCCGCCGGGGCGCCGGGCTTCCAGTTCACGGACGACGGCGGCAAGGTCGTTGGGTGCCACGATGCGGGGTTCGGGCTTGGCCGGCCGGGCGTGGCCCGCCTGCGTCAGTTCCTGGAGCGCCGCGCCGTGCGGGTGGGCGGCGAGCAGCAGGTACATGCTCCCATTCTGCCTTGCCGGTGGCATGTGCCTTGCCGGTGACGTGGAACCATTGGGGTTGTCCACGGTGCGGGTTGTCCACATACAGGATTTGCTCCCTTAACTCGGTTACTGGGCCGCGGCAGAGTGGCTCCATGAGCAGGCACCAGCTGAATGCATCCCCATCCGGGCCGGGACGGGCCGCCGGCTCCTCCTGGCGGCCAACGGACGTGGCGCCACCATCCCGCGGTGGTCCTTCTCCGGACAGCGCGGAAGTGCCTGGTGCCGCCTGGCTGCCGGAAGGTTCAAGGCCTGTAGGTTCGGTGGCGGCCGCTTCTGTGCCGGGGGGTTCCGCGCCGGTTGGTCTCGGAGAGGTGCTGCTCGTGACGTCCTCCGGCGTCCTCCGCGCCGAAGTGGAGCGTATTGTGGCAGCCGCCGGTGCGCACCTGCACGTCGTCCCCGACGCAGTCGAGGCGGGACGCTACTGGGAAGCGGCGTCCTGCGTCCTGGTAGGCAGTGACGTGCGCGAGCTGCCGCCTCGGCGGCGCACACCTGCTGTCATGGTGGGCCTCGACGGAGAAGGGGACAGCCTCTGGCACCTCGCGGCTGCCCTCGGGGCCGAACGTGTTGCCGTGCTGCCCGACGCCGCCGCCTGGCTGGCCGACCATCTGAGCAGATCGCGGTCCCCGGGGCCGGGCGGACTAGTTCTTGGCATCACGGGCGGTTGCGGCGGGGCCGGAGCCACTACCGCCGCCATCTGGATAGCGCAGGCGGCAGCAGGGCTGGGGGTGCGGGTCCTGCTGGTTGACGGCGACCCATGGGGAGGGGGCCTGGAGCTGGCACTCGCCGCAGAGGAAAACCCCGGGCTTCGGTGGCCCGACCTTGCTGAGGCCAGGGGAAGCATCGATCCCCTGCAGCTCTCGGATTCCCTGCCCGTTGCGGGAGGCTTTTCCTTCCTGTCCTGGCCTGGCACAAGGGAGCAGCCCCTTCCTGTCGCCGCCGCAGCCGCAGCGGGTGTGCTTGACGCTGCCCGGCGCGGCTACGAACTGGTCCTGCTCGATGTGGGACGGGGTGCGGAACCGCTCCATACGGTGGCGTGGGACTGCGACCGGATCCTGATGGTGGTCCCGGCGCAGCTGAAAGCGGCAGTGGCGGCCGTACGCCTGCTGCAGGAACTTCCGCCGGTGGAGGCTGCCCTGCTGGTCCGGGGCCGGCCCGGATCTGCGCTGGACAACTCGCTGATCGCTGATGCCGTAGGACTGCCGGTTCAGGGCCGTATACCCGAACTGCGCGCCGTTGCAGGCGCCATGGAATCCGGCCGTCTGCTGGACCTGGGAAAGCGCCGCAACATCCGGCGTTTCGCTGCCTCCGTGCTTGACTGGCTGGGCGACGACCTGCCGGCGGGAGACCTGGCATGAAGCGGGCGCCGGGTGGTCCGTTGGCAGCGGCCCCGGCAACGGGCAGCGCAGCGGGGGCCGGCGGCTTGGCTTCACGGCGCAGCGCCCGCATTCTGGAAGGGAACCAGGCCATCGGCCGGACGCGCAGCACGGAAACAGCCGGCAGGGGCAGGACCGTCGATTCCGGGCTGCTGGAATCCGTCCGCGAGTCGATGATGGCTGAGGCCGGAGCCGTTACCCCTTCACGGGTTGCCGCCGCCGTCCAGGCTACCGGCAAGCTGTTGGGCACCGCCGGATCACTTGCCGCCGTGGAACGGATCAGTGCCGAGCTCAACGGACTGGGTCCGCTGCAGGAGCTCACCCGGGACCCTGCCGTCACAGACATCTTCGTCAACGCTCCCGACTCGGTCTGGGTGGACCGGGGCGGCATCGAGCGCGTTCCTGTCCTGTTTGACGGCGAGGCCCAGCTGCGGGCGCTGGCCTGCAGGCTTGTCGCTGCAGGCGGGCGCCGCCTGGATGACGGTTCACCCTGTGTCGATGTCAGGCTTGCCGGCGGCTACCGTGTCCATGCCGTGTTGCCGCCGGTTTCCACGTCCGGGACGCTGCTGAGCGTGCGGATCCGTAGGGAGAGGGTCTTCAGCATGGAAGAGCTGCGCTCCGGGGGAATGTTCGGGCCGGGAGTGCAGGCGGTGCTGGAGAAAGTAGTGGCGAGGAGGCTGAGCTTCCTGATCAGTGGTGCCACCGGTTCCGGGAAGACCACGCTGCTTTCCACCCTGTTGGGGCTGTGCTCGGCGGCGGAGCGGCTGGTCCTGATTGAGGATGCGTCCGAACTGAATCCCGTCCATCCCCACGTGGTCGCCCTGGAATCACGCCACGGGAACCTTGAAGGCGGTGGTGCGGTGGATTTGGGGGAACTCGTCCGGCAAGCGCTGCGCATGCGTCCGGACAGGCTGGTGGTGGGCGAGTGCCGGGGCGCGGAAGTCCGCGAGCTCCTCACCGCAATGAACACAGGCCACAGCGGCGGCGGAGGCACCATCCACGCCAATACGGCAGCAGCGGTCCCGGCCAGGCTCAACGCCCTCGGGGCGCTCGCGGGGATGGGACCCGAGGCCGTGCGGCTCCAGGCCGCCAGCGCCCTCGACGTTGTCATCCATGTGGGCAGGACGTCCCGGGGCAGGGAAGTTTTGTGCATCGGACTTGTTGGCGACGGCGGGGAGGAATTGACGGTGGTGCCGGCGATTGAAGGATCAGGTGTGCCGGGTCCCGCATGGCCGGCGCTGGCAGCCCGTTTGGGCATTGGCCCCGGGGACATCCTGTGACCATCCTCCTCACTGCGGTCCTCGGCGCCGCCGTGTGGCTGCTCCTCAAGCCGCCCCTGGATGCTGCTTCAAGACTGCGCGCAGCCGGCAAAAGCGCGAAAGGACCCGGAATCCGGAAGAACCGCATACGGCCTTGGGGCAGCCCGGCCGGCAAGGGCCCGGCAAGGACGCAGGGACCCGGCCTGACCCTGGTGGTGCAGCAGCTGGCGGCGCTGCTCAGGGGTGGACGAACACCGGGCAGGCTGTGGGACGAGCTGTGGACCGTATACGGCGTTCCGGGGGACGGGCAGCGGCCACACCAGGCACTCCCGTCCCCCGTCCTGTCAGGGGGTTCAATCGCCGTCCTGGCCTCCGCACGCGCGGCCGCGGCAACCGGAGCTCCTGTGTCGGAGGCCATCCTGCGCGCGGTTTCCACTGCGTTCGGCCGCAAGGCCCGGGAGGGCAGGACCTGGTCTGAGCTTGCCGCCTGCTTTGACATCGCCGAAGCCAGCGGATGTCCGCTTGCCTATGTGCTGACCAGGTTCGCCGCCCAGCTGGAAGCGGAAGATGATGCGGACGCGGCCCGGCAGACGGCCCTCGCCGGTCCCAAAGCCACAGTCCGCCTCCTGACCTGGCTTCCATTGATGGGTCTTGGACTGGGTGCTGCCCTGGGGGTGGACCCGCTGGCCACCCTGCTGGGAACACCGCTGGGACTGGCCACACTGTTCGGCGGCGTGGTGCTCACAGCAGCAGGGAGGGCCTGGTCCGCCCGGCTTGTTTCGGCGGCCGCAGGGGCAGGAGTGCCGTGACGCCGGGTTGGGCCGCGGGCCTGGCGCTGTTCCTGGTGTTCGCCGCCGGTGCTTGGCTTGCCTGTTCAGGGCTCGACCGGTCGCGTCATCGGCTGCGCTACCTGTTTCAGGCCGGCGCGGGGGTACATCCGGTGGCTGCCGCGGAGGGGCCGGCAGGTGACAGGAGCTGTGGCTTGAAGGATACGGCCATGATGCTCGAACTCGTGGCGGCGATGCTGGATGCCGGAGCCGGTATCGGGCGTTCGCTCGAACTGGTGGCTGCCTCGGCCGTGCCGCAGTACAGGGAGTCGCTGAGGCCGGTGGTCTCGGCCCTGGCCATCGGTGCCGACTGGGAAACAGCATGGCGGAGCTCTGCCGTCCGACTCCCGGAAATCCTGGAGCTCCGGGATGCGCTGGGCTTCGCCGCACTTACCGGGGCGCCGTCGTCCGCGATTCTCTACGCCCAGGCCGCCAGGCTTCGCCGGGAACGGTTCAGGGCCGCGGAAAAGCGTGCCGCTTCGCTGGGCGTGAAGCTGGTGGTTCCGCTGGGCCTGTGCTCCCTCCCTGCTTTTATCTGCTTAGGCGTCGTCCCGGTGCTTCTTGCCCTGGTGCCATCCGGGTAACCGGCCGCTGCCGTGCCCCAGGATGCAGGCTGATCCCTTCCTTCACAAAGCCAGGAAAAGCCCACCTTTTCCACTTAGCGCATCCCCTCCCTTACCGGCTCCCGCGAGGCCGGGAAGAGTCAAGGCAGCCGGGAAAACCACCGGCAAACAATGGAAAGGAAACCACATGTCCGCCAACCACTACCGCCGTCACTACACCGCAGGAAGCTCCGCGTTCGCCGCGTCCGCGCAGAAGCCCACTAAACGGGACGGCAGCCCGGCCGGCACCGGCAGCCTGCCCAGCTCGAGCAGGCCGCCTTACCCTTCTGCCCGTCCCTTTGCGCCGGAGGCTTCTGTCCCGGTTACAGGCAACGTCGTGGAGCTCTACCCCGGTTCAGGCAGTACCGCACCCAAGGAGCGGCGCCACACGCGACTGCTGGCCTCACAGGCCGGCATGGCCACCGCGGAATACGCCATCGCCACCCTCGCCGCAGTCGGATTCGCCGGGCTGCTCGTGTTCATCCTCCGCAGCGATGAGGTGCGTGGCTTCCTGCTCAACCTGATCCGCACCGCGCTGGCGCTGCCGTGACGCGTTCGCCGGCCGGGGTACTTCTTCATCGATCCCTCCAAGCCGGACCCCTGAAAGCCGGACCCCTGAAAGCCGGACCCCTGAAAGCCGTGACCGGCAGCATGGCCTGCGGCCCACGGGACCAGGAAAAATCGGACGCCGCTGCACACTCTAGGGGCACGATAACGGCCGAGTTTGCCGTGGCACTGCCTGCCGTACTGGCATTGCTGGCCATGCTGCTTGCGGGAGCCGCCGCGGGGATGACGCAACTGCGCATCGAAGAGGGTGCCAGGGCGGGTGCCAGGGCGCTGGCCCGGGGAGATGACCCCGCGGCAGTGGAACGGACGGTCCGCACGCTTGCCGGCGGCTCGGCGGCCGCGGCAGTTGCGGCTGAGGGCGAATGGTTCAGCATCACGGTCACGGACCGCGTGCCTGGACCGTTGGGATCATCCATCCCGTGGACGCTTACCGCGCGTGCTTCCACGCGGAGCGAAACAGTGGGGACGGGAACCAACATTGGCACTGGTGCCCTCAGGGACTCGACGCACAGCCAGGCAGCCGGATGATGGGCGATGCCGAACGGAGCTCCCCTGTCACATGGCGCAGCCACGTCACCGCTGTCCACGGCTATCCCACCGCCGGGCGGCGCTATCCCGCGGCGGTCCGCAGGTATCCCACGGTCAGGCGGCGAAATCGCAAGGTCGGGCGAAGGTATCGCACCGCGGGCAGATGGAGGGCGGGAAGGCACGTTGGCTGCGAGCGCGGTTCCGGGACGGTCCTGGCCGCAGGGCTGGCACTGGTGGTCGTAACGGCGATGGCCGCCATGCTGCTCCTGGCCCAGTCGGCCGTGCTGGCCAGCAGGGCGGCAGCGGCCGCGGATCTGGCGGCCCTTGCCGCAGCGGATGCCCTCCGCGGTATCACCACGGGTGAGCCCTGCAGTGTCGCAGCCGACGTGGCCGCCCGCCACGCTGCCACGGTCCTTAGCTGTTCAGAGGGCGCGGGGCAGACCATTGAGGTGCGGACCGAGCTCGGCGAGCGCCCGCTGCTGGGCGCTGCAACGGGACAGGCCCGGGCAGGGCCTCCGCCGTAGCGATGACGGCATGAGCGGGAGTCAGCTCCTGGCTTCCACGTCCAAGCGGGTGGTCTCGGAGGCGTCCTTGAGCAGGACGTCCAGCAGGGTCACTGCGGCGGCCTTGTCCAGTGGATTGTTCTTGTTCCCGCACTTGGGGGACTGCACGCAGGACGGGCAGCCGGAGTCGCACTCGCAGGCCTTGATGGCGTCCCTGGTTGCTGCCAGCCACACCATGGCCTTGTCGAAACCCCGTTCGGCAAACCCGGCTCCGCCGGGGTGCCCGTCGTACACGAAGATGGTGGGGACCCCGGTATCCGCGTGCAGTGCCGTGGAGACTCCGCCGATGTCCCAGCGGTCGCTGGAGGCAACGAGGGGCAGCAGTCCGATCGCGGCGTGCTCCGCGGCGTGCAGTGCACCTGGGAACTGGGCCTCGATGAGACCCGCCCCCGTCAAGGAGCGGTTGTCCACCACGAACCAGACTGCCTTGGTGAAGAGCTCGCGTGCACCCAGCTCAAGGGGCTCCTCGCCCAGGACCTCATTGGAAATCAAGGCCTTGCGCTGGAAGGAGACAACCTGCGTGGTGACTTTCACGTCACCGAAGTGGACGGTTATATCGCCCCACTGCATGGTCCGCACAGTGTCCAGGACTTCGATCTGGGTCACGTCCCGTGCGGTGGTGTAGTAGTCGGGGTTTGCCCGCCGCACCATGACGCAGTGGTCGTCCTCGTTCAGGTCCTCCACCACGTAGGTGTCGCCCTGGTGGACATACACCGCGCCCGTGTGCGCCTGGTAGTGGGTCTGCGGCGAGTCCATGGTTCCCAGCAGGGAGCCGGTCTCGGCGTCCACGATGCTGACCGGGCCTCCGCCGTCGGCCCGGAGGTTGACCATGGCCGCGGCGCTCTGCGAGTGGGTCCAGAACCAGCCGGCAGGCCGCCGTCGCAGGTATCCCTGGGCCACCAGCCGGTCCAGGAGCCTTTCTGCGGTCCCGCCGAAGAGCTCCAGCTCGGCCGGCCCCAGGGGGAGTTCCGCCGCGGCGGCGCAGAGGTGGGGTCCGAGCACGTAGGGGTTGGACGGGTCGAAAACCGTGGCTTCCACCGAGACGTCGAAAATCGCCTCGGGGTGGTTCACCAGGAAGGTGTCCAGCGGATCGTCACTGGCGACAAACGCGGCGATGGCATCCTGGCCTGCCCTGCCGGCCCGGCCTATCTGTTGGAACAGGGAGGCCCGCGTGCCGGGCCAGCCGGCGACCAGGACCGCATCGAGACCGGAGATGTCGATTCCCAGTTCCAGGGCGGAGGTGCTGGAGACGCCCAGGAGCTGGCCGGAACGCAGGGCTTTCTCCACCGCCCGGCGTTCCTCCGGCAGGTATCCCGATCGGTAGGCTGCCACCCGCTGGGGCAGGCTGGGATCCACTTCGTCAAGGAGCCGCTTGGTGATGGCCGAGATGGTTTCGGCCCCGCGGCGGGACTTGATGAAGGCGATGGTGCGGACCCTGGCGGACACCAGGTTGGCCAGCAGGTCCGAGGTCTCGGCCACGGCCGTCCGGCGCTCCCTGGCCCCGTTCTCGCCCCGGACTTCGGTCAGCGCCGGTTCCCAAAGCGCTACGGTGGTGGCCCCGTGGGGCGAGCAGTCCTGGGAGACGGCCTTCACCGGGGCGCCGATGAGGCGTGAGAAGGAGACATCAGGCTCCGACGCCGTGGCGGACGCCGCAATGAAGACGGGCTCGGGGAACGAGGTTCCCGCTCCGTAGTACGCGCAGATCCGGCGGAGCCGCCGCATGAGGTTGGCCACATGCGAGCCGAACACGCCCCGGTAGCTGTGTGCCTCGTCCACGATGACGTAGCGCAGCCGGCGGAAGAACCCGGCCCACCAGGCGTGGTTGGGAAGGATACCGAAGTGCAGCATGTCCGGGTTGGCCAGGATGAAGTTGGCGTGGTCCCGGATCCAGCGGCGGGCGGCCGGATCGGTGTCGCCGTCATAGGTTTCCGCCCGGACCGTTGGCAGCTTCAGGGCCCGGATGGCGTTCAGCTGGTCGGCGGCCAGCGCTTTGGTGGGGGAGAGGTAAAGGGTGACGGCGCCGTCGTCGTGGATCTTCCCCGGGTCCGCGAGCACCCGCAGTTCGGATCGGTGGATCGCGTCAAGCGCCGGCAGCTGGTAGGCCAGCGACTTCCCGGACGCGGTTCCGGTGGCCACCACAACATGCTCCCCGGCATGGGCCGCATTGGCCGCGTCCACCTGGTGCCGGTATGGCTCCCGGATACCCAGCGACCCGTACGCCTGGGCAATGTCGGGGTGCACCCATGCGGGCCAGGGCGCATGGATTGCCTCCCGCGCCGGTATGGTCCGGACATGTCGGAGCTGTTCCGGGTCCGGGCCGCGGCCCAGCAAAGGAATCAGGGAGTCATGGGGGTTCACCCCACCATTCTTTCATCCGGGGCCGCGCCGCGGGCCCGCGGTTCGCCCATGGGAAAACCGAACGGCATGCGCCCCTGACGGCCCGGCTCAGCTCAGCGAAAGATCCGATCCATCGTGGGACGTCGAGAGCATCAGGACCCGGGCAACCGTTGTCCAGCCAAGGTGCGAATAGAGCTTCTGCCCGTCCCTGGATGCCAGAAGGAGACCCGTGCGGACATCATGCCCGAAAGCCTGGGCCGCCAAGGCGCGCATGATGAAACTGCCCAGGCCCCTGCGCTGGAATGCCGGCTGGGTGATGATCTTGTCGAACACCGCGGTGTCGCCCACCACGAACACCTGGCCGCTGGCCGCCACGGCATCTCCGGAGCGGACTTCAGCGTAATGGACGCCATCCTGCTCGGAAGTGGACAGTGCCAGATCGTCGTCGGAGAGCCAGGGGTCCTCGGCATCCTGGGTGTCCATATCCACAATCATCATGGTCTGCGAATCGGAGGTGACGTTGAGCCCTTGCCGGGCGGCCAGCGCAGCATACCGCGGGGGATCGTTGGTAAGGATGGTCAGTACCCGGGCAGGGGATTCTGCGGTCCAGGCAGCCAGCGCGGCGAACTCGTCATCAGTGGGTTCAGACGCGAAGACTTCCCATTCACCGCTGGTATCAGCCCGGAGCGCCGCAGGGAAGCGGCCCTCCGTGGTGGTCCGGTAGCCGCGACACCCGGCCCAGCCCGCAACCCACACCTCAAGCAGGCCAGTGATGTCTTCAACCAGGGTTTCCGGGCTCATGGCAAGAAGACTATTCCAGCCCGATCGCCAGCAACAGGGGGTAGGGAACTGCTTATGCAATCGTAATGAGGCCCCATGCTCCGGGCGTTGTGAAGCAGGACCCGGCCACCGCGGCAGCCGGTACCCTTAAATGCGTGGCTTTGAACAAAATTGTGCTCTTTTACGGCTTCACCCCCATCGCAGATCCGGACGCCGTCCGGCTCTGGCAGCGTGCCCTCTGCGAGAAGCTGGGCCTCACCGGCCGCATCATCATCTCCACGGACGGAATCAACGCCACCGTGGGGGGTGAGATCCGTGCGGTGAAGCAGTACGTCAAGACAACCCGTGAGTACCCCGGGTTCCGGGAAATCGACGTCAAATGGTCCGACGGCGGCGCTGAGGACTTTCCGAAACTCAGCGTTAAGGTACGCGACGAGATTGTCTCCTTCGGCGCTCCGGGTGAGCTGAAAGTGGATGCCAACGGCGTGGTGGGCGGCGGCAAACACCTGAAGCCGGAAGAACTGCACGAACTCGTGGAGGAGAAAAAGCAGGGCGGCGAAGACGTGGTCTTCTTCGACGGCCGGAACGCGTTCGAAGCGCAGATCGGCCGGTTCAAGGACGCGGTGGTCCCGGACGTTGCCACCACCCACGACTTCATCAAGGAACTGGACTCCGGAAAGTACGACTCCCTGAAAGACAAGCCCGTGGTCACCTACTGCACCGGAGGCATCCGCTGTGAGGTGCTCTCCAGCCTGATGGTGAACCGCGGCTTTAAAGAGGTGTACCAGCTGGACGGGGGCATCGTCCGGTACGGCGAAGCCTTCAAGGACCAGGGACTGTGGGAAGGCTCGCTCTACGTCTTCGACAAGCGCATGCACCTGGAGTTCAGCGAGGACGCCAAGACCATCGGGCAGTGTGCCCGCTGCTCGGCGCCCACCAACAAATTCGAGAACTGCTCCAATCCCAGCTGCCGCACCCTCACGCTGTACTGTGCAGAATGCGCCTCCAGCCCCGAGACGCTGCGCTGCCCGGAAGGCTGCACCGCGGCCTGATTCCGGCCCCGCCCCGCCCAGCTGTGGCACAAGGGACAACCCCGGCCACCATCAGAGCCGGTACACGTGGAACGCGTAGTTGGCCGCGGTCCTCGCTTCCACCCTGACCGTCAGGACGCTGTCCGTGGACACGTAGATGACGTTTTCGCGGTTGATGCCGCAGCGCAGGCCCAAGTCCACCAGCGTGAGGGTCTCGGTGCGCACCGTGAAGGTCACGCGGCGCTGGCTCCTGCACGCGATGGCCAGGATGTACGTTCCAGTTTTAAGGACCGGTGACGAGATGGTCCGGACCTCAGCGGCAGCGAGGAGCCCGGCATCGGCCTGGACCACGGGCCCGGTGCTCTCCGGAAGCGCCCGCGAGACCCAGTCACCCAGTTCCGCGTCGCTGACCGGGTCCTGCTGCAACGGGTCCCTGGTGAAGGCCGGCGCCGGGGCAATGGTGGCGGTGCCCTGCACGGTGCCGGGCCGGGCGTCGTCGTACGTATATTCGCAGCCGGCCAGCGCACCTGCCGCAAGCACCAGCCCAAGGGCGACGGCGGCCGCGGGCTTCGGTGCCAGCGGCGCCCGTGCTGTCCCTTGGGGAAGGGGCGCGGAGGTTCTCCGCACACTGGGCATAGTCAGACTTTATGCCCGCGACGGGCGGCGGGCCATAGCCGGAACGGGGCCTTATTGCGCCGGCACCAGCTGGTAGGCGTAGAGCAGCGGAGCGTCCACACTGGAGCTGCTGATTTCGACGCGTCCGGCGGCGGGCAGGCTTATTTTGGTGGTCTCCCGCCGGCCGTTGCAGGCGGCCCCGGCTTCCGCCACGGGCTTGCCGTCCAGCGACACCGCGAAGAAGGCCTTCCCCGTACCGTCACAGACAGCGGTGAGCGTGTAGCTTCCGGCGGGCACCCTTGCGGCCTCCTGCACAATCCGGTCCCGGTTGAGGATCTTGCCCGAGTCCTGGAGCACAACAGCCGCCGTGGAAGACGGCAGGGCAGTGGCCCGCCACTTCGGGACATCAGCGTTCTCCACGGAGGTCACAGGCGAACACCCCGCCACCGCCAGGCCGAGGACCGCGGCAAGCACTGTTCCCGGCAGCATTGTCCCCGGCAGCGGGCGGCGGACCGCAGCGGCCGCCGTGCGGGCGCGCGGCAGGAGGGCAAGGCGGGAAGGCATGGCTCCACCGTACCCCGCAGGCACGCCGGACTAAACTTGAGCGGTGCCTGAATCCCCTTACGAGTTCACCGCCGGCAACACGCCGGACGCTCCCCGCAGCGACCTGCCCGGACTGCTGACGTCGCTGGCCGCGGACCTGCGCCGCCTGCACTACACGCTGGACGGCGTGGCCGGGCTGCTGGGCCCCACGGCCTCCGCGGCACTGAACCGGGACCAGATCATCCCCGCGTTGCTCGCGGCCGAGCGCGCAGTGCGGGAAGACAACGGCGTGGCGCCGCTTGCCGCCGTCGTCCGTCTTTGGCTCCTCGCCGAGCCCCAGGAGCGGGAGACGCTCGACGCCGCGCTGCCGGGCACGGGCGTGGAGGGCCTCCTGGAGCTTGGGCTGGTGCAGCCCGTTCCCGGCTCCAGCCTGCTCGCTGCGAAGGCCGACCTGCGGCCGTACGGCTGGGACAAGAATGACGACGGCAGCGGCGGCGCCGAACTCTGGGTGGCCAGCGACCTTGCGGCCCACCAGCAGGCGGGAGTGCTGCGGCACGACCACGTCCTGGGCATCGGGCAGGCATCAACCACCCTGGTGCAGACCACCATCCGCCGCCACACCGAACGCGCCCTGGACCTGGGAACCGGCTGCGGCATCCAGGCCTTCCACCTGCTGCACCACTGCCAGCACGTGACCGCCACCGACATCTCCGAGCGTGCCCTCGCCTACGCCCGGTTCAACATCCTGCTTAATGCAGAGGCGTTGTCCGTCGACCCTGACCGCCTCGAAGACCGGGTGAGCCTGCGCCTGGGTTCCCTCCTGGAGCCTGTTGCCGGTGAGGACTTCGGGCTGGTGGTCTCCAACCCGCCGTTCGTCATCACGCCCCGCCGCTCCGGCGAGGATGCTGCGGACCAGTTCACCTACCGCGACGGCGGCCTGCCGGGGGACGGGATCGTCGCCGCCCTGGTGGCAGACCTGCCCGGCATCCTGGCGCCGGGCGGCTACGCCCAGATGCTCGGGAACTGGGAAGTTCCGGCCGGTGCCGGCTGGGACGGGCGGCCAAGGTCGTGGGTGCGGCCGGGTACTGACGCCTGGTTCATCCAGCGCGAGCAGGTCAGCCCGGAACAATACGCCGAAACCTGGCTGCAGGACGCCTCGGAATCCCGGGACCGGCAGCACTACCGCGACGCCTACGCCGCCTACCTTGAAGACTTCGCCTCCCGGGACGTGGCGGGAATCAGTTTCGGCATGGTGTGGCTGCGGCGCCCCGCTGCGGCCGGACGGGCCGCGATCAGCCGTTTCGAGGAAGTCACCTATCCCATCGAGCAGCCCATCGGACCCCACCTGGGTGCCGCCGTCGAACGCAGCGACTGGCTGGCCGCGCATGATCTGGCCGGCACCCACCTGCTCGTGGCCGACGACGTCACCGAGGAACGCCACCAGCGCCCCGGCGCCGAGCACCCCGGGGTGATCCTGCTCCGGCAGGGTGCCGGACTGCGCCGCACCAACCTGATGAGCACCGAGCTGGCAGGGTTTGCGTCCGCGTGCGACGGAGACCTCACCGCCGGGCAGATCGCCGGCGCTTTGGAGGCCCTCCTGGGCGGCGGGGTGGACGTCGGAAGGGGCGGGGAGGAAGGGTTCGACGCCGGGTCCTTCCAGGGTGCGCTGCTCGCCGACGTGGCCAACCTGGTCCGCGACGGCTTCCTCATTCCGGCCGGGTTTCCGGCCTGACGGCAAGACTCCTCACGCGCTCGCCGGAACCGGCGTCTTTTCCACATGAATGCGCACTATTCCCCAAAATATGGTGAACTAGGCGAACATGGGCTCATCTGCCCCAGCAACCTTTTTCTGTAGGAGCACCGTGCCAAGCAAGGCCAAAACCGGCAAGAAACTCGTGATTGTGGAGTCTCCGGCCAAGAGCAAGACCATCGCCAAGTACCTCGGCGAGGGCTTCATCGTTGAGGCCTCCATCGGTCACATCCGCGACCTGCCGCAGCCGTCCGAACTCCCCGCCGAGCTGAAGAAAACCTCGGTGGGCAAGTTCGCCGTCGACATTGAGCACGACTTCAAGCCGTACTACGTGGTGTCCCCGGACAAGAAGAAAAAGGTGACTGAGCTCAAGGCTGCGCTCAAGGACGCCGACGAACTCTATCTCGCAACCGATGGGGACCGCGAGGGCGAAGCCATCGCGTGGCACCTGCTGGAAGTACTCAAGCCCAAGGTCCCGGTGTACCGGATGACGTTCGGCGAAATCACCAAGGAGGCCATCCAGCGCGCCATGGGCAACCTGCGCGACGTGGACCAGGACCTGGTGGACGCCCAGGAAACCCGCCGCGTCCTGGACCGCCTCTACGGCTACGAAATCTCCCCCGTGCTGTGGCGCAAGGTGGCCCGCGGCCTGTCCGCCGGCCGCGTGCAGTCCGTGGTCACCCGCATGGTGGTGGACCGTGAACGCGAGCGCATGGCCTTCAAGGCGGCCTCCTACTGGGACCTGACCGGGCAGTTCGGCGCCGATTCCGGTTCGTTCAAGGCCAAGCTTGCCGCCGTTGACGGCGCCAAGGTGGCCACCGGCCGCGACTTCAACGACAACGGCGAGCTCACCTCCCGGAACGTGGCCCACCTCAACGAGGAACTGGCAACGTCCCTGGCGGCCGGGCTGCAGGATGCTTCGTTCACGGTCCGGTCGGTTGACACCAAGCCGTACACCCGCCGTCCCGCGGCGCCGTTCACCACCTCCACCCTGCAGCAGGAGGCGGGCCGCAAGCTGCGCTTCTCCTCCAAGAGCACCATGCAGATCGCCCAGCGGCTGTATGAAAACGGCTACATCACTTATATGCGTACGGATTCCTCCGCGCTGAGCGACGAAGCCATCACCGCTGCCCGCCGGCAGGCCTCGGAGCTGTACGGCCCCGAATACATTCCGCAGTCGCCGCGCGTGTACTCGAACAAGGCCGCCAACGCGCAGGAAGCGCACGAAGCCATCCGCCCCGCCGGCGATTCCTTCCGCACGCCTGCCCAGGTGGCGAAGCAGCTTTCCGGGGACGAGTTCCGCCTCTACGAACTCATCTGGAAGCGCACCGTCGCCTCCCAGATGGGAGATGCCAAGGGTTCGACGGCGACCATCCGCCTGGGTGCCGTCGCCACCGACGGGCGGGACGCGGAATTCTCCGCCTCCGGCACCGTGATCACCTTCCCCGGCTTCCTGGCCGCCTATGAGGAAGGCAAGGACGAGACACGGGGCGACGACGACTCCGACGAAGCGCGCCGCCTGCCCAACGTCGCCAAGGGCGACTCCCTCACCGCCGCGGACATCCAGGCCGTGGGCCACGAGACCTCGCCGCCGCCGCGCTACACGGAAGCGTCCCTGACCGCGGAACTGGAAAAGAAGGGCATCGGCCGCCCGTCCACGTACGCCTCCACCATCTCCACCATCCAGGACCGCGGCTACGTCCGGAAGCAGGGTTCCGCGCTGGTGCCCAGCTGGATCGCCTTCTCGGTCATCCGGCTCCTGGAGCAGCACTTCTCCGACTACGTGGATTACGAGTTCACCGCCGACATGGAAGGCGACCTGGACAAGATCGCCAACGGCCAGGAAGCCGGCGCCTCCTGGCTGCGGCACTTCTACTTCGGCGAAGACTCTGATCCCGGCCTGCTGAGCATCGTCAACAACCTCGGTGAGATCGACGCCCGGGAAATCAACTCGATCCCCATCACCGACGAAATCACCCTCCGGGTAGGCAAGTTCGGACCCTACCTGGAAAGCTCGGCCGCAGTGGTGGACCCGAAGACCGGCGAGATTGTCGAATCGGCCCGTGCGAATGTGCCCGAGGACCTGGCACCCGATGAACTGACAGCTGCCAAGGCCAGGGAACTGATGGAGACGGCCGCCCCCGAGGAACGCGTGCTCGGCACCGATCCGCACACCGGGCACACCATCGTGGCCAAGAACGGCCGCTACGGCGCCTACGTCACCGAGATCATCCCGGAGATGACCGAGGAACAGATCGCCGCGCAGCCGGTGGAGTACTACAAGAACGGCAAGCCCAAGCCGCCGAAAAAGCCGGTCAAGGCCAAGCCCCGCACGGGCTCGCTCTTCAAGTCCATGACCGTCGAGTCGGTCACCCTGGACGAGGCCCTGCAGCTCATGAGCCTGCCCCGGGTCCTGGGCGAGGACGCCGAAGGCAACCTCATCACGGTCCAGAACGGCCGGTTCGGCCCCTACCTGAAGAAGGGCACGGACTCCCGCTCCATCGGGTCGGAAGAGGAGATCTTCACCATCACCCTGGACCAGGCCCTGGAGATCTACTCCCAGCCCAAGCAGCGCGGTGCCCGTGCCGCGGTGCCTCCGTTGGCGGAGTTCGGCCCGGACCCGGTGTCGGAGAAGAACATCGTGGTGAAGGAAGGCCGGTTCGGGCCCTACATCACCGATGGGATCACCAACATCACGGTTCCCCGCGCCACCTCGCTGGAGGAGCTCACCCGCGAGCAGGCAGTGGAGTTGCTCGCCGAGAAACGCGCCAAGGGCCCCGTCAAGCGGACCGCCACCCGCAAACCTCCGGCCAAGAAGAAGGCAACGGCCAGGAAATAGCACCGTGGCCGGGGCGTTTGCGCCGGCCACCGGATCGTGATCGGGTAGTCGTATGACTGAACAGCCTCCGCATACGGACCTCCAGCCGCTTAACGACCTCGAAGAGAAGCTCGCCACCGGCGGACAGCCTGACGCGAACCCGGTGGACGTCATCCTGTCGTTCCTCAACAGTGAGGTCTACATCATCAGCTCGGACACGGTGGAGGGCGTGGACTCCCAGGTGGAGCCCCTTGTCCTCGCCAACGCCGACGGCGACCCTGTCCTTGCCGTTTTCTCGCACCCGAGCAGGGTGGACCAGCAGTACCTGGAAGCTGCGCCCAACGTCCTGGGCACCCAGGGCGCTGCCATCATCGCCAACCTCGGAGACGAACTTGGCATGGTGATCAACCCCGGCGCCGCCTATGGTTTCGAGATCAACCCCGAAGGTGTGGCCAACATCCGGCGCGACTTCAAACGCGCTGACGAGCAATAATGTCCCCATGCGTCTAGGCGTCCTCGATATTGGTTCCAATACTGTCCATCTGCTCCTGGTGGATGCCCATCCCGGCGCGCAGCCGGTTCCTTTCGCGTCCCACAAGCGGCCGCTGTCCCTGGTCCAGTACCTTGAGCCGGACGGCAGCATCAGCGACGAGGGCCAGCACGAGCTGACCGAGTTCGTGCTGGAAGCATGGGAATTCGCCGCCCGGCACAAGGCCGAGGACCTGCTGGCCTTCTGCACGTCAGCCATCCGCGAGGCCACCAACGGCCCCGCCGTGCTGGCCCGGGTCAAGCACGAAACCACGGTCACCCTCCAGGAACTCACCGGCAGCGAAGAAGCGTCCATGACGTTCTTCGCGGTGCGGCGCTGGCACGGGTGGGGCGCCGGGCCGATCCTGAACCTGGACATCGGCGGCGGCTCCTTTGAAATGGCTTTCGGCCAGGACGAGCTTCCCGAGGTGGCCACCTCCGTGCCGCTTGGCGCCAGCCGCCTCACCAGGGACTGGCTCGCCGAGGACCCGCCGTCGGCCAAGAGCGTGAAGGAACTCCGGCGGTACATCAGGGCGACACTCAAGCCTGCCGTCCGCGAATTCGACGGCCTGGGCCGGGCAAACGTGGTGGCCGGCACCTCCAAGACATTCCGCTCCCTGGCCCGGATCGCCGGTGCCGCCCCCAGCGCTGAGGGCCCGTACGTCAAGCGGGAACTGCACGCCTCGGACCTGGGCATCTGGACCCAGCGGATCTCCGCCATGAGCTCGGAGGACCGCCTGCACCTTCCCGGCGTCTCCGAGGCACGGGCGCATCAACTCCTGGCCGGCGCGCTGGTGGCCGAGGCCGCCCTTGAGATGTTCAAGTTCAAGAAGCTCCGCATCTGCCCGTGGGCGCTGCGCGAGGGACTGATCCTCCGGCGCCTGGACCAGCTGGTATTTTCCGGCCCGCTGGAGCCGGCCCCGCATGTGTCCGCCTCCCGGTCGGTGGAAGCGGCGGTCTGAACGGGCCGTTAAAAGCGGAAGCACCGGGGCGGGCAACAGGAAAATGGGGGAAAACCTGTTGCCGCGCCGCCGGTGCCCTGGCAGGCATCCCCATGCCTGCCGCATCACTCGCACCCTCAATGAGGTAATAACTACGTTAGGACCCCAAGTTGTGTGCTGCCTGCGCCCAAGATGGGAGTTGCCTGTGAATGCGTGCGAACTGCAATGATGGAGTCATGAGCAACCGAATCGCATTCCTTGGCTGTGGATCCATGAACGAGGCCATTCTTGGCGGCCTGCTGGAGGCAGGAACGGATCCCGCGGATGTGGTGGCCACGGTCCGCCGGGCCGGGCGCGCCTCGGAACTGGCCGAGCGGTACCACGGGATTACGGCGATTGCCGGCGAGGAAGAGCCCGACAACAACAGGCAGGCGACCAAGGGATCCGCCGTCGTGATCCTTGGCGTCAAGCCCGTGGGCATCACCGACCTGGCCAGGGAAATCAGCCCCGCCCTTTCGCCGGAGACCGTTGTGGTCAGCGTGGCCGCCGCCGTCTCCATCGCCCAGCTGGAGGCCGCCCTGCCGCCCGGGCAGCCGGTGATCCGCACCATGCCCAACACGCCGGCAAAACTTGGGCGCGGCGTCGTGTCCGTCTCGCCCGGAACCCACTGCACTCCTGGGCAGCTCCAGAAGGTCAAGGAGATCCTGAAGGGGGCCGGGACTGTCGTGGAGGTTCCTGAGGAGCAGGTAGACGCGCTCTCTGCCATCAGCGGGTCCGGCCCGGCCTACGCTTTCTACCTCGCCGAGGCCATGGCATCGGCAGGGGAGGAGCTGGGTCTGGACCGGGAGCTGTCCCTGCTGCTGGCCCGCGAAACGGTGGCCGGTGCCGGCCTCATGCTCGCCGAACCCGGGGCAGACCCCGCAGCGCTGCGCAAGGCTGTCACCAGCCCCAACGGCACCACTGAACGCGCCATTGCCACGTTCGACGAACAGGGCATCCCTGCGATCATCGCGGCCGGCGCCCGAGCGGCAGCAGACCGGGCAGCGGAGATCACCAAACAGCTCGGCTAAGGCCGGGCCGCGAACCGCTCCAGCAGGTCAACGTGGCCGGAGACGATCAGCATGTCGCGGGAGGACACCTTCGTCTCGGGCCGGGCGTAGGTGAAGTCCTCACCCGGGGACTTCACGCCCACAATGGTCACGCCGTACTTGGACCGGACCTTTGACTCGTCCAGGGTGAACCCCACCGTTTCGCGCGGCGGATACATCTTCACGATGGCAAAGTCGTCGTCGAACTCGATGAAGTCCAGCATGCGCCCGGACACCAGGTGCGCCGCGCGGACACCGGCGTCGGCCTCCGGGTAGATGACGTGGTTGGCGCCGATCCGGGTGAGGATCTTGCCGTGTGACGGGGTGATGGCCTTGACCCACAGGTGCTCGATGCCGAGGTCCACCAGGTTGACGGTTATCAGCACCGAGGACTCAATGGAAGTACCCACACCCACCACCGCGGAGCTGAACTCCTGGGCTCCGAGTTGGCGGAGTGCGTCGATATTGGTGGCGTCCGCCTCCACCACGTGGGTCAGGAGGGGCGCCCATTTCTGCACCAGGTTCCGGTCCCGCTCGATCGCGAGGACTTCCCGGCCCTGCTTCACCAGCTGCTCGGCCGTGGATGACCCGAACCGGCCCAGCCCGATGACCAGTACCGGGGCGTTGTGGGCGGGGCGCCGGGGGGCGTCTGTGGAACTAGCCAATGATCGGCCTCTCTTCGGGATAGTGGTACAACTGGCTGCGCTGGCGCAGGGCCAGCGCAGCGGCAAGGGTAACGGTACCCACGCGGCCCGCGAACATCAGCACCGTGAGGACGTAGACGCCCGCGGGCGGCACCTCCGCGCTCAGATTGGTGCTGAGTCCCACCGTGGCGAACGCGGAGATGGTTTCGAACAGTACGCGGTCAAGTGACTGGCCGCTGATGTGCAGCAGCAGGAAAGCCGACACGGACACCAGGGTGGCGCCTGCGACGATCACGGAGATGGCCACCCGCATGCTCCCCTGGGGGATGGTCCTGCCGTAGACCTTGACGTCGGCGTCGCCACGGGCTTCGGCGACGATGGCCAGGAACATCACGGCGATGGTGGTCACCTTGATGCCGCCGGCCGTGGACGCGGAGCCGCCGCCGGCGAACATCAGGGCGTCGGTCAGCAGCATGGTGGTGGAGTCCATGAGGTTCTGGTCCACCAGGTTGAACCCGCCGGAGCGCGTCATCACGGACGCGAAGAGCGCGTGGGTGATCTTGTCGCCCACGCTCATGGTGCCGATGGTCCGTGCGTTGTCCCACTCCATCAGCGCCCAAAGGAACGCCCCCGCCACCAGGAGGATCAGGGAGACCTGGATGGTGAGCTTGGTGTGGAGGTTCCACTTCTTCCAGTTCAGGCCGTTCTGCTGCAGGACCATCACCACGGGGAACCCCAGGCTGCCCATGAAGACTCCCACCATGAGGGGGATGAGGATCCAGAGGTCCGTCTCGTAGGGCACGATGCCGTCCGAATGGGGCGTGAAGCCGGCGTTGTTGAACGACGAGATGGAGTAGAAGATGCCGTGCCAGACCGACTGCCAGAACGACTCACCCAGAGTGAGGAACCGGGGGACGAGTGCCAGCGCCAGGACCCCCTCAATGACCACGGACGTGGTGATGACGATCCGGAGCAGGGTGCCCACCTCGCCCAGGCGGCCGGCGTTGTTCATGGATTCCGCCGCGATGATCTTGCCCCGGACGCCCAGCCGCTTGCTCACCATCAGTGCCAGCAATGACGCCAGCGTCAAGGTGCCCAAGCCGCCGATGAAGATGCCCACCAGGATCACCAGTTGCCCGAAGAAGGACCAGTGGACCGCCGTCGACACCACCGTGAGCCCCGTCACGCACACCGCCGAGACGGCCGTGAACAGCGCCTGGTGGATGGGGGTGGGGGTTCCGTCGGCTGAAGAGACCGGCAGGGACAGCAGGAACGTGAACACTGCGCACACGACGGCGAACGCCGTCAGGGCCAGCCGGGCCGGGGTGGTGTTGGCAATGTCGTCAATGAAGTCCCGCACCCGCGGGAAGAACCGGAGGCCCTCCCGCTCCTGCGCCGGGGGGTGCCAGGTGGCCGGAGTCCGGGGCCTTGACTGGCTCTGCGTCATGTGTGGCTTTTCCTCGGTTGAAACGGCTTCCCCCAGTAGTAAACCACTAAAGCCCGCGTCATGGCCGGTGGGCGGCGGCGCGGGCTCGGGTAGCCTGTGATTGATGACATACCTGCCCGGCCTCAGCCAGCCCGCGCCGCCAACGGTGGTGGCGTGGAGTCCTGACATGACAGCCTACAACTTTGGTCCGGGCCACCCCATGGCGCCGGAACGGATGGACCTGACGGCCCGCCTGGCCCGCAGCCTGGGCCTGTTCGACCTGGAGCATGTCGACGTCGCGGCGCCGGAGGTGGCCTCCGATGCTGACCTGCAGTCCGTTCACTCGGCAGATTACGTGGCGGCAGTCCGCCGGGTCAGTGCGGACCCCTCGCAGCCGGACGAGTCCCGGGGGCTGGGAACTGAGGATGATCCCGCGTTTGCCGGCATGCATGAGGCCGCGGCACGCCTGGCCGGCGGTTCCCTGCTGGCGGCCAGCCGCGTGCTGGAAGGCTCCGCCGTCCACGCCGTCAACTTCGGCGGCGGCATGCACCACGCGTCCAGGGACCGCGCCAGCGGATTCTGCATCTACAACGACGCCGCCGTTGCAGTGCAGAAGCTCCTTGACGGCGGCGTGGGCAAGGTGGCCTATATCGACGTCGACGCCCATCACGGGGACGGCACCCAGAACATTTTCTGGGACGATCCGCGGGTCCTCACGCTGTCCCTGCACGAAACCGGGCTGACCCTCTTCCCAGGGACCGGGTTCGCCAATGAGGTCGGCGGCCCCGCAGCGGAAGGAACGGCGGTGAATGTCGCCCTGCCGGCCGGCACCGGGGACGCCGGGTGGCTGCGCGCCTTCTACGCCGTGGTGCCGCAACTGGTGGGTGCCTTCCAGCCCGAGGTGATTGTGAGCCAGCACGGCTGCGATTCACACCGCACCGACCCCCTGACGCACCTCAATCTCAGCGTGGACGGACAACGCGAGGCGGCCAACGCCGTCGGGCATCTGGCCGGGCGCTACTGTGGCGGACGGTGGATCGCCACCGGCGGCGGGGGATACAACGTGCTGGACGTGGTGCCGCGGGCCTGGACCCACCTGGTGGCCATTGCAGCGGGACGGCCCGTGCCGCTGCGAACGCCCGTGCCCGCTGACTGGCGGCAGTATGTGAGCGAGAAGTTCGGCTCGGAAGCGCCTGCGCTCATGGGGGACGACGTGGAGCTGTGGTGGCGGTCCTGGGAAGTGGGCTTCGACCCCAATGACGCCGTGGACCGCACCGTCATGGCAACCCGCAAGGCTGTGTTCCCGCTGCACGGGCTGGACCCCTGGTTCGACTAGGTTCGCGGGGCGGCCGAAATAGTTGATGCCTTTCGAGGCATATGTCGCTAGGGTGGGAGGCATGGTGACAGACGACGTATTTGCCGTCATAGCGGAATCCACCCGGCGGGACATCCTGGTGGCCCTGCGGGCAGGGGACAAGGCCGTGGGGGAGCTGGTGGAGGAACTGGCGGCGAGCCAGCCCACCATTTCCAAGCACCTGAAAGTCCTCCGTGAAGCACAGCTGGTCAGCATGCGCGCCCAGGGCCAGAAGCGGTACTACGCCTTGAACCGCGGCCCGCTGGAGGGCATTGCCAGCTGGCTGGAGACGTTCGACGTCGGCTCGGCAGTTCCTGCGGCGAAGTCACCTGCCGCCCCTGCCTCCGCCGCGGGTGCGAAGGAAGAGGCTGCCGCCCCCTCAGCAGGAGCAACTGGACATGCCTCACCGCGGAAAGCGCCGGAGAAGGAACACGCCATGGCCGATGCTGTGGCAGCGGAGGCTGTCTCCGCCGGCGTGCTGGTGCGCGAGGGCGCCGACCTGAGCCCCGCCGTCGTGATTCCCGGCGGTACGGCCGCCCCGTTGAGCGACGACAGCGTCCCCCAGCAGATTGGCCGCACCGTTGGCCGCGCCGCCACGAAGGCAGCGGACCTGTTGGCGAACCTCCCCAACCTGCCAAAATTCGGCCGGAAGAAGTAGGCGGACCGGATTACTTGGCCAGCAGGCGCACGTGGTCCGGGGTGAGCTCTGAGATCCTGCTGACGCCCAGCAGCGCCATGGTCCGTGCCATGTCCTTCTCGAGGATTTGCAGGGTGCGGTCCACACCGGCGCGGCCGCCGGCCATCAGGCCATACAGGTAGGCGCGGCCGATCAGCGTGAAATCGGCGCCCAGGGCCAGGGCGGCCACGATGTCCGCGCCGCTCATGATCCCGGTGTCCAGCATGATGGCGGCGTCGGTGTTGTCTGCCGTGAAGGCCTGCCGGACCTCGGGGACCAGGTGGAACGGGATGGGCGCCCGGTCCAGCTGGCGGCCGCCGTGGTTGGACAGGACCACGCCGTCGGCGCCATGGTCAACCACGCGGCGTGCGTCCTCCACGGTCTGGATGCCCTTGACCACCAGCTTTCCCTTCCAGGTTTCGCGGAGCCAGTCCAGGTCCTCGAAGGTCAGGGTGGGATCGAACATCGAGTTGATCAGGTCCGCCACGGTGCCGGTGTAGCGGGAGAGCGAGGCGAACGTCAGCGGCTCGTGGGTGAGGAAGTTGAACCACCAGGCCGGGCGGTAGGACGCGTCCAGCACGGTCTTGAGAGTCAGGGCCGGCGGGATGGTCATGCCGTTGCGCACGTCCCGCAAGCGGGCGCCGGCGACGGCGGTGTCCACGGTGACCATCAAAGTATCGTTTCCGGCTTTGGCGGCCCGCTCGATCAGCTCCAGCGAGCGGTCCCGGTCCGTCCACAGGTACAGCTGGAACCAGTTGCGGCCGTTCGGTGCCGCTGCGGCCACGTCTTCTATGGAGGCGGTGCCCATGGTGGAGAGGGTGTAGGGGATGCCGGCCGCCTCGGCCGCCTGCGATCCTGCATATTCGCCCTCGGACTGCATCATCCGGGTGAACCCCGTCGGCGCGATTCCGACGGGAAGCCGTGAGGGTTTGCCCAGGATCTCCGTGCTGAGGTCGATGCTGGAGACATTCCGCAGGATGCCGGGCCGGAATTCGATGTCCAGGAACGCCTGGCGGGCGCGGCGGAGGGTGATTTCCCCTTCGGCTGCACCATCCGTGTAGTCGAAGGGCGCCTGCGGGGTGCGCCGCTTGGCGATGTCGCGAAGCTCCCAGATGGTGCTGGCGCGCTTGAGCCTGCCTTCCTTGCTGAACTCCGGCTTCTTGAACTGCATCAGCGGCGCCAGGTCAGAGTATTTGGGAACACGGCGCTTCAGGGCAGCGGGCAGGGCGGACGACGACGGAGCCCCGGCGGGTGCCGGCGCTGCGGGGATGTCCGTGGTGTCCGGCGCCGGCGTAGCCTCCGGGTTGTTGGGCTGGATGGTGTGGGTCATGGCTCCTCCTATGGTCCAACCACACTCTAGGCCATGTGGTCCAACCACATCAACTACCATTGGGCCTATGCGCACCCATCAGTTGGTCCTAACGTGGATCGAGGATCAGCTCTCGGCCGGCCGGTTGGCCGTGGGCGGCAGGCTGCCGGCGGAGCGCTCCCTGGCCGAACAGCTCAAGGTGTCCCGCACGTCAGTCCGCGAGGCCATCCGGATCCTGGAGGCGATGGGAGTGGTCCGGGCCGGCGTCGGATCCGGGCCCGAATCCGGGACGGTAGTTATTTCGGACCCCACTGCGGCGCTGGGCTCTGCCCTTCGGCTGCACGTGGCCACCCAGCACCTGCCCGTGGCGGACATCGTTGAAACCCGCGTCCTGCTGGAGGCATGGGCTGCGGCGAAAGCACCCCGGGACGCGCCCGAACTCGACAGTGCAGCTGCGCTCCTGGAGGCCATGGATGCCCCCGAAGGACTGCCGGCCGGCGACTTCCTGGCCCTCGATGTCCGGTTCCATCTGGCTCTGGCCAACGCCGCCGGCAATACGGTGGTCAGCGCCATGATGGGGTCGCTCCGGGAAGCCATCCAGGGATACGCGGCCGAACTGACGTCCAACCTGCCGGACTGGGAGGCCACGGCGACGCGCCTGCGCACGGAGCACCATGCCATCCTTGCCGCCGTCAGGAACGGCGACGGCGGCCGGGCAGCGGAACTGGTGTCCGCCCACATCGAGGGATTCTACAAAGAGGCCGGGCTGGCGGCGGGGTAAAGAGGCGGTAAAGAGAGGCGCGGGATAAGAACCGGTCAGCCGTGCACCGTACTGCGCGGCGCCTTGGCCGGGCCGGTGCTCGCCCGGACTTCCAGCCGCGGCTGGTAGCGGCCGCCGGGGGTTTCATTCCCTTCCTTCCGGATCAGCGCCCGGAGCTGATGCCAGGCCTGCTCGCCCAGCTCAGTGATGGGGACCGCGCCCGTGGTGAGGGCCGGCGTCGTGTACCTGGCGAAGGGGATGTCATCGAAGCCGGTCACGGAAATGTCCCCGGGGACGTCCAGGCCCCGCTCATGCAGCCCGCTCATCAGGCCCATCGCCACGAGGTCGTTGAAGGCCAGGATGCCCGTCGCCCCGCTCTGCAGGACGGCATCCACTGCTTCGTGTCCGGTGTCGAAGTCGGAGCCGCCTTCCAGCATGGTCACCTCCACCTCGGGGTGGGCGGCCCTGAACGTCTCCAGGCCCTTGAGCCGCATCTCGTTGGAGGCGCTGCGCGGCGGTCCTGCAAGGAAGGCAAGGCGGGTGTGGCCCAGTTCCACCAGGTGCCCCGCGATGTCCTGGACGCCCTGGCCATAGTCCACCACGAGGCTGGGCACATTCGGTGCGGCGGTGGTGCGGTTGATCAGTACCAGCGGGTGCAGCGAGGGCGCGATCTCCTCCAGCTCCGCATCCGACATGCGCGGGGCGCACAGGACCAGCCCGTCGCACCGCCGGCGCGCCTCGCCCGCCAGGATGGACTCCTCGCTGGACACTTCGAATGAATCCGCGATGAGCACGCGGTAACCGTCCTGGGCTGCCGCCCTGCTCAGGCCGCGGAGGATCGCCTGGAAGGTGGGGTTGGCCAGGTCCGGCACCACAATGCCGATGGTGTCCGTCTTGCCCAGGGCCAGGCTGCGGCCCACCGGGTTGGGCTGGTATTTCAGCTCGGCCGCGGCTGCACGGACCCTGGCGGCAATGTCCGGGTCCACCGTGAAGTTCCCGTTCATGACACGCGAAACGGTGGCATGGGAAACGCCCGCCTTCACGGCGACATCCGCGATGCCGATCCGGCCGCTTGCCGACTTCCTGGCCATAGGGAACCCTTCTTTTGCGCCATCCGCCGGCGCGGCCGGGAACAGTTGATGTCCCGGCAGGCCGGCCGTGACGGCAGGTGCTTTGAAAGACAGCATATACGGCAGCAGGAAAGCGATTTCTATCCTTTTCCCGCCCGTTTTCCCAGGCAGCGCGCCCTGGCCCGGTTGGCGCGCCGAGAAAACGCTTTCTATTAGAGCCCAAAGTGGTTGACGGATCACCCGGGGGGTTGATACAACTTCTATAGATAACCGAGAAAGCGCTTTCTCGCACTATTCCATCCGGTGCAGCAAAGTTGCCGCCGCCGGTCCACAGCCGCCGTTCCGACGGCCGGTAATGAGCTTTCGAAAGGGACCCCATGGTCAACACAGCCGAGACCACGTCGGCCGCAGCTGCTTCCCACGCCACCACCCGGAACGGCGGGAGGGCGCGCATCGCCCTGATCGGCACCGGTGGCCGCTCCGAGATGTACATCCGGGCCATCTTCGGCAAGCATGCCGACACCGCCGAACTCATTGCATTCTCGGATGTGAACCCCGGACGCGTGGAGTTCTACCAGCAGCTCATCCAGGAACTTGGTGCGCCGGGGCCGGTGGCATCATTTGATCCCGGAGACCTCACCGCGTACATCCAGGCCAACAACATCGACCGGATCATCGTCACCACACCGGACTACACCCATGCGGACTACATCGTGGAGGGCCTGCGCGCCGGAGCCGACGTCGTCGTCGAAAAGCCGCTGACCATCGACGCCGAAGGCTGCCGCCGCATCACCCAGGCAGTCCAGGAGACCGGCCGGAACGTGGTGGTCACCTTCAACTACCGCTACTCGCCCCGCAACAGCGCGCTCAAGGAAATCATCCAGAGCGGCGTGATCGGCAAGGTCACCTCCATCGACTTCAGCTGGGTGCTGGACACCGTCCATGGCGCGGACTACTTCCGCCGCTGGCACCGTGAGAAGAAGAACTCCGGCGGGCTGCTCATTCACAAGGCGTCGCACCACTTCGACCTGGTCAACTGGTGGATCGACGACGTCCCGGAGCGGATTTTCGCGTCCGGTGGCCTCAAGTTCTACGGCGACAAGAACGCTGCCGAGCGCGGCCTTGGCCCACGCCCGGAACGGGGAACGCCCGACGCCGATGCCCCCGCCGGCGAGAAGGACCCCTTCGCGCTTGACCTGAGGGAGGACGAGCGGCTCAAGGCCCTGTTCCTGGACAACGAGCACTACGACGGCTACCGCCGCGACCAGGATGTGTTCACCGCCGGCATCACCATCGAGGACAACCTTGCCCTGGTGGTGGAGTACCAGGGCGGGCCGCGGCTGAGCTACTCGCTGAATGCCCACAGCCCGTGGGAAGGCTACCGGGTGGCGGTCAACGGCACCGAGGGCCGGGCCGAGCTTGAAGTGGTGGAACGCGCCGCCGTCCTGCACAGCACGGACAAGAAAACGGTCGTGGACCCTTCCGCAACCCCGGTTGAGGAAGAGGACGCCGTCCGCCGCAACGGCGAGCGCCTGGTGGTCCAGCGCCACTGGGAGGCCGCCTATGAGGTGCCGATCGTCAATGGTGAGGGCGGCCACGGCGGCGGTGACGAGCTGCTGTTGTCGGATCTCTTCAACGGACCTGGCGAGGACCCGCTGGGCCGTCCCTCCGGTTACCTGGACGGGCTGCGTTCAGTGTCCGTGGGCATCGCGGGCAACCGCTCCCTGGAAACGTCCTTGCCCGTCCGGGTCGAGGACCTGGACCTCGGCGTCGACCTTTGCCGCGCCAAGTAGGGGAAAAGACATGAGCAGGATATTCGTTACCGGCGGTTCCGGCCGCCTTGGCCGCAGCGTGGTGGCGGGGCTGGCGCAGGCGGGCCACGAGGTGGTCTCGGTGGACCGTGACGCGGTGCCCGCCGAACTCCTGCCGGCCGGCGTCGTCCAGGAAACCGCTGACCTCCTGGCGCCGGGCGAGGCGCTGCGCCTCCTACGGGACGCAAAGCCCGACGCCGTCATCCACCTTGCGGCGATCGCGGTACCGTTCAGCGCGCCGGAGGACGTCATTTTCAGTACCAACACCCGGCTCGCCTTCGCGGTGATCAGCGCGGCGACGGAGCTGGGCGTGCAGAAGATTGTGACCGCAAGCAGCCCCACGGTCCTGGGTTATGGATGCCCGGCGGGGTGGCTGCCGCCGTCGTTCCCGCTCGATGAGCGCACGCCGCCCAAGCCCTGGAACGCCTATGCGCTGTCCAAGCTCATCGCCGAGCAAACGGTGCAGATGTTCGCCGCGGCGCAGGGGGAGAAGATCCGGTACGCGGCATTCCGCCCATGCTTCGTCATCTCGCCGGAGGAGTGGGAAGGCGCTCCCACGCAGCAGGGGCACACCCTCGCGGAGCGCCTGGCCGACCCCGCCCTCTCCGCCCCGGCTCTGTTCAACTACGTGGACGCCCGGGACGTGGCCGACTTCCTGGACCTGCTGTTGCAGAAGATGGAAGACATTCCCAACGGGGAAACCTTCTTCGTGGGGGCGCCTGACGCCCTCGCCACCGCGCCCCTGGCGGAGCTGATGCCCCAGTTCCTGCCGGGAAGCGGAGCGCTCAGCGCCGGCCTTACCGGAACCAGCCCCGCGTTCTCCATCGCCAAAGCCCAGGAACTGCTGGGGTGGCAGCCCACGCGCACGTGGCGGACAGAGCTCAAGTCCCATCCAACCCTCAACGACGAGGCCTCCGCGCTGGTGACCGCCGGCGGAGGCAAGGAGACATCATGAAATTCGACGGCGTACTCTTCTTCCCCGTCACCCCGTTCACGGCCGAAGGCGCCGTTGACGTGGAACTGCTCAAGGAACACATCAGCTCCCGGTTGCCCTTTGGGCCAGGCGGCGTCTTTCCCGCCTGCGGCACCGGAGAATTCCACGCCCTGAGCATCGAGGAGGTCCGCACCGTGGTGACGGCCGCCGTCGAGGTTGTTGCCGGGCAAGTCCCTGTGGTGGCCGGGGCGGGCGGACCACTGGGCCACGCCCTTGCCGCCGCCAGGGCTGCCGAGGAAGCCGGCGCTGACGCTCTCCTGGTGCTGCCTCCGTACCTGGTCACCGGCCCCACGGACGGGCTGGTGGCCTACATCGAGGCCGTGGCAGACGCCAGCACCCTGCCGGTCATCGTGTACCACCGCGGCAACGCCAGGTTCACTGCCGCATCCATGGCCAAGCTCGCCGCCAACCCCAAGGTCATCGGTTTCAAGGACGGCCTGGGCGACGTGGGCCTCGCCCAGGAAATCGTGTCCGCCGTCAAGGCCACGGGCCGGAAGGACTTCGCCTTCTTCAACGGCCTGCTCACCGCCGAGCTGACGCAGGGCGCCTACCGCGGGCTGGGCATCCCGCTCTACTCCTCGGCGGCTTTCGCCATGGCCCCGGAGATCGCCAAGGCCTACTATGACGCCTACGCTGCAGGAGACGAGGAACGCCGCAGCGCCCTCCTCGAGGGCTTTTACGCACCCCTGGTACGGCTTCGCGACCAGACCCCCGGCTTCGGCGTTTCCCTGATCAAGGCCGGCCTGCGGCTGGGTGGACTGCCGGTGGGTTCAGTCCGGCCGCCGCTGGTCGATCCCACCGAGGAACAGCTCGTGGAGCTCAAGGCCATCCTGGCCAAGGGCTACGAGCTGGCTGGGCGCTGATGAGCGCACCGGCGGCCGAAGCCGTCCGCACGGTTCCGCGCATCACCGCCCTGTCGACCCGGCTCCTCACCGTTCCGCTGCGCCGCAGCTGGGGGGTGGAGGCGCCGGAGAACCACGTGATCGCCACTGAGGTTCAGACAGACGACGGCGGCACCGGCTTCGGTTTCTCCTGGACGCCCACCATCGGCCCCCGGGCAGTCAAGGCGCTGCTTGATTACGACATCGCGCCTTTCGCCTCGGGGCTGCCCGCCACCCCCGAGGCGGTGTGGGATGCCCTCTGGAAGCGGCTGCACGAGGCCGGCGGCGGAGGCCTCACCACCATCGCCATGGCAGGCGCGGACCTGGCGCTCTGGGACCTGCAGGCCCGCCGCGCCGGCACGTCGGTCACCGGCCTGCTGGGCCAGCGACAGGAATCGGCCGAGGTGTACGGCTCCGGGGTGAACCTGCACTACACCCTTGACGAACTGGTGGCGCAGGCCGAACGTTGGGTCGCCGCGGGGCACCAGGCCGTGAAGATCAAGGTGGGCAAACCGGACATCCGGGAGGACCGCGAACGTGTGGCCGCCGTCCGCTCCGTCCTGGGCCCGGACCGCAGGCTCATGATCGACGCCAACCAGCGGTGGGACCTGCCCACCACGTTCCGGGCCCTCGACGTCCTGGCCGAATTCGGGTTGGAATGGCTCGAGGAACCGATCCGCGCGGACGATCTCTGGGCCTACCGCAGGCTCCGGAAGCATTCGCCCGTGCCCATCGCCCTGGGCGAAAACCTGCACAACATCTACCGTTTCCGCGATTTCATAGATGCGGAGGCGGTGGACATCATCCAACCCAACATCATCCGGGTGGGCGGTATCACCCCGTTCCGGCGGATCGTTGAGCTGGCGCGGACCAACAGCATCAAGGTCATGCCGCACCTGCTGCCGGAACTGTCCGGGCAGCTGGCGCTGACGCTCGCGGAGCCCACCATGGTGGAGGACGTGGAGGAGGCGTCGTTCGAACAGCTGGGGATCCTCGCAGGCCCGTCACCGGTCCGCTTCAGCAATAGCCGGGTGAGGCTGTCAGACCAGCCGGGGCTGGGCTTCCGCTTCCGGGACGCACCGTAGATGTGCGACACAGTGCACTGAAGAACGCACCAACCACAGAACAGGTACCTGACGTGACAACTGCAACACTTTCATTGTCCGAGCTCACGGCCGCGGCCACGGAGGCCGCCAAAGTCTCCGCTGCTGCCTCCGACGCGCAGCGCGCCGCCTGGCTCACCGCCGTGGCCGACGCTCTGGACGCCAACGCCGCCGAACTGGTCGAAATCGCCGATGCCGAGACCAGCCTGGGCACCACCCGCCTCACCGGCGAAGTGGCACGCACCACTGGCCAGCTGCGCCTGTTCGCCCGGGTGATCACCGAGGGCTCCTACCTCGAAGCAGTGATCGACCACGCGAACCCGAACGCCACCCCGCCCACGCCTGACCTGCGCCGCATCCTCCGGCCGATCGGACCCGTGGCCGTGTTCTCGGCGTCGAACTTCCCGTTCGCCTTCTCGGTGGCCGGCGGTGACACCGCCTCGGCGCTGGCAGTGGGCTGCTCCGTGATCGTCAAGGCCCACTCCGGCCACCTGCGCCTCTCCGAGCGGACGGCAGAAATCGCAGCTGAGGCCCTCCGGGCCGCGGGTGCGCCGGAAGGACTCTTTGCCCTGGTGACCGGCCGCGAGGTAGGAACCGCCCTCGTCCAGGACCCTGCCATCAAAGCGGTGGGCTTCACCGGTTCCATCCCCGGCGGCCGGGCCCTGTTCGACCTTGCCACCTCCCGTCCCGAGCCCATCCCGTTTTACGGGGAACTGGGGAGCCTGAACCCCGTGGTCATCACCGCTGCGGCACTGCAGGCCCACTCCGCGGAACTCGCCGCCGGGCTGGCGGGATCCTTCACCCTCGGCGCCGGGCAGTTCTGCACCAAACCCGGACTGGTCTTCATCCCGGCCGGAACGGATTTCGCCACCCAAGTGGCGGAGGCCAGCAAGGACAAGCCGGCCCTGGGCATGCTCACCGCCCGGATCGCGGAAGCCTACCCGGACGGCCTGCGCGCCTTCGCATCCGTGGACGGCGTTGACGTGGTCGGCGGCACCGTGGACCAGGATGCCGCCGCCAACGGGGCTGCGCCGGTGGTGTTCTCCACCACCGCCGCCAAGGTGCTGGAACGCCCGCAGCAACTGCTGGAGGAATGCTTTGGCCCCACCACCATCCTGATCGAATACACGGACCGGGAGGAACTGTCCGTAGTCCTGGCCAAAGTCCCGGGCAGCCTGACCGCCACCCTGCACGCCCAGCCCGGTGAGGACATCGCCGGCCTGGTGGAGCAACTGTCCGGACTCGCGGGACGCGTCCTGTTCGAGGGCTGGCCCACGGGAGTGGCCGTCAACTGGGCCCAGCAGCACGGCGGCCCGTACCCGGCCACCACCTCGCTCTTCACCTCGGTGGGTGCCACGGCGGTCCGCAGGTTCCAGCGTCCGGTGGCCTACCAGGACGCGCCGGAGGCAGTGCTGCACCCGGCCTTGCGCGAGGACAACCCCCTGGGCATCCCGCGCCGCGTTGACGGGGAACTACAGCTTCCGTAGCAACGCCCGCTCAGTTGATGTCCCTTTAATCGCAACGCCCGCTCAGTTATTACCGGTATAACGGCCATAACTGAGCGGGCGTTTCGCGTTTGGGTGCAGTATCTGAGCGGGCGTCTGGTCAGAGCTGCAGGGTCACCGGCCGGTCCAGTCCGTTCACGGTTGCCACGGGCCAGCGCGGGTCCACGGTGAGGACGCGAAGCCCGGACTCGGTGAGCTGCACGGTGTCTTCGATTTTGACGCCGGGGCCCGAGGGGTTCCAGGTGAAGGCCTGGTCCAGCACCACCGTGTCGGTGACCTCCGACGTCACCCGGGGATCGCGGCCCGCGTAACCGGCTGGACCACCCTGGTGGTGCTGTTCCCACTGGTCCGCACCGAAACCGTGCCGCAGGTAGGCTGCCTGGATCTCGGCGAAGATCCCGTCCAGGCGGGCGCCGGGAACGGTGGCGTCAAAAATGTCCGCCTCCACTGCCGCTATCCGGGACTCGGCGTCGCGCTCTTCCGGGGTGCCGCCGTCGAACCGGATCCAACGGGTGATGTTGGCAACCAGGCCGTCACGGCGGGCACACACGACGGCCATGGCACGCCTGCCAAGGGGGGAATGCGTTGCCAGCGGATGCCGGAAGGTACTGCGGGAGCTGCCGTTGCACAGGAGCACCAGCGGTTCCGCGCCGGCCGCCACCACCCGGGCGGCCAGCGCCGAAACCAGCTCGAATTCCGTGGTGTCCGGGCGGGCGGCGGACAGGGTATCGGTCATGATGCCGGCCAGTTCCGCGCTGAGCATGGAATAGCGGGCACTTTCGGCCGGGAGGAGCTGCTGCCGGGCTGCGCGCAGCTGCGCCGTGACGTCAGCTTCGGACAGCGGCGGCCGGGAGCCGTTCCCGACGGCGGCCGCGGCCTGGTGCAGGTTCCCATACCAGGGCACGGTGTGCAGGCTGACCCCGGCGGGCAGTTCTTCGGCCGCGATCCTGCCGGTTTCATTGTTGAACGTGACCAGGTGGTCGCCGTCGCGGTCCACCAGCAGGGCGGCGATGGGATCGCCGGCGAGGCTGATGTGGACGCGGCTGCCGTCCAGGTACCAGGTCAGCGCGGTGTTGGTGGTGAGAAGCAGGGAGTCCTGCCCGGCCTTGTCCAGGATGTCCAGGACCCGCCGGCGCTTAATGGCCCGGTCCGTCCCTGACCCTGGAGCCAGGCGCCCGCCCCTCTGCGGAGCGACGGCTGAGGTTGTTGTTTGGGTCATGACGGGTCCCCCTGCTGCTTGATCAGTTCTTCGATGTCGGTTGTGGACAGGATTCCGTCGGCCACAAAAACGGTGATGCGCCGCCGCACCGGGCTGTCCGGCCGGGCCATCACGGGCGCGTCCCATGCCAGCGACTGTCCCACTCCGGGGTAGCCGTCCACGCGGACAAACCAGGGATCAGTGCAGTCCTCCGGGGCAACGAACACCAAGGTGGCCGGCCCGCCGTCGAACTTTCCTGACCAGGCGAGCCAGCGCGTGACGCTGCCGTGGGTCTGCGACTCGCCGGAACCGGCGGGCGTCCATACAGCGGCGTCCCCGCACTGGGGCAGGCGCCAGAAGAAGCCGCCGTAACCGCCCTCGAAGCGTCCGTTCGAACCAGGGCTGCCCAGGCTGACCGGCGTGCCACCTGCAGGGGACAGCGCGAAGTCGAGGGACAGCCGCCAGACGGAGGGCGCGACGCCGGACCACGCCCACGTGCGTTCCTCACCAAGGATGGGGGCGCCGTGGGGGCCGTTCCAGCTGAGGGTCTCCTGCAGGCGGCCCGCATGCCCTTCGCCGGCCTCGGTCCGCGCCGCGGTGGTGCCGGTACTGACGATGCTGCCGTGGTCGGGACGCCAGACGTACTGCCCGGCTTCGCGGGTATAGGTCCGGCCGCCCCAGAAGTTCACCCCGTCCACGTCCTGCAGCGCCACCCCAACGCCCAGGTGCCACACGTGGTCCAGGGGTTGGTGGTCCGTTACCACGGTTCCGGCCAGGGTGCGGACCGGGTGCAGGTAGGGGCGGGGGGAGGAGACTGCGCGGATGTGGCTGCCGTCCTGGTAGTCCGCCACCGGGCGTCCGTCCAGGGTGAGGGTGCGGGTGGGCGGCAGGGCGCGCGCCCAGGGGACTCCGAGTTCTGCGAAGGTTGCCTGCGCCTTGACCGCGCGGGCCAGCAGGTCGCTGATGCCGCGGACCACTGGGTGCGCGTCACCGCCCTCGCCTTCCCAGGAGATGTACTCTGCGTCGATCGGGGCCGGCGCCGGGGAGGTGCGGATGGCTTCCAGTACGGCGGTGAACGCGCCGGTGTCCTGCAGCGCGCAGAGCAGGGGAGCCCCTGTGGCCCGGGCGTCCAGGAGGTTCTCCAGCAGGTCGGTGCGGACGTACGTTTCCCTGCGCTCGCCGTCAGGGGTGGTGATCAGCACTTCGTCGCGCGTGTAGGAGAGGGTGATGTCGCCCAGGGTTCCGTGCACGGTGACGGTGGGGTCCAGCTGTTCGGGGGCGCAGAGCGTGAGGGCGCACAGCAGCGTGGTTCCCAGGGCGGTGCGGACGCGCAGCACGGAGGTGTCGTCGCTTTCAGTCTGGTTGGCCCGGTACAGGTCCGTTTCCACGGAGGCGACGTCGTCGAGGGTCCGTGCGCCGGCCAGGTGCAGGCCCGTGGCAACGGCGTGGGCCAGGGCGTTGGTGGCCACGCCGTCCACCACATCCACCCCATCGAGGCTGCGTTTTCCGGCCCAGCGGGAGCGTTGGAAGTAGGCATTTGTGCGGAGCCACTGTCCGGAGGCACTGATGCCCAGGACGGTCCCGATCTCCCCGGCGGCCACCGCGTCCCCGATGGCGGGCAGGGCGTGCGATCCCAGGCTCTGGAAACCCACCTGGACCAGGCGGCCCTTCTCCCGCGCCGTATCGAGGACCTGCTCGAACTGGGCCAGGGAGGCCACCGGAGGCTTTTCCACGAAAACGTCCATCCCGGCGGACAGGGCGGCGATGGCCAGCGGGGCATGCGTCTGGATGGGGGTGGCAATAATGACGACGTCGACGCCCGGCTGTGCGGCCAGCAGCCCGTCCAGGTCCGGGAACACAGCAACCGAACCGGAAAGGCTGCCGGGCTGCGGCGGGTTGGGATCGGCGACGGCAACCAGTTCCAGGACGCCGGCCTGTTCAAGCCGGGCCAGGTTGGCAAGATGCCGCTCGCCGAAGCCGTGCACGCCCACCAGGGCCACCCTCGGGATGGCCGTGGACGCGGTCTGCTGGTGCGTGGATTCCGCTGAGTGCTGTGTGGTCACGTGGGTCCTTGGGAGCAGTTGTAAAAGGGGTCAGAATGCCAGCGTCTTGGCCAGGAATTCAAGGGCCTCGCCCTGCATGGCCGCGGTGAAGACGTGCCCGCCGGGCCAGAAGCTGCCCGTGTACCGGTCCGTGCCGCCGTGCAGGGATTCCAGCACCCGGTGCGCCTGGCGCATCCCGTCCTCCGGAAAGAGCTCGTCCGCAAGGGCGTACTGCACCAGGAACCGGGCGTCCGCTGCACGGGCTGTAAGTTCGGGCCAGTCGCCCAGCTTCCACAGCCCGGGGGTCTGCAGCAGCCAGGAATGGGCGTCCAGGTAGGCAGGGAGAAGGGACTCGAAGGTGGTCATCATGCAGGTCACCACGGCGGCGCGGATGCGGGGACTGAGGACGGAGAGGGCAAGTGACCGCCCGCCGCCGCCGGAGAAGCCGATGCAGCCCAGCCTGTCCTGGTCCACGTCCGGCAGCGCCGCCAGGATGTCGAGCGCGGCAAGGTCGTCATGCGCCACCATGCCGGCCAGGCTGGTGCCCAGCAGGCCGGCGGCTTTGGCGACGGTGTCTTCGTGGAAGCCGGCCGCCGCATTGTATTGGTCGGCTTCGGAGGGTACGACGCCGTCCTCCCGCCACTGGGCCTGCCTCGCCGCTGTTGCCGAGGCAGTCCGCCAGGGGGGAGTTGAAAGGTCGAATTTGCGGCTGCCCCAGGCGAACGTGTCATGGGCCAGGACCGCGAAGCCGCGGCGTGCGATGTCGGTGGCCAGGGAGCGGCCGTCGTAGTGGCCGGCGCGCGCGGCTGCCGCCGACGGGTGGCTGTCCGGCAGCTCCACCAGCCGGTCCGCCCCGCCGAACTTGTTTCCGCCATGGCAGTGCAGCGCCAGGACCCCCGGCAGGGGCCCGGAACTTCCGGCCGGCCGGACCAGCCAGCCCGTTGTCCGCGGCCCGAAGCCCAACTGCCAGCTGAGCTGGGAGGTGGTGGCGCCGTCGTACGTTTCCTCCCAGTGCACCGTCACGCTTGAAGGTGCGCCTGCGGCCGGGACACCCAAGGCGTCCGAGAACTCCTGTGCCGGCAGGGTGGCTGCCTGGTGGCGTGGATGCTCCCGGATGTAGGCAGGCCAGTCGTCGTAGCCGGCGATGGCGCTGGGACGGGCTGTTGGGACCAATGCCGTTGGAATCATTGTGCCTGCCTCCTTTCTTGTCTGCGTCTGCCGGGAGATCTTTCCGAAGAGTACATCGTGTTGTAACGGTTCAAAACTTGTCGAGGTCCAGCTGCCACACGCCGCGGCTGGCATACTCTCTGGGGGTAGGCGCTGCTCATGGCAATGACGTCCGGCGTGGTTCCGCCCGCATCCGGGTAGCCACTTTGTCCCAGCAGGAAAACTTCATTGCTTGTGCCCCTTGGCTTGTTGGTGACGGTGGGGTGGCAGGGGTAAGAGAAAGCGTTTTCTCAAAAACTAACAAAGGGCTATACAGGAGTCAAGAAACCGTTTACTTTGGTACGGAGCCGCAATTCAACAACACCCTCCGGCCCCGGACCACTGCAGCCCTGCAAAGCAGCAGCAGGCCGAACCGGAGGTGCCCATCCCCATCGCCTGGCGATGACCGCAACGTGGAGGCCACGATGACCAAAGGAGACCACATGGCCGCAAAACACAGCTCCAGGACGCAGCGTCCGGCCCAGGTGCCGGACGCAGCGCGCCTGGCGTTCCGAACGGAGCAGCTCCTGTGAGCGCCATCAGCGAACTCAGTTCCATCACCCGGCGGAAGGGCAAAGCCACCCCCGAGGAGAAGAAAGCGAACAGGCGGGACAACAAGGCCGCCTACATCTTCCTGCTGCCGTGGCTGGTTGGCCTGGTGGCCATCACCATCGGCCCCATGCTGATGTCCCTCTACCTTTCCTTTACGGACTACAACCTGCTCCAGCCGCCGGAATGGACCGGGTTGGACAACTTCACCCGGATGCTCAGTGACGCCCGGCTGCACAACTCGCTGCGGGTCACGTTCACCTATGTCTTTGTCGGCGTACCGCTGCAGCTCGCGGTGGCACTGCTCATTGCGCTCGTCCTGGACAAGGGGCTTCGCGGTCTTCCGTTCTACCGTTCGGTGTTCTACTTGCCGTCCCTCCTGGGCGGCTCTGTTGCCGTTGCCATCCTGTGGAAGCAGATCTTCGGTACCACCGGCCTGGTCAACCAGGTCCTGGCCATGTTCGGCATCCAGGGCCCGGGGTGGATCTCGGACCCCAGTACCGCACTGGGATCGATCATCCTGCTGCACGTCTGGACTTTCGGTGCCCCAATGATCATCTTCCTGGCAGGCCTGCGGCAGATCCCCAACATGTACTACGAGGCCGCCAAAGTGGATGGCGCCACCACCCTCCAGCAGTTCTGGCGGATCACCCTGCCGATGCTGAGCCCCATCATCTTCTTCAACCTGGTGCTGCAGATCATCGGTTCCTTCCAGTCGTTCACCCAGGCGTTCATCGTCTCGGGCGGCAACGGCGGCCCGTCCGACTCCACCATGTTCTTCACGCTGTACCTCTACCAAAAGGGCTTCGGCCAGTTCGACATGGGCTACGCATCAGCCATGGCCTGGGTGCTGCTGCTCATCATCGGCGTGTTCACCGCCATCAACTTCATCGCTTCTAAGTATTGGGTTTTCTATGACGACTAAGCTTGAGACGCTGCCCACCCCGGAGAAGTCCGCGGGCGCCGGCAAGCCTACGAACCGCAAGCGCAGGGTCCGCGAGTCCCGGGGAACGCTGTCCTTCAGCCGGGCCCAGCGCGGCAAATCGCTCATGAAGCATGGCATCCTGATCCTGGCCGGCGGGCTGATGATCTACCCGCTCCTGTGGATGGTGGTGTCCTCGCTGCGTCCGAATGAGCTGATCTTCCGCGATCCCGGCCTCTGGCTCAACAGCCTGGAAATGAGCAACTACACCTCCGGCTGGTCAGCGCTGACGCACCCCTTTGGCCACTACATGCTGAACTCGGCCATCGTGGTGGTCGGCTCCATCCTGGGGAACCTGGTTTCCTGCTCCATGGCTGCCTACGCCTTCGCCCGGCTGCAGTTCACGGGCAAGAAGCTGTTCTTCGGCATCATGCTGCTGACCATCATGCTGCCGTTCCACGTGGTCATCGTTCCGCAGTACATCCTGTTCTCGCAGATCGGCTGGGTGAACACCTTCTGGCCGCTGCTGGTGCCCAAACTGCTGGCCACGGACGCGTTCTTCGTGTTCCTCATGGTGCAGTTCATCCGCGGCATCCCTCGCGAACTTGATGAGGCGGCGCGGATCGACGGCGCCGGCCATCCGCGGATCTTCCTGCGGGTCATCCTGCCGCTGATGGTGCCGGCGCTGGCCACCACCACCATCTTCACCTTTATCTGGACCTGGAACGACTTCTTCGGAGCCCTGATCTACCTCACGGACCCGGACATGTTCACCGTTCCGGTGGCGCTGCGGGCGTTTGTGGATTCGCAGTCGGCCACGAGCTGGGGCTCCCTGTTCGCCATGTCCATCGTGTCCCTGCTGCCCGTCTTCCTGGTGTTCCTCTTCGGCCAACGGTTCCTCATCAAGGGCATCGCCACCACCGGGATCAAGTAAACCGGTATTGGCAGAGGCCGGAGCGCAAACCCCGTACCCGAACGGCCCGTCCCAGTGACGGGCCGTTCGTGGGTCCGCGGGTGAACCGGTCGCTCACTTCTCACCGCAGCATCGTCTTGTAATACAAGTTCCTGACTTGTAGTATTAGGACCAGAAAGCGCTTTCACGGAACCGGCCTCGCGCAGTCCTGCTGCCGGCCGGCAGCAACATCCCCCACAACACCGCACCTGGATCAAAGAAGATCGGAGTACACAGTGCCGCTTTTTCCCCGTCCTGCGTCCGCTGCCAAGCAGCGTGCAGGGGCACCCACATCAGACGCCAGCCACCCACCCCGTGTTGGCCGAACCCGTAAAGCCGGCGCGGTTGCCGCCGCAGTCGCCGCCGTGATGGCCCTTAGTGCGTGCGGCGGGGGAGCCGCCCCGCAGAGCGCGGATGGCACCGTCGAGCTTCGCTTCTCCTGGTGGGGCGGCGACAAGCGTGCCCAGTTGACCCAGGAGGCCATCAAGCAGTTCGAAGCCGAAAATCCCAAGATCAAGGTCAAGCCCGAGTTTGGTGACTGGAGCGGTTACTGGGACAAGCTGGCCACGCAGGTGGCGGCCAACGATGCCCCGGACATCATCCAGATGGACGAGAAGTACATTACGGAATACTCCAGCCGCGGCGCCCTTCTTGACCTGTCCAAGTACGACATCGACACCTCCAAACTGGACGAGGCGGCACTGAACGCCGGAAAGAGCGAGAAGGGACTGACGGGGATCGCCGCAGGCATCAACGCTGCCACCATCCTGGCCAACCCCGCCGTTTTCCAGGCTGCCGGGGTTCCCCTCCCGGACGACACCAAGTGGACGTGGGACGACTTTGGCCGCATCGCCGCCGAGATCACCGCCAAGTCGCCCAAGGGAACCTATGGCGCCGCTGCCTATGGAACCGATGAGGCTTCCCTGGGAGTCTGGCTCCGGCAGAACGGCAAATCGCTCTATACCTCCGACGGCAAGCTGGGCTTCGAGCCGGGCGACATCGCCGACTGGTGGGCCTTCCTGAAACAGCTGAGCCAGAAGAAGGCAGTGCCCTCCGCATCCGAGGTGGTGGAAGCCGAGGCTGCTCCGCTTGACCAGAGTGGGCTGGCGACCGGCAAGAACGGCATGGCCTTCTGGTGGTCCAACCAGGCTCCCGCTCTGGAAAAGGCAAGCGGCGGGGACCTTAAGATCCTGCGGTTCCCCACCAAGACCGGCTCCGCCGCCGATGCAGGCCTCTGGTACAAGGCGTCGCAGTTCTGGTCCGCCTCCTCGCGCACCAAGCACCCGCAGGAAACGGCCAAGTTCATCAACTTCCTGACCAACAACGTTAAAGCCGGCGAGGCGCTCCTGGCTGACCGCGGTGTCTACCCCAACTCCGAGGTCCGGGCTGCGATCCAGCCCAAGCTGACCCCGGCCGACGTCAAGGTGGTCAAGTTCATCGACCAGATCAAGGACGAACTCGGCGAGGCCCCGGCACCGCCGCCGAAGGGTGCAGGAGCGATCCAGGAGATCATCAAGCGGTACACCTCCGAAGTCCTGTTCGAACGGCTCTCTCCAGAGGACGCGGGTAAGAAGGCGACCGATGAGATGAAGTCCGCTATCAGCAAATAGTCCTCACCCCGCCAACACGGCTCCGGAAAGTCTGCCAGGTGCCTCCTCCTCGCAGACGTCCGACGGCGGGTGGCAGTCCTGCCCCGGAAGGAACCAATGGTTCCTTCCGGGGCGGAGCTGTTTAAGCTGCACCGGCGCATAGAGACAGCCGCTCTTGCATGTTCCGGATTCGCCGCTAAGGAACGCCGCTTTCCCTTGATCCTGGCCGCTGAAGGCTTCCTCCTGGCCCATGGTTGCGTGGTGGAAATGCCCTTCTCTGCGCAGGGACTGCATGGACTGCATGGGTCAACTCGGCTGGCCCGAGCCGCTTTTCCGGAGGTACGCAGGATGTTCCGGGTAGTGGTGGTGCAGTGGAGGGGTAGGTATGGCCGGTTGGGGTGGTGGTCGCTACCGTGTGCCTTGGGCCGGGGACGGGTTTTGCGGTCCAGCCGGTGTTTCTTTGGTGTGGTTGCAGGTTTCGCAGAGGCCCTGCCCGTTACCGGTGCTCGTGGACCCGTCATCGTGCCACGGGATGATGTGGTCGTGGTGCCGGATCGGGGGGGCGTCACAGTACGGGGTCCGGCAAGTATCGTCGCGGATTTGGAGGAAGCGTTTCAGCCCGGCCGGGAAGAGCCGGGCCTTGGAGTCCATTGCCACCAGCTCCCCGGTAGCCGGAGCGGTGTAGAGCCGGCGGACCCAGACCTCCAGGTCTCGTTGGCCGGCGACGCCGTCGATGCCGCTGGCAGCCGGGTTGCTGAGGGCGGTGTCCCTGGCCCAGGCTGCGGGGGTGATGCCGTAGCCGGGGAGCCTTGCGGGCTCGGCATCGGCCTGGAGGAAGGTGCGGTCGGTCATGACGAGCTGGATCTGAACCCCGCTGATCCCGCCGGGGGTGCCGGTGACGCGTTCGACGAGAGTGTCGGCCATGACCTGCCCCCGCGACCTCTCATCACCGCTGGTCCGGAGACTGTCGGCGTCGCGGGTGAGGGCCGCGTATCCACCCCCGCCCGGTCCTCGGGAGTGAGGCAGATGGTTTCCTTCACCATCAGCGTCACCCGCCACTCATTCAACAATCCACTTCTGAACGCGGTGAACGTGTGCGGCATCCCGGTAAGGGTTTTGGCCAGGCCCAGCAGCCGCGAACCCTTTGGACGGGGACTCCCGCCGGGCTAGCGCGATCTGCGCCCCGACCGCGGTGCCCTGTTCATCGGCCGGGACCCCGGCGGCGGCCTGTTCCCGCCGTTGGGAGAGATCGAAAGCCACCGCGGTATCGGCCTGCCGGGCACCGGCCAGGCACTTCAGATCCTCCAGCCCGCGCATCTGATCGATCAGCCCCGCACCATCGGCAGCCAGCGGAACGGAACGCAGCAGGGCCAGCACATCAGCAATCGACGGCGCAGCAGGCGGGAACGGAAGCGCATCCGTGGCGGCCGGAACAACAACCGTGGATAGCGGCGGACCGGCAGCCAATGGCCCCTGAGGCTCTGCCCCCAGTACCGCTGCCGTCCCCACAACCGCTTCCATAACTAAAGTCTTCCACCAGGGTGTGACAACCACCGCCGCCCAAAAGCCCCATGTGGAAAACGGGAAGCGCGCCCGTCCCGTATGGAAAACGGATAGGCGGCGTCCCCAAGCCATCCGGCGCAAAGCCAAACGCCGGCGCCAAGGAGGCGCCGCCGTCGTAGGCTGTCCAGACGCCGTTGCTTACCCTTCGGCGACCACCGCAACACCCCCGGCCGGAACAGTGCCGGAGAATTTCCCACCGGTCAGCAGGTCCGTGCCGGTGGCCGACACCGAAGCATCCGAAGGGGTGTGGTTGATCGCGAACAGGTAGCTCTGCCCGTCGGAGGAAAACCGGCGCACAAGCTCCACGCCGGGATCGGCTGCGGCAGCGGGGGAGACGCCGGACTCGGCCAGCAGTTTGTCCAGGACAGCCTCAATCCCGTCCGGATCGGGGAAGGTGGCCAGGTACCAGGCCGCCCCTGTACCCACGCTCCTGCGCGTGAGGGAGGGGACGCCCTCCAGCGGGTACCCGGTAAAGGCCTGCACGGCCTCGGCGCCGGCCAGGTGGACGTGCTCGCTCCAGATCGAAGCCAGGGTGCCGTCGCTCAGCTTCAGTTGGGAACCGGCAAGGAGGGGATGCAACTCCTCCACCCGCACGCCCAGGAGCTCACGGAAAGCGCCGGGGTAGCCGCCCAGCCGCACGTGGTCCTGCATGTCCACGATCCCGCTGAAGTAGCTGATAAGCACGGTCGCTCCGGCAGCTGCCGCGCCCGCGATGTTGGCGGCGTTGTCATCCGACACGGCATACAGGGTGCACACCAGGACCAGGTCGTACCCCGCCAGTGAAGCAGAAGGATGAACCAGGTCAACGGAAATCCCGCGGAGGAACAGTGCGCGGTGGAAGGCCCGCAGAAGGTTCAGGTACTTCACGTCGATGCTCGGCTTGGAATCGATCTCGGCGGCCCACCACGCCTCGTAGTCAAAGACAATCGCGGCGCGCGACTGGACCCTCGAACCACGCACGGGCTCAAGCCGTTTCAGCGCAGCGCCGAGCTCCACCACCTCACGCCACACGCGCGTGTCCCGTCCGCCGTGCGGCACCATGGCCGAGTGGAACTTCTCAGACCCGGCAAAGCTCTGCCGCCACTGGAAGAACATCACGGCATCTGCCCCGCGGGCCACGTGTGCCAGAGAATTGCGCAGCATCTCGCCCGGCATCTTGGGCTGGTTGCGCGGCTGCCAGTTGACGGCCGACGTCGAATGTTCCATCAGGATCCACGGGTCGCCGCCCGCAATCCCCCGGGTGAGGTCCGCGCTGAACGCGAGTTCGATCTGGCGTTCGGGATCGGCGGCCACCAGGTAGTGGTCATTGGCGATGACGTCCAGGTCCTTGGCCCAGTCGAAGTAGTCCATGGACTTGGTGGCGCTCGACGCCATCAGGTTGGTGGTGCAGGGGATGTCAGGGGTCACCTCGCGCAGGACGGCAACCAGCCCGCGGTAGTAGTCCATCAGGGCCCAGGAGTTGAACCGCTGGAAGTCCAGCTGCTGGCCCGGGTTCAGGGTGGACGGCGCGACGGCGGGCGGCAGGATTTCATCAAAGGAGCCGTAGTTCTGGGACCAGAAAGCAGTGCCCCAGGAGGCATTGAGCGCATCGATGCTCCCGTACCGGCGCTCCAGCCAGGCGCGGAAGGCGGCGGCGTCCTCGTCTCCGTAGAACTCGGAGACGTGGCAGCCCAGCTCGTTGTCCACGTGCCAGAGCGCCAGGGCCGGGTGGTCCTTGTACCGTTCGGCGAGTGCGCGCGTGATCCCGGTGGCATAGCGGCGGTAAACGGCCGACGACGGCGTGTAGTGCCGCCGTGACCCCGGTCCCAGCACGGTTCCGTCAGCCGTCACCGGCAGGATTTCCGGATGCTTGCGGACCAACCAGGCGGGGGGAGCGGCGGTGGCGGTGGCCAGGGCGACCTTCACGCCGATGCCGGCGAGGTTGTCCATCACCTCGTCCAGCCAGCCGAACTCGTACCGCCCTTCGGCGGGTTCCAGCAGGGCCCAGGAGAAGATCCCCACGCTCAGGAAGTTCACCCCCGCCTCCTGCATGAGCTCCAGGTCCTCAAGCCGGACGCCGGCAGGCCACTGCTCGGGGTTGTAGTCGCCACCGAAACCGATGCCCCCGACGTTGTTCCAGATGCTCGACGGTCCGGTGCTTTCCTGCTCTGTCATGGGACTCCTTTGTCTGTTTGGGGCGGAAACTCGATCTGACATCAGACCTTTGGAAAACGCTTGCCCAATTCTGGGAATGCGGATATTGTATCGTTTCAGAAGCCGTGTAAGCCAGCTCACTACTCGCGTTGTAGGCCGAGAAAAGGCAAAACACTCATCGAGCAAGGAGGCTCCCCGTGATCAACAGAAGGCATTTCCTCACTACCGTGGCCATCGGCACCGCATCTGCCGCAGCGCTGTCGGCGTGCGCGAACGGATCCAGCTCTTCCGGCCAGACTGGATCCGCTGATAAGCCCGTCACCATCAACTACACCTGGTGGGGCAACGACGACCGCGCCGAGCGCACCCGCAAGGCCATCGCCCTCTTCGAGTCGAAGAACCCGGACATCAAGGTCAACGGCAATTTCACCGACTTCGCCGGCTACTGGCAGAAGCGCGCCACCGAGGCTGCCGGCGGCGGGCTTCCGGACGTCATGCAGTGGGACCTGTCCTACCTGCGCGACTACGGCCAGCGCAACCAGCTCCTGGACCTCAGCACGGTCAAGATCGACACGTCCGCTTTTGAAAAGTCCCTCCTGCCGTCGGGCCAGATCAAGGGCAAGACCTACGGCATCCCCACCAGCACCAACGCCTTCGCCGTCTACTACGACCCCGCCAAGCTGGCATCCCTGGGCGTCGCCGAGCCGACAGGCAAGTGGACCTACAAGGAATTCAACGACTTCCTGACCCAGGTGGGCACCAAGAGCAACGGCGCCCTCTACGGCGGCACCGACTACACGGGCGTCTGGTGGATGTTCAACATCTGGCTGCGGCAGAACAAGATCCAGGCCTTCACCTCCGAGGGCAAGCTGGGCTTCAGCAAGGACGACCTGAAGAAGTGGTGGAACCAGACCGCGAACCTGCGCGGCACGGGCGCCATCATCCCCGAGGACCGCGTGACGCAGCTGGCGCCGAAGTCACCGTTCGGGTCCAACGCCACCGCCACCGAAGTCACCTGGGACAACTTCATGGCCGGCTACCTGGGGGACAGCGGCGCCAAGGAACTCAAGCTCGTCCCGGTTCCCTCGGACGACCCGGACAACCTGGGCCTGTTCCTCAAGCCCTCCATGCTTATGGTGGCCAGCGCCAAGACCAAATTCAAGGACGCAGCCGCCCGGTTCATCGACTTCATGGTCAACGACCCCGAGGTGGGCCAGATCTTCAAGACCTCCCGCGGTGTCCCCGCCTCCAAGACCCAGCGTGACGGCACCACGTTCGAAGGCACGGACAAGCTGGTGGTGGATTACGAGAAGTCCATCGAGAAGTACCTCAAGGACGCCCCCGAGCCGCCCATCGTCGGTTTCGGCACCCTCGAAGCCTCCTTCAAGCGCATCGCCTCGGACCTGAACTACGGCAAGCTCACCATCGATGGTGCAACCGACGCCTGGTTCAAGGAAGCCGAAGACCTCATCAAGCAGAACGGCTGACCAGGCGCCATGCCCTCCCATCCAGGTTCGACGACTGACGGAATGAACTCGTGACTCAAAGCCCAACTCTGAGCAGGCGTTCGGCGTCGTCCGCTTCCCCGCTGCCGCGCAAGTCGCGGCAGCGGGGCACGGACGCCCGTGCCGGCTACACCTTCCTGCTGCCCTGGCTGCTGGGATTCATTGCCCTCACGGTTGGGCCGATGATCTCCTCGCTCTACCTGTCCTTCACCAACTACAACCTTTTCGAGCCGCCCAAGTGGATTGGCCTGGACAATTACACCTCCCTGTTCCAGGACGAGCGCTTCCTGCAGTCGGTGGGCGTGACCGTGGGCTACGTGGTCTTCGGCACGCCGCTGAAGCTCGCCGCGGCGCTGGCGGTGGCCATGCTGCTGAACAGCAAGCGCCGCGGCCAGGGCTTCTACCGCTCCGCCTTCTACGCCCCGTCCCTGATCGGTGCCTCGGTCTCCATCGCCATCGTCTGGAAGGCCATGTTCGGTGATTCCGGCCCGGTGGACCAGGGCCTGTCCTTCTTCGGAATCAACCTGGGCGGCTGGGTGGGCAACCCCGCCATGACCATGCCCATGTTCATCCTGCTGACGGTGTGGCAGTTCGGCGCCCCGATGGTGATCTTCCTGGCCGGCCTCAAGCAGATCCCCGGTGAGCTGTACGAGGCAGCCTCGATGGACGGCGCCGGCCCGGTGCGCAAGTTCTTCAACATCACCTGGCCCATGCTTTCCCCGGTGATCTTCTTCAACCTGCTGATGGAAACCATCCACGCGTTCCAGATCTTCGCGTCGGCCTACATCATTTCCAACGGTGAAGGCGGCCCGGCCGGCTCCACCCTCTTCTACACCCTGTACCTGTACCTGCGGGGCTTCAGCGATTTCCGGATGGGCTACGCCTCGGCCATGGCCTGGCTGCTGGTCATCGTGGTCGGCATCATCACGCTGATCTTCTTCCGCACGTCCAAGTCCTGGGTCCACTACAGCGGTGATTCACGATGACAACCATGGCAACCCCCACCCAGTCCACTTCCGGCGCCACCGCCCCGGCCTACAATCCGAAATCCGAATCCACCGGAGCCAAGCGGGCCAAGAGCGTCATCTTCCACATCGTGGCCCTCGCCCTCACCGCCATCGTGCTCTACCCCGGCCTGTGGATGATCGCGTCGTCCTTCAAGCCCAACTCGGAAATCGGCGGCCAGAACACGTCGCTGTGGTCAAACAACTTCAGCTTCGACAACTTCGTCACGGCCATGGACGGGATCGGCGGGGTGTCCACCCTGCAGTTCTTCACCAACTCGCTGATCCTTGCCATCGGCGCGGTGGTGGGGACTGTCCTGTCCGCGAGTGTCTCGGCATACGCCTTCGCCCGGATCAACTTCCCCGGCCGCAGCATCTTCTTCGGCATGATGATCGCAACGCTGCTGCTGCCGTTCCACGTAGTGATCATCCCGCAGTACATCGTGTTCCAGCAGCTGGGCCTGGTGGACACCTATGTGCCGCTGCTGATCGGCAAGTTCCTGGCCGCGGACGCGTTCTTCGTCTTCCTCATGGTCCAGTTCATGCGCGGCCTGCCCGCCGAACTGGACGAGGCGGCCAGGATCGACGGCGCCGGACATGTCCGGATTTTCGGTTCCATCATGCTGCCGCTGATGAAGCCGGCCCTGATCTCCACGTCGATCTTCTCCTTCATCTGGAGCTGGAACGACTTCCTGGGCCCGCTGCTGTACCTGAACACCCCGGACAAGTACCCGCTGCCGCTGGCACTGCGGCTCTTCGTGGACCAAACCCAGTCCTCGGACTACGGCGCCATGATCGCCATGTCCGTCCTGGCCCTGCTGCCGGTGCTGATCTTCTTCCTGATCTTCCAGCGGTACATTGTTGAAGGCGTCTCCACCCAGGGCCTCAAGGGCTAGCGGAAGGCGAGACAGAAAATGAGCGTCATGGACAGCACCACACCCGCATCCAGCCACGAGCCCATCCCGGTGAACCGGTTCGCCCTGTTCTCCGAAACCCTCCTGGCGGGGGTGCTGGTGCTGGTGCTGTCCATCCCGCTGGTCACCATCCCCGCCGCCTACGCGGCCGGCACGGCCCACCTCGAGCGGCACCTGAACGGCAGGGACGATTCCGTCCGCGGCCTGTGGGGCCTGTTCAAGGCAGTCCTTCCCGGCAGCTGGAAACTGGGGATCACCACGGCGGCAACCGCCGTCGTGGTTGTCCTCAACCTGCTGCTCGCATGGGTGGGGCAGCTGCCGGGCCGCGGCGTGGTGCTGCCCGCCACCCTGTTGCTTGCCGCCGCTGCAGCCATCCTGCTGCTGCGCACGGCATCCGCGTGGTCCGATTTTTCCGCCCCCGGCACCTCAGGGACGGAGGCGTGGCGCCGGGCCCTCCAGGCCGGCCAGGCAATCTCGCTGCGCGACTGGACCGGTTCCCTGCTGCTCGCTGCCGCGCTGTTCTGCGCCGTAGTGTTCGTCTGGATGCTCGCCGCGCTTTTCGTGGTGGTTCCCGGCACCCTGATCCTGGCCGCGGCCGCAGTGAAGCTGCGCTCCCACGGCCACCGCAACTGACTGTGCCTCCCCGCCGCACCCGTCCCGCCCCGGCCGTCCGTCCCCGGATCAGCCAGCCCCGCTGGTACCACCCCTTAAAGCAGCACAACTACCGGCTCTTCCTGGCCATGCAGCTGGCCGGCAGCCTTGGTGTGTGGATGCAGCGCCTGGCCCAGGACTGGCTGGTGCTGCAGCTGACCGGAAGCCCCGCCGCGGTGGGCGCCGCCGTCGCCCTCCAATTCCTGCCCATGCTGGTGGTGGGGCCGCTCGCCGGATTGTTGGTGGACATCTTCCCGAAGCGCCGGATCATGATGGTGTGCCAGTCGGTCATTGTGCTGCTCGCTGTGGGGCTGGCCGCATGGGCCGCGAGCGGCACCATCACCGTGTGGGTTGTCTACACCAGCTGCATTGCCCTGGGCATCACCGCAGCGGTGGACCAGCCCACCCGGCAGGTCTTCGTCAACGAAGTGGTGGGCGACGCCGGCCTGCGGCCCGCCATCGGACTCAACAACGCGCTGTCCCAGCTGGGGGCCATGGCCGGGCCGGCACTGGGCGGCGTCCTGATCGCACAAGCCGGGCCTGCAGCCGCCTTCGCCTCCAACGCGCTGATCGGCGTACTGGTGCTGGCCCTCATCGCCGCCATCCGCAGCCAGGAGCTGCACCCCGGTATCCCGGCTGAGCGGGGACGCGGGCAGGTCCTTGCGGGCTTCCGGTACGTGCGGGAACGGCCGCGGCTGCTCCTCCTCATCCTGCTGGCCGGCCTGCTGGGTGCCTTCGGCATGAACGGGCCCGTGGTCCTCGCCGCCTTCGCCGAACGGGTGTGGCACAACGGCGTGGAAGGCTTTGGGCTGTTCAACACCGTCAGTGCTCTTGGTGCGCTGGCAGGTGCCCTGCTGGCGGCCCGTCTGGGGAACATGGGCCGCCGCGGCATCGTGGCTGCGGCAGGCTTCTTCGGATTGTCCCAGCTGGTGGCCGCCCTCATGCCCAACCTTGTGCTGTTTGTGGCCATGCTGGTGGTGGTGGGCATCATGACGCTCCTGTTCCTGACCAGCGCCGCCACCGCGGTCCAGCTTGAGGCCGGACCCGCCATCCGCGGCCGCGTCATGGCGCTGTACCTTCCGCTCCTGCTGGGCGGGCATGCGTGCGGCGGCCTCCTGGCGGGCTGGCTGACCGAACAGTTCGGCGTCCGGACCGGCCTGGTGGTGACGGGCGGCCTGGGCATGCTTTCCGCTGCCGTGGTGGGCCTGCTGCTGTGGCGGCACGGGCGGCGGGTTTCTGCGCCGGCGGCTGTTTAGGCGGGCGTGAAGGTCCAGGTTCCGGTATGGACCCGGAAGTCGCGCGCGGCGTGGTGCGCCTCCTTGTCACCAGCGGAACGCGCGACGGCGGCATCCGCGCCGTGCCCCTTGACACCGGGCCCCTTGACCCCGGGCCCCTTGACCCCGTAACTGCCAGCGGGCAGCCGGACGGTGGCCGTAACCCCGGGCGGAATGGTGCACTCCAGCTCCACCAATCCGCCGCGCCGGTGCCACCCGGCGTGCACATACCCGTTGCCCACCGGGACGCTGCCGCGGGCATGCTCCAGCCGGCACAGCGGCGGCGCAATCAACACCTCATTGCCGCCGGGCACGTTGAAGCGGACTCCGAGCAGGTGCTCCAGGATCTCCTTGAGGACTGATGCGGACCAGGCGTGCGACTGGCTGTAGTCGCTGCCGTCCGCAAGATCCCATGCCTCCCAGGTAAAGGTGGCGCCACGATCCAGAAGCCGCGCCCACCCCGGCTGGTCCTTGCGGGTGAGGAGGTCCAGGACTGCGTCGGTGCGGTCTTGGGAGACCAGCGCGCGGACCAGCCGGTGCACGGTCATGGGCCCCTGCCGCATGCCCATGCCGGCGATCCGGGCGGCATCCGACGCCGCGCACGCAGGCTCAGTGATGCCCAGCGAGAGCGGGAAGGAGGTGGCGTGCTGGGAGGCGTGGGAGCTGGGTGTCCCGTCCGCGTGGAGCCCGTCCACCGTGATCCCGCCGACCCGCAAACGCGTGCGGATGGCAGCTGCCAGGGTCCGGGCGGCGGCGGCGTAGCGGGCCGCCGCGTCCTCGTCACCTGCCGCGCCGCAGAGCCGGGCCGTGGACACCAGCGCCGAGTAGGCCTGCGCGTTGACGGTGGTCTTGGCGGCGCACGCCATGTCGTAGCCGAACCGGCCGGGTGCGGGCCAGTCCACGATGCCGTGCAGGTAGGGGCCGGAGCCGCCGCCCAGCCTGGTGACCAGTCCCGCCGTCGGGCCCTCCGCGGGAATGTGGCGCAGGGCGTAGTCAGCCGTGGCGCGCAGCTGCGGCAGCAGCTCCCGGACCAGGGCAAGATCCCCCGTGCGCAGGTGGTACTCCTCCGCCCACTCCGGCAGCATCAGGGAGAAATCGGGGATGTCGCGCTTGCCGTCACCGTTGGGATAGACGGCGTTGTAGCGCCCCTTCTCCTCCCCGTCACGCCAGTAGCGGCGGGCAGACCAGGCGAACTCCCGCAGCGCCTGCGCCGTGTAGGCGTGTTCGCCGAACAGCGCCATGGTGGCATAGGAAATGTTCGCGGCGTCGGCCAGGAACTGGCCCTTTTCCCGGGTGGGAGTATCCACGAACTGTTCCTGGACGCCATACAGCGCGGAATCGCGGAGCAGCCCGAACACGGAGTCCAAAACCGGGTCCGAGCTGCTGAAACTGCCCTCGCCGGGGTGGCTGGCGTGGACGGTGGCGGCGCCAACGCGCGAGACCTCCGCAGAATCCACGCCGGGGAGCTCCAGGTACCGGAAGCCCAGATGCACCGTTGCCCGGTACTGCTGCGGTCCGGCGGCCTGGGTGTAGGGGAAGGACATGTCGGTGTTCTGGCTGGCGGTCTTTCCGGCGTCCACCCTGCCATCGGGGCGCAGCACGTAGCCGGCCCGGAGCAGCACGGTGCGCCCGGGCACCCCGTCCAGGAAATCAATTTCGGGCCGCGCCGGGATGACCTGGCCGAAGTCCGCCACCATGGTGCCGTCGCCGGCGGTCAGGAACCGCCGCGGCGCCACGAACCGGCCGGCAAGGAAGGTCCTGCGGGGGTGCAGCCGGGGGAAGTCCGACGACGGGTGGCTGCCGGAGAGGACGGCGGCGGGCAGGTCAACGGCCGCGTCAAGGGACGCCGCAGCCTCCCCGTCCAGGTGTTCGACGGGATCGCCCTCATCGTTGCGGTAGCCCGACTGGCGGTACGGCGCTTCGCCGGCCGTCCAGCCCGGGCCGGACGTAAGGACCTCCCGGCGTCCGTCGTCGTAGTCCACCGTGAGCCGGACCAGGAGGCCGGGAATGCCGGCAGCACGGCCCTGGCCCGGGCCGTACCAGTGGAGCAGGGCGGTCACCGGCAGGGGCGTGTCCGCCGGGTGTCCGGCCAGGACCTCCGTAAGGTCGGCGGCGTCGTAATAGCCTTCGCCGGGGTAACCAAACGAGGTGGTGCTGAGGCAGTGTTTCCCCGCTACGGAGAGCTGGGCGTGGTGGTGGGCTGCGGCGTAGAGGCGGGCGCGCCGGACGGTCCCGGTGAGCTTCATGCTGGTCCGGAACAGGGTCCATTCATCAGGCTGGCGGTGTGCCGTGGTCCGGGGCCAGTGCGCCAGGCAGGCAAGGGCTTGGCCACTCCCGGCATCGAAGCGGTGGTCCAGCAGGAGGTCTTCCCGTTCGCCGGCCGTCCCGGGAGTCGTGCGGGTGACGCGCAGCGAGGCGTACTCGGCCTGGCTCCGCGGGCCCTGGTGCAGGGCGAGCCTTCCCAGGCTGCCTCCATCAGCCGGTAGTTCAACCGATAGTTCATTCGGCTCGTCAACCGCCAGCAGTTCCGCACCGTCTACGGCGACGCGGATGGTCCTGCCGTCATCGCTGACGGTAAGGTCCCACCACGGACCGTTCGCGGCGTCCTTGGCGGCGTGGGCGCTGGCCAGTACCGGAGTTTCAGGAGCGACGGGGGCCGGAATCTCCCAGGCGGGGGCGCGGCGGAGGGATACATGTCCGTCAGCGCCCAGTTCCAGCAGCAGGCCGGTTCCGGGTCCGGTGCTGCGCAGGAGCAGACCGGCGCGGCCCATCACGGGGCGAAGCCGGGCCTTAAGCCGGAAGCTGCGGAGGGCGGGGCAGGGGACAGACAGGAAGGGGGACCCGGCCACCCGGAGCGCGTTGTCGAGGAATTCCAGCGGGGCGCGTCCACCCGGCGTACGGCCCATCCAGTCGGCCCGCCAGGAACTGTCCGTCAGGCCGGTGCTGAAGGGCTGCAGGGCTGACCAGGAACCGGGGACTCCGGCTGCGTCGCGGATGCGGACGCGCCAGGCGTAGTCGTCGTCGTCGTCCAGCGGGGAACCGCCGTAGCGAATGCCGCGCTGGCAGGAGGACGCCACAGGTCCCGACGTCCACTGAACCGTTCCCTGGGCGTCCTGGACCTCAAGCTCGTAACCGGTTTGCCGCGCAAGGGCGGGATCGCCGTCGTCGTCCTGCCCCAGTTGCCAGCTGAATCGAGGGGAGGGGGCAGCGGTCAGGCAGGGCGCAAGCCCGTCCGTCAGGAGGTTGGCTGCATGGAGTTGCCCGGCTTCCGTTTCCTGCAGTCCCATCAGGAGGCCGGCAGCTCGAAGACCGCCGGTTCAGCGGCAGCCCAGGGCAGGCCCAGTTCGCTGAAGGTGGCATGCTGCCGGCCCGCGCGCTCCAGGGCTTCCTCGATGCCGGCCACTACGGCGTGCGCTGCGTCGCCTTCGCCTTCCCACCGGACATGCGCGGGATCGATGAAAGCCGGAAGCGGTGCTGTCCGGACCGCCTCCAGAACCAGCATGAAGGCTCCGCTGTCCACCAGGCTGCTGGTGAGCGGAACGCCATGGGCACGGTGGGCCAGGAGGTTCTCCGTCAGGTCGTCACGGCCGTAGGTTTCCTCCGTGCACCCGGACGCCGTCTCAATGGTGAGCCGGTCCTCCGTGTAGTGGAACACCGCGGTGCCGGCCGAGCCCTGCAGGGTTACATAGGGCTCCACGGACTCCGACGCGCAGATGGTCAGGGCGCACGTGATGGGCAGTCCGGCCGCGGTGCGGATCCGGATGACCGAGGTGTCGTCGGATTCGATGTCATTGGCGCGGTACAGCTCGGTCTCCACGGAAGCAACGTCCGTGGTGGTGCGCGCCCCGGCAATCCGCAGGGCAGTTGCCACGGCGTGCGCCAGCGGATTCGTGGCAACACCGTCCACGACGTCCACCCCGTTGATGCTCCGCTTTCCGGCCCAGCGGGAACGTTTGTAGTAGGCCCTGTCCCGCACCCAGCGCCCGGTGGCGGAGATGCCTTCCAGGGTTCCGATGGTGCCGGCGGCCAGCAGTTCTTCGATGGCCTGCAGGGCGTGCGAGCCGAGGCTCTGGAAGCCGATTTGTACCCCGTGGCCGGAGCCTGAGGCCGCCGCGCAGAGCCGGTTGAAGTCCGCCAGGGAAGCGACGGGGGGCTTCTCCAGGTACAGCTCTGCGTCCGTAGCGAGGGCGGCCAGGGCCAGCGGGGCGTGGGTCTGGATGGGTGTGGCCACAATGACGAGGTCCAGGTCCGGGGTGTTCCTCAGGAGGTCGTCGAGTCCCGGGTAAACAGCGGCCGACGGCGGGACGGCACCGGGTGCCGGAGCCTGCGGGTCGGCTACGGCAACGAGTTCAACGCTGCCTGCCGCCTGCAGGCGCTCCAGGTTGCGGAGGTGGTGCGTGCCAAAGCCGTGGACTCCCACCAGCGCCACCCGTGCCGAGGGCATGGCGGCTGTTCCGGCGTCGCTGCCGGCGGCTTCCGTTGCCGTTCCCAATGGTTCTCCGTTCTGCCCGGGCACCAGCATTGCGGGCACCAGCGTCATGGCGCCGGCATCGTTCCAGCAAGCGCTTTCCATCAACCAGTGTGCGGCATGCAGGCCTGCCCCGTCCAGCTGTGTAACGATTCAAAATTGAGCTTGACCATCGAGTGGAAGGAGGTCTAGATTTTCGAGAAACCGATTACCAGCGTGATGCGGGACACCTTTCCGCTTCGCCTCTGCAACGATGGAGAACAGAAGGGAGCCCTGCCATGCTGTCCGGAACCTTCAGTGCGCGTGCCTACTCTTTTTTTGACACGCTCCTCTGGATAGCGGGTCTGAACCTGCTGTGGATTGTTTTTACCCTTTTGGGTCTTGGCGTCTTTGGCGCAGGGCCGGCCACCGCTGCCGCCCAGATTGCTGTGCGCAAGCGGGCCGCGGGTGACGCCGCTCCGCTGCTGCGCAGCTTCCCCGCCGCGTACTTCAGGAACTTCCTCAAGGCAAACATGCTTTCGCTGCCGGTCGTGGCCGTTGCCGCCGCACTTGTCCTGAACTGGAACTACTTCTCCCATGGCTCCGGGCTCTTCCCGCAGCTCATGGCTGCCGGCATCTTCCTGGCGGCGATCTTCCTGGCCGGCGCCGCCTGCTACCTCTTTCCCATGTACGCACGCTATGAGCTCCCCGTCCCGCAGTACCTGCCGATGTCCTCCCGGTTCGCGGTGCGGCACCTTGCGGGGACGGTGATCCTGCTCTTTGTCTCCGCGGCGGTGCTTTACGCCAGCAGCTGCCTGCCGGGCCTGATCCCGTTCTTCAGTATCGGAGCCTGGCTTTACCTCACCGGCTGGCTGTGCGACCGCTTCTTCACCGCCAATGACGAATCGGTCGCTGCGGCGGCGGAACCCGCCATGCACCCCGCCCTCCAGGGGGCTTCCACCGCCTGACTGCCGTCAGCGGGCATCCCGCCCCGAGTCCCGGTGGTTTGGCCCTGTCCAGTCACCTGAATGACCCGGGCGCCTGGCCGCCGTAGTAAATGAAACGTATCAATCCGTGGGCCGACCAGCCCCAAGTACCCCAACGAAGTGGAAATGGAAAAAATATGATCCGCAGGAAACTTTCCCTGGCCGCCGCCGTCGTCACCGCTACGGCCCTGACCCTCTCCGCCTGCAGCGGGGGCGGCACTCCCGCGGCGGACCTCACCTCCGTGTCCATCATGGCCCCGTTCCTTGAGGCGCAGCCGCCCGCGGCGGACGGCGCAGTCCAGAAGAAGCTGGAAGAGCTGACCGGCAAACAGGTCAAGATCAACTGGGCCCCCAACGCCTCCTACGAGGACAAGACCAACATCACCCTGGCGTCCTCGGACATTCCGCAGGTCATGGTGATCCAGGGGAAGACGCCCGGATTCGTGAAGAACGCCCAGGCCGGCGCGTTCTGGGACCTCACCGACAAGCTGGACAAGTACCCCAACCTCAAGACAACCTTCCCGGACATCCAGAAGAACGCCAGCGTCAACGGCAAGGTCTACGGCGTGTTCCGCGGCCGCGCCCCCATGCGGGCGGCCGTCATGTTCCGGCAGGACTGGCTGGACAAGCTGGGGCTGCAGGCGCCCAAGACCACCGAGGACCTGTACAAGGTGGCCAAGGCCTTCACGGAACAGGATCCGGACGGCAACGGCCAGAACGACACCTACGGCATCACCATCCCCAAGTGGGGTGCGCTGGGCACCAACAGCCCCTACGACCTGATCGAGGAGTGGTACGGCGCCGGGAACCGCTGGACGGAGCGGGACGGGAAACTCATCCCCAGCTTCGAAACTGACGAATTCCTCGAAGCGGACCGGTTCATCAAGAAGATGGTGGACGAAAAACTCATCAACCCGGACTTCGCCACCTTTGACAGCACCAAATGGAACGAGCCGTTCTTCAACGGCAAGGGCGGCATTATTGTCGACGTCGACTCCCGGGTGAGCGTCCTCATCACACTGTTCAAGCAGGCGGACCCCAACAACTTCCAGAACAAGGTGGGCTTCGTGGGTAACCTCAAAGGACCCGACGGCGAACTGCACGCGCACCCCACCGACGGCTACTCCGGGTTCCTGGCCATTCCCAAGGCCAGCGTCAAGAGCGAGGCCGAGCTGGACAAGGTCCTGGAATTCCTGAACACCATGAACAGCAAGGACGTGGCCGTCCTGCTGAACAACGGCATCGAGGGCGTGAACTTCAGGGTGGAGGACGGCAAGGCGGCCACCATCAAGCCGGAGACCCCGGAAGGCAAGGCCGTCACCACCGACATCAAGAGCTACGCCCAGCTGGGCATGAATGTTGCCGGAAACGAGTTCTACCCCGTCAAACAGGCCTCCGACTACGAGCAGCAGGTCTTCGACAAGCGAACCGAAGTGATGGCGGCGGACCTCAAGGGCGCCGTCTACAACCCGGCCGCACCCTACGTCTCTGAAACATACGTGGCCAAGGGCGCGCAGCTGGACAACATCGTGGCTGATGCCCGGATCAAATACCTGGCCGGCCAGATCGACGAGCAGGGCCTCAAGGACGCCATCAAGCTGTGGGGCACCAGCGGCGGCAACAAGGTCAAGGAAGAGATCAACAAGCTCTGGCAGGAAAACAAGTAAATGGCAGCCCCTGTCATTGACACCCTCGCCGGGGAGCGGGTGGGCAAGAACGCGCCCGCTCCCCGGACCGGGGGAAGGTTCTCCGTCCATTTCGCGCACTACAAGTGGCTGTACCTGCTGCTCCTGCCCGGCGTGGTGTATTTCGCGGTGTTCCGCTACGCCCCCATGTACGGGGTGTCCATCGCATTCAAGGATTACGTGCCGTTCCTTGGGGTGAACGGCAGCCCCTGGGTCGGATTCCGCAATTTCGAGGACTTCTTCGCCAACCCCGACTTTCCCCGGCTGCTGGGCAACACCCTGATTTTGGCCTTCCTGAACCTGGGTGTGGCTTTCCCGCTGACCATCGTCCTTGCGCTGCTGCTGAACGAGGTCCGGCTGTCCATCCTCAAGCGCACGGTCCAGACGCTGGTGTACATCCCGCACTTCCTGTCCTGGACCATCGTGGCCTCGCTGAGCTTCCTGCTGTTCGCCCTGGATATAGGCCCGCTGTTCCAGCTCCTGAACAACGCCATGGGCACCAACATCGATTTCCTGTCCGACCCCGCCTGGTTCCGGCCCCTGATCGTGCTGCAGGAAATCTGGAAGAACACCGGCTGGGGCACCATCATCTTCCTGGCCGCGCTGTCCACCGTGGACCAGGACCAGTATGAGGCGGCAATCATCGACGGCGCCGGCCGGTTCCGCCGGGTCTGGCATATCACCCTTCCCGCGATCCGGTCCACGATCATCGTCATGCTGATCCTTGCCATCGGGCAGATGCTCAACACGGGCTTCGAACAGATCTACCTGATGACCAACGCCCTGAACCGGGAAGTGGCGGACGTCTTTGACACCTACGTCTATTTCGTGGGCATCACCCAAGGCGCCTACAGCTACTCCACAGCGGTGGGCCTGTTCAAATCCCTGGTGGGCATCGTGCTGATCTTCGGCACCAACTGGCTGGCCAAGCGATTCAACCAGAGCGGACTGTTCTAATGAAGATTCACAACACCCGCGGCGGCCGGATCTTCGACGCCGTCAACTACGTCTTCCTGAGCCTGATCGGCATCATCACGCTGCTGCCGTTCGTTTACGTCTTCGCCGGGTCCTTCGCCACTGAAGCGGAGATTACCCGCCGGGCGTTCTTCGTCTGGCCGGAACAGTTCACCCTGGGCGCCTACGAATACATCTTCGCGACCCCGGCGTTCGTCCGCGCGCTGGTGACCACCATCCTGGTCACCGCGGTGGGCACCCTGGTCCAGCTGGCCTTCACCGTGACCATGGCCTACCCGCTGGCCAAGAAGACCCTGCGGGGCAGGAACGTCATCCTTTCCCTGGTGGTCTTCGCCATGGTGTTCTCCGGCGGCATGATCCCCACCTTCCTCCTGGTCAAGGACCTGGGCCTGCTCAACACCTACTGGGCGCTGATCCTGCCCGCGGCCATCAACCCGTTCAGCCTGATCATCATCAAGAACTTCTTCCAGGAACTCCCGCAGGAGCTGGAGGAATCGGCCAAGATGGACGGCGCCACCGAGATCGGGATCCTCTGGCGGATCCTGCTGCCGCTGTCCAAGCCTGTCCTGGCAACGTTCGCGCTGTTCTACGCCGTGGGCATCTGGAATGACTTCATGTCGCCCCTGCTCTACCTCAGCGACAACTCCAAATGGACCCTGCAGATGTACCTCCGCCAGGTCACCGCCGCCTCGGACCTGCTGGGCACCGGAAACGTCGACCCCAACTACATCCCGCCCGAACAGGGCATCAAGTTCGCCGTGATCGTGGTGGCCACCCTGCCCATCCTCATTTTCTATCCCTTCCTGCAGAAGCACTTCGCCAAAGGCATGCTCATCGGTTCCGTCAAGGGCTGAGTACCAGGAGAAAGGACACCATGAAGATCCTGCTGGCCGGAGACTCCACCGTGGCCAACTGCCCTCCGCAGGAGTTCCCCATGAGCGGTTGGGGCGCACACCTCGCACCGCTCACCAATGGGTGGGGCGCGGTGCACAACTTCGCCAAGGGCGGGGCGAGCACGGAATCCTTCCGCGATGAGGGGCTGTGGGCGGACCTGCTCGCCGAAGCAGGCGCCGGCGACCTGGTGCTGGTCCAGTTCGGCCACAACGACCAGAAGAAGCACCACCTCGCTGCCCGCACCGGGTACGCGGCGAACCTGCGCACCATGGTGGGGGAGGTGCAGGCTTCCGGCGCCGTGCCGGTACTCTGCACCTCTGTTGAGCGGCGGCACTTCCTGGACGGCAGGCACCCAAACAATGTCCCGGCGTCGGACGCTGTCCTTGAAGAGAGCCTGGAGGACTATCCGGAGGTGGTCCGCGAACTCGGCCAGGAGTTGGCCGTCTCCGTCGTGGACCTGAACGCCTGGACCCGGCGCCTGTACCTCCGGCTGGGGCCGGACAGATCCCGGGACCTCTTTTGCCACTTCGCGGCCGGGCAGCACGCCCATTGGCCCGATGGCCTGGCCGACGACACGCATTTTTCCCAGCACGGCGCCGCGTTGGTGGCGGGCGAAGTGGCCCGGCAGCTTGGCGCCCTGGGATACGGGCCGGCCGGCACCAGAGAACCCAGCACCAAAGAGTTAAGTACGACGGCGGGACGCGGCTAGGTGGGCGCCCCAGGCCTGGAGACGGGCGTCATCTACAGCAACGCGCTGGCAGGACCGGAAGACGTGGCCGGATGGGTGGCCGAAGGGCCGCTGAGGATGGGAAGCCACGAAGGAACCCTGGAACTGTCCGGCGCACTGGACGACCAGGAGTTCGGCGACCACGCCCATTGGACGTTCTGGTGCCCCCAGGAGTTCCCGGACGGCATCCGCATCAGCTGGGACTTCCTGCCGCTCGCGGAGCCCGGCCTGGCCATGCTGTTCTTTGCAGCCGCCGGACACCGCGGGCTGGACCTCTTCAGCCCCGCCCTCGCTCCACGGACAGGCTTCTATCCGCAGTACCACTCAGGCGACATCGACGCCCTGCACGTGTCCTATTTCCGGCACAAGTACCCATCCGAGCGCGCCTTCCGTACCTGCAACCTGCGCAAGAGCGCCGGCTTTGAACTGGTGGCACAGGGCGCGGACCCATTGCCGCCCACGGAGGACGCCGGCGGCTTCTACCGGCTGGAAGTGGTGAAGGACGGGCCGCGGGTGGCATTTTCCATCAACGGACTCCTCCTCTTTGAGTGGCAGGATGCCTCGGGCCACGTACTGGCCGGCGGCCGGATCGGCTTCCGCCAGATGGCCCCGCTCCGGGCTGCCTACCGGAACCTGGTGGTGGAGAAGCTATCAGCGAAGACGCAATGGCGGACGTGAGGGAGCGGCGTGCGCCTGCGCGGCCCCTTGGTGGGGCAAGATAGAGGGGTTCAGGAACTGCCCACTGGAGGGAGGCGGCGTCATGGAGCCCGTAACGGTCGACGGCGGCAAAGGCACGGTGGAGCTGGGGAGCGACGGCGTCATCCACCTCATTTGGGAGCCTCACGTCCGGATCGAAAAGGAGGACGCGCAGGCGGCGATGGCTGCGGTGAACCGGATCGCCGGGGACGGCAACTATCCGATGCTGGTGGACATGGCCACCACCGAGAATGTCAGCATCCAGGCCCGGTCAGTGTTCTCCATCCCGTGTGCGGCCAACCGCATTGCCCTGCTTGGAGCCAGCCCGGTGGACCGGATCCTCGCGAACTTCTTCCTGGGCGTCCATGTCCCGCCCTGCCCCACCCGCTTTTTCACCTCCAGGACCGAGTCCATGAAGTGGCTGCAGGAGTCCGGGAACTGACCCCGCCGACGGCCCGATCAGCCCGCGGCGGGCGTGGCCGTGCTCTGCCGGACCACCAGCTCCGGCGTGAACACCACTGACCGGTGGACGGGGTTCTGGGACTCCACTTCCTCCGACAGCAGTTCGATTGCCGTCCGGCCCAGCAGTTCGGTGGGCTGGCGGATGGAGGACAGCGGCACCACGGCGGACACCGCGAAATCGATGTCATCATAGCCAATCAGTGCCACATCCTCCGGAATCCGGAACGTGTGCGTCATGGTGAGCGACTGCATGACGCCCAGTGCCAAGAGGTCGTTGGCGCAAAAGATGCCGTCCGGCAGCTCCGCCCGGCCCCGCTTGACCAGCATGTCGCCCACGCTGCGGCCCGCCAGGACCGTCTGCCCCTCCGCGTCCAGCACCTCGAGCGCGGCGTCCGGCTCCTCCTCAACGGCACGCCGGGCCCCTTGAAGGCGGTCCGCCACCTGCCGGATGGAGGTGGGACCGCCCACAAAGGCGAGCCGACGGCGTCCGGTGTCCAGCAGGTGCCGGGCGGCCAGGTACCCGCCGGCGTCGTCGTCCACCGCAACTGAACTGAACTTAGCCTCGTCAGCCAGCCGGTCCACCAGCACCGTGGGCACGCCGCGCTCGCGGAGGAGGTCCAGCCGGTCCGCGATATCCCCCACGGGCGAGATCAGCAGGCCCTGGACGCGCTGCTCCTGGAAGAGGTCGATGTAGTTGGCCTCGCGGCTGGCGTTGTGGCCGCTGTCGCCCAGCAGGACGGCGCTTCCCTGCAATGCCGCGGCGTCCTCGGCGGCGCGGACCACGGAGGTGAAGAATGGGTTGCCGACATCCAGGACAATGAGCCCGATGGTGCGGCTGTGGCCCACGCGGAGTTGCCGGGCGGCGTCGTTGCGGACAAAGCCCAGTTCGTCGATGGCGCGCAGGACCCGTTCCTTGGTCCGCTCCGAGACCCGGTCCGGATAGTTCAGGACGTTGGATACAGTCCCCACGGCCACGCTTGCGTGGATGGCCACGTCCTTGATACTGGCTGTGCGGTTCATCGATTCTCCGTGCTGATACGCCCGCTGCGGCCGGTTCCGTGCGCGGGATCAAAAGTTTCTGTCATTGCTTGACACCTGCTCACGTCCAAGAGTACTTTGAATCGTACCAATGAAACGATTCAAAAGTTGTGAAGTTTGAAGGGGTTCCGATGAGGGTGTGTTTCCGTTCCTCCGTCCAGCCGGCGCTGATTGACGAGTACCGTCGCCGGCATGCCGCGGTGTGGCCGGAGATGCTGCACGCCCTGCAGGAAGCGGGATGGCACAACTACTCCCTCTTCCTGGCGGAGGACGGGCTCCTGGTGGGCTACGTGGAGTGCGACGACTTCGACGCCGTCCGTGCCCGCATGGCCCTAAAGGACGTCAATGCCCGCTGGCAGGCGGAGATGGCAACCCTTTTTGAAGATTCCGGCCAGGCGCCCGACGAAGGGTTCCAGGTGCTTGAGGAAGTCTTCAACCTCGACAGCCAGTTGGCCGCACAGTCGTCGGCAGGCTGACCGGCAGAAGCAGGCAGCCCTCGCCGAAACGGGTGGGCGCCACCAGCACGGCTCCAGCAGCGGGGCAAAACCACAACGCATCAGACAGACCCTCAAACACCGGAAAGAAACCACCATCATGAATGACGTAGCAACGGCGCTGGGCAGGCTCGGAGAGCTTGCCATCGAGGTCCCCTCGTGGGCCTATGGAAATTCAGGCACGCGGTTCAAGGTGTTCGGCACGCCCGGCACTCCGCGTACCGTGCAGGAGAAGCTGGCGGACGCCGCCAAGGTCCATGAGCTGACCGGCCTGGCCCCCACCGTGGCCCTGCACATCCCGTGGGACAAGGTGGACGACTACGCCGCCCTGAAGGAGTACGCGGCCGGCCTGGGCGTGGGCCTGGGCACCATCAACTCCAACACCTTCCAGGATGACGAGTACAAGTTCGGTTCGCTGACCTCGTCCAACGAGTCCGTACGCCGCCGGGCGGTAGACCACCACCTGGACTGCATCGAGATCATGCACGCCACGGGCTCGAAGGACCTGAAGATCTGGCTGGCCGACGGCACCAACTACCCCGGCCAGGACGACATCCGGGGACGCCAGGACCGGCTGGCCGAATCCCTGCAGGAGATCTACGCGGCCCTGGGTGACGAGCAGCGCCTGGTGCTTGAGTACAAGTTCTTCGAGCCGGCTTTCTACCACACCGATGTTCCGGACTGGGGCACCTCCTACGCCCAGACCCTGGCCCTGGGGGAGAAGGCGTTTGTCTGCCTGGACACCGGCCACCACGCGCCGGGCACCAACATCGAGTTCATCGTGATGCAGCTGCTGCGCCTGGGCAAGCTGGGTTCCTTCGACTTCAACTCGCGCTTCTACGCCGACGACGACCTCATTGTGGGTGCGGCCGATCCGTTCCAGCTCTTCCGCATCATGCACGAGGTCATCCGCGGCGGCGGCTTCGGCAAGGACTCGGGCGTTGCCCTGATGCTGGACCAGTGCCACAACCTGGAGGAGAAGATTCCGGGCCAGATCCGCTCGGTCCTGAATGTCCAGGAAATGACCGCCCGGGCCCTGATGGTGGACACCGCAGCCCTGGCCGAAGCGCAGCGCGCCGGTGATGTCCTGGCTGCCAACGGCATCTTCAACGATGCCTTCTACACCGACGTCCGGCCCGTCCTGGCCGAGTGGCGTGAATCCCGCGGGCTGCCCGCGGACCCGCTGGCTGCGTTCAAGGCCAGCGGTTACCAGAAGAAGATCAACGAGGACCGCGTAGGCGGCCAGCAAGCCGGATGGGGCGCCTAACCAGCTATGAGCACCAATAAGACTGTTGAAGACCTGATTTCCCGTTCCAACCGCCTGGGTGCGGACAAGCGGAACACCAACTTTGCCGGCGGCAACACCTCCGCCAAGGGCACCGAGAAGGACCCGGTCACGGGCGAGGACGTCCAGCTCCTGTGGGTGAAGGGCTCCGGCGGGGACCTCGGCACCTTGAGGGCCGAAAACCTTGCGGTGCTGCGTCTGGACCGTTTGAACGCGCTGAAGAACGTCTACCCGGGTCTTGAACGTGAAGACGAGATGGTGGCCGCGTTTGATTACTGCCTGCACGGCAAGGGCGGCGCGGCTCCCTCGATCGATACGGCCATGCACGGCCTGGTGGACGCCGCCCACGTGGACCACCTGCACCCGGACTCCGGCATCGCCATTGCCACTGCGGTGGACGGCGAGGCGCTGACCACCAAGATCTTCGGCAACAAGGTGGTCTGGGTGCCCTGGCGCCGGCCCGGGTTCCAGCTGGGCCTGGACATCGCCGCGATCAAGGAAACCAACCCGCAGGCCATCGGCACCATCCTGGGCGGACACGGCATCACAGCCTGGGGCGCCACCAGCGAAGAGGCGGAACAGAACTCCCTGTGGATCATCGAGCAGGCCGAGAAATACATCAAGGACAACGGCAAAGCCGAGCCGTTCGGGCCCAAGCTGCCCGGTTATGGTGCGCTGCCGGAGGCTGAGCGCCGCGCCAAGGCCGCAGCCCTGGCACCCGTGATCCGCGGCCTGGCCTCCACGGACAAGCCGCAGCTGGGGCACTTCAGCGATGACGCCGTCGTCCTGGACTTCCTCGAAGCAGCTGAGCACCCACGCCTGGGTGCCCTGGGCACCTCCTGCCCGGACCACTTCCTGCGCACCAAGGTCAAGCCGCTGATCCTGGACCTGCCTGCCGACGCCTCGGTCGAGGACTCCATCGCCCGGCTGCACGAACTGCACGCGGACTACCGCGAGGACTACCAGGCCTACTACGACCGCCACGCGGTCCCCAGCCGCTCCCTAACCTCGCAAGCTCGGCCAGGGGACCCTGCGGCCGTGGGCCCAGCCAGCCCCGCCATGCGCGGTGCGGACCCGGCCATTGTGCTGGTTCCCGGCGTGGGCATGTTCTCCTTCGGCGCCAACAAGCAGACCGCCCGCGTTGCCGGCGAGTTTTACATCAACGCCATCAACGTGATGCGCGGCGCCGAGGCGATCTCCACTTACGCCCCGATCGAGGAATCCGAGAAGTTCCGGATCGAGTACTGGGCGCTGGAGGAAGCCAAGCTGGCACGGATGCCCAAGCCGAAGTCGCACGCCACCCGCATCGCGCTGGTGACTGGTGCAGCCTCGGGCATCGGCAAGGCCATCGCCACCCGCCTCGCCGCGGAAGGGGCCTGCGTGGTGATCGCCGACCTGAACCTGGAGAACGCCGAGAAGGTGGCCGAAGAGCTCGGCGGCCCGGACGTTGCCATCGGCGTCCAGGCCGACGTCACGGATGAGGCCCAGGTCGCAGCCGCGATCGACGCCGCTGTCCTGGCATTCGGCGGCGTGGACCTGGTGGTCAACAACGCCGGCCTGTCCATCTCCAAGCCGCTACTGGAAACCACCGAGAAGGACTGGGACCTGCAGCACAACGTCATGGCCAAGGGATCGTTCCTGGTGGCCAAGGCCGCGGCGAAGGTCATGATCGCGCAGGGCCTTGGCGGAGATATCGTCTACATCTCCTCCAAGAATTCCGTGTTCGCCGGCCCCAACAACATCGCCTACTCGGCTACGAAGGCGGACCAGGCCCACCAGGTGCGCCTGCTTGCCGCCGAACTGGGGGAGTACGGCATCCGCGTCAACGGCATCAACCCCGACGGCGTGGTCCGCGGCTCCGGCATCTTCGCCGGCGGCTGGGGCGCCAAGCGCGCCGCCGTGTACGGCGTGGACGAGGAAAAACTGGGCGAGTACTACGCCCAGCGCACCCTGCTCAAACGCGAAGTCCTGCCCGAGCACGTGGCCAACGCCGCCGCCGTCCTCACCAGCAACGAGCTGTCCCACACCACCGGCCTGCACATCCCCGTGGACGCCGGAGTGGCCGCAGCCTTCCTGCGATGAGCACCGGCGTTTTTGCCGCCGTCGACATCGGGGCCTCCTCCGGGCGGGTGATGGTGGGCCGCGTTACCGCTGCGGGGGTAACGCTGGAGACAGTCCACCGCTTCCCCAACGGTGTGGTGGAGCTCGACGGCGGCCTCCGCTGGGACTTCGACGCCCTGTTCGCGGAGGTTCTTGAAGGCCTGCGGGCCGCGGCCACGGTGGCAGCCGTTCAGGGCGAAGCGATCGCCAGCATCGGCATCGACACTTGGGCCGTGGACTATGGCCTGGTGGACGCCTCGGGGAGGCTGGTGGCACAGCCGTTCAGCTATCGCGATGACCGCAGCAGGGCTGCGGTGGCGCCTGTCCACGCCAAACTGGACCCGGCACGCCTGTACCAGACCACGGGGCTGCAGTTCCTCCAGTTCAACACCCTCTACCAGCTGGCGACCGAGCGTAACCTGGACGGGCTGAAGGCGCTGCTCATCCCTGACCTGATCGCGTTCCTGCTGACCGGAGTGCGGCGGACCGAGGCCACCAACGCCTCCACCACAGGCCTGTTCGACGCCCTTGCGGGGGAGTGGGCTACCGAATTCTTTACCGCCCTGGGCCTGCGGAAGGACCTGTTCCCGCCGCTGATCCAGCCCGGGGAAGCCTATGGAAACCTCCTGCCGGAGATCGCCGCAACCGTGGGCCTGCCCCGCGAAACCACGGTGGTGGCGGTGGGTTCGCACGACACTGCCTCCGCCGTCGTGGCCGTTCCTGCCCGGAATGACGCTTTTGCCTACATCTCCTCCGGTACCTGGTCCCTGGTGGGGCTGGAACTGCAGCATCCAGTCCTGACGGAGGCCGGCAGGGAAGCCAACTTCACCAATGAACGGGGCGTGGACGGCACCATCCGCTACCTGCGCAACGTGGGCGGACTCTGGCTCCTGAGCGAATGCCAGCGGACCTGGGCCGGCGAGGGTTTCCAGCCCGACCTGACCGCGCTGCTCGCGGCCGCGGCAGCATTGCCTGCCGGCGGTCCGCAGGTCAACGCCGACGATTCCTACTTCATTGCCCCGGGCAATATGCCGGAGCGCATCCGGGCGGCGGTCAGGCGTACCGGTGAGGTCCTGCCCAATGATCCCGCAGCCATTACCCGCTGCATCATGGACAGCCTCGCCGCTGCGTATGCCAGGACCATCACGGCCGCAGAGCGCCTGGCCGGCCGGAAGGTGGATGTGGTGCACGTCGTGGGCGGCGGCTCGCAGAACACGCTGCTCTGCCAGCTCACCGCCAATGCCACCGGGCGTCCTGTCGTCGCCGGCCCCGTCGAGGCCACGGCCCTGGGTAACGTGCTCATCCAGGCCCGCGCCGCCGGGGCTGCCACCGGCGGGCTCCCGGACCTGCGCGGAATCATCGCCGCCGGCACCAGCCTTCGCCGATACCAACCCCTGAACCTGACCCTGAACGCCGCCAGGAATTGAACCCATGAAAATCGCACTTTTCGCCACCTGCATCGTGGATGCCATGTATCCCCGCGCGGCCCAAGCCACCGTGGCGGTCCTGGAACGGCTGGGCCACGAGGTGGTCTTTCCGCAGGGGCAGGCCTGCTGCGGCCAGATGCACGTCAACAGCGGCTACCTCAAGGAAGCCGTTCCCGTGGTGGCCAACCACGTGCAGGCCTTCGAATCCGGGGATTACGACGTCGCCGTGGCACCATCCGGCTCCTGCGTCGCCTCGGTGAAGCACCAGCACCCCATGGTGGCCCGGCACGCAGGCGACGCCGGCCTTGAGCAGCGGGCCGTCGCCGTCGGGAAGAAAACCTACGAACTGTCCGAACTGCTGGTGGACGTCCTCGGCGTCACCGACCCAGCGGAGCAGCTCGGCTCCTACTTCCCGCACACGGTGACCTACCACCCCTCGTGCCACGGGATGCGGCTGCTGAAGCTCGGCGACCGGCAGGCCGGGCTGCTGCGCGGCGTGAAGGGCCTGGAGCTCACGGACCTGCCGGAAGCGGACCAGTGCTGTGGTTTCGGCGGCACCTTCTCGGTCAAGAACGCGGATGTTTCCTCGGCCATGCTGGCGGACAAAACGGCGAACATCCGCAGCACCGGCGCCGCCGTGTGCGCCGGCGGAGACTACTCCTGCCTGATGCACATCGGCGGAGGGCTGTCGCGGCAGGGCGATGCGGTGGCCACCCTCCACCTGGCCGAGATCCTGGCCAGCACGGAACAGCAGCCGGCAGTGCTGCCGGAGACGGCCGGTACGCCGGCGAAAGTGGTGGTGAAGTAATGACCCGCACCCAGCTTGGGATGCCCGGCCTCCACCCTGGCTCCGGCAACCTGTTCGCCGAGGAGAAGTTTCCTTCGGCCGCCCGCCGCGAGCTCGGCAACACGCAGCTCCGCCGGAACCTGAAGCACGCCACGTCCACCATCCGCGGCAAGCGCCTCAACGTGACCGGCGAGCTGCCGGACTGGGAGGAACTGCGCGACGCCGGCAGTGCCCTCAAGACCTCAGTCATGGCCCGGCTGCCGGAACTCCTGGAAGCCTTCGAAGCCAACGTCACCGCCCGCGGCGGCGTGGTGCATTGGGCCCGCGACGCCGACGAAGCCAACCGGATCATCCACGGCCTGGTGAAAGCTGAAGGCGTGGACGAAGTGGTCAAGGTCAAATCCATGGCCACCCAGGAAATCGGCATGAACGAATACCTGGAAGAGCACGGCATCGCGGCCTTCGAAACCGACCTGGCCGAGCTGATCGTCCAACTGGGCCATGACAAGCCCAGCCACATCCTGGTCCCGGCCATCCACAAGAACCGCACCGAGGTCCGCGACATCTTCCTCAAGGAAATGCCCGGCGTCGACCCTGGCCTTACCGATGAACCCCGCCGGCTCGCCATGGCCGCCCGGGCGCACCTGCGCGCAAAGTTCCTGACCACCAAGGTGGCAATTTCCGGGGCGAACTTCGGCATCGCCGACTCAGGCACGCTCGGCGTGGTGGAGTCCGAAGGCAACGGCCGCATGTGCCTGACCCTGCCGGAGACCCTGATCACCGTCATGGGCATCGAGAAGCTCCTGCCCACGTTCTCCGACCTCGAGGTGTTCCTGCAGCTGCTGCCCCGGTCCTCCACGGGCGAGCGGATGAACCCCTACACGTCGCTGTGGACCGGTGTCACCGAAGGCGACGGTCCCTCGAAGTTCCATGTGGTCCTGCTGGACAACGGACGTACCAATGCCCTGGCGGATGAGATGGGGCGCTCGGCGCTGCACTGCATCCGCTGCAGCGCCTGCATCAACGTTTGCCCCGTGTATGAACGGACCGGCGGCCACGCCTACGGTTCCACCTACCCCGGCCCCATCGGCGCCATCCTGTCCCCGCTGATGACGGGCATCGAGGCTGAAGAGAACGGCTCGCTCCCGTACGCGTCGTCCCTCTGCGGCGCCTGCTACGACGCCTGCCCGGTCAAGATCAACATCCCGGACATCCTGGTTCACCTGCGGGGAAAGGATGTGGACGCACACCGCGGGGGCCTGCCCACCCAAATGGACGTCGGGCTCAAAGCGGCATCGTGGCTGCTCTCCGACGGAAGCCGTCTCGGCGCCGTCGAAAAGCTCCTGCCCCTGGGCCGCGCCGCTGCCGGACGGGACAAGAAGATCAAGAAGCTGCCCGGCATTGCCGCCGGCTGGACCCAGAGCCGGGACATCCCGGCACCGCCGTCGCAGTCCTTCCGCGAGTGGTGGGCGAAGGAGCACAAGAAGCCATGAGCAGCCGCGCAGAGATCCTGGCCGCCGTCCGCACAGCGCTGAAGGACGCACCGGCCGTTCCGGACATCCCCAGGCACTACCGCCTGGACGGGGAGGCTGACGCGCAGCAACGCATTGAGGTCCTGGTTGACCGGCTCGAGGACTACAAAGCCGGCGTCACCGTGGTGGCGGAGGCGGACGTGCCGCCCACCATCGAGGGGCTGCTGGCCGGGGCTGCCAGTTACGTGGTTCCGGCCGGCATTGACCCCGCCTGGCTGGCATGGGAGGCGGACACCACGAGGATCAGGTACGACGGCGGCACGCACGGCGTGCGGTCAGTCACCGAACTCGACGCAACAGACGCCGTCGTCACCGGCAGCGCCGTGACAGTGGCCGAATCCGGAACCATCATCCTGGACGGCAGCCCGGACCAGGGCCGCCGCGCCATTTCGCTGGTTCCGGACCACCACATTTGCGTGGTGCACAGCAGGGACATCACGGCCATCCTGCCCGAGGCGTTCCGCCGCCTGGACGGCACCCGGCCACTGACCATGATCAGCGGACCCAGCGCGACGTCGGACATCGAACTGGAGCGCGTCGAGGGAGTCCACGGTCCCCGGCGGCTGGACGTCATCATCGTGCGCTAGAAATAGAGGAACACCCCGCGAGGCGCCGAACAACTGAAAGCAGGACGGACAACGATGCCCCTCTTCGACCTACCGCTGGCCCAGCTGCGCAGCTACACCTCCGACGCCACTCCGCCGGAGGAGCTGGGCGCGTTCTGGGACACCACCCTGGCGGAGGCGCGTGCCTTCCCGCTGGACGCGGCCTTTGAGCCGGTGGAGAACTACCTGGCCGTGATCGACACCTTCGACGTCACCTTCGCCGGCTTCGGCGGGGCACGCATCAAGGGCTGGCTGCACCTTCCCGCCAGCCGGGAACCCGGCGCACGGCTTCCGGTCGTGGTGAACTACATCGGCTATTCCGGCGGCCGCGGCCTGGTCAACCAGGACACGCGCTGGGCGCAGGCCGGGTACGCGCACTTCATCATGGACACCCGCGGCCAGGGGTACGGCGGCACGCTGGGGCACACCGCGGATCCGCACCCCTCCGCCGGGGATGTGGCGCACGCGGGCCTGATGACCAGGGGTATCGCGAGCCGGGAGGACTATTACTACCGCCGGGTCTATGTGGATGCCTTCCGCGCGGTGGAGGCCGCCCAGGCCCATCCGGCCGTCGATCCGTCCAAGGTGGTGCTGGCCGGAGTCAGCCAGGGCGGCGGGCTGGTGGTGGCCACGGCAGGACTTACCGCGGGACGGCTCGACGGCGTCATCGCCGCGCTGCCCGACGTCCCCTTCCTCCAGGACTTCCCCCGCGCCATCGACATCACCCCGCGCGGGCCGTACCCGGAGATCGCCCAGTTCCTGGCACGCCACCGGGACCGCTACGAGTCCACGCTTGCGGTCCTCAACTACTTCGACGGCGTCAACCTTGCCCGCTGCGCCACGGCGCCCGCGCTCTACTCCGCGGCGCTGATGGACGACATCTGCCCGCCGTCCACCGTTTTCGCCAGCTTCAACGCGTACGGCTCCGGAACGGGCGCTTTCTCCGCCAGCGGGGCGGAGAAGGAGATCGAGGTGTACCGGTTCAATAACCACGAAGGCGGCCAGGAACACCACTGGATCCGGCAGCTGGTGTTTCTCCGCAAGATTTTGGGGTAAATTCCTCCCAGGGACGAGAAAGCGCTTTCTCGTCCCGTGGACGAGGAGAAATGAAGCGACTGAACAGGGCTGCCATTGTGGGCTACGGCGCCGGCGACGCGGCCAACAGCATGATCATCAGCACCGCCAACATGTTCCTGCTGGTCTACTACACGGACGTTGCCGGGATCGGGGCCGCAGCTGCCGGGACGCTCCTGCTGGTGGCGCGGGTGTTCAATGCCTTCACGGACATTGCCGCCGGCCGGATCGTGGACCGTTTCCACAGCCCCCGGTTGGGCAAGTTCCGGCCCTTCCTGGTCTTCGGCTTTGTTCCGCTGGTGCTGGGGATCGCGGTGTTCCACGTGCCCGACGTCCAACCGTCCCTCAAGCTCCTGTATGCCTACTGCACCTACGGCCTGGTGTGCCTTGCCTACAGCCTGGTGAACGTTCCCTACGGCTGCCTGGTGGGCGCCATGACCCAGGACCCCCGGGAACGGGCCAGGCTGGCCGGCGCGCGGACCATCGGCGGGCTGTCCATTGGGGCGACCCTCGGGTTCTTCGTGGCTCCGCTCCTGGGCAGGGGCGGGGACATCCAGCAGATCTTCACAGTGATGACGCTTGCCTTCGCGGTGATCGGTTCCGGGCTCTACGTGTTCACCGGGATTGCATGCAGGGAGCAGGTGGCCGGCAGCGTTCCCCGGATCAGCTGGCGCCAAACGGTGGAGGCGCTCAAGGTCAACTCGCCGCTGGTGGTCCTGAGCCTCAGCTCCGTGCTGCTGGTCACGGGCAACTCCGCCACCGTAGCCGCCCAGTTCTACTACCTCCGTGACGTCCTTGCCCGGCTGGACCTCTTTCCCGTGCTGGCGGCTACGCAGGTGGTGATCACCCTGGCGCTTGCCGTCCTGATGCCGCGCCCCGTGGCCAGATGGGGCAAGAAGGCTGTTTTCAGCCTGGGCTGCCTGCTCGGCACCGCAGGTGGGATGGTGGTCTTCCTGGCGCCTGCAGGAGAGCCCTGGCTGGCGGTGGCCGGTATGGTCCTGGCGCAGTTGTCCGCGGCAACGGTCAGTATCCTCACGTGGGCCCTGGTCGCGGACACGGTGGAATACGGCGAATGGAAGACGGGTGTCAGGGTTCAGGGCATCAACTATGCGCTCCTGGCCGCAACCCGGAAACTGGGCATGGGCTTCGGCGGCGGCCTGGTGGCCTTCGCGTTGGCGTGGGGTGGCTATTCCTCGTCCCGGCAGGAGCAGGCTGCCCCGGCGGTCACGGCCATCCGGTCCGCCGCAGGACTTCTCCCCGCCGTTCTGGTGCTGGCGGCCGTTGGCATCCTGTACTGGTACCGCCTGACTGACCGGAAGCATGCAGAACTGGTGGCAGGACTCCAAGGCCGGCGGTAACCGAATGTGACGGACGCCGATTTTGCGGCCGCCGTGGCCGGGGCTTATGGTCTTTTCCATGACTAACCGTTGGTATGCGTATTTTTCGTTGGCTCTGGAGGGGCCCGCGTCTAACTGACACGCATCCAGCATTCCTTCAGAGCCAACAGGGCAGAGATCATTCTCTGCCCTTCGCCGTTTCTCCGGCGGGTTCTGACATCCGGGCCCGCTTCCCATCTGGAACAGGACCCCGAACATGAGCACCGCAACAGCAGCAGCACAGTCCACCTCGAACCTGCGCGTCAGCGAATTCACTCCGCTGCCCACTCCTTCCGAACTCCTCGCCGAACTGCCACTGGATGCCCGGGCGGCTGCCGTCGTCGAACGCGGACGCGACGAAGTGCGCGCCATCATGGACGGCGTGGATGACCGGCTGCTGGTCATCGTCGGTCCCTGCTCCATCCACGACCCCAAGGCAGGCCTGGAATACGCCCGCCGGCTGGTCAGCCAGGCGGAGAAGCACAAGGAAGACCTGCTGATCGTCATGCGGACCTACTTCGAAAAGCCGCGCACCACCGTGGGCTGGAAGGGCCTGATCAATGATCCGCGGCTGGACGGCAGCCACGACATGGTCACCGGCCTCCGCACCGCCCGGCAGTTCCTGCAGCAGGTCACGGCGCTGGGCCTGCCCACCGCCACCGAATTCCTGGAACCGATCAGCCCGCAGTACATGGCGGACCTGATCTCCTGGGGTGCCATCGGAGCCCGCACCACGGAGAGCCAGATCCACCGCCAGCTCGCCTCGGGTCTGTCCATGCCCATCGGCTTCAAGAACGGGACCGACGGCGGCCTGCAGGTGGCCATCGACGCATGCGGCGCCGCGGCGGCTGCCCAGGCCTTCCTGGGCATCGACGGCGATGGCCGGGCGGCGCTGGTGGCGACCGCTGGAAACCCGGACACCCACGTGATCCTGCGCGGCGGCCGCAAGGGGCCCAACTACTCAGCGGCGGACGTCGAGCGTGCCTCCGGCGAACTGGCGGGCAAGGGACTGAACCCGCGCCTGATCGTGGATGCCAGCCATGCCAACAGCGGCAAAAGCCACCACCGGCAGGCTGAGGTGGCCCTGGAGATTGGCGCCCAGCTGGAGGAAGGCGGGGCCGCAGCGCGGGCGGTGGCCGGCGTGATGCTGGAAAGCTTCCTGGTGGGCGGCGCGCAGAACCTGGACGTCGCGGAGCACGCGGCCGGGCGTTCGGAGCTGGTCTACGGGCAAAGCGTCACGGATGCCTGCATGGACTGGGACGTTTCCGCGTCCGTCCTTGAGCAGCTGGCGTCTTCGGCGCGGAAGCGGCGGCAGTCAAATTAGGGGGTGAAATAGGGGAAGCACTACTTTCACATCTGCCACAGCAACATCTAGAGTATCTTTTAGGTGGTTGGTGGATGGCTCAGCATCGGAACACCGCATTGGCACGTACCTGGGGTCACTGTTGTCCATCCGTCAGCAAAGGAAAATAGGGAAATGTCGGCAGAACAGAACTTCTCCAACGCGAAGTTCCTGACCGTGGCTGAAGTAGCCGAGGTCATGCGAGTCTCCAAAATGACCGTTTACCGGCTGGTCCACTCCGGCGAAATGCCGGCGGTGCGCTTCGGCCGCTCCTACCGGGTCCCCGAAAACGCCGTCGAACAGTACCTCAAGGGTGCTGTGGTGGACGGCCACTCCGAGACCGCCTGAGGCGGCTGTCCTGAGCCGCTCCCGATAGGCGGTACCCTGTTAAGGAACGTTTTACGTCATTGTAAGAATCTGTCAGTTGTTCAGTTCGTAGCTTTGTCCACGGACATTCTCCATCAGACAGGTACTGCATCTAGTTTGTAAGGAACTTTCGTGGGTTCAGTTATTAAGAAGCGTCGCAAGCGTATGGCCAAGAAGAAGCACCGCAAGCTGCTTCGCAAGACCCGTCACCAGCGCCGTAACAAGAAGTAGACATACTTCGAACAGCGTGGAAATGCCCGTCGCCTTCCAAGGCGGCGGGCATTTTTGTTTCCTGTTTAGTGCGTCCCGTTCTTGTTCGCAGATCCTGACCGTCAAGATTGGGATTCGCGGACAAGCGTAGGATTCGACGGATTCTTATACCCGCGGGCCGCGGATGCGGGCGAAGCCCTTCCAGAGGCCATAGATGGCTCCGCCGAAAGTGGCCGCCTTGAGGCCAAAGGTGGCGGCACGCCGGCCGGCGCGGAAGTCGTAGACCGGCCAGTTGCGGTCCCGGGCGTGGCGGCGCAGCTTGGAGTCCGGGTTGATGGCCACCGGATGGCCCACCAGCGAAAGCAGCGGGACGTCGTTGTAGGAGTCGCTGTAGGCCCAGCAGCGCTTGAGGTCCAGGCCCTCCTCGTCGGCGATGGCCTGGACGGCCACGGCCTTGGCCGAGCCGTGCAGGATGTCTCCCACCAGCCGCCCGGTGTACATGCCTTCGGAGACCTCGCCGACCGTGCCCAAGGCCCCGGTCAGTCCCAGCCGGGTGGAGATCACGGTGGCCACTTCGATGGGGGTGGCTGTCACCAGCCAGACGCGGCGGCCCACCCGCAGGTGCTGCTCGGCCAGGGCCTTGGCGCCCGGCCAGATGCGCGACGCAATCATTTCGTCGTAGACTTCCTCGCCCAGCGCCTTGATGTCATCAACAGTGATCCCGGCAGCCAGGGTCAGGGCCGAATCGCGGACCGCGTGGACGTCGTCGATGTTCTCCCCGCGCGCCACGAACTTGAACTGCTTCCACGCGAACCCGGCGGCCTGGGCCAGGGTGAACGCGCCGCGCTGGTGCATCTTCCGCGCCACGTGGAAGAGGCTGGCTCCACGCATCAACGTATTGTCCACGTCGAAAAACGCCGCCTCGCCGGGCTGCGGCGCGGCAACCGGCCGCGTGACAACGGCGACGTATTTCTCCTCGGGCATGGACCCGAGTCTAGTCAATCCACTGGCCCGCCGCCGTCGGCGTCACCCGCACGCCACGAACGGCGATACCGTTAAGCCATGGCTACACCCCGCGTCGTCCTGGTCACCAAAGCTGACTGCCACCTTTGCGAGGAAGCGCGCGACGCCGTCGGCCGGGTCACTGCCTCATTGGGCCTTACGTGGAGCGAAGAGCTGGTGGACAACCAGCCCGAACTGCGGGAACGGTATGCCGAGGAGGTCCCGGTGGTGCTGGTGGACGGAGTACAGCGCGACTTCTGGAAAATCGACGAGGCCCGGCTGGAACGCGTGCTGCAGCGCGCCATGGCCCAATAGGGGGAGTGACAGCAGTGACAGCAGACCCCTGGGCATCATGAGCTTTCCATGGCCCTGGTTTTGAAGCCACGAGCGGCAGGGACCTAGAGTGGACTCACAACGCGACGCAAGGGAGGTGCGGGTGACATCCCTGGGTTCAACGCCCCAGCCTGTCCCGGACCTTCCGGATGCCACGGGCGCACTGGCCAAGCAGATACCTCCCGCCGCCGTGGCCCGGCTGACCATCTACCTCCGTGCCCTGAACACATTGCTGGCCGAGGGCGTGGAGCGTGTTTCTTCCGAATCCCTGGCGGAAGCCTCGGGCGTCAGTTCCTCAACCCTGCGCAAGGATTTGTCCCATGTGGGGTCCTACGGGACAAGGGGCGTGGGGTATGAGGTGCAGTACCTCAGCCGCCACATTGCCGCCGCATTGGGACTGACCCACGACTGGAAAGTGGCCATTGTCGGGGCCGGCAACCTGGGCAAGGCACTGGCGCGCTACGGCGGCTTCGAATCGCGCGGGTTCGACGTCGTGGCCATCTTCGACGCCGACCAGATGGTGGTGGGCAACGAGGTGGGGTGGCTGCGCGTCAGCGACGTGGCGGACCTTGAAACCGTCCTGCACCGTACCGGGGCCAACATGGTGGTGCTGGCCCTCCCAGCCGCGGTGGCCCAGGGGGTTTGCGACCGCGTCGTGGCGGCAGGCGTTCACAGTGTGCTGAGCTTCGCACCCGTGATGCTGCAGGTTCCCGAAGGGGTCAATCTCCGCAAGGTGGATATGGCCACCGAACTCCAGATCCTGGCCTACCATGCGCAACGGGCCCAGACCCCCGGGCAGACGGCCTAACTGGTTAAAGCAGCAGGCCCGGGATGCGGTTGCGCATCCCGGGCCTCCTGCTTGTCAGGGGTGGTGCCGGCTAGCGTCCGTAAGGGTTGCCGAAGCCGCCCGAGTATGGGTTGGCGAAGGGCTGCTGCTTCCGGAAGTACGGGGCGGATGCCGGAAGGTAGAGCAGCACGATGGCAGCGATGCCCAGCAGCGTTCCGATGGTGGCAAAGCTGGGGGGACCAAAGAGGCCGAAGATGGACAGCGCAGCGAAGACGGTGCCCAGGATGCGGGCCCAGTTCTTGCCCTTTCGGACGAAGAAGGCCACCAGCAGGTAGAGGGCCACTCCGATGATCGCGAATACCACCAGGGTGCCGGCAATGACTCCCTTGATGTCGTCATACGTGACTCCGGTGGCGCCGCCGGCGGCCATCTGGTCCTCAAAAGTCTGGCGGAACAGGGGATCATCCAGCTGGGTGAGGCCGGTCAGCAAGGAGATCACGAAGATCACTGCCGACGCGATCAGCAGCCAGAAGGAGATGTTCACCAGCTGTGGGATACCGTTGCTTCCCGCTGGCTGCGGCTGCTCCGAGGGGTACTGGCCGTAAGGCGACTGTCCATATGGGGACTGTCCATACTGCGGTTGGCCGTACTGGGGCGGGTTCTGGCCGTAGCCCGGGACCTGGGGCGCATTCTGCCCGTACTGCGGCGCGTTCTGCCCGTACTGGGGCGCTGCCGGCGGCTGCGACCCGTACTGCGGCTGGTTCTGCCCATACTGCGGTGCGTTCTGCCCGTACTGCGGCGCGTTCTGGCCAAAGCGGGGCTGCTGGTCTCCGGGCTGGCTGCCGGCCTGGTCATGCCCCGGCTGGTTGTTGCCCGACTGGGGGTCCTGGGGAGTGGGAGGCGGGACGGGAGGAGTACTCATGGCGTTCCTTCTGCAGGTCGGGATCCGGGTAGGCTGCCGGGAATCGGTCCTCTGCCTTCCCCCCAGCATGGCTTAAGTCCACCGTACCCCCGGCGGGCAGCGTTGTGGGTGATTCGGCGGGTATTCGCGCAGGTGGCAGCCGTTAAACCGGGAAACCCCGGCCCCAAGCCGGGTAGGCCTGGTGCCGGGGTGTGCCCTGACGGGGTGGAATTACGCTGCGGGAGCGATGAAGGCGAGTTCCAGGTTGATGGCAACCTTGTCGCTGACCAGCACACCGCCGGCTTCCAGGACAGCGTTCCAGGTGAGGCCAAAGTCCTTGCGGCTGATGGTGGTCTCGGCAGAGACGCCGGCGCGGGTGTTTCCGAACGGATCAACGGCAACACCGTTGAACTCGGTTTCCAGGGTCACCGGACGGGTAACGCCCTTGATGGTCAGGTCGCCGGTGAGCTCGTAGCTGTTGCCCTTGGCCACCAGGCCGTTGGACACGAAGGAGATCTCGGGGAACTTCTCCACGTCGAAGAAGTCCTCGCCCTTGACGTGGCCGTCGCGGTTGGCATCGCCGGAATCGAAGCTGGCGGTGTTGATGCTGGCGTTGATCCTGGCGCCGGTGACGTCCTCGGGGAGTTCCAAGGTTGCCGCGGCCTCTTTGAACTGGCCGCGGACCTTGCTGATGCCTGCGTGCCGGACGGTGAAGCCGATCTCGCTGTGCGAGTTGTCCAGGGTCCAGGTGCCGGTGGTGACGTCTGCGGGAAGTGCCATGATGTTGCTCCTTGTATAGGTATGCGGGCTGAGGTCCTGCGGTTGAACCTTCATCTGTTGAAGCCTCAACTAACTTGCTGCATCCAGTATAAACATGCATTTGCATGTTTTGTTCCCGGCTTCGGAACATTTCTTCAAAAACTTCAGTTCTACTGTTTGTAGAAAGCACGGGCGGAAGATTTCGGATCGCACGCCATCTTTGAGAAACTGGTAAACATGCCCCAAGCCACTGTCCATCTGCTCCGCCACGGCGAGGTCCATAATCCCGACGGCGTTCTCTATGGGCGGCTTCCCGAATTCCACCTCTCCGAGCTGGGGCAGGAGATGGCCCGGACGCTTGCCGGGCACTTCCGGCAGCGCGCAGAAAGCGGTGCCCGCATCACCTACCTGGCCGCCTCCCCGCTGGACCGTGCCCAGGAAACGGCGCGGCCGACGTCGGAAGCCCTGCACCTGCAGATCCACACCGATGAGCGGATCATCGAAGCCGAAAACTACTTCGAGGGCATGAAGGTCACCAAGGCGGAGCTCCGTCGGCCCAGGCACTGGCCGCACCTGATCAACCCGCTGCGCCCGTCCTGGGGCGAACCGTACAAGCAGCAGGCGGCGAGGGTGGCGGCTGCCGTGCAGGATGCCCGGCTGCGGGCCATTGAACTGGCTGCCGGCGACTTTGGCGCCCAAGGGCCCGAAGCCATCCTGGTAAGCCACCAGCTGCCCATCTGGGCGGCCCGGCTGAGCGCCGAAGGCCGGCCCCTGTGGCATGATCCGCGCAAGCGCGAGTGCACCCTGACATCCGTTACGTCCCTGGTGTTCGACGACGACGGCTCGCTCTTGCGGGTCGAGTACAGCGAACCCGCGGCGTCCCTTCTTCCCGGTGCCGCCAGCACCCCTGGAGCCTGACAGTGACCAGCAACAACCTCCCCTCGCGCCGCAGCTTGTTCGCCGCCGGCGGCATGGCCCTGACCGCGCTGACCCTGGGCCTCTCCGGCTGTGCCCAGGAGGATGCGCTGGCCAAGCAGGCCAAGGCGGGGGACAACAAGAACTATGTGGCAGGCGACGGGTCCGTGACCGAGTTCGCCGCAGCGGACCGCAAGGACGCGGTGCAGATCCAGGGTGCGCTGTTCAACGGCACCGCAGTAACCCCCGCCGATTTCCAGGGCAAGGTGAGCGTCCTGAACTTCTGGTTCGCCGCCTGCGCGCCGTGCCGGGTGGAAGCACCACAGCTGGAAGCGCTGCACCAGGAGTTCAAGGACCAGGGCGTCCAGTTCTTCGGCGTCAACCTCCGGGACGAAAAACCAACGGCGGAGGCGTTCGAGAAGACCTTCAACCTGACCTACCCGAGCTTTGACGACAAGGACGGCGGCGTCCTGCTGTCCGTGTCCGGCCTGGTACCGCCCGGCGCCGTGCCCACCACCCTGGTCCTGGACAAGCACGGACGGGTGGCCTCCCGCGTCCTCGGCGAGATTGAAAAGGGCACCCTTAAAGCCCTTATAACCGCCGCCGTGGCCGAGTAGGACAGGCCGGGACCGTGAACAGCCCCTTCGCCGAAGCCATCCTCAGCGGCTCCATCCTGCTGGCCATTCCGGTGGCACTGCTCGCCGGGCTGGTCTCCTTCCTTTCCCCGTGCGTCCTTCCCCTGGTTCCCGGCTACCTCGGCTATGTCACCGGCCTGAGCGGCGTGGACCTGCAAAAGCAGAAACGCGGGCGGATGCTGGCCGGGATCGGGTTGTTCGTCCTGGGCTTCTCCGTGATCTTCGTGCTGCTGGGAGGCGCGTTCGGCCAGCTGGGCACCCTCATCACCGGAAGCCAGAACGCCTGGATCACCCAACTCCTGGGGGTCCTGGTGATCATCATGGGCATTGTCTTCATGGGCGGCTTCAGCTGGCTCCAGCGGGACGCGAAGATCCACGCCAAACCGCCCGCCGGGCTCTGGGGTGCACCGTTGCTGGGCCTGACCTTCGGGCTGGGCTGGGCACCGTGCATCGGCCCCACCTATTCAGCCGTGCAGCTGCTGAGCCTTTCCGGGGGATCCTCAGCCGCCAAGGGCGCCTTCCTGGCGTTCGTCTACAGCCTGGGTCTGGGCATTCCCTTCCTGTTAATCGCGCTGGCCCTGCGCCGCGGGATGGGCGTCATGGCGTTCTTCCGCAGGCACCGCCTGGCCATCCAGCGGACCGGCGGCGGAATCCTCGTGGTGCTCGGCCTGCTGATGGCCACCGGCGTCTGGGGGACCTGGGTGACCGGGCTGCAGTACTGGTTCCAAACCGACGTGAAGTTGCCGATCTGATGAGCGAGCGTGTGAACGTAAAGAAGAAGCAGTCCGCCCCCGTAGCGGAGGCAAAAGCCCAGGCCGCCCTTCCGGCCCTGGGCCCCAGGGGCATGCTGCGGTGGGCCTGGACCCAGCTGACCAGCATGCGCACGGCGTTGTTCCTGCTGCTGCTCCTCGCCGTCGCCGCCGTCCCCGGCTCCCTGTTCCCGCAACGGCCCGCCAACCCGGCCATCGTGACGCAGTACATCAAGGACCACCCGGACTACGGCAAGCTGCTGGATTCCCTGCAGCTCTACGACGTCTACTCCTCGGCCTGGTTCTCGGCGATCTACCTCCTGCTGTTCATCTCCCTGATCGGCTGTGTTGTGCCGCGAGCCATCGCCCATTACAAGGCCATGCGCTCCCAGCCGCCGCGCACGCCGCAGCGCCTGTCCCGGCTGCCGGAATACGGCACCCTGGTGATCCCTGCCGGCGCCGGCATCCCGGCGTCGGACGCCATCAATGCTGCAGCCGGACTGCTGCGCAAGCGCGGCTACCGGGTGGAGGTCAGGGACGCCGACGGCGACCGTCCTTCCCTGGGTGCCGAACGCGGATTCATGAAGGAAGTGGGCAACCTCGTCTTCCATACGTCGCTGATCGGCGTGCTGGTGGCCGTGGCCGCAGGCGGCCTGTTCGGCTACAGCGGCCAGCGCATCCTGGTGGAAGGCGACACGTTCGTGAACACCCTGGTGGGCTATGACCAGTTCAATCCGGGCACCAACTTCCAGTCCAGCCAGCTGCAGCCGTACTCGCTCCAGCTGGACAAGTTCAACATCACATTCGACCGCGAATCCAGGGGCAAGTTCGGCCAGCCCATCGACTTCGCCGCCACCGTGACCACCAAGGAAAATCCGGACGCTCCACCAAAGCAGGAGACCCTGAAGGTCAACGACCCCGTCAGCCTCGGCGGGACCAGCATCTACCTCACCGGCAACGGGTACGCACCGGTGGTGACCATCCGGGACGGAGCAGGCAACGTGGCCATGCAGGGCCCCGTGGTGGCCAAGCTGCAGGGCGAGAACTACTACTCCTCCGTGGTCATCAAGGTTCCGGACGCCCAGCCGGACCAGCTGGGCTTCGTTGGCTTCTTCCTTCCCACCGCATTCGTGACGGACAAGAACGTTTCCTTCAGCGCCGACCCCGAGCTGTTCAACCCGCAGCTGACCCTCAACTCCTACTACGGGGACCTGGGCCTGAACAGCGGCGCCCCGCAGAACGTCTTCGAACTGGACGTCAAGAACCTGACGCCGCTTAATGCAAGGAACCTGGCCGCCGGCGGCATCACGCTTGCGCCGGGCTCCACCTACACGCTGCCGGACGGCAAGGGCACCATCAGCTTCGACGGCGTGAAGCGCTACATCGGCGTGGACATCCACCACAACCCCGGACAGGTCTACGCCCTGGTCTTCGCTTTGCTGGCCGTGGCCGGCCTGATCCTCTCGCTCTACGTCAACCGCCGGCGCGTCTGGGTACGGACGGGCACCGCTGCTGATGGCCGCACGATGGTGGAATACGGACTCCTGGCCCGCGGCGAGGACCACCGCCTGGCGGGCGAGGCAGCCGCGCTCCGGAAACTGTTCACCGCGGAGTGGCAGCTGCCGGAAGACACCGAAGATACCGGCCAGTCCCAGCAAACTCCCAGCCGGGCAAGCGATAATGTCGCAGGCTCCGCCGCTAACGCCGCAGGCTCCGTCACCACCCCAGCAGGCCCCGCCGGGCCCGAAAAGGACCAGTAATGCCATTTGGAATCAACGAAACCATGGGCCAGTACAGCGAACTCTTCATGCTGCTGGCGGCGGGTACCTACACGGTGGCCTTCATCGCCTTCGCCTGGGACCTGGCCAAGAGCAGCAAGGCCCTGCGCGCAGTGGACCTCAAGGCTGCCCAGGCCGGTGCAGCCGCCAGGGTCCCCGTAGCCGCCGGTGTTGCTGCCGGGACCGGGGAACGGGAAGGATCCAGCGTTGAGTCCCGCCTGGACGGGCCGGCCGGCCGGGCCGAGCGCCCGTCGTCGTCCGCCGGCAAAGCCAGCGGCGCAGGTACCGGCGGATTTGTGACAGCCGACGGCGACATGAAGTACGCTGCGGAGCGCCGCGTTCCGGCACGGGTCGCCGTGGCCCTGACCACCCTTGCAGTCCTCATACACGGCGCCGGCGTGGTCACCAGGGCCCTGGGCGCAGGCCGTGTGCCGTGGGGCAACATGTACGAATTCCTCACCACCGGCGCGTTCCTGGTGGCGGCCGTGTTCCTGCTCTCGCTGATCCGGCGCGACCTCCGCTTCCTGGGCACCTTCGTGGTGGGCCTGGTGATCATCATGCTGGTTGCCGCCTCGGTGGCGTTCTGGACCCCCGTTGGACACCTGGTCCCCGCCCTCCAGAGCTACTGGCTGGTCATCCACGTTTCCATCGCGGTGCTGTCCTCCGCGCTGTTCACCCTGACCTTCGCGATGTCCGCACTGCAGCTGGTCCAGTCCCACCGGCAGAAGACGGTGGCCGCCGGAGGTGCAGACAAGCTGGGCTTCATGCGCCTGGTGCCGTCCGCGCTAAGCCTGGAAAACCTGTCCTACCGCATCAATGCCATCGCCTTCATCGGCTGGACCTTCACCCTGATGTTCGGGGCCATCTGGGCGGAAAAGGCCTGGGGCCGGTTCTGGGGCTGGGACACCAAGGAGGTGTGGACCTTCGTGATCTGGGTTGTCTACGCCGGCTACCTGCACGCCCGTGCCACCCGCGGCTGGACCGGCACACGCGCCGCGTGGCTGTCAATCGTGGGCTACCTCTGCGTGATCTTCAACTTCACCATCGTGAACCAGTTCTTCAATGGGCTCCACTCCTATTCCGGCCTCTGAAACAGGATCATCAGGCCCTTTGAACAGGGCCCTTCGGCCCTAAAACAGGGGCCTCCCGGACCCCAAAACCGGCGATGCGTGGCGAGGCGGGGCTACTGCCCGGTAAATAACCATTCGATGTACCAACAGGGGTGTTCCCCGGTCCTTCGGTAATGCTACGTTGGTGACGTTCCCTGTGATGAAGCTTGCAGGTGAAACACCAGCTCTTCGAGGTACCCATGAGCTACGCCCTCGCCGTTGATGTCGGGACCAGTTTCACGGCAGCTGCCGTTGTGCGTTTTCACCAAGGTGCTTCTGCTGTGCCCGAGTGCCTGCCCCTCGGCTCGCGTGGAGCATCCGTCCCCTCCGTGCTGTACTACCCGGAGGAAGGCGCAGTCCTTGTGGGCGAGGCTGCGGAACGCCGCGGGCTGGACTCGCCGGAACGGGTGGTCCGGGAATTCAAGCGCCGGATTGGCGACGATGTCCCCTTCGTGCTGGGCACCCTGGCCCTGCAGCCTGAGGACGTCTTCGCCACCATGGCCCGGTGGGTAGCGGACCGGGCTGCCGAACGTGAGGGGGGCCCGCCGTCGGACGTTTTCCTGACCCACCCCGCAGCGTGGGGCACCCACCGCCTGTCCCTCATCCGCGATGCCCTCGCCGCGCACGGGCTGGAGAACGTCACCCTCCTTCCCGAACCCGAGGCCGCAGCCCTGCACTACGCATCCCAGGTGCGGGTGGAGGAAGGCAGCACCATCGCCGTGTACGACCTCGGCGGCGGCACCTTCGACACCGCCGTGCTGAGGAAGTCCGGCAGCAGCCGCTTTGAGCTCGTGGGCCGCCCGGAGGGCATCGAAGACCTGGGCGGCGCCGACTTTGACGCAGCGGTATTCCGTTACGTCGCTGCGCACACCGGGAACGCCCTGGACGACCTGGACACTGCCGATCCGGCAGTGCTGGGGGCCTTGACGCGCCTCCGGAGGGAATGCGTCGAGGCCAAGGAAGCGCTCTCCGCGGACAGCGAAGCCAGCATTCCGGTGCTCCTGCCCGGTGTCCAGCAGCAGGTCCGGCTGGTCCGTTCAGAGTTCGAGGCGCTGATCGAAGAGTCCGTGCGGGAAACGGTGGAGGCCCTGGAGCACTCCCTGGCCCAGCTCCACCTGGAGCCGGCGGACCTGTCCACGGTGCTGTTGATCGGCGGATCGTCCCGGATTCCCCTGGTGGCCCAAGTTGTGTCGGAGGAGCTGGACCGGCCCATTGCGGTGGACGCCGACCCCAAGTCCTCCATCTGCCTGGGCGCGGCAGTTGCCGCCGTCCTCGCCCACGCGGCCGCAGCGGCGGCAGAAACTGAAGCGGCAGAAACTGAAGCGGCTGTAACTGAAGCGGCAGTTACTGAAGGGGACGCGGAGGAGGCTCCCCCCGCCGTCGTACCCTCTGAAGTGCCGCCCGCCCCAACCGGCCCGGCCATGCCCAGCTGGTCGCGCAAATATACGACGGCGGCCGGTGCCCCTGCAGGGCCAGGCAGCCTCCGCGGTGCACGGCATGGGGCGAGGGGCGCGCACGCTCCCAAGCCCACCGTCCGTGTGACCGCTGTGGCCGCGGCTGCTGCTGTCCTGACGGTCCTCACGGCCACTGCAGCACAAAGCCCGGACGGCTTCGGAAGCCTTACGGCCATGTTCGTGCCGCAGGCCGGTGCCAGCACCACCGGCGGTTCCGCAGGTACAGATGCAGCCGGCACAGGTGCAGCGGGTACAGGCGGCGCCGGTGCCGACGGCGGCGGTACCAGGGGAGCAGCCACCGCCGCAGGCGTACCCCAGCCGCTTGCAGGCATCGAGGTCAGCGCGCGGAAACCCCTTGCGTCAGGGCCCGGACTCGAAGCATCGGCCGCACCCGCCGGCGGGCAGGCTTCCGTCAGCGGGGGCCCGGCGGCGGGAAGCAGCGCCATCGCGGACGGACCCGTTGTGGCAGGCGGAGCAGTCCCCGATGCACTCGCCGGTCCCGGAGGGACACCGGATGGGTCAGCGGCTGTTCCCGGACCCGTTGCCGCGGATCCCACGGCCCCTTCGGAAACCCCTTCGGAAACCCCTTCTGACACGCCTTCGGACACCCCTTCCGACACCCCTTCGGAGACTCAGCAGCCCGGCGGTTCAGGTGAACCTACACGGAATGCAGGCACCCCGACTCCAACCGATTCCGGGACGGCGGATCCGGTTCCGACGGTGACTGAAGAGCCCACACCTGTTGACACCAGCACGCCCACCGGGATGGAAAGCCCAAGTTCCACACCTGACCCGGATCCCTCGACGACACCAACGGAGGTGGCCGTGGAAGTTACCGGCAGCCCAGCGCCGCAAGAGACACCGATTGAACCGCAAGCCACATCCCCTGAAACAGCCGTTGAAACGGCCCTGACCATCCCTCCGGCGGCCTGACATGGACCGGCAGCTTCGGGAGGCACAGCTTCAGCGTGTGGAGCTCCAGGACGGGCAGCTTCAACGGGAGGAACAATTCGAGGCCATGGATGCGGGACCGGAGCAGCAGGGGCACCCGCTGCAGGCCGCAGAGCTGATGGCCAAGCAGCTGAAGGGCACCAACGCGGTGCTGCGGGAACTGCTGCTTGCGCTCTCGGTGGGCTTCGCCTTGCCAGGGCCGCTGCCTGCTGACCTCGAGCAGAAGCTCGGCAACGGCGGGGTGGAGGACCTTGATGCCCTGGTGGAGCGGGCAGAGGCAGCCGGACTGGTGAGGCCGGACGGCACTGTCGTGGGCACGGCGCAGCACGCACTGCTGGCCGCCACTCCCATTGCCAAGGTACACGCGCTCCAGCATGAGCTCGTGAACTTGTTCACCTCAACAGGACAACGGCTGGGAGACCTTGCCCGCGAGCTGGCCCGGGGAGGCCTCACTGACCCCCGGGTGGCCGCCGAACTGGAGCTGGCCGCGGACAGTGCCCTGGAGCATAACCCCAGGCTTGCCTGCCAGCTCTACGAGGAGGCCCTGCTGGCCGGTGCCGATCCCGTGGCGACGGCAGCACGGCGCGCGCAGGCGGCCGCCGGTGATGGTGAGCTTGATGCCGCTGCCCGCATCATTGACACCCTCCTGGTCAGCACCGACCCGCAGGATGCGCGGCGGGGCGCGGATGTGGCCGCCTCCGTTTGGGCGCAACGCGGGATGCTTGCCCGCGGGGCGGACGTTTACAGCTGGTTGGGTCCAGAGCGGGTGGGCGTATCTGCGCCGCTCGCCGCCGTCGTCCTGATAGGAGTCGGAGACCGGGCTGGTGCGGAGGGCTTTTTCGAGCCCGGCGCGCCGTCAGCTTCGCCCACCCTCCTTGCGGCCACCCTGGTCCAGACTGGCCAGGGTGTCTTCGCATCCCTGGGAGAGAGACCGCAACAGGGCATCTCCGTGCTGATCCACGCCTCGGACATGCTGAACTCGGCAGGTGCGTCGCTTCCGCTGCCGGAGACACCTGCTGCGCTGGCAGCCCTGCTGGCGTTGCACACCGGTGAGCCGCACCTGGCCGAAACTGTCTGCCGCGCTGCGGCCGCTGCCCGGCAGGGGGGCAATGCCGCACAGCCCAGGCTCCTGCTGCTCCAGGCCTGGGCGGCCATGATGCAGGACAAACTTGAGGATTCCCGGCTTGCCGCAACGGAAGCCGCCAAGGCAAACCATTGGCCGCTGGTCCCGCGCGACGAGTTCATGTGTGCTGCACTCGAGGTGGGGCTCGCCCGGCGGAACGGTGACGTGCCGGAGCTTCTCAGGGCATGGGAACGGGCCCGCGAAGCCATGCTCCATACGTCGGTGGACCTGTACAACCTGCTGCCGTGGGGGGAACTGCTGATTGCTGCTGCCCGCCTGCGGGAGACGCGGCGCGTGGCGCATTACCTGGATGAGGCATGGAGGCTGCTGGGCCGCCTGGGCGAACCTGCCCTGTGGGCAGTTCCCCTGCATTGGGCCGGCGTGCAGGCCGCGCTGCTGAACGAAAGCCCTGCCGATCTTGCCCCGCATGCAACGGCACTGGCACGGGCCTCCGCGCACAGCCAGCTCGCCGCAGTCCTGGCCACGGCGGGAAAGGCCTGGGTCTCGGTGCTCGCCGGCCGCTTCCGCACCGCGGACGTGGAGGGCGCGGCCAGGCTGCTCGGTGCTGTCGGAATGCCCTGGGAGGGCGCAAGGCTGGCCGGTCACGCTGCCGCACGGGCTGACGAACGGCGCGACATGATGCGCCTGCTCTCCTGCGCCCGGGACCTTCACCCCCAGGGCAGCCCCGCCGCTGGCGCGTCCGGGACGGGCGTTCAGGCAGGAACCGTTGCCGACAACGGCGGCAGGGCGCACCAGCCGGACGGCTCCGGACTGAGTGAGCGGGAAAAGGAAGTGGCCAGGCTGGTGCTTGAGGGCAAGACCTACCGGGAAATAGGTGAGGCCATCTACATTTCGCCCAGGACGGCGGAACATCACATTGCCCGGATCCGCCGCCGCCTGGGCGCTGAAAACCGGTCCGACCTGCTGGCCCGTTTACGGGTGGCCCTCGGTGTTGAGAACTCCCAACACATGAACCCGCAACAGGAATAGTCCCTAATGCCCCTAGCGATGGAGGCGGGAGCGCCCCCGGAACGGCGCCGACCGGTAGGGGGAATGCGCCCGATGCCCTGTCTCCGGCAGCGAACCTAGTTTTGAAGCAACCGGACACGTTCCGCTGGATGATCCGCTACTCGACGAAGATGTGAGGACAACGCATATGCCAACACTCGCAAACGACCTTGTTCAGTTCCTGATGCACCTCTTCGGCAACCGCAAGGCGATCCAGGCGTTCCTGGATGACCCGGAGAGGGCGTTGGCCGAACATGGCCTGGGAAACGTGTGCCTGGCTGACGTTGACGCTGCAATGCCTGTTGTCCTCGACTACGCTCCCATCACAGTCAGCGCCCCATCGTTCGAGCGCGAATACAGCACCGGCGGCAGCAGCGCGTGGACGGCTGCAGGCGCGTCGGCGGCCCATGCAGGGGGAGCAGCAGCCATGCACAGCGGAAGCCAGGCAACGGCACGTAGCGGTGTGAACTACGACCAGGATGACCACGCCTACGCAGTCCAGCAACTGCACCACGTGGTAAACCACTTCTCCTACACCACCAGCACCACCATGGTGGACGACCGGGACACGATAACGGACCAGTCCGTCAACCAGAACATCTGGGCGGACGGGGACGTGGAGCAGTGGTTCGACAACGACGCCGTGGTGGCCGCAGGGGACCACGCCGTGGCCGCCGGTGATGACGCAGATCTCCGCGATTCGAACAACATCAGGGATTCCTACAACACCGACCACTCGACCGATAACTCCATGGACAACTCCATCCACGCCGGCGGAGACGTCAGCATCGGCAATGAGGAGACGGACATCTCCGACTCCTTCAACACGGACGTCGGACTGGACGTGGACGACTCCTTCAACGACAACTCGGACAACGCCGACTACTCGGACCATTCGGACCACACGGTCAGCACCGATACGGACGTTGACATCCAGGACTCGTTCAACGACAACTCGGACAACTCCACCACGACCGAAGTGGAGGACTCCTTCAACCAGGACAATTCCACCACCACAGCGGTGGAGGTCGATGTGGAGGACTCCTTCCAGGACAATTCGGTCACGAGCATCGCCGAGGACAACGTCGTGGTCACGGACAACCAGCTCGATTTCACGGAGGACAACTCAAGCCACACCGATGTCGACCTGGATAACCAGACCACCATCGACGACTCGGTGGTTGACGACTCCACCGTGCTGTAACACGCTGGTTCCAGCACGCTGGTTTACCGGGAGCGAACCGCCCGGCAGGAGGCACCCGCCTCCTGCCGGGCTCTTCCCGTATTACCGAAGGCGCACGGGAACACATTTTCCGTAAAGAGGAGACCGCTGTGGCAGAAGCAGGACCGGCAAGGGCACCCGCGCCCATGACAGCCGGGCAGCTGGTGAGGCTGGTTGAGGAGGGCCTGCAGCTGGTGGGCAGCGGGGAGCGTGCGGACCTGCGCAGGAGACTGGACCAGGCCATGGCCCGGCTGCAGGACCCCAGCATCCGGGTCATCGTGGTGGGGGAGTTCAAACAGGGGAAGAGCAAGCTCATCAATGCCCTGGTCAACGCGCCGGTGTGCCCGGTGGATGACGATATTGCCACCTCCGTTCCCACCATCGTCCGGTACGGGGAACCAGCCTCGGCCGCCGTGCTGGTCCCCGTACCGGAAAAGGCTGCCGGGGAGGCTCCCGGCGATGGCGGGGACGGCGGCACTGAGCGGCGCCCCGTCGACCTGGCAGACCTTCCCTCGCTCGTCTCGGAGCAGGGAAACCCGGGAAACAGCCGGAAGATCGCGGCCGCTGAGGTCTGCCTGCCCCGCCGGATCCTCACCGGTGGCCTGACCATCATCGATTCCCCGGGTGTGGGCGGCATGGGCTCCACCCACACCCTCACCACGCTTACCGCCCTTCCCACCGCCGACGCCATGCTGATGGTCTCGGATGCCTCACAGGAATACACCGAACCTGAAGTGCGGTTCCTGCGCCAGGCCATGCGGATCACCCCCAGCGTTGCGGCCGTCCTCTCCAAGACGGACCTCTACCCGGAATGGCGCCGGGTGGAGGAGCTGGACAGGACACACCTGGACCAGGTGGCGCCGGACATTCCGCTGTTCCCCTTGTCCGCGGACCTCCGCCTTGAGGCCTCACGGCTCCAGGACAGCGAGCTCAACGCGGAGTCGGGCTTCCCCGGCCTGGTGGCCCATCTGCGCAACGACGTGGTAGGCAAGGCACAGCGCATCCAGCGCCGCTCCGTCAGCCAGGACCTGCTGTCCGTAACGGATAACCTGCGGCTGTCCCTGCAGTCCGAGCTTGAGGCCCTGGAGAATCCCGCCGGTACGCCGCAGATGCTTGCGGACCTTGAACGGGCCAAGACAGAGGCGGACGACATTCGCAAACGGTCCGCGCGCTGGCAGCTGACCCTTAGCGACGGCATCAATGACCTCATTGCCGACATGGAATACGACCTCCGGGACCGCCTGCGCCGGATCCAGCGCGAAGCCGAGACCGCCATCGACCAGGGCGATCCCGGGCCTGTGTGGGCGCAGTTCTCGCAGTGGCTCGAAGAGTGCGTCGCCGCGGCGGTCTCCGATACCTTTGTCTGGACCAGTGAGCGGTCGCAATGGTTGGCCGCCCAGGTGGCCGATCACTTCGAAGCCGACGAAGTATCGCTGCCCGTCCTGCATGTCGCCGACTCAGGGGACGCGCTGGACCCGGTGGACCAGATGCCGGGGCTGGACCTTGGCCGGGTGAACCCGGTCCAGAAAGTCCTGATCGGCATGCGGGGATCCTACGGGGGCGTTCTGATGTTTGGCCTCCTGACGGGTATTTTCGGGATGGCCCTGATCAATCCGCTCTCGGTTGGCGCCGGACTGCTGCTGGGGCGCAAGGCGTACCGGGAGGACAAGGAAACGCGGCTCAAGCGGCGCCAGGGTGAGGCGAAAGCGCTGGTCAGGCGCCAGCTCGACGACGTGGCGTTCCAGGTGGGGAAGCAGCTGAAGGACAGGCTGCGCCTGGTCCAGCGCACCATCCGGGACCACTTCACCGAGATCGCGGACGAATACCACAGGTCGTTGTCGGACTCGGTGGCGGCGGCCCAGAAGGCTGCGAAAACGTATGCCCAGGAGAAGGAAGGACGCATCCGGGACATCAGGGCCGAAATCAAAAAGGTGGATGCGCTGCACCGTGCTGCGGAGGCCGTGGCCGCGGAGGTATTTGCCGCCGGGACCCGTACTGGGGCGGGGGTTGGATGACGCCGTCCACCACTGCCGGGGCAGCGGCGCTGGTCCGGGAAGCGCTGGAGGTTTACGGGGACGACCCGCAGGCCGCCGAAGCGCTGCGCGGCTATGCGCGCAGGCTGGCGGAGCCTCTGAGGATCGCCGTTGCCGGGATGGTGAAGGCAGGAAAGTCAACGCTCCTCAACGCCATCATCGGTGAGGAGATCGCCCCCACCGACACCGGCGAATGCACCCGGATCGTTACGTGGTACCGGCACGGGCGCACTCCGCGCATCACGCTCCACCCCATCACCGGGGAGCCCCGCAACCTGCCGTTGAAACGCGTGGACGGCCGCCTGGTTTTCGTCCTTGACGGCGTCCATGCCGAAGAAGTGGAACGGCTCGACGTCGAATGGCCGGCGCCCGCCCTCCAAACCATGACGCTGATCGACACCCCCGGCATCGCGTCCCTCTCACAGGACGTGTCCGCGCGGTCCGTCCGGTTCCTGACCCCGGAGGACTCGGCGTCGGAAGCTGATGCCGTGATCTACCTGATGCGCCACATGCACGCGTCCGATCTCCGGTTCCTTGAATCCTTCCGCGACACCGGGGCCGGCCGCTCGGGTACCGTCAACGCCGTCGCGGTGCTGTCCCGGGCCGACGAGGTGGGGGCCGGCCGGATCGACTCCCTGCTGTCCGCAGGCAGCATCGCGGAAAGGTACAGCCGCGACCCGAACCTCCGGAAGCTGGCGCTGGGCGTCGTGCCGGTGGCCGGACTGCTGGCCCAAAGCGCCCGCACCCTCCGCCAGCCGGACTTCGAGGCCCTCCAGATGCTGGCCACCCTGGACCGGACCGCGCGCGAACGGATGATGCTTTCGGCCGACAGGTTCCGCCGGTCCAGGGAGCCCGAGGGACTGACGGAGGAGGCAAGGTCGTCACTGCTGGCACGCTACGGACTTTTTGGTATCCGGCTGGCCGTAGTCCTCATCCGCAACGGGTACCCGGATCCAACGCCGCTGGCCCATGAACTTGCCCGCCGCAGCGGCCTGGACCCGCTGCTGGACGTGCTGGACGGGCAGTTCCAGGCGAGGGCTGAAGCGCTGAAGGCCAGGACAGCGCTGGTGGCGGTGGGGAACCTCCTCGACACCCGCCCGCGCCGCGGAACGGAACACCTGGCGGCGTCCCTGGAGCGGCTGCAGGCCAACGCGCATGAGTTCCGTGAGCTCCGGCTGCTGGCAGCCCTGCGGACCACCGGCGTGGACCTGGCCCCCGAACTGGCGGCGGAAGCTGAACGGCTCATCGGCGGCCACGGCACGGCTGCGGACCTGCGGCTGGGCGTGGACCGTGATTCCGGCCTGGACTTGCTGGCTGCCGAGGCGAGGCGCTGCCTGGCGCGTTGGCGCAGTGTTGCTGAAAGTCCGCTGACTGCCAGGTCCGCTGTTGACGCATGCCGGGTGGTGATCCGCAGCTGCGAGGGTGTCCTGGCCGAGTGCGCGCGCAGGGACAGGCAGGCGCAGTCAGCGTAGGAAGTGGTCCTCAGGCCTGGCTGGACTGCCGCTTCAGCCAGGCTCCGGCGGACGGCAGGAACAGGAGCACCAGCCCGGCGAGCGCCAGGAGCAGGCCGGCACACCACAACATCACTACGTAGCTGCCCTCGGAGCCGCCGGGAACCAGGAAGGCGGAGGCCAGGAGCAGGACGGGTAGGTGGGCGGCCAGCAGCAGAAGCAGGACCCAGCGGGCCCAGTTCCTGCGGCCAAGCGCGGCAGCCAGGGCAGCCGCTTGAAGCACGGTCACCAGCAGCAGGGCGCCGATGCTGCCCCAAAAGACGATGTCCGCGGCGGTATCCACGGACCCGGTATCGCTGCCTGCGGCCATAGCTGCCACCACGCCACGGAGCCGCTGCAGGTTGGAGTCACGGGCCACGTAGGATCCGAGCAGGACAGCCAGCCCCGCGGCGAAGCTGAGGACCCAGAGCGTGCGGGCCGTCCGCACAATCCGGGGTACCGGGGGAGTGACGGGGATGGGCGGCGGGGCGGAGTAGGACAGGCCGGGCCTCGGTGGGGGAGCCGGCAGGCGCCGCTCTTCTCCGCCGGGTTGGACCGCCATGGGCGTTATTTCAGTCCGTCGGCGTCGTGTTCATCGGTGCCGCGCTGGCCTTTGCCGCCGTCCTCCTTGGCCTTTGCCTCCATCTCGTCGCGGAGTTTCTTGAGCCGCTCCGCCTCGGCCTGGTTGCGGCGGCGGGCCTCGAGGTTGCGGAGGAAGTCCGGGTCATCATCCGGCGCGGTGGGATGCGGGTAGCTGGGGCGTGGCTGCGCCGTGCCGCGCGGCCTGCCTATGAGCAGCCACAGGATGGCGCCGAGGACGGGCAGGACGATCTGTACGATGATCCATGCCGGTTTTGAAATCCCACGGGTCAGGCGGCCCTCAGTGCGAATCACGTCCACCAGGCCATATACGAAGATGACGAGGACTGCGACGGCCAAAGCCACACGGAAGAGCATGCCATTAAGTCTATCGTCAGGACGCGCAGGGGCCGCTGGCGGAGGCGGCTAAACTTGAATAGTGGCCTTTTTGAAATATTCCCTGATCCGGCTGGCGATCTTCGTGCCCCTGTTTGCCCTGTTCGCGCTTCTGCAGGTGGGGGTGCTGATGTCCGTGATCTGCGCCGCGCTCATTGCCTTTGCCATCAGTTACCTCTTCTTCCAGAAGCAGCGCGACGCTGCCGCCGCTGCCCTGCAGCACCGCTTCTCCGGGAAGGCCAAGCCGCTGCGCTCCGCCGGCGAGATCCAGGATGCCAACGCCGAGGACGCCCTGCTTGACGCCAATCCGGACATCACCATCAACAACGCCAAAGGCAGCAACAGCAAGGGCTAGAACCCGTGGCTGAGGATCAGCCCCAGTGAGAACAGCACGCTGTAGCCAAGGTTGATCAGGCCGGTCTGCTTCAGCACCGGAATCAGGCTCTTTCGCTTGCGCCCGTTGATCATCAGCCAGGCCGGCATCAGGCAGGCCGGAATGAGCAGCAGAACGATCAGGATCCACGGCCGGCCCGGCGCCAGGATCACCACCAGCAGGATGGCGACGGCGAGCATCAGGACGTAGCTTTCACGCGCATGCTTGTCCCCCAGCCGCACGGCCAGGGTCTTCTTGCCGGCCTGCATGTCGGTGGGAATGTCCCGGACGTTGTTGGCCATGAGCAGCGCCGTGGCGATCAGCCCGGTGCCGATGGCGCCGATGACGGCGGACAGATTGATGTGGCCGGCCTGGGTGTAGGTGGTGCCCAGGGTGGCCACCAGCCCGAAGAAGACAAACACGAAGAGATCGCCCAGGCCCATGTAGCCGTAGGGGTTCTTGCCGCCGGTGTAGCCCCACGCGGCCATGACGCAGCCGAGCCCCACCAGGACCAGCCACCACGCCTGGGTGAGGAACACCAGGACCAGGCCGAACACCATGGCCAGGGCGAACGTTCCGAACGCCGCCCACTTGACGTGTTCAGGCTTGGCGGCACCCGAGCCCACCAGCCGCAGCGGACCCACCCGGTCATCGTCGGTCCCGCGGATGCCGTCCGAATAGTCGTTGGCAAAGTTCACGCCCACCTGGAGCAGGAGCGCCACCAGCGCCGCGAGGATGGCGTTGGGCAGGAGGAACGAGTCCATTTCGTAGGCGGCGGCAGTGCCGATCAGCACCGGCGCAATCGCTGCCGGCAGCGTCCGGAGTCGGGCGCCTTGGATCCATTGGGCGGCTGTGGCCACGGTTAGTACCTCGTGTTGTTTCGGTAAGACGGCAGGATAAAACGTGCGCACCCGCCGCGCTGGTGCAGGTCCAACTCTACTTTCCCCCGTGCAGGGCGCTGAGTTCTGCGGTCATGGCGAGCCGGTCCGGTTTGCCGTTGGGCAGCATCCGCAGGGCCGGTGCGGTGAGGACGGTCTTGGGGGCCAGGACCCCCAGCTGCTGCCACTGTTGTTGGAGCGCGACGGCGGCGTCCCCGGCTTCCTGCCCCGGCCCGCTTTCGCTGCCGGCACCGGCACCGTCCCCGGCAAGGGCGACGTAGGCCGCCACGGCCTGGCCCCATTCCGCGGACGGGACGCCGGCCACGAAAGCCGCGGCGACGGCGTCGGACTTTTCCAGCTGCTCCTGGACGTGCCCGGCGGAAACCTTCACGCCGCCGGTGATGATGACGTCGTCGGCCCGGCCCAGCACGGTGAGCCGGCCGTCGTCGTCAATGGAGCCCAGGTCGCTGGTGCGGTACCAGCGCACGCCGTCCTCCTCGAAGAATGTTCCGGTTTCCTCGTCCGGTGCCTCGATGTAGCCGGCGGCAACCGTGTCCCCGCCCAGCAGGATCCGGCCGTCCCCGTCCACCCGGACCGAGACACCTTCCAGGGGGTAGCCGTCGTACACGCAGCCGCCGGAGGTTTCCGCGGACCCGTAGGTTGTGACGACCCGGACCCCGGCGTCCCGGGCAGCTGCCAGGAGGGCCGGCGGAGCCGGGGCGCCACCCAGCAGGATGGCGTTAAAACGGCGGAGCACGGCGAGCGTGTCCGGCGACGGATCGTCAAGGAGCCGCTGCAGCTGGGTGGGAACCAGGGAAGTGAACCGGATTTTATCCGTCAGCTCCAGCGCGGCCGCGGTGAAGGCCTCCGGGGTGAAACCGCCGGACATGTCCATGACCCAGGGCCGGGTGCCGGCGAACAGGGAGCGCACCAGCACCTGGATGCCGGCAACGAACTGGACGGGCAGGGCCAGCAGCCACTGGCCCTCGCCCTTGAGCCGCAGGGCGGTGGCCATGGAGGACGCCGCCAGGGATTCCACGGTCAGCAGGGTCGCCTTGGGTGTGCCGGTGGAACCCGAGGTGCGGACCACGGCCACGGCGTCGTCGCAGCCCGGCGTTTCCACGTGTCCCACGATGAGGCCGCCGTCGGGGCCTACGGACAGTTCGACGGCGGGCCCCTCGCCATGGAGTGCGGCCGCGAGGGCTTTCAGGGCCGGCTCGATGTTAAGGGGCCCGGTCGGGACGGGCGCCGGTGTTGCGTCGCTGTTCATTGCCGTCCTGCCTTAGAAGTAGTGCGGGAAGCGTGACCAGTCGGGGTCGCGTTTTTGCAGGAAGGCCTCCTTGCCCTCCACGGCCTCGTCCGTCATGTATGCCAGGCGGGTAGCTTCGCCGGCGAACACCTGCTGGCCGGCCAGGCCGTCATCCGCGAGGTTGAAGGCGAACTTCAGCATGCGGATGGCCTGCGGGGACTGGCGGGCGATGTCCGCGGCGTATTCGAGTGCAACTTCCTCCAGCCGGTGGTGGTCCACGGCCTCATTTACCGCGCCCATCCGAACCATGTCCTCCGCGGAATATTCGCGCGCCAGGAAGAAAATCTCCCGGGCGGCTTTTTGCCCCACCTGGCGGGCCAGCAGCGCGGAGCCGTAGCCGGCGTCGAAACTGCCCACCGTGGCGTCCGTCTGCTTGAACCTGCCGTGCTGCCGGGACGCGATGGTGAGGTCCGCTACCACATGCAGCGAGTGCCCGCCGCCGGCCGCCCAGCCGTTGACGACGGCGATGACCACCTTGGGCATGGTGCGCATGAGCCGCTGGACTTCCAGGATGTGCAGCCTGCCGGCGCGGGCGGGGTCGATGGTTTCCTGCGTCTCGCCGTCGGCATACCGGTAGCCGTCCCGGCCCCGGATCCGCTGGTCGCCGCCGGAGCAGAAGGAGTGGCCGCCGTCCTTGGCGGAGGGGCCGTTGCCGGTGAGCAGCACGGTGGCAACGTCGGGCGTCATCCGGGCGTGGTCCATCGCGCGGTAGAGCTCATCCACGGTGCCGGGCCGGAACGCGTTGCGGACCTCGGGCCGGTTGAACGCGATACGGACCGTGGGCAGGTCACGCACCCAGCCGCCGTCGGAATCCCGCTCCACCTGCCGGTGGTAGGTCATGTCCTGGAAGTCCTCGAAGCCGGACACCACCCGCCAGCGCGTGGGATCGAAGACGTCGGACACCGGGGCGGGGATCTGGTTGCTCACCGTCCAAGTCTAGTAATCGGCATCAGCTGATGCAGAACTCGTTGCCCTCCGGGTCCGCCATGGTGTGCCACGAGTGCGGGCCCTGCCGCGCCGACCAGAGGAAGGAGGCGCCGCGGGCCTCCAGCTCGCGCCGCACCTCGTCCTTGTCCCGGCCGTCGAGCCTGACGTCCCAATGCACCCTGTTCTTCACCGTTTTTCCTTCCGGAACCGTTTGGAAGAGCATGCGCCGCGCGGGCGCCTTGGCCTCGATCTCCTCCTGCGGCCGGATCGCGGCGCCGTCCTTCCACACCAGGTTGCCGCGGTGCGTCATGGTCTGGTCCTCGGTGGCGAAGCCCTGGTCGAGCATTGCGCGGATGAAACCGGCATCCTGGGGTTCCACCGCCCATTGCAGGGTTTCTGCCCACCAGTCGGCGAGCTCATGCGGCCTGGCGGAATCGATGACTATCTGGATATTGAGTCCCATCCGTCCACGGTAAAGGCGGCCGCCGCGATGCGGAAGCTCTTATGGGGAGCGGGAGGCTTAAGCCTGGATGTGCTGCATCTGGTCGAAGAATTCCGGCGGGATCGCGTAGACCAGGATCACCGCCAGCAGGTTCTTGGCGGCATGGACAAAGTAGGAGAACATCACGTTCTTCCCGGTCCACATGTAAACGAACACCAGTGTGGCGCCCATAGCCAGGTAGGGGAGCAGGGCAGTGAAGGTGATCGCTTCCTGTCCCACGATGTGAAGGGCGGCAAACAGCACCACAGACAGGGCGCAGCAGATCCAGACGTTAACGCGCCTGCTGAGCTTGCCGATCAGCAGATGGCGGAAGATGTATTCCTCCACGAAAGGGCCAACAACCACCAGCAGCGGAACCATGAGCCACGCGGGGACCTGCTGCATGAGTGCCTGCAGGCCTGCCTGGTTGGCGGAGGTCTCCACCTGCCCGTTCGCCGCCACCACAACGGCGGTCAGGATCATCATCGCGATCACGGCTGCCGGCACCATCAGCAGCGTGAACCAGGGCCGGGTCGCCAGGACTTTAAGGTCGCGGACCACCACTTTCCGGGCCGCCAGCAGCGCCAGTATTCCCACCGAGGCATAAAAGAGCAGGTTCACCGCGTAGGAAGCGGCCGCGGGCGACGGGGCGATCTGCCGCAGGAACGGGGCCACCAGGTCACCGGCCGCTGCGAAGAATCCGGCGATGGCAACGTAGAGGCACAGGGTGGCCAGGTCCAGAGGGGAGAAGCGGTACAGCTGGGGTTGCGGAGCCGGTGCCAAGCGGTGGACTGTTGCCATGCTGCCAGCCTATCGCCGCTGCCGGCGTGTAGTGCGCGTCACGTACCACCCCGGACCGTCTTGTAAGATGGTCAGGCCGCGTGAAGCTTCGGCAGTTCGACGATCCGCCCTCACAATTGCAGCCGCAAAGGCCTAAAGGCCGAATTTTGTGAGCTCGATCATACGAAGTCCGGATGCGGCCAACCCCCAACCCACAAGGAACAGTTGTGCCTCAAAGTACCCCCACAGACCTCAAGAACCTCCCGGCGCCATCCTCCGCCGTCGACCCCACCCTCAGTGCCGAGGGCTACAGCAAGACCCTTGGCCGCCGCCATGTCACCATGATCGCCATGGGCGGCGCCATCGGCGTCGGCCTGTTCATGGGGGCCGGCGGACGCCTCGCCTCCACCGGCCCGGCCCTGATCTTCTCCTACGCCATCGCCGGCGTCATCGCCTACCTCCTCATGCGGGCGCTGGGCGAGCTCATCATGTACCGCCAGACCTCCGGCTCCCTGGTGAGCTACGCCGGCGAGATGTTCGGCAAGAAAGGCGCCTTCCTGTCCGGCTGGATGTACTTCATCAACTGGGGCATGACGGGCATCGCCGAACTCATCGCGATCGGCCTGTACTTCCAGTTCTTCTTCCCCAATGTCCCGGTGGAAGCCTCCGCGATCGCCGCGTTGGCGCTCCTGGTGGCAGTGAACCTGCTCAGCGTCAAGGCGTTCGGCGAGTTCGAATTCTGGGCCTCCTGCCTCAAGGTGGGCGCCATCCTCATCTTCCTGGCCGTCGGAACCTTCATGGTGGTGACCAACGCCAAGGTGGGTGACGGTCACGCATCCGTAGCGAACCTCTTCGCAGCCGAGGGCGGCATGTTCCCTAAGGGCGCCCTGGTGATGGTCCTGGTCCTGAACGCCGTGATCTTTGCCTACAACGGCATTGAGCTGGTCGGCGTCACGGCCGGCGAGATGGAAACGCCGGAACGCGAAGTGCCCAAGGCGATCCGCGCCGTCGTACTCCGCATCGTGGTGTTCTACGTGGGTTCCGTCCTGCTGCTGGCCATGCTCCTGCCGTCGGACCAGTACAAGGCCGGCACCTCGCCGTTCGTGACCGTCTTTGGCCAGATGGGCCTCGGCTGGGTTGGCGATGTGATGAACATGATCGTCATCACCGCCGCCCTTTCCTCCTGCAACTCCGGCCTGTACTCGATCGGCCGCGTGTTCCGCACCATGGCCAACAACGGCCACGCCCCGCAGTGGCTTACCAAAATGTCCAAGCGCCACGTCCCGTACGCAGCCATCCTGGCCATCGCGGCCTTCTACCTGGTGGGCATCATGCTGAACATCTGGCTGGGCGGCTCGCACGCATTTGACCTGGCCCTGAACTCGGCCTCCATCGGCGTCATCTTCTGCTGGGGTTCCATCTTCGCCAGCCAGATCATGCTGCGCCGCCGCAAGGGCATCACCTCCAGCCTGCCCATGCCCGGCTCCCCCTGGACCAGCTGGGCCGGCCTGCTCGGCCTGCTGGCCATCACCGTGCTGATCGGCTTCGATACCATGACCAGCAAGGACGGCGAGGTGTTCTACCTGGGCCTGTGGACCCTGGCCACCATCCCGCTGTTCGCCGTGCTCCTGTGGCTGGGCTGGCAGAAGGTCAAGGACAACCAGCCCAAGAGCGAGCTCTTCAGCTGACCCCACGTCCTCCTGCACGACAGTCCGACGGCGGGCCGCCCCCTTTGGTGGGGCGGCCCGCCGCTGGCGTTTAATTGGGCGTTCCAGGCCCCTGGGGGAAGCCCTCAGATCTTCAGGTGCCGGGCGAAGTGGTCCTCGATGCGCCACCAGGCTTCGGGCGAAGACGCTGGGTCCGGGCCGACGCCCATGACCCGCATCAGCGGCCGGAGGAGTGCCGGACCCAGCTCCTCATCATTGAGGAAGGAGTGGCCCGCCGCAGGGAATTCCTTGACGCTGTGCTCGATGCCCAGCTGGTCCAACGCTGTTTCGAGCCGGGCGGCGGCGCCCTTCTGCGACCTGTCGGCCCCGCCGTAGTTGGCCACGATTGGACAGGCACCGCGCAACGCCTCCACCAGGTCCTCCTGCTGCTTCCCGGGAAGCCGCCCGTAGTTGACAGATGCGGCGTCGAACCCGTCCCGCGCCACCAGCAGGGCGAACCCGCCGCCCATGCAGAAGCCGATCACCCCGGTCCTGCCGTTGCCCAGATCCGATTCCGCAAGCCACTTTCGGGCCGTGGCGATGTCAATGAAGGGCCTGCCTTGCCGGGCCGCCATGGCACGCATGGTTCCCACCAGGCAACGCCGCCGGCCGCCGTCGCTGAACAGGTCCAGTGCCAAGGTGAGGTGCCCGGCCCGGGCCAGCCGGTCCGCATGCCGGCGGGTCTGCTCATCGAGGCCGAACACTTCGTGGATCATGACGACGCCGGGGAAAGGGCCGGGTCCCTCAGGTACCGCCAGGTAGCCGCGCAGGCCGGGGGAGCCGCCCGCGGCGCCGCTCCCAGCACCCAGGTCAACGATGGTCATCGGCCAAGGCTAGCCCCGCACTGCGGGGAAGTCCCGCCTTTGCAGTCCAGGCCTGAAGGGTTAGTGGTGGCCTCCGCCGCCGGCCAGGGGGCAGACTGGGGCATGTGAGCGAACCATGGGTGCTGCATGTGGACCTGGACCAGTTCATCGCTGCCGTTGAGGTGCTCCGCAGGCCTGAGCTTGCGGGCAGGCCGGTGATCGTGGGCGGCCGCGGTGATCCCACCGAAAGGGCAGTCGTGTCCACGGCGTCCTACGAAGCCCGGGCTTATGGCGTCGGGTCGGGAATGCCGCTGCGCATCGCCGCCCGGAAGGTGCCGGACGCCGTCATCCTGCCCGTGGACCACGAGGCGTACCTTGAAGCGTCGGAGAAGGTCATGGCAGTGCTGCGCTCGCAGCCTGGAGCCACCGTGCAGGTGCTGGGCTGGGATGAGGCCTTCGTTGGCGTCCAGTCCGCGGACCCGGAGGCGTGCGCCCGGCAACTGCAGCAGGCCGTCCTGGCGGAAACGCGTCTCCACTGCAGCATCGGCATTGGTGACACCCTGGTCCGTGCCAAGGTTGCGACAGGGTTCGGCAAGCCTGCCGGCATCTTCCGGCTCACGGAAGGCAACTGGCTCGAGGTCATGGGGGACCGGCCCACAATTGAGCTGTGGGGCGTCGGAACCAAGGTATCGCAGCGACTCGCCAAGCTGGGCATCAAAACTGTTGCCGCGCTCGCAGCCGCGGACCCCAATGACCTGGTTCCCGAGTTCGGCCCAAAGATGGGTCCCTGGTACGCGCAACTTGGGCGGGGCGACGGCGCAAGGGTGGTGGACGATACCCCGTGGGTGGCCCGGGGCCACAGCCGGGAAACCACCTTCCAGCGCGACCTGACGGACGCAGCAGAGATTGACGACGCCGTCAGGGAGTTGGCAGCGCACGTGCTGGAGGATGTTGCTGCCGAGGGGCGGCCGGTGATTGGCCTGACGCTGAAGGTGCGGTACGCCCCGTTCAGCACCACGACCTTCGGGCGGAAAATTCCGGCGACCTCGGATCCGGCCGAAGTGCTGGCCCGTACCCTAGACCTCGTGGCGAAGATCGAGCCGGGCCGCCCTGTCCGGCTGCTCGGCCTCCGCGCCGAGATGAGCATGCCGGAAGATTCCCGGCAGGGACATACTCCCACCCGCAGCGGATGGTGAACCCCATCGATTGCTGAGTAGGTGCCGTTCTGATGCTCCAAAACGGCGGGTACCCAACAATGGATGATGCCCGGACAGCGAAACGGCGGCGGATCCACTGGATCCGCCGCCGTCGGGCTGGTGCAGCACGCCGTTCGCTGCGGCTGCAGCAGCTGGGGACTAGTCGCGCTTGAACTCGTCCTTGACGTTTTCGCCGACCTTCTTGGCATCGGCCTTGACCTGGTCGGCCTGGCCTTCTGCCTTCAGGCGGTCGTTATCGGTCACGTTGCCTGCAGCTTCCTTGGCCTTGCCGCCAAGGTCCTCTGCCGCGTTACTGATCTTGTCTCCGAGGCCCATGGTTCCGGCCTCCTTTCGTTTCCGTCGATCAACCGTGCACTTTCACGATAAGCAAAGCTTGCTTACTATTTCAACCCCCGGTCTGGTGTGCTGTTCCTTTATCGGTGCCCCCGGCTAGGCTCGGGCCATGGATAAAGTGCGCGGCAGGGGTGCAGCCAAGGTGGCCCCGCCCCGGCTTTCCCCCGTTGACCTGCAGGACCTCGAGGACCTTCAGGACCTGGGGTTCCGGCGCGGTGGGAGGTACGAGAATACCCGGTTCAAGCGTCCCGCCGCTGACGGGCTGGACCTGGGCGGTGCTGTCATTGCCGAATGCGTCTTCGAGGCCCCGTCCTTCAACGAGACCCAGCTCCGCGGCGCCTCGTTCCGCGACTGCATCCTGGCGGAGCTGTATGCGCCGGTTTTCAGGGGCGCCCGCAGCACCTGGCAGGACGTGGAGTTCCGGAATCCCCGCCTGGGCTCGGCAGAGCTGTATGAAAGCGGCTGGCAGTCCGTCCGGATCGACGGCGGCAAGCTGGACTACCTCAACCTCCGCGGCGCCAGGCTTACCGACGTGCTGATCACCGGCTGCATCATCAATGAACTTGACCTGGGTGCCGCCGTCGCAGCCCGCGTGAAGCTGGTGGACTGCACGGTGGGATCACTGGACTTGGCCGGGGCCAAACTGAAGGACTTTGACCTCAGGGGTACGGAATTCCGCAAGATCAGCGGGCTGGGCAGCCTGGCCGGCATGGTGATTGACGATTACCAGCTGGGCCTCCTCGCGCCGCTCATCGCCGCCCATCTGGGGGTGACCGTCCTGTAACTGGGTGCGCGCCTACAGCCTTGCCGTGTACCATTTACAGAACGAACGGTCGGTAAGTGAGTGTTTCCGCTGTGCCGGCCGCCGATGACAGAGCTGTTTATCGCGTGAAGGGTGTTTCCATGGCTGCAACCGCAGGTCCGCAGGCTTTCCTTGTAGGCGGGGTCCGAACGCCCGTGGGCAGGTATGGGGGCGCGTTGTCCTCTGTGCGCCCTGATGATCTTGCGGCTCTGGTGGTCCGCGAAGCCGTGGAACGCGCCGGCCTGGATCCTGAGAGCATTGACGAAGTGATTCTCGGCAACGCGAACGGCGCAGGGGAGGAGAACCGGAACGTTGCGCGGATGGCCACCCTGCTGGCCGGGCTGCCGCTGCACATTCCCGGGATCACCGTCAACAGGCTCTGCGCCTCGGGCCTGAGCGCCATCATCCAGGCCAGCCACATGATCAAGGCAGGAGCCGCGGACATAGTCATCGCCGGCGGCGTTGAGTCCATGAGCCGCGCACCCTGGGTGCAGGAGAAGCCCACAGCCGCCTTCGCCAAGCCCGGCCAGATTTTCGATACCTCGATCGGCTGGCGGTTCACCAACCCGCACTTCCAGCACGGCGGCTTGTCCCGGGATGGGAAGATGACCTACTCCATGCCGGAAACGGCCGAGGAAGTGGCCAGGGTGGACGGCATCTCCCGCGAGGACGCTGACGCCTTCGCCGTCCGCTCCCACCAGTTGGCCCTGGATGCCATTCAGGCGGGCCGCTTCAAGGACGAGATCGTCCCGGTGACCGTCAAATCCCGCAAGTCCGAGACGGTGGTGGACACGGACGAAGGCCCGCGCCCAGGCACCAGCATGGACGTCCTTGCAGGGCTGAAACCCGTGGCGCACGGCGGATCCGTGGTCACGGCCGGAAACTCCTCGTCCCTCAACGACGGCGCCTCGGCGATCATCGTGGCGTCGGAAGCAGCCATCGAGCGGCTGGGCCTGACGCCCCGTGCCCGGATCGTCGACGGCGCCTCCGCCGGGTGTGAACCCGAGATCATGGGCATTGGTCCCGTCCCCGCCACCCAGAAAGTGCTCAAGCGAAGCGGCCTCAGCATAGGCGACCTGGCCGCTGTCGAACTTAATGAAGCCTTTGCCACGCAGTCCCTGGCCTGCATCCGCCGCCTGGGGCTGGAACCGGAGATCGTGAACCGCGACGGCGGGGCGATCGCCCTGGGCCACCCGCTCGGTTCCAGCGGCTCACGGCTTGCCATCACCCTCCTGGGCAGGATGGAACGCGAAGACGCCCGGATCGGCCTGGCCACCATGTGCGTGGGCGTCGGCCAGGGCACGGCGATGCTGCTGGAGAAGATCTGATGGGGGTCGCGGTAGACCTTGCATCGGAAGACTTCTCCGCCCTGCTGGTGGAGGAGCGGGACGACCGCGTGGTGGTGCTGCTCAACCGGCCCGACGTGAAGAACGCGATCGACCAGCAGATGGTGGACGAACTCCACACCGTTTGCGCAGCGCTGGAACAGAACCCCAAGGTGCTGATCATCGCCGGCGTGGACGGAGTCTTCGCCTCCGGCGCCGACATCGCCCAGTTGCGCGAACGGCGCCGGGACGACGCCCTGCAGGGAATCAACTCCACCATCTTCGTCCGGATCGCCCAGCTGCCCATGCCGGTCATCGCCGCCTTGGACGGTTACTGCCTGGGCGGCGGCGCAGAACTGGCCTATGCCGCGGACTTCCGGATCGGCACCCCCAACGTACGCATCGGCAACCCGGAAACAGGGCTGGGAATCCTGGCCGCTGCCGGTGCCAGCTGGCGGCTCAAGGAACTCGTGGGCGAACCAATGGCCAAGCAGATCCTCCTGGCCGGACTGGTCCTCGGCGCAGACGAGGCCCGCGCCGCCAACCTCATCACCGAGATCCACGATCCCGCAGAGCTTTTGGATGCAGCCCACAGCCTGGCCAGCAGGATTGGACGGCAGGACCCACTGGCGGTCCGGATCACCAAGTCCGTGTTCCACGCCCCCGCCGAAGCCCATCCACTCATCGACCAGCTGGCCCAGGGAATCCTGTTCGAATCCCAGGCCAAGTTCGACCGGATGCAGGCGTTCCTGGACCGCAACGCAGCGAAGAAGGCGGACGCCGCCTCCGCCACCCCAGCCGACGGAAAGTAGACCATGAGCAATCTTGAAGTTCCCGCCAACCTTCCCGCTTCCGTCGGGGTGCTGGGCGGCGGCCGCATGGGCGCCGGCATTGCCCACGCCTTCCTGATCAAGGGCGCCGACGTACTGGTGGTGGAACGCGACGAACAGTCCGCGGAGGCCGCCCGGGAACGGGTGGAGTCCGCGGCCGCGAAGAGCATTGAGCGCGGCATGACCGACGCCAACCTGGACGAGATGGCATCCCGGCTGACCGTGGGCGTGGACTATGACGCCTTCAAGGACCGCCGGCTGGTGGTGGAGGCCGTCCCCGAAGACTGGGACCTGAAAGTTTCCGCGCTGCGTGGCATCGAGGAACGGCTGGCGGAGGACGCCTTCATCGCCTCCAACACTTCGTCGCTGTCCGTCAACGGCCTGGCCCGTGAACTGAAGCGGCCGGAGAACTTCCTGGGTCTGCATTTCTTCAACCCGGTCCCGGCGTCCACGCTCATCGAGGTGGTGCTGGGTGAGCGGACGTCTCCCGGACTTGCCGCCGCGGCGAAAAGGTGGGTGGAGGCACTCGGGAAGACCGCCGTCGTCGTCAATGATGCCCCGGGCTTCGCGTCCTCACGCCTGGGCGTGGCCATCGCGCTGGAAGCGATGCGGATGGTGGAGGAAGGCGTGGCATCCGCCGAGGACATCGACGCCGCCATGGTGCTGGGCTACAAGCACCCCACGGGACCGCTGAAGACCACGGACATCGTGGGCCTGGACGTCCGCCTGGGCATCGCGGAATACCTGCAGTCCACCTTGGGCGAGCGGTTCGCACCGCCGCAGATCCTCAAGGACAAAGTGGCTCGCGGTGAACTGGGGCGCAAGACGGGCAAGGGCTTTTTCGACTGGCCCAGCTAGGAGCACTGCCTAGTCGAAGAAACCCACAATGTAGCCGATGAAGTACAGGAGGCACAGCAGGACCACCACGGCGATAATGCCGATCCACAGGAACTGCGTGCCCTTCCTGGTGCCGTGCTCGTCATGACCCTGCGGGCCGGCGGTTGATGCTTCACCCGGCGGGGTCTCACCCGGCGGGACCCCGCCGCCAGGTTCAAGTCCGGTGATCTTGTCGTCTTCGGGGTCCGGGTTGGTTCCTGACAAAATAACTCCCTCGCTCGACGTCGTGGTGCTTCCCAGCGTAACCCGCCCGTTCGGCGGGCCTAGGCTGGTGCAGTGACTTTCCTTGAACCCCTTACCCTGACCGGCCGCCATGTAATCCTGGAGCCACTCGCCGAGGAGCACCATGACGGCCTGGTGGATGCGGTGAGTGACGGCGAGCTGTGGAAGCTTTGGTACACCTCTGTCCCGGCTCCGGATGCCATGGCGGGCGAGATCCGCCGGCGGCTGTCGCTGCAGGAGCAGGGATCCATGCTCCCGTTCACCACCCGGCTGATCGACGCCGCCACCGGCGGGCCGGGCCGCATCATCGGCATGACCACCTACATGAACATCGACGCCGCCACGCCGCGCGTTGAGATCGGCTCCACCTGGAACACGGCATCGGCACAGGGGACCGGGACCAACCCGGATTCGAAGCTCCTGCTGCTCAGGCACGCCTTCGAGGTAATCGGGTGCCCGGCTGTGGAGTTCCGCACCCACTGGCTGAACCACCAGTCGCGGGAGGCCATTGCCCGGCTGGGCGCAAAACAGGACGGTGTGCTCCGCAGCCATTCACGGACCAGCGACGGGAACCTGCGGGACACTGTGGTGTTCTCCATCCTGGACCACGAATGGCCCGCAGTCCGCGCCGGGCTTGAGTACCGGCTGGCCCGGCGCGGATAAGGGTCTGCGTTCTGGCCGAGTTAGTTCAGATTGAAGGCACGCTGGCTACGAAGTGAGTCGTAGTAGCCAAGACGATAGCCGTCACCGTTCGGGTGGAAGCCATCGGGTGCGGTGCCGAGGTTGATCCACGGGTCCGGCGACAAGGCACCGTGGCCGAGGAATGCGGCCCGCACATCGACGTATTGCACTTTGGGGTCGTTGATTAAGGCGGCATCGGCCTCCTGGGCCGCTGCGGCAATGGTCTGGTCCAGGCGGTTTGCCAAGTCGGTGGCTGTGTAGATGAACTGCGCTGCCGGGTCGGTCAGGCCTGCCGGGATTGGGTCCAGGAGGTAGGGGTAGCCCGTCAGCACAATCTTGGCGTTTGGCGCTGCGGCACGAACGCTCTGGATCATCGCAACCAGGTCACTTTCAAGCAGGCCGCTCTGAAGCTGTACCTCCGCCTGGCCGAGGGCACCGCCACACTGCGGGGCCGGGGGGAGGTTCGCAAGGACGACCCCGCAATAGTTGATGATGTCCCCGAAACCGATGTTGTTGCCGCCGGCGGTAATGGTCACCAGTTCGGTGCTTTTATTGAGCTGACTTAGCTGGGTGTTCACGACGTCCCATGTGGTCTTGCCGCTGCAGGCGGCGTTGACCACCAGTTGGATAGCTTTCTCCTCATCAGCGAGTTCGGAATAGGCGTTGTTGCTGCGGTAGCAGGCATCCAGATACGGGCCGGCCCCTTGCCCAGCAGCATAGGAATCTCCCAGTGCTACGTATTTGAGTTTGCCCACGGCCTGGGCGGGTGAAGCCGCGAATCCGGCTGTTAGTGCCAAGGCGGCGAGGCCGGCCGCGAAAGCCGGGATTCGGCGTCGTAATGCAGTATTTCCCACTGGGTTCCCCTTTGAACATCAGTCACATGAAGTAGCTAGTGTTGCAACCGTAGGGCCCAGCAGATGGAGATCATGGGGCCTTCGTACCCTTCCCGGCCGCCGGTTTTTGTGGCATGCGGCATTCACGAGCGTGTGGTTAGCTGTGCGCATGAGCAAACGGGGCAAGTCCGTGGACTGGGACGGCGCCGTCAACGGGTGGCACGTTTCCGGCGGCGTCTACCGGATGGGGCGGCGCGAGTGGCTGACGGAGGCAGGCTGGAAGCAGGCGTTCGACGACGGCATCCGCACCGTCGTGGATCTCCGTAACCCTGTTGAGGGGAGGCGCCGGGACAAGGATCCCGTGGTGCCCGCAGCTGCCTGGGCTGGCATCGATGTGGTGCAGGCACCGACAGAGGAGCCGGGCGATCCGCGATTCACCGCCGTCACGGGTCCCTACCTGAACGACCCTGCCCACTATGCCGAGAACGCCCGCCTGTTCCCGGAAAAGCTCGTGGGCGTCTTCCGGGCCATCGCGCTGGCTGCACCCAAGGGGGATGTCCTGCTGCATTGCGCCGCCGGGCGTGACCGCAGCGGACTGGTGGCGGCCATGGTCCAGGATTTAGCGGAGGACCCGGACGAAGCAATCGCTGAGGGCTACCGGCGGGGCGCCCGCGGCATCAACGAGCGCTACCGCACGCACGGTCCGCCGCACAGCCGCGAACGCTACCTGGACGAGACTGAATTAGCGCCCCTGCTGGAGCGGCGCGGCCTCGCGGTTGTTTCGTTCGTCCGCGACCTGGACACCCGCCGCTACCTGCTGGCGAACGGACTGCAGGAGGCGGAGCTGGATGCTGTCCTGGCCCTCTCGCGAAAGCGTGCGCATAGAATGGGACCAGTGTGACGCATGTGACGTGAGGGAAATGATGCCTCCGTTACGTTGATCGGCAGAGAGACGACTATGAGCGGAACGGCAGCACCAGGGAACAGGATTCTTGCCTCGGGAGTGATGGCTGGCATCGTTCTCGCAATGGGCGTTGGCACGGGGCCCACAGCGGCCTTCGCCGGGAGCCCCACCCCCGGGGACGCGACGGCGGGCAGCCCCGCAGTTGCCCCACCGCCCGACGGCAGGGCCGGAAGCCCCGAGGCCGGCGCTTTGACAGATACTTCTCCTTCGCCGGCCCCCTCGGGTGGAGCACTCCCGGAAGCCGTGCTGCGTGACCTGGGCATGACCCCGGCGGAATTCAACGCGGCAGGCGAACTGGGGCGGCAAGCGGCGCAAGCCTTGGGCTCCCTGCAGGTGCTTCCGGGATATGCGGGCATCAGCGTTGGAAACGGAAAGATCCAGGTGCAGGGTAGCGGCCCTGCCCTGCAGGCACGGCTGGACGAGCTGAACATGCCCGGTGGGGCGACCTTCGTGCTCGTTGCGCCCGCCACGCCCGCGACGCCGGAAACGCCGGCGCCACCAGCGCAGACCCCGTCCGACATGCCCCAGGCCCACGATGCAGCAGCGGCCGGGCCGGGCCAGGGGCGCCGGATCGCAGTCAGCGCCGATCAGCTCTTCCAGGCTTATCTGCGGGACGTCGGAACGGCAGGCCTTCAGGCTGTGGTCTCCGAGGCAGGGAAATTCGTGATCCGCACAGGCGGAGTCGCCGCGGCCCAGTCAGCCCCTGACGGCGTTGACGCCGAGGCCGCCGCGGCCGCCGCAAACCAAACCGGCGCTGCCGCAAACCCCGGAAAAATTTCTCCATCGGAGTTCGTCTCAAGGTACGCCAACGTGGTGCTCGATGGTGCTGCCCCCCTCAAGCCGGAAGCGGACGTCCCCGGCGGGGTTGGGTACCGGTCCGCCACCGGGTTTACCTGTTCGACAGGCTTCTCTGCCTTCGATCCGGCCGGACTTCCCGCTGTCCTGACCGCCGGGCACTGCGCAGAAGACGGTACTGCAAAAACAGTTGACCTGCTGCTCGGGGGAGCGCCTGCGGGCCGTCTGGGCAGCTTCCAGTTCAGCCAGTTTGGCGGTCCTGGAAACTCCCCGGTGCTTGACCCGGAAACCCCCACGGGCGCCGACTACACCGCGGTCACCGACCCGGGCAATGTGGGAACTGACGTTGCCGTCATTGGATCGATCCGGCAGGACCTCGATCCGTTGCCGGCCACCAGCACTCACGGGGACCCGTCGGAGGCAGGCCCGGACGTCAAGATCATCGGAACCGCGTCCCCGGTAATCGGCATGCCCGTCTGCCGCTCCGGATGGAGGACGGGGTGGTCCTGCGGCCACATCAGTGCGGTCGGCATCTTCCTGGTGGGCGGCCCCACCTACGTCGATAACCCCGCCGATCCCAGGCACAATGACATCCGCGCGTTCAACGGGTTCCTCTCCTACGACGTCCAGTCCGCAGGCGGCGACTCGGGCGGCCCCTGGATCAGCGGAAACTTCGCGGTAGGTACCCATTCCGCCGGCGACTCGGACGGGGCCCAAAACATTGCCGTCGCGGCCACCCTGGAGGACTCCCTCAAGGTGCTTCCCGGCTACCAGCTGGAACTCTTCCTGAACAAGCCCGAACTCGTGGCTCCCGCTGACAGGACGTTCAAGGCAGGGACCAACGTCACGGGCCGGGTTCCTGCCGCCCCTGCCTCCGCCGTGGCCGCCGGTTCCCAGGTCCGTATCAGCTATTCCGGCCGGCAGCCGTTCGACGTGCCCGTGGATGCCGCCGGCAACTGGTCCTTCACAGCGCCGGAAGCACCGGGCCCGTTCACCTTTACGGCCGAATCCGTGAACGGGTTCAGCCGCTCTGAGGCGGTGCCACTGAGCATCGTCATTACGCCCTCGTTCCTTCCTGCACCGGCCATCACCACACCGGCCAATGAGCCCCTGCCTGCGCTGAAAAGTCTCGAAGGGACGGGAACGCCCGGCGCCACCGTCACCCTGTCCGGCGACGTCGCAGGCTCGGCACTGGTCGGGACGGACGGCCGCTGGTCGGTTTCACTGCAGGCCCCGGCCCCCTCCGGCAAGGTGAACATCACGGCAGTGCAGTCCTACCCCGATCTTCCGGACAGCCCCGCCACGGCCGTGACCTTCTCTGTCACGCCGCCTCCTCCCGCCGTCACCAGCCTCGCCGACGGGCAACACGTCACCCAGGACGGGCTGCCGGCAACCATCGCTGGAACCGGAATGAACGGCGCGGACGTGACCGTTTCGCTCGATGGGAAGCCGGTCTCCGGCACGGCGGTAGGCGGCACAACGGGAGCCCGCGCTGCAGGGACACACATTGCACCGTTGGTCCTGGTGGCCGGCGGAACCTGGCAGGTTTCGTTCCCCGCCGGGCTGGCAACAGGCGCCCACACTGTGTCAGTGACGCAGTCGGTGGACGGTGTGCCTTCCGCCCCGGCGCAGCTCGCGTTCATCATCGACGCCGCGCCGTCCGTCCTTCCCGCCGGGAACATCACGGCCGGCACTCTCGCCGCCACCGGGGCCGGTGGACTGAGCTTCGCGGCAGGGGCAGCAGCGGCCGCACTCGCCGTCGGGATCCTGCTGACGGTGCTGGTCAGGCGGAAGCGCCGTTCCGCCCGGTAGTTATTTGTGGCGCTTCATCAGCAGGTTGGTGATGCGGAGGGTGCAGAGCCTCTGGCCCGACTCGTTGGTGATCAGCACCTCGTGCGTAGTGAGTGTGCCACCCAGATGGATCGGCGTGGCGGTGATGGTGACGTGCCCCTCGCGCGCGGAGCGGTGGTGGGTGGCCGAGACGTCCACGCCCACCGCCGTCTTACCCATGGTGCTCGCGTGGATCACCGCCGCCCAGGACCCCACGGCCTCACCCACGGCAAGGGACGCGCCGCCGTGCAGAAGCCCAAAGGACTGCCTGTTTCCCTCCACGGGCATGGTGGCCACCACCCGCTCCACCGATTCCTCGAGGATCTTCACACCCATCTTCTCGTCGAGCTCGCCGAGGTGGATCTTCCACAGTTCGTGCTCTGACGGCTGGTTCTCCGCGGCATCCTTCGGTGAGGGGGCGCTCATTTGTTCTCCTTTGGGGTGGCCATTTCAGTCCCGGCCTTCTAGTCTGCAGCACGGCACGTCATGTATGGTGAATATATTACCGAACGGACGGTCAGTAATGACTGTCCTGTTTGCCTGCCCCCTTGTTGGAAGGACCGTCAACGATGACCACCACAGCCACAGCTCCCCAGGCCACGGTCGACACCGTGGAGACAGTACCCAGCTTCATCATGGACGCATGGTGGACGCCCGACGCCGGCTCGTCGGCTTCCGCAGTCCCGGTCCGTGATGCCAGCACGGGGGAGATCCTGGCCAAGGTGAGCACGGAAGGGCTGGACCTCGTCGACGTCGTGGACTACGGACGCACCACCGGCCAGGCTGAACTGGGCAAGCTGACCTTCCACCAGCGGGCCCTCAAGCTCAAGGAACTGGCGCAGTACCTGAACGCCCGGCGTGACCATTTCTACACCTTCTCAGCCCAGACCGGTGCCACCAAGATCGATTCCATGATCGACATCGACGGCGGCATCGGCGTCCTCTTCACCTTCGGCTCCAAAGGCCGGCGCGAGCTGCCCAACTCCCAGGTAGTGGTGGACGGTCCCATGGAGGTCCTGTCCAAGGACGGCTCCTTCGCCGGCGAGCACATCTACACCCGAATCCCGGGCGTGGCCGTCCAGATCAACGCCTTCAACTTCCCGGTCTGGGGCATGCTGGAGAAGTTCGCGCCCGCCTTCATCGCCGGCGTGCCCACCATCGTCAAGCCGGCCACCCCCACCGGCTACGTGGCCGCCGCCGTGGTCAAGGCCATTGTCGAATCCAACATCCTGCCCAAGGGCTCGCTGCAGCTGATCTCCGGCTCGGTCCGCGGGCTCCTGGACGTCCTGGACTACCGCGACCTGGTGGCCTTCACCGGCTCCGCCTCCACAGCCCTGTCCTTGAAGTCCCACCCGAACGTCGTCCAAGGCGGCGTCCGCTTCACCTCCGAAACCGACTCGCTCAACGCCGCCATCCTCGGCCCCGACGCAGTGGAGGGCACACCCGAGTTCGACGCCTTCGTCAAGTCCGTGGTCACCGAAATGACGGCCAAGGCCGGGCAGAAGTGCACCGCCATCCGCCGTGCCATCGTGCCCCAGGAGCTGGTTCCCGCTGTCTCCGCTGCCATCGGCAAGCGCATCACCGAACGCGTTGTCCTCGGCGACCCCCGCGCCGAGGGCGTCACCATGGGCGCGCTCGCCTCCGTGGAGCAGCTGAACGATGTGCGCGCCGCTGTGCAGTCCATGCTCGACGCCGGTGGTGAGCTTGCGTACGGAACCCTCGATTCGCCGTCGGTCACCTCTGCCGACGGGACCACCGGGATGGTGGACGGCGGGGCCTTCATGGCGCCCGTCCTGCTGAACTGGAACAACCCCGAGGCGGAGGAAGTGCACTCGCTGGAGGCATTCGGCCCGGTTTCGTCAGTGATTGGCTACAAGGACATTCCCGACGCCGTCCGCCTCGCCGCCCGCGGCAGCGGCTCCCTGGTCGCCTCCGTGTGCACCAACGACCCTGGCGTGGCGCGTGAACTGGTCACCGGGATCGCCGCCCACCACGGCCGCGTCCTGATGCTCAACCGCGAGGACGCCCGTTCGTCAACGGGCCACGGTTCGCCTGTCCCGCACCTGGTCCACGGCGGTCCCGGCCGTGCAGGCGGCGGCGAGGAACTGGGCGGCATCCGGTCGGTGATGCACCACATGCAGCGCACCGCCATCCAGGGCTCGCCCAATATGCTGACCGCCGTCACCGGCATCTGGCACACCGGAGCGGACCGCAACTTCACAATTGAAACGGAAAGGACGCACCCGTTCCGGAAGTCACTGGCAACGTTGCGGATCGGCGATGCCGTCCGTTCCGACCTGCGCCAGGTTACCTTGGAGGACATCACGGCTTTCGCCAACTCCACCGGCGATACGTTCTACGCCCACACCAACCATGAAGCCGCGGAAGCCAACCCGTTCTTCCCCGGCATCGTGGCCCACGGCTACCTCCTGCTGGCCTGGGGTGCCGGACTGTTCGTCGAGCCCGCGCCCGGCCCGGTCCTGGCCAACTACGGCCTGGAAAACCTGCGTTTCATTACGCCGGTGGCCGCGGGCGACTCCATCCGCGTGACCCTCACCGCCAAGAAGATCACCCCGCGCGAAACGGACGAGTACGGCGAGGTGGCGTGGGACGCCGTGCTGACCAACCAGAACGACGAGATCGTGGCCACCTACGACGTCCTCACGCTGGTCGAAAAGTAACCTCCAACGCCCGCTCACTTCTGGCGCCTTTTTGATCAACGCCCGCTCACTTTCCTTTCGGAAGTGAGCGGGCGTTCTGGTTTTGGATGCGGGAGGTGAGCGGGCGTTGAGGGAGGGTCTTTTCCGGCGGCCCGGGCGTAAGATTCATCCCGTAGGAGGTGGCCACATGACCCTTAAATTGAACACAGCCACAACCATCCTGCCGGTGGATGATGCAGCCCGCGCCCGCAGTTTCTATACCGAAAAGCTCGGACTCCCGCACCGCGGCAAGGCGGACGATGGCAGCGAATTGCTCGGCTCTGACGGCGGCCCCATGCTGCAGCTGATGCCGGTGGCCGACGGCAAGCACTCCGAGCACACGGCACTGAGCTTTGAGGTTTCGGACATCGAGGCGACGGTGCGGGACATGGAAGCCAGGGGCGTGATGTTCCAGGACTACGACCTGCCCACGCTGCGGACGGAGAACCACATCTGCACCACGGAGTCGGAGAAGTGCGCCTGGTTCATGGACACGGAGCACAACATCCTGTGCGTCCACCAGAACCTCGGCGGCCAGCCCGAGTACCAGGTTTAGGCAGGGCCGCCGCAACGCAGGCAGGCGCAAAAGAAAGCAGGAGGGGTGCCCCGGCAGGACCGGGGCACCCCTCCTGCTTGTTTCCAGCGGCGGCGTCAGCTTTCGGCGCCGCCGTGCAGGCCGTCGTCGCTGCTGTCATCCTCGGGACCCGTGCCCCGGCCGCCTTCGCTGCGGTCGGACAGGTCCATGTTGCCGCGGGCCTCATCCATCGTGGGGCCGCCGGAGGGAACGCTGTAGGTGTCAGGGCGGATGCCGTGCGACTGTTCCTCAATGAGGGCCTGCTCCTCGCTGAAGCGGATCACGTTGGCCTCGTCGCCGGCGTCGCCGGGAACGTCCTCGCGGATTTTTGAGGGGTCCGGGATGATGAATCCTGCCTCGGGCTCTTCCTTGTGGCTCATGTGCTTTTCCTTCCTATCGGGTGGTTGTGCTGGCGGGCCGGTCGGTAAGGTCCACCTTGATATCCAAACTCTGATCGCCGCGCTTGACCTTGAAGCCCACGGTGTCGCCGGGGTTGCGCTTGCGCAGTTCCGCCAGGAGCTTCTCCGGGGTGGCGAGTTCCACTCCCTCCATCGACTGCAGGACGTCGCCCGGGCGGATCCCCGCGCGCCCGGCAGGGCCGTCACGGTCGGCGGCGAGGACCACGACGCCGGCGCCTTCCTGGATTCCCAACTGGTCGGCGATCTGCGCCGTCAGTTCGCCCGGTGTCAGGCCCAGATACGCGTGTTTAGCGGTGCCGTTGGCCAGCAGTTCCTCGGCGACGTCCACGGCGGTGGCAGCCGGAATCGCGAAGCCAAGTGATACGGCCCCGGCTGACGGCGGGATGTAGGCCTCGCTGATCCCGATGACCTCGCCGCGCATATTGATCACGGCGCCGCCGGAGTTGCCGGGGCTGATGGGCGCGTCCGTCTGGATGAGGTCCACCAGCGAGAGGCTGTTCGACGCGGAACCGGGGATGGAGCGGTGGAGTCCGGAGATGATGCCGGCGGTGGCCGTGTTTTCAAAGCCAAGGGGGGAGCCCAGGACCAGGGCACCTTCGCCGACCTTGGGCAGGTCGCTTTGGTAGGTGGGCTTCGGCAGACCGGTGCGCTTGGCCTGCACCAGCGCAAGGTCCGTCACGGCGTCGCTGGCCTTCACCGTGCCTTCCACCCGCTGCCCGTCGGCGAACCCCACCTCAACGGTGGTGGCGCCGCGGATCACATGCTCGTTGGTCAGGATCAGCCCGTCGGCCGAGTACACCACGCCGCTGCCCAGGCCGCCTTCCGTGAAGATCGTAACGACGGAGGGCGACAGGTTCTCCACGAGCTGCGGCAGGTTGCCGGCCGCTGCCCCGGAGCCGCCGTCCGCCGGCGCGGCGGACTTGGCAGTGGAGGGCGCAGCGGTGGAGGACGCCAGGGCGGAGTTGGCGGAGTCCGACGACGGCGCCTGGCTTGAGGAGGTGCCGCTGGGGGCCGGGGGATTCGGCGTCCCTGTGCAGCCGCTGAGGGCCAGCGCGGCGGCGAGGGCGCTGCCGCCGACAACTGTCCGCAGGCGGCGTGAACGCTGCGGATCGCTGGCTCGGTTCATCGGTACCTCCCTGCGGATGCTGGTTTTCTACCACCGTAGCCGGGGAGCGGGGAAAATACCAAGCACACTTATTATTCCCCGGGTTGGGATTCCCGTGGCATATCAGATGGGGCGCCGAGGAGGGAGGCTGCCAGCCCAACTAACTAGCGCTAAGTGTCGTTATGGGGCCTCAAAACCATACTTAGCGCTACTCAGTTGCGGGAGGCTGGGGCTGGGAGTGGAGGCCGTCGAACGCCATCGTGATGACGTCGTCGGCGAGCCGCTGCGGCGACAGGGAGCCGCCCGGCTTGTACCACTCGACAATGGAGTTAATCATGCCGAACAGGAGCCGGGAGACGGTCCGGGGGTCGATGTCCTGGCGGAGCGAGCCTTCGTCGCGGGCAGCGGAAATCAGGGCCGCCACCTTGTGGTCGAAGGCCCGCCGCCGTTCCAGCGCGTCCCGCTCGATCTCGGTGTTGCCGCGGAGGCGCAGGAGCAGTGTGACAAAGGGAAGGCGGTCAACGAGCACGGCCACCGTCTGCCGCAGCACGAACTCCAGCCGTGCATCGGCCGCTCCGGAAGTAGCCTCGGGCCGTTCCAGGATGGCCTCGAGGCCGCCCAGCGCGTGGTCCAGGGCGAGCTTGAGGAGATCGCCCTTGGACGGTACGTGGTGGTAAATCGCCGACTTTGAGATGCCCAGGTTGTCCGCCAGGATCCCCATGGACGTCGCGTCGTAGCCGTGGCGGTTGAAGACGTCGACGGCGATGCGCAGCACGGACTGCTGGTCGTAGCCGGGGCGGCCGCGCTTCGCTGTGCCATTAGCGGCGGTGGTGGTCTCAGTGCTGCTGGGCATAGTGGCTAGTTTCTCATGAACGGTCGGTCGGCCGGCGCAGGGCTGAACTACCCCTTCGGGCGCAGGTCGTAAATCCGGCGGAGCTTGCCGTTGGACCTCTCCAGCGAGCCGGGCTCAACCACGTCCACCTGGCATGAAGAACCCACGTGGATCTTGATCTGCTCCTTCAAGGTGCGTGCCGCCGTCGTGCCCTGCGCAACGCTCACCGCGTCCCGGCGCTCGATCTTGACTGTCATCTGGTCCATCCGCTGGCCCTCGGGGCGGGTCAGCTCGAGCTGGAAGTGCGGGCTGAGCTCGGGGATCCGCAGCGCGATTTCCTCGATCTGGGACGGAAAGACGTTCACGCCGCGGAGGATGATCATGTCATCGCTGCGGCCGGTGATGCGTCCCATGCGGCGGTGCGAGGGGCGGGCCGTGCCGGGGAGCAGGCGGGTGAGGTCCTTGGTGCGGTAGCGGATGATGGGGAGGGCTTCCTTGGTGAGCGACGTGAACACGAGTTCGCCGTGCTCGCCGTCCTGCAGGACGTTTTCCTTGCCCACCGCGGGGTTGAACGCGTCGATGATCTCGGGGCGGAAGTGGTCCTCCCAGATGTGGCTGCCGTCCTGGGTCTCCACCGCTTCGCCGGCGACGCCCGGGCCCATCACTTCGGAGAGGCCGTAGATGTCGCACGCCTTGATGTTCATGGTGACTTCGAGCTCGTGCCGCATCTCCTCGGTCCACGGTTCGGCGCCGAGCACCGCGTACTTCAAGGAGGTGGATGCGGGGTCGACGCCCATGTGCGCCATGGCGTCGGCGATGGTCAGCAGGTACGTGGGGGTGGCCAGGATGGCGTCCGGCTTGAAGTCCTGGATCAGCTGGATCTGCCGTTCGGTCTGGCCGCCGGAGATGGGGATCACGGTGCAGCCCAGGGCTTCAGCGCCGGCATGGGCGCCCAGGCCGCCGGTGAACAGGCCGTAGCCGTAGGCGTTGTGGACCTTCATGCCTGGGCGGACGCCGGAGGCGCGCAGGCTGCGGGCCACCAGCTTGGCCCAGTCCGCCAGGTCCTGCTTGGTGTAGCCGACGACGGTGGGCCGGCCCGTGGTGCCCGAGCTGGCGTGCACGCGGGCTACTTCGTGCTGCGGGACCGCGAACATGCCGAACGGGTATTCCTCGCGCAGGTCGTCCTTGGTGGTGAAGGGGAAGTTGCCCAGGTCGCTGAGTTCGCGCAGGTCGTTGGGGTGGATGCCGGCGTCGTCGAACTTGCGCTTGTACAGCGGCACGCGCTCGTACGCGTACGCGACGGTGTGCTGCAGGCGGCTGAGCTGGAGGGCTTCGAGCTCATCCCGGGAGATGGTTTCCTCGCGGTCCAGGACGGCGTCGGTGCCGGTGGGTGCGGTTTCGGGGGCATGCAGGGTCATGGTTTTCCTACTTCTTGGGAATGGTGCGGCTGCGTCCGCGGAACTCGGCGATGAGCTCGCCCGGGGAACTGGGTTCGGTCTTGGAGGCCGGTGCGGCGGCGTCGGCGGCAAAGATCCGGATGTCGTACAGGCCGCTGCGCCCGGCACTGGAGCGGCGGTCCGCGACGGCGGTCAACACCTGGCCGCGGAAGGCGGGCTTGAGGAAGTTGATGTCGACGCCGGAGGCTACGGTGATGGTGCCTTCCTCGCCGGGTGCAGGGTGGATGGGGTTGCACGCGAGGGCGAAGGCGGTGTCCCCGAACGCGAAGATCATTCCGCCGTGGGCCATCCCGAAACCGTTGAGCATCTCCTGCCGGAGGGTCATCCGGATGGTGGCATGGCCGTCGCTGAGGGCGAGGACCTCGATTCCCATCCATTCGGAGGCGTAGTCGTTTTCCAGGATGGGGTGGGTGGCCCCGGAAAGTGTTGCTTCAGCCATGCGTCATTGCCTCCAGCTTTATTTACCGAATGTTCATTAGGTAATCCCATTGGGGGGTCCGGTGTCAAGGGCATGCAGCTCTGGCGCGTGCGTTCCTGCCCGCTTACTTGGCGGACCCCAGGCACCCACGCCGGGGACACGCCGTCGTCCGCGGCGCGCCGCACGATGCAGGGAAAAGCAACTGGGCTGGAACGCTCGACGGCGGCACGCACCTTTGCCCTTTAGGGCGTGCGGGGTGCAAGGATGGGAGGACCGGCACCAGCAAGAACAGCAAAAGGCGGACCATGGCAAAAGGCATCTACGTCAGCGCAACCACCCCGGGATCGGGCAAGTCCCTGATCGCCCTCGGTCTGGCCGATACGCTGCACCGGCACGCGGACAGGATCGGCTTCTTCAAGCCGGTGGTCCACGGGCCCTCGGCAGCCCATGACCCCATGGTCGCGCTGATGAAGTCCCGGTTCGCCTTGGACGATGACCGGTGCCGCGGCGGCCTGACCTATGACGAGGTCCGCGCGCTGCTCGCGGAGGGAAACCGGGCGGAGATCGACGCCAGGTGCGTGGAGATCTTCGCGGACATTGCCCGCCTCTGCGACGTGGTGATCGTCGAAGGCACCGACCTGGTGGGCCAGGACTCCGCCGTCGAGTTCGACCTCAACGCCCGGCTGGCCAACAACCTCGCCACGCCCGTGGTGGCCGTTGTGGGCGCCAAGGGGCGGACCGTGCCTGAGACCGCTGCCGCCGTCGAGGTTGCGCGCAAGGAACTTGCCGCCGAAAGGTGCGCACTGCTGGCCATTATGGTCAACCGGGCGGACGCCGATGACCTGGACGCCATTGCCGCTGCCCTGAAGCCGGGTGCTTCCGGCCGCCCCGTGTACATCCTGCCGGAGCTTGAGGAGATCGCACGGCCCACCACCGGTGAGGTGGCCACGGCACTGGGCGTGCGGCAGATCGCGGGGACGCCGGACATGGAGCGCGACGTCAGGGACATCAAGGTGGCCGCCATGAATGTGGGCAACTTCCTGAATGTGCTGGACGAGGGCGCCCTGGTGATCGTGCCGGGGGACCGGGCGGACGTGATGGTGGCCTGCCTGGCATCGTCCTTCTCGCCCGAGTTCCCGGTGGCGTCGGCCCTCATCCTCACCGGTGGCCTGGCCCCGGACGCGAACATCTACCCGCTCCTGGCCCAGGCGCCGTTCCCGGTGTTCGCCACTGAAGATGACACCTACCAGACCGCCCGCCGGGTCTCCGAGGTCCGCAGCGAGATCTGGTCCGGCCACCGGCGCAAGGTGGCCTCCGCCCTGGGGCTCTGGTCCCGCCGCGTGGACGAGGCCGAGCTGGTGGAGCGCCTGCACCTGCCGAGGGCGGAGCGGATGACCCCGCTCCGGTTCCTGCACGACCTCATCGAGCGGGCAAGGGCGCAGCGGCGCCATGTGGTCCTGCCGGAGGGGACGGATGTCAGGATCCTGCGCGCGGCCGAAATCCTGCACCGCCGCGATGTCTGCGACCTTACGTTGCTGGGACCCGAATCCGACATCCGGGAACTGGCAGCCGCCAACGGCATCGATTTGTCCGGCATTAACCTCATCGACCCGGCCACCTCCGATCTCCGGCTCAAGTTCGCCGAAAAGTATGCCGAACTCCGGGCGCACAAAGGCGTGGACCTGCCCAAGGCCCTGGAGATCATGCAGGACGGAAGCTACTTCGGCACCATGATGGTCCAGCTGGGCGTGGTGGACGGCATGGTGTCCGGCGCGGCCCACACCACCGCCCACACCATCCGGCCGGCACTGGAGTTCGTGAAAACCCGCGAGGGCGTGAAGATCGTGTCCTCGGTGTTCCTGATGCTCATGCCGGACCGGGTGCTGGTCTACGGCGACTGCGCCGTGAATCCGGACCCGAACGTGGAGCAGCTGGCGGATATTGCCCTGGCCTCGGCCGAGACCGCCGCCCAGTTCGGGGTGGAGCCGCGGGTGGCCATGCTCTCCTATTCCACCGGCGGCTCGGGTTCCGGCGAGGCCGTGGACCAGGTGCGGCAGGCCACCGAGCTGGTCCGCCAGCGCCGCCCGGACCTCGCCGTCGAAGGCCCCATCCAGTACGACGCCGCCGTGGACGCCTCCATCGCGGAGTCCAAGATGCCGGGCTCGTCAGTGGCCGGGCAGGCCACGGTGTTCATCTTCCCGGACCTGAACACCGGCAACAACACGTACAAGGCGGTGCAGCAGAGTTCGGGGGCCGTGGCCGTGGGTCCCGTCCTGCAGGGGCTGCGCAAGCCGGTCAACGATCTCTCGCGCGGCTGCACCGTGGAGGACATCGTGAACACGGTGGCCATCACGGCCATCCAGGCGCAGGTGCCGGTCCCGGCAACGCTTTAAAAGTACGACGCCGGCACCTGGGGAGTGCCGGCGTCGTAAGTTTGTGCGTGGTTGGGAGAGCCTAGGCGGCTGCCGTGACCTTCAGCGGCTCGATCTTGCCGATGACGAACAGGTAGTTGGCTGCACCAATGAGCGAGACCGCGCCGATGACGGCCAGCGGCGCCACGAAGGAACCGGTCTGGTCCACCAGCACACCGATCAGGATGGGCGTGAAGATGCCTGCCAGGTTGGAGGCGAAGTTCTGCAGTCCGCCGATGGAGCCGACGTGGCGTGAACTTGGGGCGACGTCTGCCGGCAGCGACCAGATGCCGGACGCTGCCACGGTGAGGCTGGAGTATGCGACGGACAGCAGTGCCAGTGCCATCCAGGCTTCCGGAACCAGTGCGGCAAACATGATGACCGAGCCGCCCGCCAGGCCGCCGGCGATGGCGGTCTTGCGGACCTTGCTGACCGGGGAGCCGGCACGGACGGCGCGGTCGGCAAGGTAGCCGCCGAGCCAGCCGAACAGGACGGCGCAGATGCCGGGGATGGCGCCGAAGAAGCCCAGCTTGAGCAGGTCGAAGCCGCGTTCCTTGACCAGGTAGCTGGGGAAGAACGTGATGAAGAAGTAGATGGCGCTGTTCAGGCAGAAGAAGCCGAACATCATGCTCAGGATGGTGCGGTACTTGAAGAGCGAACGCCAGGGGAGTTTGGCCGCGCCTTCGTCATCACTTGCCGCGCCGCGGGCGCCGCCCTCCTGAATGTAGCGGACTTCGGCGGCATTGGCGCCGCTGTGCTCCTCCGGACTGCGGTAGTACTTCCACCAGGCGGCGGCCCAGATGATGCCCAGGACGCCGATGATGATGAACACCGCGTGCCAGGAGGTGAAGGCGACGATCAGGGTGACGATCGGCAGGGCGATGACCGCCCCGACCCGCGAGCCGGAGTCCCAGATGCTGGTGGCAAAGGCGCGTTCCCTGACCGGGAACCACGTGGCCACCACCTTGGCTGCCGTGCTGGGCGCCGGGCTCTCGCCCACGCCGAGGAGGAAACGGGCCGCGAAAAGGGACCAGAAACTGGAGGCTGCGGCAGTGACCATGGTGAAGACGGACCACCACACGGCGGCCAGCGAGAACGAGCGGCGTGGACCCACTTTGTCCACGTACCAGCCCGCTGCGAGCTGGAAGAAGTCGTAGGCCCAGAAGAAGGCCGCAAAGATCAGCCCCTGCTGGGTGGCGCTGAGTTCAAAGTCCTTGCCCATAAACGGCAGGGCGACGCTAAGGCTGGAACGGTCCAGGTAGTTGATGCTGAGGCCTATGAAGGCGAGCCAGATGATCACCCAGCGTTTGCGGGTCATCATGCGGGGCTGCCGGGCGGGGTTGGTGATGGATGTTTTACTTCCGAGCGTAGTCATGCGGTCTCCTTCGACATATACATGGCTTCGGGTGCTATAGACACCGGCGGGAGGGGGAGACGCGGAAGATCGCAGCGCCAAAATCGTATAGGAATCTGCTTAATCATATAGACGTTGTGATCCAGGTCAAGTGTTGCTTTGGGAAAGCTTCCCGCGGAGGTGCCGGCATTTTCGTGGCTTATGATTCCCCCAGCAGTTCCAGAGCAATCAGTGCTAGTCCAACCCAGTGCAAGAGGTAACCGCGTGCCCCCACGTCACCCATCCGAAGTCCCGCGCGGCAAGGCAGCCGTTCCCGACGTCTACACGGCCATGCGGGCCTCCATCCTGGAAGGCGAGATTGCCCCGGGCACCCGCATCAACATTGACGCCGTGGCCCGCAGCCTCGGGGTCTCGCAGACTCCCGTCCGTGAGGTGCTCCAGCGGCTCGAGGGCGACAACCTGGTGGTGTACAACCCCGGCCGCGGCTACAGCACCACTCCGCTCCTGGACCTGCCGGAACTGCGCTCGCTGTTCGAGTTCAGGCTCCTCGTGGAGCCCTGGGCGGCCCGGGCGGCGGCGGTGGACCGCCTTGCCAATCCGGCCGGAGCGCTGGAAAAAGAACTGGCAGGCTTCCGGGGCGTCATGAAGCGCAGCAAGGACCTGAGGCAGGATCTGGTGGCCCACGACACCCGCTTTCATGACGCCATCCTGGCCGCCTCTGGAAATCCGGTGGTCCGGCATGCCTTCGCCCAGACCCACTGCCACCTGCACACCTTCAGGCTCTACCCTGCCGACGTGGACGGCGCCATCACCGTGGCTGAGCACACCGCCGTGCGGGAGGCAATCGAGGCCTGCGATCCGGAGCGGGCCGAGGCAGCCATGACGACCCATATCCGCAACTCCTTCGACAGGTTTGCCCAGGCCTTCGAGGGTGAACTCGCTCCGCTGGAGGACAGCGGCCCGCCCCGAAGGCGGATTATCACCGGCTAGCCCATGGAGGCGAAGCCCCGGCCCTGCTGACCAGTTCATGCAAAGGCCGGGGCTTCCTGCGTCTTGGTAGCAACGGGAAGTTGCGGGTGAGGCTTGACGTGGATCACTCGTCCTATATGATTTTATAAATTCGTATAGGAATCGAATCTTTCCCTTCCCCCAGTTGAAACCGAGAGTTGAGATCCATGCCTTCCATCACGTCCATCAAGACCCAGGACGTACGTTTCCCCACATCCCTCGAACTTGACGGTTCCGATGCGGTCAACGTCGACCCTGACTACTCCGCCGCCTACGTGGTCATCCGCACCGATGCGGGCGATGAAGGCCACGGCTTCGTCTTCAGCTGCGGCCGCGGCAATGAAATCCTGACGTCCGCGATCGACGCCTACGCACGCCTGCTGGTGGGCCGCGACATCGACGAGCTGATCTCCGACCTTGGCGGCGCCTCCCGGCTCCTGGTCCACGACTCCCAGCTCCGCTGGCTGGGGCCCGAGAAGGGCGTGACGCAGATGGCGTGCGGCGCCCTGGTCAGTGCACTGTGGGACATCCGTGCCCGCCGCGAAAACAAGCCGCTCTGGCTCCTCCTTGCTGAGATGACGCCCGAGGAACTGGTCAGCGTGGTGGACTTTACCCACATCCGCGACGCCCTCAGCCCAGAGGAAGCCCTTGAGATCCTCCGCGCCGGCCAGGACGGCAAGGCTGAACGGATCGCCGCCCTCAAGGCCGACGGCTTCCCCGCCTACACCACCTCACCGGGCTGGCTCGGCTACAGCGACGAAAAACTGGTCCGGCTGAGCAAGGAGGCGGCGGCAGAGGGCTTCTCCATGATCAAGCTCAAAGTGGGCGGCGACATCAACGACGACCGCCGGCGCATGGCCCTTGCCCGTGAAGCGGTGGGGACCCTGCCCATCGCGATCGACGCCAACCAGCGCTGGGAAGTTTCCGAGGCCATTGAGTGGGTCAACCAGCTGGCCGAGTTCAACCCCTACTGGATCGAAGAGCCCACCAGCACGGACGACATCCTGGGCCACGCCGACATCCGCAGGGGCGTCAGCCCGGTGCGGGTTGCCACCGGAGAGGCCGTCGCAAGCCGGATCGTCTTCAAGCAGCTCCTCCAGGCCGGCGCCATCGACGTCCTGCAGCTCGACTCCACCCGCGTGGCCGGCGTCAACGAGAACATCGCCATCCTGCTGCTGGCAGCCAAGTTCGGGGTTCCCGTCTGCCCGCACGCCGGGGGAGTGGGCCTGTGCGAGCTGGTCCAGCACTTCTCCTTCTTCGACTACGCCGTAGTGGGCCGCAGCCAGGAAAACCGCATGATCGAATTCGTGGACCACCTGCACGAGCACTTCGCCGAACCCGTCCGGATCATCGACGGCCGCTATGCCGCCCCGGCACTGCCCGGCACGGGTGCCGAGATGCTCACCGCCTCCCGTGCCCGCTGGGAATTCCCCAACGGCGAAGGCTGGCAGGAAGTAGGCAACCGTGCCGCCGTCACCGGAGGTTCCCTGGCACCGGCAGCAGGAGCCGCCCGATGAACGCGGCCACGGAAGCAACGGCCGTCCTCGCCGGCCCCACCACCGCGGAGCAGCTCGAGGCTGCGGTAGCAGCGGCCCACCGTGCCTTCGAACAGGGCCGGCTGGCCGATCCGCACCGGCGCGCGGCCTGGCTTGAAGCCATCGCCGCCGGGCTCGAGCAGGACGCGACGGCGCTGGTGGAGACCGCCGTCGCGGAAACCCACCTCGGGGCCGCCCGGCTGGAAGGGGAATTGAAGCGCACCGTCTTCCAGCTGCGGCTCTTCGCAGCGGAAATCCGCGATGGCGAGCACTTCGACGCCACCATCGACCACGCCGACCCCGACTGGCCCATGGGCCCGCGCCCTGACCTTCGGCGCTGCAACGTTCCACTCGGCGTCGTTGGTGTTTTCGGTGCTTCCAACTTCCCCTTTGCGTTCAGCGTGATGGGCGGGGACAGCGCGTCAGCCCTGGCTGCGGGCTGCGCCGTGGTCCACAAGGCACACGACGCGCACGCGCGGCTCGCTGCCCGGACCGCGCGAACGGTGATTGACGCGCTGGAAGGCGCCGGAGCGCCGTCGGGCCTGTTCTCCATGGTGACCGGACGGCGGGCCGCCGAGGCACTCGTGGACCACCCCCTGGTCAAAGCCATCGGCTTCACCGGCTCCACCGCCGGCGGCCGCGCCCTGCTTAACCGTATCGCCGCCCGCCCGGAGCCCATCCCGTTCTTCGGCGAGTTGGGCGGCATCAACGCCGTCTTCGTCACGGGCAGTGCCTGGGCAGCACGGAGGGCGGAAATCCTCGCCGGCTACGCTGCCTCCTTCACCCTGGGAATGGGCCAGTTCTGCACCAAACCCGGGCTGCTGTTCGTCCCCGCAGGGCAGGCTGACGAGGTTCGCCGCGAGCTGGAGCAGGCCCTGGCAGGTTTCACGCCCGCCCGGCTGCTCAGCCCCCGCCTCCACGACGGTTACGCCGATGCCGTCAGCCGGCTCCGGGACAGCGACGGCGTGGACGTCCTGGTGGAAGGCAACTTTGCCGAAGAACCGGCCCCCACCGTCCTGCTCACCACCGCAGCGGATGTCCGGAATACCCCGGACCTGCTCCGCCAGGAGATGTTCGGCCCGGCCAGCCTCGTGGTCGAATACGGTGACGAATCCGAGTTGCCCGCCCTGGCCGGACTGCTGGAAGGGCAGCTGACCACCACCCTCCAGGCCGAAGCGGACGACGACGTCGCCGCGCTCGCTGCAAGGCTGGCGGACATCAGCGGCAGGGTCCTGTGGAACGGCTGGCCCACCGGTGTCACCGTCAGCTACGCCCAGCACCACGGCGGGCCCTACCCGGCCACCACGTCAAACACCACGTCGGTGGGGACGGCGGCGATCCGCCGGTTCCTGCGGCCGGTGGCCTACCAGTCTTTCCCCGCAACGCGATTGCCCGAACCCCTGCAGGACAGCAATCCCTGGCAGATCCCGCAAAGGGTCGACGGCGTCTGGCAGCGCCCGTCCGGCGCCGCAGCCGGGGCCGCCACTACCCAGGAGGACAAGCAGTGAACCCCATGAACCCTGAAGAAGTCCAGGCAATCCTGCCCGAGGACGCGGACCAGGCCCTGCTGATCGGGCGCGTCTGGGACGTCGAGAGCGGCGGGCCGCGCGTTGTCGCCGTCAGCGGGGGCAGCGTCTTTGACCTGCACCGCCTGGCCGGAACTGTCGCGGACCTCCTGGAGCTGCCGGATCCGGCAGCTGCCGTCCGCTCAGCCATCGCGGATCCCACCCTGGCGGAACCGCGGTGGGAGACGGCCGACGTCGTCAATGCTTCCCTGGAAGGTGACGGCACCCGCACCAGGTTGCTGGCCCCCGTGGACCTCCAGGTCATCAAGGCCTGCGGCGTCACGTTTGTGGACAGCATGATCGAACGCGTCATCGAGGAGCGCTGTGCGGGCGATGCGGGACGCGCAGCTGAGGTGCGGCAACTGGTGGGCAGCGCCCTGGGCGGAAGCATTTCTGCCCTGCGGCCGGGATCGCCGGAAGCGGCCGCAGCCAAACGCGTCCTGATCTCCGAAAGCCTGTGGTCTCAGTACCTGGAGGTGGGCATCGGCCCGGACCCGGAGGTCTTCACCAAGGCCCCGGTTCTTTCCTCGGTGGGCCTGGGCGCGGAGATCGGCATCCCGGACTTTTCGTCCTGGAACAACCCGGAGCCGGAGCTGGTCCTGATCGCCACCTCCGCCGGCAAGGTGGTGGGTGCTACTCTCGGCAACGACGTGAACCTGCGTGACGTTGAAGGCAGGAGCGCGCTGCTGCTGGGTAAGGCCAAGGACAACAACGCCTCCAGCGCACTGGGCCCGTTGATCCGGCTGTTCGACGGGACATTCACCCTGGATACCGTGCGCGACGAGGAGATCCTGCTGCGCGTCGAAGGCCCGGACGGCTACCTGCTGGAGGGCCGGAACAGCGTTGCCCGGATCAGCAGGCCCTTCGAGGAGCTTGTGGCCGCGACCTATGGAAAGCACCACCAGTACCCTGACGGGTTCGCGCTCTTCACGGGGACACTGTTCGCCCCGACGCAGGACCGCGACGTGCCGGGGCAGGGCTTCACCCACAAGCACGGCGACTTGGTGACCATACGCAGCCGGCACCTTGGTGCCCTGGTGAACCGGGTGGGCGCGTGCGAGGAGCTGCCGGAATGGTCGTTCGGTCTTCGCCAGCTGTTCGCGTACCTGGCCGCGCAGCGGCAGGGGGCGCAGGCTTAGCTGTTATGCGCAAAGTACGACGCCGGCACTTTGGAAAGTGCCGGCGTCGTACTTTTTTGCGCTGGTTTTCTTAGCTGTTGTCCGGCTTGGCCAGGCTCTCCGGATCCTCCTGCTTGGCGGGTTCGTCGGAGAGGCCCTGCGGAGTAAGGTCCAGGCCTTCCCGGTCCTCAGGAGCCTCCGGCGCTTCCCCGGTCTCGGCGGCCTTGACGTGGCCGGTGTCGTCCAGGGCAGGGTTGGCGCCCTCCACCCCCGTAGGATCATTCTTGCTGCCGGAGTCCGGCTGGGCATTGAGCGGGGCAGTGCTGCTGGATCCCGTGTTGGTGGGGTCGTTCTCGTCGATCGAATTGGGCTCGTTCGTCATGGAATTGTCCTCTCGCCGTGGTCCAGCCTTGTCCGCCGACCATAGGCACAGCCGAGCCCCATCCGCAAGGAATGAGCCGACTGGGCGCGGCACATATAGTGGGGGTTGAACTGCAGACGCCAGGCTGAGGAGGCCCCGCATGCTCGTGCTCGTCATCAACTCCGGTTCGTCGTCCCTGAAGTACCAGGTCCGTGACGTGGCCGCCGGGACGGTCCTGACCGAGGGCCTGATCGAGAAGATCGGCATGGGCAACGGCGGGGGCGGCGACGGCGAGATCGTAGGCCCGCGGGACCACGCGGAGGCGCTGGAGCTGGTGGACGCGGCCATCCACCGGGAACTGGGCGGCCTTGAGCTCGGGGCGGTGGGGCACCGGGTGGTCCACGGCGGCGAGCGGTTCGCCGAACCCGTGCTGGTGGACAACGAGATCACCCGCGCCATCGAACGCCTCAACCCGCTGGCGCCGCTGCACAACCCCGCCAACGTCCTGGGAATCCGCGCCATCACCAAAAAGTGGCCCAAAATGCCGCAGGTGGCCGTCTTCGACACTGCTTTCCACCGGACGTTGCCTGAGCACGCGTGGCGCTACGCTGTCCCGGATGAGCTCTACACCAACCACGGCATCCGCCGCTACGGCTTCCACGGCACCTCCCACGAGTACGTGGCGCGCCGGTCCGCCGGGCTGCTGGACCTCCCCGTCGAGGAGTTCGACGGCGTCATCGCCCACCTGGGCAACGGCGCGTCCGTCACCGCCATCCGCGGCGGCCGGTCCGTGGACACCTCAATGGGCTTCACCCCGCTGGAGGGCCTGGTCATGGGCACCCGCTCGGGCGACCTGGACCCCTCCATCCTGGTGTTCCTTGGCCGGGCCGGGTGGACGCCCGAGGACATCGACACCATGCTCAACCGGGAATCGGGGCTGAGAGGCCTGGCCGGCAACAATGACATGCGCTCGGTGGTGGAGGCCTCCGAATCCGGTGACGGGAAAGCCACCATGGCGCTCGCGGTGGCCTCCTACCGGCTGGCCAAGTACATCGGCGGCTACCATGTCGCCGTGGGCGGGGCCAAGGCACTGGTGTTCACCGCGGGGATCGGCGAAAACTCGTACCAGTTCCGTGCCTTGGTGGCGGACAAGCTGGGTGCCCTGGGCATCGAGCTCGACGCCGGCCTGAACGCCGGGCGGTCCAAGGAACCGCGCGTCATTTCCACGCCGTCCTCCGCGATTCCCGTCCTGGTGGTCCCCACTGACGAGGAACGCGCCATTGCGGAGGCAACGGCCGCCGTCGTCGGTTCATCGACTGCTCCGTAACGGTCCTTTTGGGCGTGCAAAACGACGTTTTTGGAGCAATCGATAAACCATGGGTTAGCCTCGGTCCATGCCGCACATCTCCCTGCCGATTCGCACCGAACGGCTGGTCCTTCGCCGGTTCGATGGCGGAGACCTGGACGCGTTCCACGCCTACCACTCCTTGCCGGAGACCGCCCGGTTCCTGCCCGGCCCAGCCAAAAGCTACACCCAGTCGATGGAGCGGGTGGGCCGGTACGCCAACTTTGTCTTCGAAAAGGAGGGGGACTGGGTAGCCCTTGCCATTGAAGCAGCGGATGAGCCCGGGCTTAAGGGTGAGGTGGTGCTCAAATGGCTGCCGGGACGCGGGCAGGGCGAAGTGGGATGGACACTGGCGCCCGGAGCCCGCGGCAAGGGCTACGGCACCGAAGCGGCCCGGGCGATACTCAGCCTGGGTTTCGGGGAGCTGGGCATGCACCGGATTGAGGCCCGGCTTGACGAGCTCAACGTGGCGTCGGCGTCACTGTGCAGCCGGCTGGGCATGCGGCTGGAGGCGCGGCACATCGACAAGTGGCATTACAAGGGCCAGTGGGCCACCGAACTCATCTATGCCATCCTTGCCGATGAATGGCGCATCGGTTCCGGCGGTTAGCCTTACGCCCGGCCCTTGAGGATCAGGTTCCAGTAGATCTTCGGGAACAGGTCGCGGTCCACAACCCATGACAGTTTGCTTTCATTCCAGGTGGGCACCCGGGGAATGGTGGGCATCGGACGGTACCGGTCGTCGAATTCGGCGAAAACCACGGTGTCCCGTGAGACCGTGAACGGGCACACAGAGTAACCGTTGTACTTCGCCCGCAGCGGCTTGCCTTTCCGGGCCGCCACCAGGTTCTTGGCCACCACTTTTGTCTGCTTGCGCAGCGCCCCTCCCGACTTGGAGTTGGTGGTGCCTGCGGCGTCACCCAGGGACCATACATTGGGGTAGCGGAGATGCCGGAGGGTCTGCCGGTCCACGTCCACGAAACCGCCCGCGTCACCGGCGGCCGGCAGGTCGGTGGCCTTGAGCCAGTCCGGCGCCGACTGCGGCGGGACGGCGTTGAGGACGTCGTAGGTCAGGTCCTCGGTGGTGTTTGCGGCGTTGTCCCGGATGGTTGCCCTGCGGCCGGCGGCGCTCACGGACACCAGTTCGCTGTTGGTCCGGAGTTCGATCCCGTACTCGGCGATCTTCCGGTCCAGCTCGCGGTCCACTTCCGGGACGCCGAACACCGTGGGGTAGGGCTGCACCATCACCACCCGGATGTTGTCCAGGACGCCCTGCTCACGCCAGTAGTCGCAGGCCAGGTACATGGGTTTCTGGGCGGCTCCGCCGCACTTGATGGGTCCGGCGGGCATCGTGAAAACGGCGGTGCCGGAGGTCATGCCGCTGAGCAGCGTCCAGGCCTTGGGGGCGAGGTCGAACTCATAGTGGGATGCGCCATGGGGCGAGTGGACGGCGTGGGCCAGGCCCGGGACCGCGTCCCAGTCGTACTGCAGCCCGGGGCACACCACCAGCTGGCCGTAGGCCACCGAGGCCCCCGATTCCAGGGTGACCGTGTTGGCATTGGCGTCCACGCCCGCGGCCGCATCCCGGATCCAGGTGACGCCTTGGGGGATCACCGACTCCTGGGGCCGGATGGCTTCCTTGGCCTGGGCGCGCCCGCCTGCGATATGTGAAAACAGCGGCTGGTACAGGTGGTGGTCCCGTGGCTCGATCACGGCCACGTCTTTAACGCCGTAGCGCTGCAACCTCGCGGCCAGCGAGATGCCGGCATTGCCGCCGCCGATGATTACGACCTCATGCTGGGCAGGCACGGCGCTACTTCTTCTCGGTGAGCGCGGATGCCTTGTGGGCCGCACGGGCGCCCGTCTTCTCCGATTCCACCACGTACTGCGGCTCATCCTCACTGGCGCGGTGCGTGTTGCCGTCGAGTTCGAAGTCGCTGGTCTTCTTTTCCACGATCCTGCCGTGCGTCTTGCCCTGCGAAGTGTTCCACTCCACGGACGTTCCCTTGCGCAATGACATCTGGTCTCCTTTGGCAGTGGGTGGACGCGGCTCGCGTGCCTCAATAGTAAGCATGGTTAGCTTATTGGCGCATTGACAGGGGCGCAGCAGCGGTCCAAGCTGGCGCTGTGCCTACCTGCCGGCCAAGCCGCGTCGGCACCAGGCGCCGTTCCAGGAGAATCCGATGCCAGTAGTAGAAGAATCCGTTGTCATCGACCGGCCGCCGCAGGAAGTCTTTGATTTCCTGTCGAAGTTCGACAACACCGCCGTCTACGATTCCTCGGTCACCACCTCTGAGCAGGTGGGGGCCGGTCCCGTGGGGATGGGAACCCGGGGGCGGGGAACAAGCAAAATCATGGGGCGGCGGTTCGACTGGACCGTCGAGGTGGTGGAGTTCGATCCGCCCAGGCGGATGGTGTCCCGCTCCGTTGAAGGAAAGCTGAATTTCACGGTGACGTTCACACTGGAACCGGCCGATGGCGGCACCAGGGTCACCCAGCGGATCGACGCCGATTCCGGCCTGGGCGGCATCTTCGGCAAGATCGCCGATCCGCTGGTGGAGCGCGCGCAGGGACGCACCGTCCGCGCCAACCTTGAAACACTCGCTGAATGGCTGGTGGAGCACCCGCAGACCTGAAGCCCTGCCTGCTGCGGCGCGGGCAAAGGAAAGAGTACGACGGCGGGACGCGCCCGCCGTCGTACTCTTCAGTCCTCCTTCAGGCCGGCGCCCGGCAGCAGCTCGACGGCCCCCAGGGCGTCGGCGATGAAGGCGTAGTCCCAGGCCCTTTCCCGCCACTGGACGTACCGGCCGGACGCGCCGCCGTGGCCGCCGTCCATCTCGATCTTCATCACAATCGGCTCGGACCCCGTGGTCTTGTTCCGCAGTTCCTGCACCCACTTGGCCGGCTCAACGTACAGGACGCGGGTGTCGTTGAACGACGTCACCGCGGCGATCTTGGGGTAGGCCACCTCCCGCACGTTTTCGTACGGGGAATAAGACTTCATATAGGCGTAGGCCTGCGGGTCCGTGATGGGGTTGCCCCACTCCTCCCACTCCAGGGCGGACAACGGCAGGTCCGGGTCCAGGATGCTGGTGAGCGGGTCCACGAACGGCACCTGCGCCACGATGGCCGCGTACTTCTCCGGCGCCATGTTGGCCACGGCGCCCATCAGGAGCCCGCCGGCCGAACCGCCCAGCGCAGCGATGCGGGAGGGATCCACCCAGCCCGAGTCCGCCAGCCAGTCGGTGGCATCCACGAAGTCCGTGAACGTGTTCTTCTTGGTGAGCTTCTTGCCGTCCTCGTACCAGTGCCGGCCCAGCTCACCGCCGCCGCGGATGTGGGCGATCACGAACACCACGCCGCGGTCCAGCAGGGACAGGCGTGCAATGCCAAAACCCGGGTCCATGCTCATCTCATAGGAGCCGTACCCGTACACCAGCCCGGCCGCCGTCGAATCCTGCTTGACGGCCTTGTGCCGCAGGACCGAGAGCGGGACCCGCGTGCCGTCGCCGGCCGTGGCCCACTCCCGGGTGGCGACGTAATCGCCTGCGTCATAGCCGCCCAGCACGGGGCTCTCCTTGCGGAGCAGCAGCTCGCCGCTGGGCTGGTCCGGGGTGGGCAGGACGAAGTCGTAGATGCGCGACGGCGTGAAATAGGACGTGTAGCCCAGCCGGATCACGGGTGCCTCGTAGTCCGAACCGCCCACCCCCGCCGTGTACAGTTCCTCGTCGAACGCCGGCTCCACGGGCGCCTGCTGCGCGGCCGTGCCCAGCCCGGCCAGCCCCATCACCTGCACACGCTCGATGGTGTCCTTGCGGATGGAGACGATGAGGTGCGTGGAGGTGACGCCGGCGCCGTTGACGCGGACGTCGCCGGAATGCTCGACGACGGTCTGCCAGGCCTGTTCTGCCAGCGGCTTTTCCAGCTCGGCCGGGTCCGCCAGGGAGACCATGGAGTTGATGGCGCCGTGGTTGTGCGTGAGCAGGATCTTCTCGGCTTTTTCGCCGTTGGGGCCGTCGAGAAGGAAGGGCTCGGCCTCGTACAGGATGCGTTCGTCCCGCGAAATCACCGTGCTGACGGTTCCAGCGGGGTCGTCAAAACGGAGCAGCCTGGTTTCGCTGTACTCCGAGCATCCGATGCCCAGCACCAGGTAACGCCGGTCCGCGGAGAGCTCGAAGCCCAGCCACATGGCGGGGTCGTCCTCCTGGTAAACCACCACGTCGTCTGCCACCGGGGTGCCCAGGGCATGCGCCTTCACCTGGTACGGGCGCCAGGACTCGTCCACCACCGTGTAGAAGAGCCGCGTGCCGTCGGGGGAGAACGCCACGCCGTAGAAGATGTTCTCGATGACATCAGGCAGCAGTTCACCGGTGCGGAGGTCCTTGATCCGGAGCGTGAAGCGTTCGTCGCCGGAGTTGTCCACGGCGTAGGCGTAGAGGGTGCCGTCAACGGTGACGGCTGTGCCGCCCACGGAGAAGAACGGCTTGCCTTCAGCTTCCACGTTGCCGTCCAGGAGGATTTCCTCGCCGGGGATCTCCATCCCGGGCTCCACGGCGGGCGGAGTCCAGTCGGCCACTTTGTCTCCGGTGTCCTGCGCCTTGACCCGGCAGTGGATGCCGTACTCCTTGCCCTCCGCGGAGCGGCTGAAGTACCACCAGCCGTCCTTGCGGTGCGGAACGGAAAGGTCGGTTTCCTGGGTGCGGCCCTTGATCTCCTGGAAGATGGCCTCGCGGAGCGGCTCCTGGTGCGCGGTGACGTCTTCCTGGTACGCGTTTTCGGCCCGCAGGTGCTCCACGACCTCTGCCGATTCCTTGTCCCGCAGCCACTCGTAGTTGTCCACGAATGTCTCCCCGTGGTGGGTGCGCTCGGTGGGAATCTTCTTGGCCACCGGGGGTGCCGGGATGGCAGTGCCGGTGGAATCCTGCAGGGAGGTGGAGGTCATGGAATCAATATATAGACCAGCTGGACAAGTCGGCAGGCCGTTCGCTACCGGGGGAGAAGGTCCGTAAGTGATGGAGCAACGGGGAGGGGGAGGGTAGTTGCCGGAGGGCTGCAGGCGTATTCTGTTCAGTTCAAGGCACATCCGCCCAGCGTGAGAGGGGAAGTTCCATGACCATCCCGCCAGTGCACGAACCCGAACCGTTTCCGCCTGAACCTGGTCCGGAGCCCACATCGCCGGATCCCACCCAGCCGCGCCCGCCCGGACCGCCGTCTCCCAACCCGTTCCCTGCGCCGGCGCCGCCGGGCCCGCTGCCGGTCCCGGATCCGGGGCCCGCACCGCTCCGCCCGGACCCCACCAGGGACTGACCCGGGAAGCCAGGAAGCACTTCGGAAGGGGCCTTCCGCGCAGCATCAGCCGGCGCGGAAGGCCCCTTCCGCGCCTCCCGGACAACCCGGGAACCAGGGCAAACTGGGCTCAAAAAAATTTCAAAAATCCACGCCGTAACCCCTTGCAGACCTGCTTCCCCAGTGCTAAAAAATCTATGTCAGCCAATATAGATCGGCTGACATGGATGTTGGACCATCTCTTACGAGGAGGGAAGCCATGTTGATGCGAACCGATCCGTTCCGCGAGCTGGACAGGCTAACCCAGCAAGTCCTCGGAACCACTGCACGCCCGGCGGCGATGCCGATGGATGCATGGCGCGAGGACCAGGAATTCGTCGTGGCCTTCGATTTGCCCGGTGTCACGGCGGACTCGGTGAACCTGGATGTCGAACGGAATGTCCTGACGGTGCGGGCGGAGCGCCCGGATCCCACAGGCAAGGATACCGAGCTGATCGCCGCTGAACGTCCCCGCGGCGTCTTCAGCCGCCAGCTGATCCTTGGCGACACCCTGGATACGGAGAACGTCAAGGCCAGCTACGACGCCGGTGTCCTGACGCTGCGGATCCCGGTCGCCGAAAAGGCCAAGCCGCGCAAGATCGAGATCGAAACGAAGGGGGCCAAGCAGGAAATCGCTGCCTAGACCTGACAGACCGGGAGACGGCCGTATCTGTTGACTGCCTTTTTGGGGCGAATCGCCATTCTGTGCACGCCACAGCGCCAGACAGCGCACCGGCAGCTTGGGCCCTGACCTCCCGACACGATGGCCCCCGGCTTTGGCCGGGGGCCATCCCGTGTTCAGGGAGTCCACGTGTTCAGGGAATCCACCTGTTCCAGCGATCCGCCTGTCCGGGCGGCTACGCCTCCAGGCCGTCCGCGTCCGGGGTCAGGTGCCCAGTTCCAGCATCAGCGCCGGCAGTTCGTCGGCAAGTTCACGGGCCAGGAACCCCAGCGGCCCCAGCCTGCTGGCCAGGCGGTCCGCCGCGGCCGCATGCAGGTGTGTTCCCCAGCAGGCTGCCTGGGCGCTGCTGGTTCCCCGCGCCCGGAGCCCGGCAATGGCGCCCGCCAGCACGTCCCCGCTGCCGGACGTGCCCAGCCCGCCGTACCCCGTGGTGATTTTCCACAGCTCCGGCTCGTCCGGGTTCAGCCCCGGCGGCTGGGTGATCAGCCCCTGGCAGCTGACCACAGCGCCGAACCTCTGGGAGATTTCGGCCAGGTCCTTTTCGAGGTCATCCGCGTCCCGGCCCAGCAGGATCCCTGCTTCCTTGGGATTCGGCGTGAGGATGAGCCGGCCGCGCCACGGGCCCAGCCGGTCCTCCACGGACACCAGCGCGCCAAGTGCGTAGGCATCAAGGACGACGGCGGCGCCTTCCTTGCTGCCGGCGTCGCCTTTCCCTTCCCGTTTGAGCAGCGCCGCCAGCAACTCAGCCGCAAGGTCCTGGTCATCAAGGCCGGGTCCCACCAGGAGGGTGTCTGCCCGGTCCAGGTAGGAGGAAATGCGCTCCAATTCAGCCTTGACCGACCCATCCGGAGTCTCCGGCAGGCCGATCGCGCCGCATTCGGGTATCGCCACCCCCAGCTGGACGGCCACCGACTCTGCTACGGCCAGGGTCAGCTTCCCGGCACCCGCACGCAGGGCCGCGGCCCCCGCCAGCAGGGCGGCACCGGGGGTGGCCCGGGCGCCGCCCACCACCAGCACCGCGCCGCGTGAATACTTATCCGCCCCCGGTGCCGGCAGCGGCCACTCCCGCAGGAGCGACGGCGTCACCAGGGTGGCGCCCGAGGAGTCAGCGCGGCCGGACACTGGTGTCTCCCGCGTGCTCGGTGACGGCGACGCCCTGCTCCGCCAGATGATCGGCCACGTTGAAGCTCTCCAGCGTCCACGGCCCAACGCCGGAGGGGCGGACAAACCGGGTCACCGAGGCGTTGAGGATGGCCTCGGTGGCCGCCAGATCCAGCAGTTCCTTCTCGCTGAGCCCCTCCAGCACGTACCGGAACAGCATGATCACGGCATCGTGGCACACCAGCATCACCCGCTGGCCCGTGCCCAGGCCGTTCAGCTCGGCCAGCACGGATCGCAGCCGCAGCGCCACGTCCGCCCAGGATTCTCCTCCCGGCGGCCGGTAGTACAGTTTGCCCAGCCAGTTCCGGCGCTCGGATTCCTCCGGATAGCGGTTCTCCACGCCCAGCCGGGTGAGCCGGTCCAGGATGCCCAGTTCGCGGTCGCGGAGCCGTTCATCCGTGCGCACCCGCAGCGGCCAGCCGGCTGTTTCCACCGCGATCCCGGCAGTCTGGAGGGCACGGGCGTAGGGGGAGGACACCACGGCGTCAGGGCGGAAGCCTTCAGCGATCCGGCCCAACGCGATACCCAGCGCTTTGGCCTGGTCCCGTCCGGTTGCGGACAGGTCCACGTCCGCATCGCGGGCGGGGACCTCTATGACCTCCACTCCGGCCTCACGCGCCTCGGTGGCCGCCACGTTGCCTTCGCTCTCACCATGGCGGATCAACAGCAGCTCCACGGCCCCTGCCTGCTGGACCGCCTCCGTCAGGCCGTCGTCGTTCGAAGTATTGTCCTTCAAAAAATCACCCCGTCCTCGCCATGCTGAATACCATGCAGATATGCCGTGCTGAATGCAGGAACACTACCAACGGCGTACCCACGGCGGGGCGGAAGATAACGGCAGCAGCTACCGCTCCGGGGTCAGGACCTTGGAGAACACCGTGGTGCCGTTGGCGTTGCGGAGGCTGGCGGTGAAGCTGTTGTCCGCACCCAGCTGGACGTGCCCGAAGAACTGGTTTTCGCCGTCGCGCGGGGACTCACCGGCAAACCGCCCGGCCTTGGAGAACACCACCTCGGGCCCGAACGTGCCGTCCATCGCGTTGGGGCCGAACGATCCCGCGGCGATGGGCCCGGCCACGAACTCCCAAAACGGATCGAAGTCGGTGAAGGCTGCCCGCTCAGGGGAGTAGTGATGGGCGGCGCAGTAGTGGACGTCGGCGGTGAGCCACACGGCGTTCTTCACCCCGTTGCGCTTGAAGGCGCTCAACACCCCGGCGATCTCCAGCTCACGGCCCAAGGGGGCGCCCGGGTCGCGGTTGGACACGCTTTCCTGGTTCACCGGGCCATCCGGCACCACGATGCCCAGCGGCAGGTCCGCGGCGATCACCTTCCAGGTCGCCTTGGACCCGGAGACCTCCCGGACCAGCCAGTCCGCCTGCTCCTGGCCCAGGATGGACGTGGCGTAGGGCTCCCTGCCGTCCGTGTTGGGGGACTTGTAGGTGCGCATGTCCAGGCAGAAGATGTCCAGCTGCGGCCCGCGGCTGATCTTTCGGTAGATGCGGGCGGGCTGGTACTGGCCGGCGTCGTCGAACGTTCCTGGGCGCCAAATGGCTGAGCTGTCCGCGATGGGCATGTTTTCCTGCCACGCCTGCCGGCCGCGGGCAGCCAGGGTGTTGACGTCCCGCACCGTGTAGCGGGAGTCGTCGATGACTTGGCCGGGGTACCAGTTGTTGTGGGTCTCGTGGTCGTCCCACTGGGCGATCACCGGGACCTCCGCGAACATGGCCCGCATGTTGGCGTCCATGGAGTTGTACCGGTGGCGGCCGCGGAACTCGGTGAGCGTCTCTGCTACTTTGGAGACCTCCTCCGTCACCAGGTTCCGCCACACCTGGCCGTCCTTTTCCACCACGCTTTCGGCGATGGGACCGTCGGCGTAGATTGTGTCGCCGGAGTGGATGAAAAAGTCCGGGCGGGTCTGGTGCATGGCGCGGTAGCCGCGCATCCCGCCGATCTCCTCGTTGATGCCCCACCCCTGGCCCGCGGTGTCGCCGGTCCAGACAAAGCTTTGGGAGGACGACGCCGGAACGTCACCGCCGCTGCTGATGTCACCGGTGCGGCCCTTGCCGTTGTACGTCCCCGCGTCCGGCGCCGTACGGAAGCCGCCGCGGACCGTCTCGCCCGCCGCCCCACCCTCGTCCTCGAAGCTGATCTCGAGTGCGAAGCGTGTGTTGGACGGCAGGTTGCCGGCGTGGATTTTGGCGGTGAAGTCGGAAGCCTGGGTGGCGCGGGGCCCGCGGAGGATTCGCTCAAAGGCGCCGCGCCCACGGAGGATCTGGCCGTCGTCGTCCACCGCACGCAGGACTGCCGTCATCCGGCCGGCGCCGGACGCCCGGGACCAGAGCACGGCTGAATCGGAGGTGACGTCACCGGTGGCGATGCCGCTGGGCAGTGTCAGGCGGTTGCGGACCAGCGCAACGCCGGACGGGACTGTGCCTGCCTGGGCAGCGGCGGGAACGGACGCGAGCGCGGCGGCCAGGACGGAGCCTTTGACGACGGTGCGGCGTGAAACGGTGGCGCGGGAGTTCTCAGTCATGACCTCAGGTTTCCGCCGGCGGGCGCACGTACTCTGTCCTGCCGGTGAACCGCGGGTGAGCCGGGGCTGAACAACCAGTGGCGGCCCTTACGGCGCCGCGAAGTCCCCGATCCTGCCCTCCCGAAGGGCCGCACCAACGGCTGCGATGCCTCCATAGTCGGGGAACACCACCGACTGGCCCGCCGCCATGCCCGTTCCCGCGGTGGGCAGGGTCATGGTGCCGATGGCGTTCACATCCAGATTGCGCAGACTGTAGGCCAGGATCGCCGCCTGGACCGGGTCGAAGCCCTTGTCCACAGTGAGGCAGCAGGAGGCGAAGTCCACCAGTGAGCGCACCGCGTTGACGTCGTTCAGGGCGCCGCTGCTTGTAAACCGGGCCAGGACGGCGCGGACCATCGTGCGCTGGTTCTGGACCCGCTGGTAGTCGCCGTCGGTGAATGCATGGCGCTCCCGGCTGAACTCGAGGGCTGCCTGCCCGTCAAGGTGGTTGATCCCCTGCGTGAAAGCGTGTTCGGTTTCGATGGTGGATTGGAACGCGAAGGGAACATTCACGTCAATGCCGCCCAGGCCGTCCACCAGGAGCTTGAACCCGCCGAAGTCCAGCATCAGGGTGTGGTCGATGGTGATGCCCAGTAGCTGCTGCACCGTGGCGGTTGTGAGGTCGATGCCGCCGTACTGCAGCGCTGCGTTGATCTTGGAGCCGCCGACGCCGGGTACGTCCACCCAGAGGTCCCGCATGATCGAGATGATGTAGAGGGCGTGGCGGTCAGCAGGAACGTGGACCACCATCAGCGCATCCGAGCGCTGGTCCGTCGCCTCGCCCGTGGCCGCTGTGTGGGCCGCGGCATCACGCGCGGGAGTGTCGCGGATGTCGCTGCCGATGATCAGGATGTTCATCGGCGCGGCGGGAGCCTCGGGAATCGGAGCGGGGGGTGGCGGCGGAGCCGGGGCAGGCGGGGGAGTTTCAGAGGGAGTAGGCGTAGGCGTGGGTGTGGGCGTCGCTCTGGGCGTCTGGGTTTGGGCGGCCACAGGCTGTGCTTCCTCGCTAGCGCGGGTCAGGTTGAAGACCGCGACGCCGGCCGCCACCACAAGCGCCAGTACCACCAGGGCGGCGATCCAGCGGCGGCGGCCCAAGGCCGCCAGCCGGCCAGGCCGCTTGGAACCGGGGGCACCCGGGGGCGGGGAACCGGAGTTCCCGGAGTTGCCCGGCCCGGATGGATCAGAACCGCCTGGGATGCTCATGACGCCTCCACCTCATTGTGTTTGGTGGGATCAGTGTGCGTCCGGCAGGCCCTGGTTGGCTACAAGGTTATCCAAACTGTCACCTGGGAAGGCGCGCGCGGCTCGGCTGGGAGCTACGGCAATTCCAGTCCTACAGCGGCTGGGACGCGGTCCCCCGGACCGGGGCGTTGAGGCGGGCATGGCGCAGGATGGAGACAATCGCGGGTGCCAGCTGGTCCTCCATCTCCCGGTACACCTCGGGTGCCCGGCGGTACGGGTCCACGATGTCATTGTCTGCGGAGTCGGCAGGGAGCGAGAGATGCCGCACCCCGGCGGCCCGCGCGGGCAAGCCGCGCCACAAGGCGGCGTTGGCAGCCAGCCGGGCGTCGTCGTCGGACACGGCGCTCCCCGGCAGGGCACCCGGGGACGATGCAGCGGAGTCAGGCCGGCCATCTGCAGCGGAGTCACGCTGGGCCAGCACGTCGAGCATTCGGGCGAACTCGCGGATGGTGAACGTCCGCTTGAGCAGAGAGGCATCCAGCTGCAGGACCTCGCCGCGGTGCCCGGACGTCATGGTGAGCACCAGATCAATCCCGCGCAGGATCCTGGGCGTAAGCTGCCGTGCCGTGAACCCTTCGGGATTGCCGCCAAACGTTCGGACGATGTCCGCGGAGATGGGCTGCATGGGTTCGCCGACCAGGGCGCGGGTGCCTGCACTGGATACCTGGAAACCGCCCGGCACCACCTGGTCGAGTCCTGCCTGCAGCAGCCGTTCGGCCACCGGCGAGCGGCAGATGTTGCCGGTGCAGACGGTGAGGATTCGTACTGGTGCGGAAGTGTCCAAGGAGATGTCTCTTTTCCCAGCTGGTGACGGATCCGTTCGGACCCGTGCCTTTCAACTTAACACGCAACGGCACGACGGCGGCCTCCCGGGCTGGGTGCCGCCGCCGCGCCGTGTGGATGCTCCGGCTGGCCGGCGTGCCGGTTACAGAGTGGTCAGCAGTTGCTTCATCTGCATAATTTCCGCCTGCTGCGCCTCCACGATGTCGCGGCCCAGCTTCACGGCGTCGGGAAACTTGCCGGCGCTGATCTCCTGCTGGGCCATGTTGATGGCGCCCTCATGGTGGCTGATCATCTGCTCGAGGAACAGCCGCGCGGCCTCGGTACCGGTGGCCGACTTCAACTTGTTGATGCCGTCGTCGTCCACCATGCCGGTCATGCCGTGTCCGGAATGGCCGCTCATCGTGGTGCGCGCGTTCCACCCCGTAAGCCAGCGGCTCATCTGCTCAATCTCGGGCGCCTGGGCTGCCTTGATTTTGGTGGCTAACGCGGTCACCTCTGCGGGCATGTCCGGCTTAGCCAGGATGATCCCGCTCATCTCCACCGCCTGGGCGTGGTGCGGGATCATCATCTGCGCAAACATGATGTCCGCCTGGTTATGGTCGGCAGTGGCGCCGGGCGTCATCCCGGCGCTTGGGATTGCGCTTGGCATTGCGCTGGATATGGGGTTGGAGCTGCCTTGGTCCATGGGCATGCTGTTGCCGGAGCCGGTAGTGGAGGCGCATCCGGCGAGGCCGAGGGACGCGGCCAGGGCAGCAGCAACGGACAGGGTCTTGATAGTGGTGTTCATGGTGGTCCTTCAGGGAGGCAATGGAACTGGGCCGGGTTGAATGGCGCAGTCCGGTTTACGTCCGGCTGATGGACAAGTCGCAGGGTGTGGGGCTGGGCGGCAGGTAGTCGTAGGCGGGGCCCGGGCTGCCGGCCGCCGGCAGCAGCGGCAAGACGCCAAGGGTGGCCTGAGGCGGGGAAACCGTCACGGGGCTGGCGGGGGCCGATGGGATGCAGGGCGCCCCGGACTCTTGGGCCCCCGGGCAGGAGTCACCGCAAGTGGCCGGTGCAAGGGCCGGCACGCCGGTTGAGGCGGCGGCAGGGTGGCCGGCGTGGCCGGCATGGTCGCCAACAGCAGAATGCGCGACGGCGGTGGTTCCGGCGACGTGCGAGGCGTGGGAGGCAGCGCCGTGCGAGGCGTGGCCGGCGGTCAGCACATGCATGCCCAGCAGCCCGGCGATGACGGCCAGGGTGCCAGCGAGCAGCCATGCCCGGCGCAGGATCGCGGTCATTCCGGTGCTGTTGGTCATGGCCTTTCCTCCCGGCTCACTGTACCTCTGACGGGTTCAGCTTCAGGCGCCGCAGCAGCTGGGCGTTCAACGCCACCACGATGGTGGATACCGACATCAGCACCGCTCCGGCCGCGGGGGACAGCACCACTCCGGCGAAGGCCAGGACGCCGGCGGCCAGCGGCACGGACAGGATGTTGTAGCCGGTGGCCCACACCAGGTTCTGCCACATCTTGCGGTAGCTGGCCCGGGACAGGTCCACCATGGACAGCACGGCGCGGGGGTCGTTCCCGGCCAGCACCACGCCGGCCGATTCCATGGCCACGTCCGTCCCCGCCCCGATCGCGATCCCCACTTCGGCGCGGGCCAGCGCGGGTGAGTCGTTGACGCCGTCGCCCACCATGGCCACCCTCAAGCCGCGCGACTGCAGCTCGGCCACCTTCTTGTCCTTGTCCGCGGGCAGCACCTCGGCAAACACCTCGTCGATGTTCAGGTCTGCGGCGACGGCCTGCGCCACCTGGTGCGCGTCGCCGGTGACCATGGCCACCTTGACGCCGCGCCGTTGCAGGGCGCGCACGGCCTGCCGCGACTCAGCCCGCACCGCGTCCTCAAGGCTGACCGCCCCAAGGACGTTCCCGCCGTCGTCAATCACATGCAGGATGGCAGCGCCGCGGTCCATCCACGCGCGCGTCGTGGCTTCCAGAGCAGGAGGCACGACGGCGCCCAGCTCGCGCAGGAGCGCGGGCCCGCCTACGTGCACCGTGCGGCCGTCCAGGGATGCCCGGACGCCGCGGCCGGTGAGCGACGCGAATCCGGTGACGGCAGGCAGGGCCAGGTGCCGCTCGCGGGCTGCGCGGACGATGGCCCGCGCCACGGGGTGCTCGCTGTCGGACTCGACGGCGGCGGCCAGGGCCAGCAGCTCATCGGCGCCCGCGCCCGGCGCAACGGCCACGTCCTTCAGCTCCGGTTCGCCGGTGGTGAGGGTGCCGGTCTTGTCGAAGAGGACAACGTCGATGCTGCGCATCCGCTCCAGCGCCATCCGGTTCTTGATGAGGACGCCGGCCCGGGCAGCCTGTTCGGTGGAGATGGCGATGACCAGCGGAATGGCAAGGCCCAGGGCGTGCGGGCAGGCGATCACCAGCACCGTCACGGTCCGGGTCACGGCCTCGGGGATACTGCCCAGGAGGGTCCACACAATGAAGGTGATGACACCGGCGCCCGCTGCGAAGTAGAAGAGGAAGGCGGCTGCGCGGTCGGCCAGTGCCTGGGCCCGGGACGAGGACGCCTGTGCTTCGGCCACCAGCCGCTGGATGCCGGCGAGGGCGGTGTCCTCGCCCACGGCGTCCACCCGGACGCGCACGCTGGAGTCGGTGGCAACGGTCCCGGCCACCACCGCATCTCCGGGGCCCCGGGGTACGGTCTTGGATTCACCGGTGATCATGGACTCGTCGAACTCGGCCTGGCCCTGGACCACAGTGCCGTCGGCGGGCATCCGGGCGCCGGAACGCACCAGGACGAGGTCGGCGGGGCGGAGTTCGGAGACGGGCACAGTTTCGGTGCCGGTGTCCGTGATGCGTTCGGCCTCGTCCGGCAGCAGCGCGGCGAGGGCGTCAAGGGCTCCCTGGGCCGATCCCAGGGCGCGCATCTCGATCCAGTGGCCCAGCAGCATGATGGCCACCAGCAGCGCCAGCTCCCACCAGAAATCCAGGTCGAAGTTGCCGATTCCCAGGCTGGTGACCCAGGACGCGGCGAAGGCAACGGTGATGGCCATGCCGATCAGCAGCATCATGCCCGGGGTGCGGTCCTTGAGCTCCTGCAGGCCGCCCTTGAGGAACGGCTGGCCGCCGTAGAGGAAGATCACCGTGCCCAGCACCGGCGGAATCCAGGCCGAACCGGGGAATTCGGGCGGTATATAGCCCAACAGGCGGGCCATCATGGGGCTGAAGTAGACCACCGGAACGGCAAGGGCCAGGGTCAGCCAGAACCGGTCCTTGAACATGGCCGTGCTGTGCCCGGCATGCTGCCCGTGGGTGTGGACGGTATGGTCGTCGTCGCCGTGTTGTCCATGCCCGGCACCGTGGTCATGCCCGGCTCCGTGGTCATGCCCGGCATGGTGTGTTTGTCCGGCCCCGTGCGCCGGGGGCTGCGTCAGGGTTCCGCTGGGTGGCTGGTCCTGCCCGTGCGGGCCGCCGTGGTGGTGCATGTCGTGATGGTCCTGCATCATTCCTCCTTGGAGGCAGTCGCTGCCGCCGGCGCGGGCCGGCGGAAAATGTGGGGTCCGCGCGCAGGGGCGCGGCAGACCTTACGCCAGGGCGTAGCCTGCGCCGGCTACGGCCTGGCGGACGTCGGCATCCGATGCCGAACCCTTCACGGTCAGCCGGGACCGGCCGCCGGGGACCAGGTCAACCGAGGCCGACGTCACACCCGCAAGCGCGGACACGGCCGATTCGACGGACCGGACGCAGTGTCCGCAGGTCATGCCCTCCACGGCAAAGTCACGCTGGAAGGAGGTGCCGGCGTCGGGATCCGCGACGGCGGCAGGGGGCTGCTGTGCAGCCGGCGTGGTGAGGGTAGTGGCCTGCTCCGCGGCGCCCGCAGGGGCGCAGCAGCTGCAGCCGGCGGACGCGAGAGGGAGCTGGCGGCGGTTCCCGGTGTTCATGTCAGTTCCAATCCGTTGAGGTAATCAAGGGGCGCTGGGGTTGAACGGCTGTGAAGGCCGGTGCAGGGCACCAGCCGGGACATACCACTTCACTGACAACACCCTCGAATATACCCCCTAGGGGTATGAGGGTCAAGAGGCCGCTAGCGCATTTCGCCCGGCACGACCATAGGACCTAGCGCACTACCTTCTGTTGCCGGGGGCGGCCATACTTGGATTAGTGAGGACAGAGCCTGCCCGCTGGGGGCTGGCCTTTGCGCGGGAGGTGAACCTGTGACGGAGCTCAGCGACCTGTACACGTATTCGAGTGCGCTCGGTGACAGCGAAAGCGACGCCGGCATCTTCAGGGTGGAGATGGGGGCTGCGGGTCCGGTGTTCCAGTGGTCCGACGGAATGTTCCGGCTGCATGGCTACCAGCGCGGCGAAGTAGTCCCCAGCATGGAACTGATTTTCGCCCACAAGCATCCCGATGACAGGGAGCGGTGCGAAGAGATCCTCGCGCAGGTTTCGGGCACCGGCGGGTTCTTCTGCATGTACCACCGGATCGTTGACGCCCGCGGCAGGACCCGGCGAGTGCTGACCTCCGGCGAGGCGATCCTGGGCGGGGACGGATCCCTGGCGGCGATCGAAGGCGTGACCGTGGACCTCAGCCGGACGCTGCAGCGGGAGACTGAACAGACGGCGCGGGAAGCAGTGGTGGGCGCCACCGCAACTCGCACGGTGATCGACCAGGCCAGAGGCATCCTGATGGGCCAACTGAAGCTCGGCTCTGACGACGCCTTCCAGATGCTGGTGAACACCAGCAGCCACCGCAACGTCAAGCTGGTGGTGGTGGCGGCGGAACTGGTGCAGCTGGCCAATTCCCCGGAGGCCCGGATTTACCTGGACCGGGCCGTGCGGGCCATCCAGCTGACCGGACGGGCGGACCGCGCCGGGGGCCGCCGCGCCGGCTAGCAGCGTTGCCGGTAGGATGGCTGCAGGTGCGCCGGGAAGTCTGGTCGGCATGGATTTGCCGAACCCGGATTAAGGACGCTGTCATGAACCCCAACCCGCCCATGCCCAACCGGAACAAGTTTTTCGGCTCCACCGTCTTCGCCCGCGGCAGCTACGCCGAGGCACTGCGCATCGGGGAGATCCTCCGCAAGGAAACCGTGGGCGGCGCCCTCCTGGTCATCGCTGCCGTGATCGCGCTCATCTGGGCCAACTCGCCGGCGTCGGACAGCTACTTTGCCCTCCGCGATTTCAAGGCGGGGTATGCGCCGTGGCACCTGGAACTGAGCCTGGGGGCGTGGGCCGCGGACGGCCTGCTGGCCATCTTCTTCTTCCTCGTGGGCCTGGAACTCAAACGCGAATTCGTGGCCGGTGACCTGCGGCAGATCAGCAAGTCCATCGTGCCCGTGGCGGCCGCCGTGGGCGGCGTGGTGCTCCCGGCGGTGATTTACGCCGTCGTCAACCTTGCCAGCCCGGAAACGCGGGCTGGCTGGGCCATTCCCACCGCAACTGACATTGCCTTTGCCGTGGCTGTCCTGGCAATCATCGGATCCCACCTGCCCAGCGCCCTGCGGATCTTCCTGCTGACGCTGGCCGTGGTGGATGACCTGATCGCCATCACCATCATCGCTTTCTTCTACTCCAGCGACATCCAGGCCACCCCGCTGCTCCTGGCCCTTATCCCGCTGGTCACCTACACGTTCCTGGCCCAGAAGTACCGCCGGTTCTTCGGCCGCCATGCAGCTGCCGCATGGCTGATCCTGCTGCCGCTGGGCGCCGTGACCTGGGCGCTGGTGCACGCCTCCGGCATCCACGCCACCGTGGCCGGGGTGCTCCTGGGCTTCGCCATCCCCGTGATCCGGTCACGGGCCTCCGGCGGGCCTGAAGCGGGTCCGGGGCTGGCCGAGATCTTCGAGCACCGGTTCCGGCCCATTTCCGCCGGCGTGGCCGTTCCCATCTTCGCGTTTTTCTCCGCCGGCGTAGCCGTTGGCGGATGGGAAGGCCTGGGCTCAGCCTTGTCGGATCCGGTAGCGCTGGGCATCATCCTGGGCCTGGTCCTGGGCAAGCCGCTCGGCATCATGGGCACTACGTGGATCCTGACCAAAGCCACCAGGGCCAGCCTGGACACCTCTTTCAAGTGGATCGACGTGTTTGGCGTTGCGCTGCTGGCAGGGATCGGGTTCACCGTGTCCCTGCTGGTGGCAGAGCTCAGCTTCGGCCATGGCAGCCTGCATGACGACCACGCCAAGGTGGGCATCCTGGCTGCCTCACTGATCGCCGCGCTGCTGGCCACGGCCGTGCTGCGCTCCCGCAACCGGCAGTACCGGCTCGCCGAAGAGCTGGAGCAGGTGGATTCGGACCACGACGGCGTCCCGGACGTCTACCAGGAACGCACCTGACGAACTAGCGGCGAACTGACCTGCGGCCGGCAACCGCCTCGGCAGTTCCAACCAGGAGCACCGAGGCGATGACCGCCACGATGAAGCCCAGGAAGTTCAGTTCGAAGATATTGCCCGTTCCCAGCAGCGAGGCAACCACGCCGCCGATAACGGAGCCAACGAGCCCCAGCAGCAGCGTGGCCAGCAGGCCCAGGTTCTGCCTGCCGGGCTTGATGAGGCGGGCCAGCGCGCCGATAACCAGGCCCGCAACGATGAATCCAATCATGGTCAGTTCTCCTAAGTGGTGGCCGGAAGTCGCACCATTGTAAGCATGCTTACTAATTTCGCGCTACCGGCCATCACAACCCGTGCCGCGGAACCCAGGTGCCGGACACCCGCCGGCGAAGAGGCGCTCAGGCCATCGCGGCCGGGCTGACCTCCGGCGCCGGTTCCACGTGGCGGATCTCCAGGGCCTCAGGATCCAGCAGCTTGCGCGTGCCGGTCCGGGCATCCAGGATCCAGAAGAGCTCGAGGTGCGGGACGACGTCGGTCACCCGGCCCCTGTGGAAGAGCCTGCCCCTGTGCCAGGCCTCGATCTGGTCCCCGATGCGGAGCTGGGCGGTACGTACTCCTTGTGCCTCCATAATGGGCTGCCTCCTGCTGTTGTATCCCCGTAAGCACAGCTTGCCCTGAGGAGGTTGCCGGAGTGTTTCCGCACGGTGTTTTTTCTGTGTCGGCAGTGGCGGCCGCATCGGTCAGAAGCCTGTTCGTGCATCCGTGCCCTGTGGCTTCGGATGTGCGGACAAGCTTCTGATGCGTCGCCGAGGGACGGGGCCGGAGGGCTCAGTCGTCCATTGGGAACGCGACTGCTTCGCCGACAACCCGCAGGCACAGCTCCATGCCGGGCCGGGCGATCGAGGCGTTCCAGTGCCGGATGGTGATCACTTCGCCGCCGCCGGGGTACCGGTGGTCGGCGTGCTCCGCCACTTCCTGGGGCACGTTCAGCTTTAGCCGCACGGTGGTTTCGGGCCCGAAGTAGTCGGTGTCCACGACAACGCCGCGGATGGGGCCGTCTTCGGCGATGCGGATCTGTTCCGGCCGCAGCATCAGCTGCACGCGTCCCTGCGCCGGCGGCCTGCGCACCGGGATGCCGCCCAGGGAACAGGTGGCCAGGGATCCTTCCAGCCAGGCGTCCAGGATGACGGCGTCGCCCAGGAATTCGGCGGTGGCCCGGTCGGCAGGGCGCGTGTAGACCACAAAGGGGTTGCCGATCTGGGCCAGCCTGCCGCCGCGCATGACGGCCACCTGGTCCGCGAAGGAGAGGGCCTCGGCCTGGTCGTGGGTGACCAGGATGGTGGTGACGCCGGCTCCGGCCAGGACCTTGGCCACGGCGCGGCGGGTGGCTACCCGGAGCCCGGCGTCCAGGGCGGAGAAGGGCTCGTCCAGGAGCATCAGCTCCGGTTCACGTGCCAGTGCCCGGGCGAGGGCCACGCGCTGCTGCTGGCCGCCGGAAAGCTGGTACGGCCGGCGCTTGGCCATGGACGCATCCAGGGACACCATTTCCAGGAGTTCGGCCACGCGGGCGGCGACGGCGCGGCGGCCGCCCTCGAGCTTGGCCGCATCAAGGCCGAAGGCAACGTTCTGGCCCACGGTCAGGTGCGGGAACAGGGCGCCGTCCTGGGCCACGTAGCCGATGTGCCGCTTGTGCGCCGGGAGCCAGGCGCCGTCACCGGCCACGGTGGTCCCGTTCAGTGAAATGCTCCCTGTGTCGGGGTGCTCAAAGCCGGCGATCAGGCGCAGGAGCGTGGTCTTGCCGGAACCGGACGGGCCCACAATGGCGGTGGTTCCGCCCTTGGCCACGGACAGATTGACGCCCTTGAGGACCGCCTGCGGCCCGAAGTTCTTGGTGACATCGGTGATCTGCAGGTGGCTGTTGGTGGTTGCCGCCACCGAGGGTGCCACCCGAGGCTCGGGCAGCCTGCGGGTTGATGGTGCTGTCACTGTCCGGCTACTTTCTTGGACTGTTGGAAGAGGAGATAGGTCATGGGGGCGGACAGCAGGATCATCAGCAGTGCGTAGGGCGCCGCACCCGCGTAGTCGATCTCGCTGCTCTTGCTCCAGAACTCGGTGGCCAGCGTCCTGGTGCCGTTGGGGGACAGGAGCAAGGTGGCGGTGAGTTCGTTGGCGATGGCCAGGAACACCAGGGCGGCCCCGCCGGCAGCGGCCGGGGCGGTCAGCCGCAGGGTAACGCGGATGAAGGCCAGCAGCGGCGGCTTGCCCAGCGCCTGGGCTGCTTCATCGAGTTCCTTGGGGGCCTGCGCCAGCCCGGCGCGGAGGTTAACCAGGGCCCGGGGGAGGAACAGGAGCACATAGGCCGCCACCAGCAACCCGGCCGTCTGGTACATCCCGGGGACCATGCGGATGCTGACGGTGACGAACGCCAGCGCCACCACGATGCCGGGCATGGAACTGGTGACGTAGTTGGAGAGCTCCAGGGACTTGCTGAACCAGCCCGGCCGGCGAACGGCCAGGTACGCCATGGGAAAAGCAACCACTGTGGTGGCCACGGCCCCGGCAAGGCCGTACCCGAACGTGGCGAAGAGGGCCGGAAGGAACTCGGCCGCAGACCAGGCTTCCGCACCTCCGGCCAGCGTCCAGCGCAGCACAAAGAACAGCGGAAGGCCGAACGCCAGGGCCGTCAGTGCCAGCAGGAAAAGCTGGGCGGGCAGCTGGTACGCATGCAACGGGAGCCGCAGCGCCCTGCCCTGGACCCCGGACCCGATGCGGGCGTACCGGGCGGTGCCGCGGCTGCGGACCTCCGCCATCAGCAGGAGCAGGCAGAAAAACACCAGGACGCTGGCCAGCATGTTCCCGGCGGCGCCGTTGAAGGTCGACTTGTACTGGGTCATGATCGCGGTGGTGAAGGTATCGAACCGGATCATGGCGAACGCGCCGTATTCCGCGAGCAGATGCAGCCCCACCAACAAGGCACCGCCCGTCATGGCGATCCGGAGCTGGGGGAGGACCACGCGGAAGAATGACCGCCAGGCGCCCAGCCCCAGGGCGGCGGCGGACTGTTCAATGGCGGGGTCCAGCCGGCTCAGGGTTGCGGCGGCCGGAATGTACACCAGCGGGAAATAGGACAGCGTTGAAATCAGGATCCCGGAGCCAAGCCCGCCCAGCGACGGGACGGCCGAGACCCAGGCATAGCTGTTGACGAACGCCGGGATGGCCAGCGGCGCGGCCAGCAGCACGGCCCACATGCGGTGCCCGCGCAGCTTGGTCCGTTCCACCAGCCACGCCCCCGCCACGCCAAGCAGCAGGCACAGCGGGATGGTGGCGGCTACCAGCAGCAGGGTGTTCAGCAGCAGTTCGCCCACACGGGGCCTGAGGATGAGTCCGACGGCGGTGTCCCACCCGGTTGCCACCGTCATGTAGGCCACGTACCCCAGCGGGACGAGGGAGAAGAGGGCGATCAGCACCGCCAGGACGGACACCGCGGAAACGCCGAAAGGCGGGCGGGGGCTGCTGCCCCGGCCCGCCGTCGTCGTGCTCCGCTGTGGGGGAGCCGATAGATCGGTGGTCACGGAATTAGAGGAGTCCGGCCTTGGTCATCAGGTCGGTGACCTTTTCGGAGTTGAGCTTGGCGGCGTCAACCTTGGGAGCCTGCAGGTCCTTGATGGGAACCAGCTTGTCGTTGGCGGGGACGTCGGAGCCGATGGCGTACTCGAAGGACGTTCCGTTCTTCAGGACTTCCTGGCCCTTCTTGCCGGTGATGAACTTCAGGAACTGCTGTGCTGCCGCGGCGTTTTTGGAGGACTTCAGCACACCGCCGCCGGAGACGGACAGGAAGGCGCCCGGGTCCTGGTTCTTGAAGTAGTACGGGGTGACGTTGGCGGAGTTTTCGCCGGTCTTGGCCTGGTCGCCGTAGTAGTAATAGTGGTAGATCAGGGCGGCATCCACTTCACCGGCGTTGACTGCCTTCATGGCCGTGCTGTTGCCCTTGTAGGCCTTGGAGTTTTCCTTCATGCCCTTCAGCCACTCGTCGGTGGCGGACTCGCCCTTCAGCTCCAGCAGCGCTGAAACGATGGCCTGGAAGTCTGCGCCGGTGGGGGAAGCGGCCCACTTGCCTTTCCACTCCGGCTTGGCCAGGTCCAGCATGGACTTGGGGAGCTGGTCTTCGGTGAGCTTGGTCTTGTTGTACACCAGGACGGTGGAGCGGGCGGCGATGCCCGTCCACTTGCCGGTGGACGGCGCGAACTCGGCGGGGACCTGGGCCAGGGTGTCCTTGTTGACGTCGGCGAACAGCCCGGCGTTCTCCACCTGCGTCATGGCGGGGGAGTTTTCGGTGAGGAAGACATCTGCGGGGGACGCCTGGCCTTCCTGGATGATCTGGTTGGACATCTCGGTGTCGTCGCCCTGGCGGAGGGTCACCTTGATGCCGGTTTCCGCCGTGAAGGCGTCCACCCATTCCTTGGTGAGGCTCTCGTGCTGGGCGTTGTAAACGGTGATCTCGCCTGACGCGGCGCCGCCGGAAGCGGCGGAGGAGGAGCTGTTGCCGGCGGGGGTGCCGCCGCCGCAGGCGGTCAGGCCGAGAGCTGCGGTGGCGGCGAGTGCGATGCCGGCCAGCGCGCTGTTGCGGATCTTCATTGAGGCTGCTTTCGGTGGGGAAAAAGTCTGCTTGAACCGAGGTCCTGATGGGCGCCGCGAACGGTGCCTCTGTCAGGAAACTGTAGGGTAGGCAAACCTAAGCTCCAAGCCGGAAAGCGCTTTAAGTGACGAGGTTCACATCAATTACGCAACCATGGCATGACCTAATTCCTCCAGTGCCATAGCGGCCTCCCGCGGGGTCAACGGCACCCCCACGCCGGGTCCGGCCAGCACCCATGGCCCCGCCACGATGACGACAGGGGGTGGCTGCTCCGCTTGGAGTGGCCGACGGCGGGTAGGGGCTAAAGCGAGAGGCGTACCGGGTGAAGGGGGATTTGGATGTCCGGCGACAGTACCGGCGCGGCCGTCACGGGCGCCGCCAAGGCGCGTGCCGCCGTCGCGCCCGCCTTCCTGCTGGGGATGGGGCTGGGTGGGTTCGTGGACGGGATCGTGCTGCACCAGCTCCTCCAGTGGCATCACATGCTCACCCACACGGAGGCCGGCAGCGCAAAGACCGTTCCCGGCCTGGAGCTGAATACCCTGGCGGACGGCCTGTTCCACGGTGCCATGTGGGTGCTGGTGGCCGCCTCGGCAATCCTCACCGTCCGCGCCCGCCGGAACGGCACCCTGTCCCCAGACTGGGCCTTCCATGCCGGCCTGGTGCTGCTGGGATGGGGAGTCTTCAACGTGCTCGAAGGCCTGGTGAACCACCAGCTCCTTGGCATCCACCACGTCCGGGACGATCTGGGTGGTCCGCCCGCCTGGGACCTCGGTTTCCTGGCGCTGAGTGTGGGCCTGGCGGTTGCGGGGTGGCTGCTGTACCGGGCTTCTGCGCGCAGGTTGCCGGCCGGCAATTAGGTAGCCCAATCGCTGGAAAAACCAGCCGGACTCCCGCAGGATAGTAAGTATGCTGATCAATTTGGCATTCGGGGACGCCTCCGTCCCATCCACCGGCACCTGAACCCGAGAGGACATCATGGTTTTCTTCCACAAGCAGGAACTTCAATACAAGGCCACCCCGGACAAGCCGGACGCCGTCTACGCACGCAAGCTGCAGGAAGTGCTCGGCGGCCAGTACGGCGAGATCACGGTAGCCATGCAGTATTCATTCCAAGCCTGGAATGCCCACATTCCCGGCAAGTACCGGGACATGCTGTTCGGCATCGGGGCCGAGGAGTTCGGCCACGTGGAAATGCTGGCCACCATGATCGCGCAGCTGCTGGAAAAGGCGCCGCTGGGCATTACCGACGACGCCGTCCAGTCCGACCCCACCATCGCCGCCGTGGTGGGCGGAACGGACATCCAGTCCGCCATCGTGGCCGGAGCGGGCGTCCGCCCGGTGGACAGCATGGGAAACCCCTGGCAAGGCAGCTACATCACCGCCAGCGGCAACCTTTTGGCTGACTTCTGGGCCAACGCCAACGCCGAGATGCAGGGCCGGCTCCAGGTGGCCCGGCTCTACCACATGACCGACGACCACGGCATCCGGGACATGTTGTCCTTCCTGCTGGCCCGCGACACCATGCACCAGAACCAATGGATTGCCGCCGCCAAGGAACTGCAGGAGGAAGGCACCGAGAACTTCCCGGTCCCCAGCAACTTCCCCATCAACAAGGAGATGCGGGACGTGGCCTACGAATACCGGAACTTCTCCGACGGCCAGGCGGCGGCCGAAGGCTCCTGGGCCAAGGGACCCTCACCTGATGGCCTGGGCGAGTTCAGCTATGTGGCCCAGCCGGACTCCACCGTGCCCATGCCCCCGCCGACGCATCCGGATGCCCGCTTCTACGGCACCACCGAGTTGCCCAACATGATGGAAAAGGCGGCCGGCACCATTCAGGACAAGCTCCACAAGGAGTAGGGCCGCGGCGGGAGGCGAACCGCGGCAGGGTGCAAATGCGCTGGCGCTGTGCCAATGCGCTGGCGCTGCGCAAACCCGCCTTCGCTACCCAAAAACGCTGGCGCTGCCCGGATCCGGGCAGCGCCAGCATTTTTGCGTCTCGAAAAGAGCGGTCCGCGTGCTTCTACTTGTTCGGGTTCGGGTCGCGGACGTCGTCTTCACCGATGTCAGCGGCGCCCAGGACGTCAGCCGTGGGGCCATGCACCGGCGCGTGAACCCGCACGCTCAGCTCCGGGTGGTGCAGGTCCAGGGCAGGGCGCTCGGAGCGGATCCGGGGGAGCGAGGTGAAGTTGTGCCGCGGCGGCGGGCAGGACGTGGCCCACTCCAGCGAGGCACCGAAGCCCCAGGGGTCGTCAACGGTGACCTTCTTACCGGCCCGCCATGTGATGAAGACGTTCCAGAAGAACGGGATGAGGGACGCCCCCAGGAGGTAGGAGCCCACAGTGGAGAACTGGTTCATGAACGTGAAGTTGTCCTCCGGCATGTAGTCCGCATACCGGCGGGGCATGCCCAGGACGCCCAGCCAGTGCTGGATCAGGAACGTGGCGTGGAAGCCCAGGAAGAGCATCCAGAAATGGATCTTGCCCAGGCGCTCATTGAGCATGGTTCCGGTGAATTTGGGCCACCAGAAGTAGAACCCGGCGAACATGGCGAACACCACGGTGCCGAACACCACGTAGTGGAAGTGCGCCACCACGAAGTACGTGTCCGAGACATGGAAGTCCATGGGCGGGGAAGCCAGGATGATCCCGGTCAGGCCGCCGAAGAGGAACGTGGCCAGGAAGCCGATGCTCCACAGCATGGGCGTCTCGAAGGTCAGCGACCCGCCCCACATGGTGCCGATCCAGTTGAAGAACTTTACGCCGGTGGGCACCGCGATGAGCATGGTCATGAATGCGAAGAACGGCAGGAACACCGCACCGGTGACGTACATGTGGTGCGCCCACACCGTCACCGAGAGGGCCGCGATGGCGATGGTGGCGTACACGATGCCCTTGTAGCCGAACAGGGGCTTTCGGCTAAAGACCGGGAAGACCTCGGAAACGATGCCGAAGAACGGCAGCGCAATGATGTACACCTCCGGGTGGCCGAAGAACCAGAACAGGTGCTGCCAGAGGATGGCACCCCCGTTGGCCGGGTCATAGATATGGGCGCCGAACTTCCGGTCCGCGCCCAGCGCGAACAGCGCGGCGGCCAGCGGCGGGAACGCCATCAGCACCAGGATCGAAGTGACCAGCGCGTTCCAGGTGAAGATGGGCATCCGCCACATGGTCAGGCCCGGCGCGCGCATGCAGATGATGGTGGTGATGAAGTTGACGGCACCGAGGATGGTGCCGAAACCGGACAGCGCCAGGCCAAAGACCCACAGGTCACCGCCAAGGCCCGGGGTGAACGTCGTATCGGAGAGCGGCGCGTAGGCGAACCAGCCAAAGGACGCCGCGCCCTGCGGGGTGATGAAGCCGGACACCGCGATGGTGGAGCCGAACAGGAAGAACCAGAACGCCAGCGCGTTCAACCGCGGGAACGCCACGTCAGGTGCGCCGATCTGCAGCGGCATGATCACGTTGGTGAAGCCCGCGAAGAGCGGGGTGGCGAACATCAGCAGCATGATGGTGCCGTGCATGGTGAACAGCTGGTTGTACTGTTCCTTGGTCTGCAGGATCTGCATGCCGGGCTCGAACAGCTCGGCGCGGATCAGCAGGGCCATCACGCCACCCGCGCAGAAGAACACGAAGGACGTGATCAGGTACATGTACCCGATGGTCTTGTGGTCGGTGGAGGTGATCCAGTTGACGACGATGGTGCCTTTGGGGCGGCGGACCACTGCCGGGGCGGCCGTGGCCGCGGTCCCGCCCATACGCTGGCCTGTGGTGGTCATTACGGTGCCGTCCTTTGCTGTTCCGGTTCCAGGGCCGGGCGTGCCGGGTTCCTGACGTAATCTTCGCCCAGGCTGCCGGTGTTGCCCTTGGACTTGAGATCGGCGATGTGGCTGTCATAATCCTGCTGGCTTACCACGCGGACCTTGAAGAGCATCTCGGAGTGGTATTCGCCGCAGAGTTCGGCGCACTTGCCCATGTATTCGCCGATGCGGTTGGGGGTGATGTTGATGTAGGGGTTGTACTGTTCGTGGCCCGGGTACAGGTCTCGTTTCTGCAGGAAATCCACCACCCAGAAGGAATGCTGCACGTCGCGGGACTGCAGGTGCAGTTCCACTTTCTTCCCCACCGGAAGGTAGAGGGTGGGCAGCCGGTCAGGGGCGCCCCAGTCGCCGGTCAGGTGGGCCTGCTGTCCGGCATCCTCGTGGACCTGTTCCTTGACGTAGTTGAAATCCCAGGACCACTGTTTGCCGAAGACGTCGATCACGACGTCCGGGTTGGGATAGCGCGCATCGATGGCCCGCTGTTCCCGGTCGGTGAAGACGAACAGGACGCCGATAACGATCAGCGGAATGGCCAGGTAGAACACTTCCAGCGGAAGGTTGTAGCTCAGTTGCGCGGGAAACCCGACAGTGTTCTTCCTGCGCCGGTACGCCACGATGACCCAGATCATCAGCCCCCAGGTGATGATGCCCACCACCAGGGCAGCAATCCAGGAGTTTACCCACAGGTCCGTGATCAGCGCGGTGTTGTTGGTGGTGTCGCGGGCTCCGGGCAGGAAGCCGCGGGAAACCAGGTCGGAGCAGGAGGTCAGTGCCGGCAGCACCATGAGGCCTGCGCCCAGCCCTGCCAAGCGCCGCATGCTGTGGTTTTTGGATGGTTTGTTGCCCACGTATGGTCCCTCCGGCATGCTCCGAAGCCCAGCTGCTTGAGCCCACCGCTGGCCCGGGGACCAGCGGGTTGTGTCCATTACCCTACGCGGGCAGGATGCTGATGGGAAGAGGTTCTGTGGCCGCCGGGAAAACTCCGCGGCCAGGCCCCTCGTGCGGGAAGGACGCGCCATGAATCCAGGAGAAATGATCATCGCGGCGGGGCAATTCAGCGCGGGTACCGATAAAGCCAAAAATACGACGGCGGCAGGCCGGCTCATTGCGGAGGCTGCGGCTGCGGGGGCGGCCCTGGTGGTCCTCCCCGAGTCCAGCCTGTACGGCACCAGCGAAGCGGCCACTGCCATTGCGGCCGTGGCGGAGGACCTGGATGGGCCGTTCGTCCGGAGCATCGCCGCCTTTGCAAGGGAGCATGCGATAGCGGTGGTGGTAGGCACCTACGAAAGGCCGGAAACGGGCTTGCCGCACAACACCCTGGTGGCACTGGACAGCAGCGGGGAAATCCTGGGCTGCTACTGGAAGGTCCATCTGTACGATGCCTTCGGCTACCGGGAGAGCGACGGCATCTCACCTGGCAATGCGGAGGAACCCTTCGTGTTCAGCCTGGGCGGCTACCGGTTTGGTGCGTTCACCTGCTACGACCTGCGCTTCCCCGAGAGCGCGCGGGCAGCCGTCGACGCTGGCGCAGACGTCCTGCTGGTGCCGTCCATGTGGATCCGCGGACCGGGCAAGGAGGACCACTGGTCCACGCTGGCCAGGGCGCGGGCCATCGAGAACACGGCCTACGTCCTGGCGGCCAACCAGTGCGGCCCCCTCGCCACCGGCTTCTCGATGGCAGTGGATCCGGCCGGGGTAGTGGTGGCCAACGCTGGTGAGGAACCCGGCCTGGTCGTGGCCCGCCTCAGCCGGGACCGGCTGGACCAGGTGCGCAGGCGGGTGCCGGTGCTCGCCAACCGCCGCTTCGCCGTCGTACCTCTGCCGCAGGCTGTTTCAGGCACGAGACCGCACGGCTGACGGGCAGGGAACGTGGGGCTAGCGGGCCCCGGCCCAGACGGATACTGCTCCCGAGTGGCCGGTCAGGATGCTCTGGTACACCAGGAAAAGCCCCGCCAGGATGCCCAGCACGGACGTGGCAGGGAGCAGCCAGCGGGATTCCAGGAGCCCGCGAAGACCACGGAGGGCGGGCCGCCGCGTCAGGATCGACGGGAATGCGGCGGCGATCTGGGCGGCGACGGCCACCAGGAACAACACGGTGACGTAGCGGAGGAAACTTCCCTGGTGGGCGTGTTCCTCGATCAGTCGCGACAGGCCTCTGGCCTTCTCCAGCTGTTCTCCGGCTTCGGCCGTAAGGACGGACAGCGGGACCAGCACCAGCGCCAGGACCCCCAGCGGCCCGGCCAGGTAACGCCTGGTCCGCCCGATCAGCGCGAACACCACTGCTGAAACCCCTGCCAGCGGGGCCAGGACCACTACGCCGTGAATCAACAGAATGTGGGCCGGAAGGCCGGCGATCTCCAGCACGGGGAACTCCTGATCAGTAGCGGATGTGGGGCAAAGACTACGCGATGCCGGTGGTGCCCATCAGGCTTCCCACCGCGAACGTGAACGCCATGGCCAGGGCCCCGCCCGCCACCAGCCTGATGGTGGCCTTGCGTTTGGAGCTCCCGCCGATTTTGGCGCTGACGGTGCCGGTCAGGGCGAGGGCCAGGATGACGGCAACGAACGTGACCGGGATACGGGCCGCTTCAGGCGGGAAAATGATGGCCAGCATGGGCAGCACGGCGCCGACGGTGAAGGCGATGGCGGAGGCGAACGCTGCGTGCCAGGGGCTGACCACTTCCTCTTCGTCAATGTTCAGCTCTGCGGACAAGTGGGCTTTCAATGCATCCTTTGCCGTCAGTTCTTCGGCGACGGTCCGCGCCGTGGCTGCACTAAGTCCCTTGGCCTGGTAGATGTGGGCGAGTTCTGCGAGTTCGCCGTCGGGGTCGTCCCTGAGCTCCTGCCGTTCCTTTTCGATCAGGGCCTGCTGGCTGTCACTCTGGCTGCTGACGGAAACATATTCGCCCAGGGCCATGGACACGGCTCCGCCCACCACGGCGGCGGTGCCTGCCACCAGGATCGGCGCGAGGTCGTTCGTTACCCCGGCCACGCCCACCACTGTCGCGGCCACCGAGACGATGCCGTCGTTGGCGCCGAGCACGCCCGCCCGCAGCCAGTTCAGCCGGGCTGCGAGGCTGCTGGCGTGTGGTTCGTTGTGGCTCAGCTCGAGAGTTTCAGACATGCTGGCAGTAAAGCACTGCAGGGAAGCCGGTGCCACGAAGGTTTGCATCCCCTAACAGCATCGCCAACAGCGGCAACAACTGGCGGAAGGGCTGCTCCTCAAAGAGGGGACACCCGGAACCGCAGCGGGAAGTGGCTCAGCGTGCCGGGCAGCGGCCGGTCCGGGGACAACCGGGCGGATTCCAGGGCGAAGGTGTGGTCGCGGAGCAGGCGGGCGAGCAGGGCGCTGCTCATCAGCAGCACCAGCTGGCGGCCGGGGCACCGCGCGGGGCCGTCACTGAAGGGAACCACGCCCCAGGTTTCAGGATCCCCGGACAACGCATCCTGCTGCAGCCAGAGGCCGGGATCGAAGGAATCGGCCTGGGGGAGCCGCCGGCCGTCCCGGTGGAAGTAGGGGACAAAAATGAGCACGCCGCAGCCTTCTGGCATGGTCCCGTTCTCCCAGGCGACCTGCCCGGTGGTCTGGCGGAGGATCATGGGCGTCGTTGGCCACAGGCGGACGGATTCCAGCAGGCAGGCGCGCAGGAACGGCAGGTTACGGCCACCGGAAGCATCGCCGGCGATCTCCTGCCTGGCCGTCGCCGCCTGGTCGGGATGGGTGGCCAGGAGCGCCAGGGCACGGAAGGCTGCTATTCCCGCCGCCTCGAAAGCGAACAGCCATTGCGGGACCTGGTCGCCTGGCGCGGAAGGGTCCGTGTCAGGCCTGCCGCGCATCACGGATGCCAGGCTGCCCGGGGCGGCGGCATCAATCCCTGCCCGCACGCGCCGGTGGAACTCCTTACGGACACTGTCCCTGCGTGGCTTCAGGCCGGACCAGTTGGCGTCCTTCCGCAGCCGGGCCAGCATGTCCGTCAGCTCGACGTCATCCCTGGCGGCATCGCCGAACACCACGCGCCGGACGGCACGGTGCCAGGCGGCGGTGAACAGCGGCCAGTCAAGCGTCCCGGTAGCGGCCCTGGCCGCGGAAAGCAGTGCATCTGCTTCCTCGTCAATGACCGGCAGGAAGGAATCCGCCAACCGGTGGACCGGGCTGGAGGTATCCAGCGCCTGCTCCTGCAGCGCACGGCGGGCAGTCCTCTCGGTTCCGGTGGAAACCAGTACGTTCCGGGGCTCGAAGTGCGCCAGTGCGCCCCGCTTTTCGCTGCTCGCCGTGGAGAAGGGTTCCGGTGACTCGGCCAGGACCCGGTGGAGCTGGTCCGGCCGCAGGACCAGCGCCTGCTTCCGGAAGGGCAGCCGGAGCAGCAGCGGCCCTGCCGGATACTTGCTGTCCAGCTTCTGCATCCGGGCCACAGCCCGCCGGTCAAGGTCCAGGCGCTCCGCGAGGGCCTCTGCCCGGGGCCGCCGGATCAGGGGACCTTTGGCCGCCGTCGGAAGGAAAACGTCCAACATGAACGACACTGTGTCGCGGATGCCGGCATGGGGTAGCGGACTCATCGTGCCTGCCTTGCTCTCGGGGAGGATGCCGGTGACGTACCCTTCCCGGACACAGCTACACGGGCCAGGTGGGCGGCCTTGGACCGGGGACCAGGCGCGCAGCCCTGGGCCCCGCTGCAGCCTTATCCGCCCACGGACCCTGCCGGCTTACCCGCCCGCCGACGCGGCGCCGGGGCCCGTGCCCTTCATCTGGTCCGCGTACGGTGCGTGGAGTGGCGGCTTCTCGGCGATGATTTCGTTGCAGGCCAAAGCCAGCAGGTCGCGCTGGATGACGGGCAGGGAGATCAGGCCCTGCAGGTACGCCTGGACCTCGTACTCGCCGGCGGAACCGGTCATGCTGAAGTACCGCAACCACAGTTCTCCCACGGTGATGTCAGCGGCGGCCAGGGCGCCCCTAAGCTGGCCGCGCTGCTCCGGTTCATGCGGATCAAACCCCACCGGGTGCCCCCTACGTTTCTGCAGGCGGCACCCTGGTGGCCAGTTGTTCACTGACCTGAACCAGGGTGTCCCCTGACACCCGAGCGTTTTGAATCAATTGCTGCAGGGCCCGGTCATAGCTGATGCCCTGCCGTTCCATCAGCATCCCGCAGGCGCGGTTGATGATGTCCCGGCTGGCCAGGCTTGCCTTGAGGCTTTCCGCCATCCGCAGCGGAGCTTCTGTTCCTTGGATATGGGCCAGAAGCGTGGCTGCCGTTTCAGCAAACAGGGACAAGGCGCGTCCGGTTGACTCGTCGTATTGGCTTGGCAGTGCCGAATAGATCTTGAAGGCACCCAGCGCTTCCTTGCCCGCCCACAGGGGCGCGCTTACCACCGACCGGACCGGGAGTGACGCCACAGCGGATTGCCAGCGCGGCCACCGGGTGTCAGTCAGGAGGTCGTCGATGATGACCACTTTTCCGGCCGCCCAGGCCGTAAGGCAGAGGCCCTCACCGAGCTCGTACTGGGAAGCGTCAAGCTGCTCCACCATCGCATCTGTGGCGGCGCTGCTCGTGCGCTTGCCGTCGGCATCCAGCAAGGACACCCCGGCACCGGGACTGCCCGGAAGCGACTCCTTGATCGCCTGGGCCAGGAGTGAGACGGCGCGGTCCACCTTCTCCTCCGTCAGCAGGAGCCCGCGGATCCGGGCCACGGCCATGGTCAGATCGTCCAGCGGCAGCTGCTTCATTCCGCTACCGGATCATGCTGGTCCGGGATCTCCATCTGGAACCCGCACGCACAGCGGAGCACACTGGTTGCCAGGTACACCCCCAAGGCCTCCGGCAGGCGGTCACTGACGTAGCTGCCGTGGATGGTGCGCATGTCCGCGCCCGCGATGCCCATCGGTTCGCCGCAATGCATGTAGTGCCCGTTGGCATACAGCACATCGAACTGCGTGGACATCAGGCCACCGCCGGGTAGCTGCTGAGGATGTAATCGGCCGCGGCAGGGCCCTTCATCCGCAGGTGGCAGTTCCGGATGTCCACGCCGCAGCGCAGCATTCCCGCCCGGAAGGCCTGGTCGGATTTCGGTGCCATGCCATGCAGGTCGGCCCAGCTGACATACAGGCCGTAGAGGCAGTCGGGGCCTAACGAAGATTCATCGAAGGGGTCGGGGGCCGTGGCTTCGTCCAGGAACTGCTGGAATTGCGATAACGCCATCTCAGGGCTCTTTCGCTCCTGCATCTTGTGCCGCCGTTGCACTACAGCAGCTGCTCCGTTCGGGCCTGTGCAGGGGGCCCGGGGGAGGACGGGGCATGATTCCCGTCACAATTCCGAATGTACCTGAGGTGTGGGGCGATGTACAGCGTGCCCTTCGTGGAGGGCCCTGTACCAAACTGCCATCCTCCGGGTACCGTAAAACAAGTAAGCGTACTTACTATGTTTGCCGAAGGATCCACGCAGAAAGGGAGGAACCATGAACGACTCACCCCAGGACAACAATGTTCCCCGCCACAGCGACCTGCCCCTTCCGGACTATGACCATCTGCCGGTGGGAACTCTGCCCACGCGGATCACGGGCCTGACGGAGGCGGACGTGCACCAATTGATCAGCTACGAAAAAGCGCACGGGAACCGGTTGCCCGTCCTGCAGGTCCTGGAACAGCGCCTTCAGGCCCTGCAGAACGGGGCGGAGCCAAGCGGCACCCGGACCCCGCCTACGCCTGAAGCGTCGGCCGGGCCGGGCACTCCGCAGCCGGCAAGCGTGCCTGGCCCTCCCGTGAACCCCCCGTCCCAGGGTGATCCGACCAATCCTGCGCAGCCGCGCTAACGGGATCGTAGAAGAAAAGGCGCGGATATGGCGGATGGACAGAGCGACGACGTCGGGCACCTGCGTGAGCGCGTCCAGTCGCGTGAGGCGGAGTTGGAGCGGCGCCTGGCCGAGTGGGTGCGGGTCCCGGGCATCCTGGGCGTACCCGAACACAGCCAGGACCTGCTCCGCTCCGCCACCTGGCTCGCCGCCGAATTCCGCGAAGTGGGCTTCCCCGTGGTGGACGTACTGCCCACGGGGGAGTCCCACGCCGTGTACGCGGAGTGGTGCCAGGCCCCCGGAGCGCCCACCGTCCTGGTCTACAGCCACCACGACGTCCGGGAGGTGAAGCCGGAGAACTGGGCAATGACGGCACCCTTTGAACCGGTGCTCCGCGAGGGCCGGCTGTACGGCCGGGGAAGCTCGGACGCCAAGGGCCAGATCCTGGCCCATTTGGAGGCGGTCCGGGCCCACCTGGAAGAGACCGGCACGCCGAAGATCAACCTGAAATTCCTTATCGAGGGGGAGGAGGAAGGCGGCTCAGCACACCTGGCCAAGCTGCTGGAGGACAACACGGAACGGTTCGCCGCAGACCTGGTCCTCTTCTCCGACACCCTCCTCTGGCATGCCCGGCACCCGGCCGTCTGTGTGAGCCTGCGCGGGATGCTCAGCGTGCACCTGGAGGTGTACGGGCCCGGGCGGGACGTGCACAGCGGCGCAGTGTCAGGCAACGCACCCAACCCCGCCTTCGAGCTTGGCCGGCTGCTGGGGCTCCTGCATGACCAGGACGGCCGGGTTGCAGTTCCGGGCTTTTACGACGACGTGGAGCCGCTCCCGGCCGATCTCCGAGACGCGCTGGCGGACCTGCCCTTCAGCGAGGAGGACTGGCTGGCCCGCTCCGAAACCCGCGCAATCACCGGTGAGAAGGGATATACCGTGCTGGAGCGGCTGTGGCTGCGTCCCGCCGTCGAGGTCACCTCCATCATTGCCGGCGACCCGCTGGGCGTGTCCCGCGCCGCCGTTCCCGCTGTAGCCTCGGCGGACCTCAGTTTCCGGACCGTTCCCGGCCAGCGTCTGGAAAAGATCGCGGAGCAGTTGCAGGAGTGGGTGGCCGCCACCATCGGCGACACCTATGGCTACAGCCTGGTTCCCGACCTGGAAACGGCCCAGGAACCGTACCGCACCCCGGACCATCCAGCGGTCGCCGCCCTGGAAAAGGCAATGGCGCTTGGTTTCAGCGCAGAACGGACGGGCCGGATGGGCAACGCCGGGGGCGGTCCCGCCGAGCTGCTCGGCCGCACCCTGGCGGCGCCCGTACTCTTTTTTGGCACCGGGCTGGTGGAGGACCACTGGCACGACAGTGACGAGTGCGCGAGTCTTGACGTCCTGATGAACGGGGCACTCACGCTGGCATGCTTCTGGGAGGAGCTTGCAACCATGCAATGGGAGAAGGGCGACGGCGGTGGACACCTACGGCAATGACGGTACAGGCGGCGCCGGCGCGGGGATGCGGACGTTTGGGATTGAGGAGGAGCTGCTCCTGGTGGACCCCGCGCACGGCGAAGCCGTGCCCATGGCGGGAGACCTCCTGAACCTGTACGTCCGCCCCTTTGAGGCCGGGGCCGGCCCAGTACTGACGGCTGAGTTCCAGCAGGAAATGATCGAGGTGGTTACCCCGCCGCACGCAACCCTGGCAACGCTTGAACAGGACATCGTTGCCGGACGGGCCATCGCCCAGCAGGCGGCTGCGGATGTTGGCGTCAGGGTGGCCGCGCTGGGCACCTCACCGCTCCCGGCGGACCCCCATCCCGTGCAGCTCCGGAGGTTCAAGGCGATGATGGAGGAGTACGGGCTGACCGCCCGGGAACAGCTGACCTGCGGCTGCCACATCCACGTCTCTGTGGAGTCGCCGGAGGAAGCCGTGGCGGTGCTGGACCGGATACGCATCTGGCTGCCGGTACTCATCGCGCTCAGTGCCAACTCACCGTTCTGGCATGGCAAGGACAGCGGCTACGCCAGCTACCGCTCCCAGGTGTGGAACCGCTGGCCCTCCGCCGGGCCACTGGAAATCCTGGGCACCCCGGACGCCTACCACCAGCTGGTGCACGACATGGTGAGCACGGGCGTGGCCCTGGACGAGGGCATGATCTACTTCGACGCCCGCCTCTCCCGGCACTACCCCACGGTGGAGATCCGGGTGGCCGACGTATGCCTGCGGCCGGAGAACACCGTGCTGCTGGCGGGAATCGCCAGGGGCCTGGTGGAAACGGCGGCGCGCGAATGGCGGGAGGGGACGCCGCCGGTGGCTGTGCCGTCCGCGCTGCTCCGGCTCGCCTGCTGGAAAGCCAGCCGCTGGGGCCTCCGGGGCGAGCTGCTCGATCCCCAAACGCACCGCCCGGCGCCCGCGCTCGCCGTCGTGAATTCATTGCTGAACCACATCCGCGGGGCGCTGGAGGACATGGATGACCTGCACCGGGTGGAGGACCTGGTGGACAGGGTGCTCGCCGGCGGCACCGGCGCGGTACGGCAGATCGAGGTGCTGCACCGCACCGGGGACCTGAAACGGGTGGTCCAGGACGCCGCGGACTGCACTGTGTCCTAAGCAAGGCGCAGGTCTTAACCCAAGGCGGAACGGGCGTCAGTACGTGGTTGCGTCGGGCAGGATCAGCGGCGGCAGCGGAGCCTGGTTGAAGTCGAAGTCGTTGACCAGGTCTCCCAGTTGCGGGTTGTTTTCGCGGACCCCGGGGCGGTTGTCCGGCCGCCCATCGGTGGCGGGGTTGAGACGTTCGCCGCCCAGGAAGTCGTCCTCGATGAACTTGAAGTAGGCGTCCTGGCTGAGGACCTGGTGGTCGATGTAGCCTTTCTTTGCGTAGGGACTGATCACCATGGCCGGTATTCTCAGGCCAAAACCGGCCTTGTCCACGACGGGTGGCTGGAGATGGTCGTAGAACCCGCCCCAGTCGTCCCAGTTCAGGAAGATGGCGGTGCTGTTCCAGTCCGGGCCGCTCATGATCGCGTTGACCAGCCCGGCAACATACTGCTGTCCGGTGCTGACCCTGGCCGGGGGATGTTCGCTGACCTCGTCGCTGGGCGCAATCCAACTGACGGCGGGCAGCCTGCCCTGCCGGGCGTCCTCGTAGAAACCACTCAGGGGTTTGATATTGCCCTGCTCGCCGTTCTCCTTGACCGTGTCGAAGTACGGAAGAGGATTCCAGCGGCCGGGCGTTTCGGCGTCCTGGTCAATGGGGTCGCAGGTGGCGGCATCGTTGCGGCAGTCCGGTTCTGTCCCGCTGAAGACGTAGTAAGCCCACGGCACGCCGTGTTTGTGGAGCAGGTAGGTCAGGTCGGTCCAGGCGTAGCTGGGGCGTTTCAGGTTCTTGGCTGCTGCCGCCAGCTTCTCCTTCAGGTCGGCCGGAAAGGTGGCTGCGTCCACCGCGGCCTTGCAGGTGGCGTAGGAATCGGTGCGTTTGCAGCTGGCGGTGGCCAATTGCTGGGCCTGGACGGCAAAGCCGGGGTCGGCGCCCGCTGCCTGGAGCGCATCCCGGCAGGGCTGCACCTCCGGGCCTGCCTGGCATTTGCCGATCAGGCTTCTCTCGAAGTCATCCTTCTCCGGTTCATTGTCAAGGCCTTCGAGTGCGTCGACGCACGACGACGGGTCCCCGGCCTTGGCGCACTTGGCCGACCATTCCGAGACCATGTACAGATGGGCCTGCAGGCTTCCCGCTGCGGCGGAGGTGAACATGTGGTCCTGCAGCACGAAGTTGTCGGCGTACGTCCAGTACGTTGGCAGTTGTTTCCGGTCGTGGTAGCCCATCACGTCGGTGCGCCTGGTCTTGTACGTGCAGTCAGTGGCAGTGGGCTCGCAGTGGGCCAGGTCCTTTTCCGCCTGGGCCACGAACCCGTCCATGGCCCCGTTGTTGATATCTGCCGCCGCGTCCGCCGGGCTGTGCGGGCCGCCGTCATTTTGGTCCGTGGAATCGTAGAACGGCGCCATGCAGCCGCCGTGTGCAGGGTCCGGAAGGCATACGGCGGGTTTGCCGTCCTTCATGGGTATCCCCTCGGCACCCGGATAGGTGCCGAAGTAGCTGTCGAAGGACCTGTTCTCCTGGGTAATGATCACCACATGCTTGATCTTGGAGATTCCCGTAGCCGTCCCGTTTGCGGCCGGTGCGCCGGGACGCAGCGTGGTGGAAAGTACGACGGCGAGAATCACCAAAACCGCCACCGTCACGGCAGCAGCCAGGACAGTCCGCCGTCGTCCCTTCCGTAGGATCCCCACCTTAGGAGGCCTGCCCGTAAACATCGGCGCCGAAGGTCTTCACACCGGGGTCGGCGGCCAAGCCGAGCCGGGGGAGGTGGAAGAGATCCTCGATGGTGGCCAGCAGGCTGTAATGGTTATAGGGCTGGTCTGACGAGGCGCCGGGAGCGCTGAACGGGGAGAGGACCAGCGCGCCCACCCTGCCCCCGGCGGCACCGCCCGCGGGGCTGCCTGCGTCGCCCTCGGAGGGGCCGGCCGTGCCCCCGTCGGCCTCGTCAAAGGTGATCACCAGCATGCCGTCCTGCTGGTACGCCGGGGATGACAGGATCGCGGGTACCTGGTCCTTGAGCCAGGCGTCCACGGCCTCCAGCCCGCCAGGGCTGCCGTCAGCGCAGTTCTCATCGTGGCCGTCGTGGCAGAGGTTGGGCGTGATGTAGACCAGGTTCGGTGTGGTGTCCACTGACTTCAAATCGCCCGCCAGTTTTGAGAAGTTGACCACGTTTTTGGCGCAATCCGGCGATGAGGTCATGGAGCGGAAGTAGACAAAGGGATTGTGGCGCGTGGCGTACATCATATTCGCGGTGGCCCGGATGTCGTTGTCAGCTTCTCCCAGGATCGGGTGCTCACAGGGCTGCTGCATGTCCTCCATGTAGCCCTTCCACGTTTTGCCCTGGGCGGTCAGCTGCCCGGCCACGGTCTGGGTGTCCTTCGGGTAGACGCAGCCGTTGCCGTGCAGCGTGCCGTCGGGGCCGGTGCCTGTGGCCCTGAACGCGGTGTAGGTGTGGCAGTCATCCCTGGTGCTCTTGTTGGGTGGCTGGCCGGATATCTGGGCCAGATAGTTGGGGAGCGAGTTGTGGCCTATGCCGTAGTAGTTCTGCAGCAGCACGCCCTGGCTCCGGAGCGTCCCGGACAGGTACGGGGCCGGCGAGCTGCCACCCCACACCAAGTCGTAGCCCTTGTTTTCGAGGTTGATAACGAACACATGCCCGGGCTGGCCCGATCGGCTTGGGGCCTGCGGCTGAACGCTGCTGGTCTGCGGAGGGGCCGGCGCGGGGGTGGCAGGTTCGCAGCCCGCCAGCGCGGATACCAAAAGGGGCGCCATCAGGAGCAGGGCGGGAGCAGGCCACCGGTGGGGCTTCATCCGGGGCGCTGAACGGTGTTCCATGTCCGGCCTCTTTTGGTCGCAGCTGTTGCCCTGCCCGTCCGGCCCGAAGAGCAGCCAGCCGGGCAGGAGTGGCACCCCAGCCTTGCCGCCACTCTTGCACACCGAGGCCGGGTTGTGCAGGGGCAATCGCTATGAATTCGCCGTGAATCCGTTCACGGGCCCGCCGCGACGGCCTGCAGCGTTCAGCTGACTTTTCGGCGGTAGGCAGCGGCGGCGGCCGTGATGGCCAGCAGGAGGATGCCGGCCAGCCAGGCGAGGGCGGTCCAGATGCCGGCGCCCACCGGTTCCTGCGCAAACAGGGCGCGGATGGTGTTGACAATGGAGGTCACCGGCTGGTTCTCGGCGAACCAGGCCACCGGGCCCGGCATGGAGCCGGTGGGAACGAAGGCCGAGCTGATGAACGGCAGGAAGATCAACGGATAGCTGAAGCCGCTGGCCCCGTCCACGGTTTTGGCCAGCAGTCCGGCGATAACGGCGACCCACGTCAGGGCCAGCGTGAAGAGGGCAAGGATTCCGACGACGGCGAGCCAGGCGGCCACGGATGCTCCGGTGCGGAAGCCCATCAGCAGGGCCACGCCCACCACGATGGCCAATGCGGTGAAGTTGGCGGCCAGGGAAGTGAGCACGTGGGCCCACAGCACACTGGGCCTTGCCACGGGCATGGACATGAACCGTTCGAAAATGCCGCCCTGCAGGTCCAGGAACAACCTGTAGGCGGTGTAGGCGACTCCGGACGAAATGGTGATCAGCAGGATGCCGGGGAGCAGGTAGTTGATGTACGGTCCGCCCGAGCCGGTGTTGATGGCCCCGCCGAAGACGTATACGAAGAGCAGCATCATGGCCACGGGCGTCACTGCCGTGGTGATGATGGTGTCCGGGCTGCGGAGGATGTGACGGAGCGAGCGGCCCGTCAGGACCCGGATGTCGCTGAAGACGTGGGTGGTCATCGGATGTCCTTTCCGACGAGGGCGAGGAAAACGTCCTCGAGTGAGGGTTGTTTTTCGACGTACTCGACGGTGGCGGCGGGGAGGAGCCGTTTGAGTTCGGCGAGGGTTCCGTCCTGGATGATGGTGCCCTGGTGCAGGATGGCGATGCGGTCGGCGAGGTGTTCGGCCTCGTCAAGGTACTGCGTGGTGAGCAGTACGGTGGTCCCCTGGGCGGCCAGCTGGCGTACGGTGTGCCACACTTCGAGGCGGGACTGCGGGTCCAGCCCCGTGGTGGGCTCATCGAGGAAGATGACCGGCGGGTTGCCGATCAGGCTCATGGCGATGTCCAGCCGCCGCCGCATGCCCCCTGAATAAGTGGATGTCCTGCGGTTCCCGGCTTCGGTGAGCGAAAACCTGTCCAGGAGCCCATCGGCGATCTCCGCAGGGTTGGGCAGATGCCGCAGCCTGGCCACCAGGACCAGGTTCTCCCGGCCCGTCAGCACGTCGTCCACCGCGGCGAACTGGCCCGTGAGGCTGATGGAGCCGCGCACCCCGGCCGGCTCCGCGCCGACGTCGTACCCGTTGACGGTGGCGGTACCCGCGTCCGCCCGCAGCAGCGTGGACAGGATGCGCACCAGCGTGGTCTTGCCGGCGCCGTTGGAGCCCAGGAGCGCGAAGATGCTTCCCGGCATTACGGCAAAGTCGACGCCCCGCAGCACATGCAGGTCCTTGAACGACTTTTCGATGCCCTGTACCCGGATGGCGGGCTGCAGGGCCTGGTCAGTGGTCATGGCGGGTCCTTTCGTATGAGTGGGCAGTCAGGCGCCGTCGGCGGTGGCCTGGTTGATGGCGTCCGTCAGCCGCTCGCGCTCCTTGTTGATCCATTGGCCGTCGGAGTAGTTGCGGATGAAGGTTTCGGCGAACTCCACCGGGTCGTCGCCCACGATGTCGCGGATCGGGGTGCCGTCCGCGGCTGCCCGCTCGATCAGGTCTGCGAGGTCCTCCAGCATCTGCATCAGGACATCGCCCTTGACGATGGCGCCGGCGTAGGTGAAGTACCGCTCCAGCGCGTCGATGGTGGTCCGGTAGCTGCCGGCCAGCTGCTCTTTGCGGGCCTTGTACTGACGCCAGCGCTTCTTGTCGTCGAAGGAGCCGGTAACTTTTTCAAGCCATCCCTGGGCCATGGTTATTCTCCTTTTTCCTGCGGGCGGTTGTTGTGGTGGAGGTGGTCGATGCGTTCGGCGAGGAAGCTCCAGGTAGTCCAAAACTCGTCCAGGTACGTGCCGCCCGCTTCATTCAGCGTGTAGACCTTGCGCGGCGGTCCCTTCTCGGAGGGGACCTTTGCCACGTCCACCAGGCCGCGCTGTTCGATGCGGACCAATAACGCGTACACCGTGCCCTCGACGATGCCGGAAAAGCCCTGCTCCCGCAGCCGGGCTGTGATTTCGTAACCGTAGGCGGGCTGCGCGGCGAGGATGGCAAGGACAATGCCCTCCAGGGTGCCCTTGAGCATCTCGGTCATTTGCTTACCCATCACAGGCTCCTGACTACTTAGTGATGATGACTACCACTAGATAGTAACACTGAGTACCGGAAGTGCAAGGGGATGCAAGGTCTTTCTGCCCTAGCACCTCCACGCTGCCCGGCGTTGACTTGGATTGCGGGCGGTGAACGCCCTCCCGGGACGGAAAGCGAAAGGCCTGCCGCCCGGAACCGAAAGGAAAATGCAGTGAAAAAGTGGTATCGGTGGCAGGACTACGCAACGGTTGCCGCCGGTCTCTTCACCGCCATCGCGGTCCTGTGGACACGGCAGCAGAACATGTCCACCACCTTCATGCTCCTCTTCGGCGGACTCCTGATCATCAGCGGCGTCATCAACCTGGCCATGCCCGGAACACCGGTCATGGAATACGCCCAGGCTGCCCTTGCCGCCCTGCTGATCCTCTCGCCGTGGATGGGCTCTTACACCGGCGCCACCGGCGCCGCGTGGACATCCTGGATTGCCGGCGCAGTGGCGCTGGTGGTCACCGCCGTGGCCATAAAGCCCAGCACGGATGCCCATCACAACCTCCGCATCTCGCATTAGCGCCAGGCCCCGCCATGCTCGTCGGCCAGGGAAAGGAACCGCGTACGGCGGGAGATGGTGATGGCTGCGTTTAATGACAGGTCCGACGCCGGGCGGCGGCTGGGCAGGCGGCTTGCCGGCCTGCGCGGCCGGGACGTCGTGGTGCTGGGCCTGCCCCGCGGCGGCGTTCCCGTGGCATTCGAGGTAGCCAACGCCCTCGACGCGCCACTGGACGTGATCGTGGTGCGGAAACTGGGGGTTCCGTTCCAGCCCGAGGTGGCCATGGGAGCCGTCGGGGAGGGCGGCATCCGGGTCCTGGATCGGCGCACCATGTCCATGGCCCGGGTTTCCCAGGAGGACCTGCAGCAGGTGGAACGGCAGGAACGCGAACTGCTGGAGAACAGGGTGGCACGGTTCCGCCAGGGGCGCCGCCGGATTGACCTCACCGGACGCACCGCGGTGATCGTGGACGACGGCATCGCCACCGGCTCCACCGCCAGGGCGGCCTGCCAGGTGGCCCGGCAACTCGGGGCGGCGCACGTCATCCTTGCGGTGCCCGTTGCTCCCGCCCGCGCCATCGTGGAACTTAAGGAACCTGACGACGTCGTCTGCCTGCTTTCGCCCCAGGACTTCCAGGCCGTGGGCTACTACTACCACGACTTCTCGCCCACGGACGACGGCGAGGTGGTGCAGCTGCTGGATGCCGCTGCGCCCGCACCGCTCCACCTCGCCGGGGACAGCGCGGACGGCAGCCTGGCGGACGAGGTCGACATCCCCGCAGGCGGTGCAGTCCTGCGCGCCAGCCTCTACCTGCCGGCCAGGTGCGACGGTACGGTCCTTTTCGCCCACGGCAGCGGAAGCAGCCGGCACAGCCCCCGCAACCGCTTTGTTGCCTCTGTCCTGCACGGGGCAGGCCTGGGCACGCTGCTTCTTGACCTGCTCACGCCCGAAGAGGAGGTCAACCGGGCCAATGTGTTCGACATCGGCCTGTTGGCCCAGCGCCTCTCCTTCGCAACCCACTGGCTGGAAGCGCGGCATGATGGTTCCGCCGGCCGGATCGGCTACTTCGGTGCCAGCACCGGCGCCGGCGCCGCGCTCTGGGCCGCAGCCGAGCCCGGCGCCCAAGTGGCCGCCGTCGTTTCCCGTGGCGGCCGGCCGGATCTGGCCGGGCCGCGGCTGGCCGCCGTGAAAGCTCCCACCCTGCTCATCGTTGGCGGTGCCGATGAAAACGTGCTGGCCCTGAACCGCCAGGCCATGGCAGGCATGCAGGCCCCCACCCGGCTGGAAATCATCCCGGGGGCCACCCACCTCTTCGAGGAACCCGGCACCCTGGCCACGGCGGCGAGCCTGGCCGCGGACTGGTTCCGGCAGCACCTCCTGCCGTCGCCGGTGGGGCGGTCCATCCCGGAGGCCAGGGAGTGAAGGCCGAAGCCACCGGCTGATGCCCGCGGCCGCGCGCGGCCGGTAGTGCCCGCAGCACCTATGTGATCTACTGCTAAGTAGCCTGACTATCTGTTGCTGTTATCAAGGGAGCTCCCGCTGATGTCCGAACTGTCCGCTCTTGCCCTGGTTTGTACCCTGACCCCCTCCCCGGAACCCTCCAGCAGCGAACTGATGGCCCAGCACATCCTGGACGAGCTCGAAGGCCAGGGCGTCACCACGGAGTCAGTGCGCGTCGTTGACTTTGACGTGAAGCGCGGCGTGCAGGTGGACATGGGCAACGGGGACCAGTGGCCCGCGATCCGCGCGAGGATCCTGGCCGCGGACATCCTGGTCTTCTCCACCCCCATCTGGATGGACCACCCGTGCAGCGTGGCCCAGCAGGTCATGGAGCGCCTGGATGCCGACCTGTCCGAAACGGACGACGACGGTCGGCCCATCATGTACGGGAACGTCGCCACCGTGGCCGTGGTGGGCAACGAGGACGGAGCGCACAAGACCATCGCCGACATGATGCAGGGCCTGAACGACGTCGGCTTCAGCCTTCCCGCGCAGGGCGGCACTTACTGGGTAGGCGAGGCCATGCAGACCGTGGACTTCAAGGACCTGGACCAGGTGCCTGATCCCGTGGCCTCCACCAATTCGGGGCTGGCCCGCAACGCGGTGCACCTGGCCCGGTACCTGCGCTCCAACCAGTACCCCGCCAAGTAGCGCGGCCAAGTCCGCACCCGGAACAAGAAGGGAGACGACCATGCCTGCCGAACGGCTCGTTATTGTCTTTGACGTCAACGAAACCCTCTCGGACATGGCTCCGCTCGGGGAAGCGTTCGCGCAGATCGGGGCGCCGCGCGGACTGGCCAAACTGTGGTTCGCCACCCTGCTGAGGGACGGGTTCGCCCTCACCGCCAGCGGCGATAACAAGGCCTTCGCCGCCATCGGCGCCGACGCCCTCCGGACGCTGTTGGAAGCCGAAGGCATCTCCCGGGACCTGGACGCCGCCGTCGAACGGATCATGACGGCCATGCAGAACCTTTCGCTCCACCCGGACGTCCCGGACGGTGTGCGTGCCCTGGCCGCAGCCGGGCACCGGCTGATTACCCTGACCAACGGGGCGGCGGCCAACACCCGGAAACTGTTTGCCGCCGGCGGCATCAGGGACAACTTCGAGCTGCTCCTGTCCGTGGACGACGCCCCTGCCTGGAAGCCGGCCCGGGCCGCCTACGAGTATGCGGGAGCATCGGCCGGATCTGAGCCTTCAAACATGCTGCTGGTCGCGGTCCACCCCTGGGATATCCACGGGGCGGCACGCGCCGGGCTCCGGACGGCCTGGCTGAACCGGACCGGCGCCCGCTACCCGTCCTACTTCCAGGCCCCGGACGTCGTCATCACGGCTCTTACCGAACTGCCGCCGGTCCTCGCCGGACAGGGGTTGGCTAAAGGACAGGGCCTGGCTAACGGACGGTAGATCCGGTCCGGGCGGCGCCGGGGTGCAGCAGCCCGGCACGGTGGCGGGTCTCCAGCTGGACCACATCGCGCGTGAAGGAAAACGTGAGCAAGGCAAGTGCCAGGGCCGGGAAGGCGGCGGCCAACGGGATGCCGGGGAGAAGCGCCACCAGCAGCGCGAACGGCTGGAAGGCGCCGATGGCCTTGCGGGAAAAGCTGGGCGGGAGCGTAGCGCGAAGGTGGGGCCGGAAGAACCCGGCCGCCACGAACACGTAGTACATGCCCCCGATCGCGAGGGTCCAGTACCCCGCCACCGCGGCGGCCGCGACGGATAACACCAGCACCAGTGCAGCGTCGGTGGCGGCGTCGAAGCGTGCCCCCGCCGGGGATGCTGTCCCGGTCCGCCGTGCCACAGCGCCGTCCACGCCGTCCAGCAGGAACGCAGCCCAGCCCAGGACCGGCAGGAGGAGGTCCGTCCCGCCCCCGGCGAATAGGTGCGGAACGGCCACCACGGCGCAGAGCGCCACCAGGACGGCCCGCAGCAGGGTGACACGGTCTGCCGGAGTTGAGAACCGCGGGATGCGCCGCAGGACGGAGCCGACGGCAGCCGCAGTCACCAGGGCGCCGGCCCCCAGGCCGGCGAGCTGGGGAACCAGTCCGGAGGCGGACAGAGACGACAACCACAATGCCGGCAGGACGAAGGCGGCAAAGGCCGCCACCGCGTCCGGCACGGCCCGCTCAGCTGCGCTCATCTGCCACCTCCACCCGCATGCTGGCAACGGCTGCGGTGATGGTCACGGCCGGCGGCGTCCGGCCGGGAACCTGGTGCCGGCGTCGGACCTTCCCTTGCGTCCGGTGCGGACCAGGCCCGTGAGCGCCAGCAGCGCCCCGGCTCCCTCAGCAACAGCGCTGAGGGTCTTGGAGAAGAACCAGACGGGGTCGTACATCGCCGGGATCGGTCCGATCGCCGGGATGTCCACGTACCTGTAGAGCACGACGGCGACGAACGCGCTGAGTGCCACCACAAAAGCGAGTGCATAGGCGGGTCGGCTACCGCGCACCAGGACCCAGATCCCGGCCACCACGGCCACGCCCGCCTCGAGGAGGAACAGCGTGCCCTGGCTGACCGTGCCCGGCTGCGCGTCCTGGTGACCGGGAGCCAGGAAGAGATGGACGCCGGCATCGATGAACAGCGCCAGGGCGGTCAGTAATCGTAGTGCCACGCTTATGTATACGCCCGAAGTTCCCTCCCGGTTCACCCCGGCCCCTTATGTCTGCGGGTTTTATGGGGAATATTTAGGGGCATCCGTAATCTTGCGCCTGTAGCGGGCGGCGAAGCCTGCGGCCCTACGAGTAAGGAGAATGACAATGACCCTTCCCAAGGAACTCACGCCGGGAACATGGACCCTGGACATGGCGCACAGCGAGATCGGCTTCAGCGTCCGCCACGCCGGAATCAGCAAGGTGCGCGGCCGCTTTACGCAGGCCAGCGCCGAGGCCCGGGTGGGGCATTCCCTGGAGGAATCCTCGGTGCACGCCACCGTATCCACTGCCAGCTTTGACTCCGGGGATGCCAACCGTGACGCGCACGTGAAGGGTGCGGATTTCTTCGACGTCGAAAAGTATCCGGAGATGACGTTCCGCGGCACCCATGTGGAAGGGGACGGGGAGGAGTACACCCTGACGGGGGACCTGACCATCAAGGGCGTGACCCGGCCCGTGGAGCTCGAGGTTGAATTCACCGGCGTGGCCGTGGATCCCTTTGGCGCCACCAGGGCCGGATTCTCCGCCGAAGCCGAAATCAGCCGCAAGGAATTCGGGCTGACCTGGAACGCGGCCCTGGAAGCCGGCGGCGTGCTGGTCAGCGACAAGGTGAAGATCACCCTCGAGGCGGCGCTGGTCAAGCAGGGCTGACAAGCGGCCGTCAGCTGTTGCTGCCCAGGTGGATAGTGACCATGGTGCCTGGCCCCGGGACTGGCCCGATCTCAAGCCGTCCTCCGCTGGCGGACGCTATCCGGGCAGCCGTGGCCAGGCCCAGGCCTGTGCCGGGCGGATCATCCTCCCGGTGCAGGCGGACCAGGGGATCCAGGACGCGTTTCCGGTCCGCTTCGCCGATGCCTTTGCCGTTGTCGATGACCCGCAGGGTTGCTCCGCCCTCTGCCCGGTGGCCGGTGATGTGAATGACGGGAGGAATTCCCGGCCGGCTGTAGGTAATGGCGTTGTGGATCAGGTTCTGCAGCAGCACCCGCATCTGGACCGCATCAGCCGTGAAGGCCAGGTCACCGCATTCAATTGACGCGCCGTACTCCTCGACGCTGGCCGCCAAATCCTGCACAACGTCCCGGACCAGGTCCCGCAGCGAAACCCGGGTTGGCCGGACGTCCCCGCCGATGGTGGCGTAGGACAGGACCTCGCTCACCATGGACAGCATGCGCTGTCCGGAATTGGCCACCACGTCCAGGTAGTCCGCGATCTGCCGGTCCTCCAGCCCTTCGGCGTCGTCCCGGGCCAGCTCAACGTAGCCGAGGACGGAGGTGAGCGGGTTGCGGAGGTCATGGCTGATCCGCCCAGCGAACTCTGCCAGCAGCGTGTTGCTGCGTTGGGCCTCGGCGAGCGCGTCGGCAAGCTGGCGGGCGCGGTGCTCAAGCTGCAGGGCCTCGACAATTTCAGCAGCCAGGATTTCCAGGCCCTGGAGCTGCCGGTGGCTCAGCTGCCCGGTTTCCCTTGCCCCTGCGCAGAGCGTGCCCAGGACAAAGCCGTCCTCAGCCACCAACGGGATGGACGCGTAAAACCTGACCTCGCCCCGGCGCCCGTCCACATAGGGGTTGCTGCTGTAGCGGGGATCAAGCGAGGCGTCCTCCAGGACGGTGGGGGTCCCGTTGAGGAAGCCCACAGCGCACATCGAATCTTCCCGGGAGCACAGGTATGGTTCCATGCCGGCGGTTGCCACCTGGTACTGCATGTTTTCGGTGATGATGTTGATCGCTGTGACGGGTTGCCCGCACAGCGTCCTGGCCAGTTCCACCAGGTTCTGCAGGCGCTGGGAGGGAATCGGGACGGCGACGTCCAGGCCCGGCCCGGGGGTGGGGAGCCCGGTCCTGGCGAGGACGGCATCCCTGGCCAGCTCTTTGACGGTCACCGCGGGAACCCTGGCGCTGCCGGGAAAGTGGTGCCAGCGGGATTGATGTCCTGGCTCAGAAGGGCGTGCTCACACATCGCACCATCATGGCAGATCCACGCACCCTATCTGGCCATCATCAGCCCGGAAGCAGGCGGACGGCAAGATTCCGGACGGTGAGGCCGCCGCGGGAAGCGGGGACGAGGATGGCCGCTCCCAGGCGGTACCCGCGCTGGCGTGAAGCTACCTCCCGGCGGTGCCGGGTTTCGTACCGGCGAAACGCCGCGGTGGGGTTGCCGGGGGTGGCTGACAACTCCTCCGCCAACGTGGCCGCGCCCACCATGGCCATGCTGGAACCGTCGCCGAACAAGGAGACGCAGGATGCCGCATCGCCCAGCAGGGCCACGCGCCCGCTGGACCAGCCCGGTAGCCGCACCTGGCTGACGGCATCAAAATACAGGTCCCGGGCGTCGCGTACCTGGCCGGGCGGGTCGGGTAACTCCGGCACAGTCCACAGATGCCGGCTGTACGCATTGGCGACGATCCCGCGTTGGGCCTCCGGGTCGCGGTACTCGGCGCCGGGATGCTTTGGTCCGCGGAAGATGAATCCGGCTCCGGCAGTGCCCCGGACGGGGTGAATGGTCAGCGACAAACCCGGCTGGTTGTACATGAGGACCGTGGCGGGGTCGGCCGCCGGCCGTCCGAGGGAGAGGGTGGCAATGTACAGGCCAAGCGGGCGGACAAAGTCTGCCTCCGGGCCAAAGGCCAGCCTGCGGACGGTGGAGTGCAGTCCGTCGGCGCCCACCACCAGGTGGAAGCGCCGCGGCGCTGAGCGTTCGAACGTAACGTCCACGCCGCCGTCGTCCGGCTGCAGCGCGGTGACCGAATCCCCAAACATGAACTCGGTGCCGTCCGAGGCTGCCTCGCAGAGGACCGCCGCGAGGTCGGCCCGCGGCACCTCGACGTCGTCTCCGCGGGGGCGGCCAAGCCGCAGCGGGCCGATCCTGCGCCCGGACGGGGTCACGAACGTCAGCCCCGGCGCCCGGGTGGCGGCTGCCTGCAGGCGGGGCAGGACACCCATGCGGCGCGCGATCCCCGTGGCGTCTCCATGGACGTCGACGGGGTTGCCGCTGGACCGCAAACCGGCGGACCGTTCCACCAGGGTCGGCGCGAAACCATGCCGGGCCAGCCAGAACGCCAGGGTGGGCCCGCCAATGCCTGCCCCGCAAATCAATACCGTCGGCTGTGCCACAGGCCTCAGCGTAGCCCCGCGCCTGCCCTTGGCCTATAGCGGTTTCGGCCGCACCTTCACGTTGCCCAGCGAGCGGATGAGCGCGACAGCGGTGATGGACCCAGCCGCCATAATCGAGGCCAGCACCACCACCTGGAACCGGCCGGCCTCCAGGGGCGAGGCGCCGCCGAAGATTGCCCCCACGAACGCGCCGGGAAGAGTGACCAGGCCGGTGGTTTTGGTCTGGTCCGTGGACGGGATCAGCGCCGAATGCACTGCCTGCCGGGCCTGGATCAGGGTGGCCTGCCGCGGCGTTGCACCCAGCGCGAACCAGCCCTCCACCTGGTCCCACTGCTCCACCACGGCTTCAAAGAAGCGGCGGCCGGCAAGCGTGGCGATGGTCATGGAGTTGCCGATCACGATCCCGCCCACGGCCAGCAGGTAGCGCGGCGCGAACTCGACGGCGCCTGTTCCGAAAACGACGGCGAGGGTCACCAGGATGCCGGCGGCCATCGTCCCCGCCACCACGGCAAAGCGCCGCCAGGACCAGGCGAGCCGCCGCGTGGCCGTCACCGACGCCACGGAGAACATGACCAGCAGGGCCGCCCCCACCCAGAGCGGGTTGCTGATCACGCCGCCCAGCACCAGGCTGATGACCGCGAGCTGTGCCGCCCCGCGGAAGATGGCCAGGGCGGGGGAGAGGTACGACGGCGTCCGCGCGCCCCAGAGGATGCCCACCGTGAGTGCCGCCAGGATGGCAACGGCCATGAGGGTGGGCAGCAGGACGGAAAGGGCGGGCACCAGCCCAGCGTATCGTCCGGCCTTGGCCGGGAGTTGCGGGTTGGGCGCAACAAAAGGGAGCACGTTTGGTAAGGCTAGCCTTAGTGGTTAGGCTTTCTCCGAATTAGGTCACGTTTTGTTTTCCTAATCTGATCACCTGCACCCACTCCCCGAAGGAAGCCAATGTCCATCAACATCCCCAAGCAAGCTGCCCCAGCCCAATCTGCCTCTACCAAACCCACTGGCACAGACCCCGCTTTCCCCTCCTCGGCAGGCCGCGCCCTCGCCGTGTTGCGTATCCTGCTTGGCGCCGTCCTTCTCTGGGCCTTCGCGGATAAAGTGCTTGGGCTCGGGTTCTCTACGCCTGCCGCCAAGAGCTGGGTGGCGGGGGGATCGCCCACGGCCGGCTACCTGGGCAGCCTGAAAGGATCGCTTGCTCCTGCCTTCCAGCTGCTCGCCGGCAACCCGGCCGTGGATATCGCGTTCATGCTCGGCCTCCTCCTCGTCGGAGCGGCCCTCGCGCTGGGAATCGCCCTCCGCGCGGCAGCCGTCGGGGGAACCATCCTCATGCTCCTCATGTGGCTCAGTTCCCTGCCCATCAAGACCAACCCGGTCCTGGACGAGCACGTCATTTACGCCTCGGCCATGATCGCCCTCGCAGCAGTGGGCGCAGGCCGGGTCTGGGGCCTTGGCCGGCAGTGGGCGGGCCTCCTCAAGGCCGCCCCCGCCCCGGTGCGTGCCGCACTCGCGTAAGCATTCCCGCCGCCGGCACGGGCGAGGGCTTCGAGGATGCCCCCGGAACCGTTCAGGCTCCTCCTAGGAGTTGCTGTCCGAAATCGCGGAGCTGACCGCCGTCGGGCTGTCGTACTCCCGGTCCGGGAGTGCCTCGAGGGCCTCCATCACGTTGCTGTCGGCGCCGGAGTCCTTTGCACGTGACAGCAAGTCGTCGCGCTTCGCGGGATAGTCGATGCCGCCCAGGAACTTTTGGATCTGGATGGGGTTGGGGGTGTCTGCCATGGTGCCGGGTTTCCTTTCGGTGTCGGCTCTGCTCTCCGTGGCCCACCACGTTCGGGCCGCGGTGGACCTATCGTAGCCCTGCCGCCCGCCACGGGGAATGCGTCCGCACGGACCAGACCCATGGTGGGCCCAGGCCGGGCCTGGCCCTGCACGCGGCGAGTTGGTCCGGGTGGCTGGAGGGGATAAGACTGTGGGTATGGCACGGGGAACGCTTCGGATCTTCCTGGGGGCGGCGGCAGGGGCCGGCACCACGTACTCCATGCTGCGGGAAGCGCACCGCCTCCTGGCCGATGGCAGGGACGTCGTCGTCGGCATTGCTGAAGGCCACGGCAGGCCGGACACCGGGAAACTCCTTGACGGGCTCGACGCCGTGCCGCCGCGCCTCCTGCCGGACGCCCACGGAGCGGAGGTACCCGAGCTCGACGTTGAGGCCGTCCTGGCCCGGAAGCCGGACGTCGCCGTCGTCGACGAATATGCGCACGTCAACACCCCCGGCAGCAGCAACGAGCGCCGGTGGCAGGACGTCGAGGAGCTTCTGGCCGCCGGAACGGATGTGCTGACCACCCTTGCCGTCCAGCACGTGGCCTCGCTGAAGGACGTTGTTGCCGCGATCACTGACGAGCCAGGGGACGCGTCGGTCCCAGACGCTGTGCTGCGGCGGGCAGACCATATCGAGCTGGTCGACATATCACCGGACCTCCTGCGCCAGAGGGTCGCCGACGGGAAGGTCGTTCCAAAGGGCAGGATCGACGCGGCCCTGGCCGGCGGGTATCGCCTGGGCAACCTCATTGCCCTCCGCGAGATCGCCTTGATCTGGTTGGCCGACCGGGTGGATGAAGGCCTGGCGAGTTACCGCGAAAGCCGGGGCATCACCACTAGCTGGCCGGCGCGCGAGCGGATCGTCGTGGGACTCAGCGGGGGACCGGAAGGGGAAGTGCTCATCCGGCGGGCGTCCCGCATCCTGTCCAGGGCCAAGGGCGGGGACCTGTTGGCCGTCCACGTGCGGCGGGCCGAGGGACGCAGCGCGGCGCCGGGCCGGTTGCTGGACGCCCAGCGGCAGCTCGTCACCGACCTCGGCGGCACCTCCCACACGGTGTCCGGCGAGGATCCGGCAGCATCGCTCCTGGAATTTGCCCGCAGCGTCAACGCCACGCAAATAGTTATCGGCGCCTCGCCCGGACGCCTTTGGAAGCGCATCCTCGGCGCCGGCGCTGGCGCCAAAGTGGTCCGCGGTTCCGGTGATATCGATGTGCACATCGTCTCCCACCAGCAGGGCGGCCTTGGATTGCCGGGCCCGGCGCCCGCCGCGCTCAGCCGCAGGCGCACCGCGGCCGGTTTCGTCCTGGCCGTCCTCCTTCCTGTCCTGGTGACGGCGGTGCTGTCGGCCAGCCCGGACCTGAACCTGGCCACCCATGCGCTCGTCCACCTGACCGGGGTGATGGCGGTGGCGTTCATCGGGGGCCTGTGGCCGGCGGTCCTCGCAGCCGTCATGGACTCGCTGCTGCTCAACTACTTTCAGACGGACCCGGTGGGAACGCTCAACATCAGCGACCCGCAGAATGTCTTCGCGCTGCTGGTCTTCCTGAGCGCGGCGGTGGCCGTGTCACTCGTGGTGGGCCTGTCCGCCAGGCGCGCCCGGGAGGCCGCACGTGCACGCGCGGAAGCCGCCACCCTCGCGGATCTTGCCCGCGACGCCCTGCTCGCCGACGATACGGTCGCGGCGTTCATGGACAAGGTCCGGGAGACTTTCCAGGTCCGGTCGGCCGGGCTCTTCACCAGATCCGGGGACGGGGAAGCAACATGGGCACTCCAAGCCTTTTCGGGTGACTCCCCACCTCCGTCCCCGGATGCCGCAGCCGTGACGGACAGTGTGGAACTCGCCGATACCCGGACCGCCCTGGTCCTCTCCGGGCGGACCCTCACGGCCGGTGACCGGCTCCTCCTGTCCGCCCACGGGGCCCATCTCCTGCTGCTGCGCCAACGCCATGCCCTGCAGCGCACCCTGCAAAGCACCACAAAACTGGCCGAGGGCAACAACGTCCGCACCGCCATCCTGCGGGCCGTCAGCCATGACCTGCGCACCCCGCTGGCGGGGATAAAGCTGGCCGTGACCGCCCTGCGCCGCCAAAGCCGCAGGCTGCCGGAGGAGGTGCAGGCCGAGATGCTGGAGACGATCGAGTCCTACACGGAGCGCCTGGACGCCCTGATCTCCAACCTCCTGGACATGTCCCGGATCTCCAGCGGTTCGGCGGCGCCGCTGACCGCCCCGGTCACCTGGCGCGATGCGATCGAGGACGCCCTGCGCGGCCTCCCGGCGGACCGCATCCGGATTGACCTCGCCCCCAATATTCCCGCCGTGTGCGCCGATCAGGGGATGCTGGAGCGGGTCATCGCCAACATCGTGGAAAACGCACTGAAATACGCGCCGGCGTCCGATGTCGCCATCGTGGGCGTCCCGGGCGGATCGCATGCAGCGGACGACGACGGCATCCGCTTCGGTGAGTTGCACATCGTCGATCACGGGCAGGGTGTGCCCGCTGCCGCCGTCGAGGGCATGTTCCAGCCGTTCCAGCGCCTCGATGACGCGCCCGATGGCCTTGGCATGGGGCTCGGCCTCGCCGTCGCGAAAGGCTTTACCGAGGCCATGGGCGGCCAGCTGCTGGCCGGGCCCACCCCCGGCGGCGGACTGACCATGACTATCCGCCTGCCCCTCCCGGCCGGACCGGCCAGGTCCAACGTCCGCGGGAAAGCAGGCACCAGCACCTCATGAAGACCGTGCTGATTGTCGACGACGAGCCGCAGCTCCTGCGCGCCCTCCAGGTCAATCTGGAAGCGGAAGGCTACCGGGTGCTCACCGCCCTGGACGGGATCTCCGCCCTGCGGCACGCGGAGGGCGGCCACCCGGACGCCGTGGTGCTGGACCTTGGCCTGCCGGACATCAACGGCGTGGACGTGATCACCAGGATCCGCCGCACCAGCAGCATGCCCATCATTGTGCTGTCGGCCCGCCACGGGTCCGTGGACAAGGTCCGGGCCCTGGACGCCGGCGCGGACGACTACGTCACCAAACCGTTTGGCCTGGACGAACTCCTGGCGCGGCTGCGCGTGGCCGGCCGCCGGAGCGGCGCAGCGGAGGTAGCGGAAGAAGGGCCCGCAATTGACGTGGGGGACTTCGAGGTGGACCTGGCAAACCGCAGGGTGACGCGTGCCGGGGACCCGGTCCGGCTCACACCCCGTGAATGGGCCATCCTGGAACTGCTGGCGCGGAACCCCGGCCGGCTGATCACGCAGCAGCAGATGCTCCGGAAGGTCTGGGGTCCCGGCTACGACAACGAGACCCACTACCTCCGTGTCTACATGGGCCAACTCCGCCGCAAGCTGGAGGCAGACCCGGCCCGGCCCCGGCACCTGCTCACGGAAGCTGGCATGGGCTACCGCTTCCAGCCGTGACGTGCCGCGGAAGGCCCGTGCCGCCGTCGTAAATACGGCGTAAAGGATTCATCAAAAAATCCCCTGCCCGCCCGCCAGCCGTTTCCGCCGGTGCTAGCTTCGCAAGGGTCGCGGTGCAACGGGCAGCGCGGAAAGGCAGACATGACCACGTTGAGCAGGCCCCCGGCGGATCCTTCCGCGCCCAACAGGCACGGCAGGAAGGCGCTCCAGGACTGGCTGCTGTTCGGCCTGCAGGACAGCAAGGGAGCCCACCAGGGCCCCGGCGGCGTGCCCACACAGCACGAGAAGAAACATTCGTGGTGGCAGGTCATGTGCCTTACCGGCGTGGACTACTTCTCCACGCTGGGCTACCAGCCGGCCATCGCGGCCCTTGCCGCCGGCGTCATCTCCCCGCTGGCCACCCTGGTGCTGGTGGCGGTGACCCTGCTGGGCGCCTTGCCGGTGTACCGGAGGGTAGCCGGTGAAAGTCCCCGCGGTGAGGGCTCCATTGCCATGCTCGAGCGGCTGCTGCCCCGGTGGGGAGGAAAGCTCCTGGTGCTGGTTCTCCTGGGGTTCGCCGCCACTGACTTCATGATCACCATGACCCTCTCGGCAGCCGACGCCACCGCGCACCTGATCGGCAATCCTGTCGCCCCCGAATGGCTCCAAAACCAGAACGTCCCCGTCACGCTCATCCTGCTCGCCCTGCTGGCGGCCGTGTTCCTGCGGGGGTTCAAGGAAGCGATCGGCGTCGCCGTGGTCCTGGTGGTCCTCTACCTGGGCCTGAATGCAGTGGTGGTGGTTGCCACCCTCGCGCAGGTCGTCACTCACCCCGCGGCCATGGGGGACTGGTGGACCAATTTGTGGGTATCCCACGGAAACCCCCTGATGGCCGTGGCCATCGCGCTGCTCGTGTTCCCCAAACTGGCGCTGGGCCTGTCGGGCTTCGAAACCGGCGTCGCCGTGATGCCGCAGGTCCGGGGAGCGGCCGACGATACGGAAGAAAACCCGAAGGGCCGCATCCAGGGTGCCCGGCGCATGCTCACCACCGCCGCGGTGATCATGAGCGTCTTCCTGCTGACCACCAGCGTCATCACCGTGGTCCTCATTCCGGAACAGGAATTCCAGCCCGGCGGCCAGGCAAACGGCCGAGCCCTGGCGTATCTGGCGCACGAATACCTCGGCGTAGGATTCGGCAGCGTCTATGACATCAGCACCATCGGCATCCTCTGGTTCGCCGGCGCGTCGGCCATGGCCGGCCTGCTGAACCTGGTTCCCCGGTACCTGCCGCGCTACGGCATGGCGCCGGCCTGGGCCAAAGCGGTCCGGCCCCTGGTGCTCGTCTTCACGCTGGTCGGCTTCCTGATTACCTTCATTTTCAACGCCGACGTCGACGCCCAGGGCGGCGCATATGCCACCGGCGTCCTGGTGCTGATGACCTCCGCCGCGGTGGCCGTCACGCTGTCCGCACGCCGGCGCGGGCAGCGGAACCTCACCGTGGGCTTCGGTGCCATCTGCATCGTTTTCGCTTACACCACCGTGGCCAACATCTTCGAACGCCCCGAAGGCATCCGGATCGCCGCTATCTTCATCCTCGGCATCATCGTCATCTCACTGCTGTCCAGGGTCCGCCGTTCCTTTGAGCTGCATGCCACCCGCGTGCATCTGGACCAGCAGGCACTGGAGTTCATGTCCAGCACCCTCGACGGGCCCATCGCCATCATCGCGCACGAGCCCCTGCGGCTGTCCGCCCAGGCATACCGGGACAAACTCGAATCAGCCATCGAGGTCAGCCACCTCCCACTGGCCGGCGATGCCCTGTTCCTCGAAGTCGTCGTGGACGACTCGTCGGACTTCGAAACCGAGCTGTACGTGCGCGGCGTGAACCGCCACGGCTACCACATCCTCGAAGTCCACGGGCCCGTGGTCCCCAACACCATCGCTTCCGTGCTGCTGCACATCAGGGACGTCACCGGGCTGATGCCGCACATCTACTTCCGCTGGACCGAGGGCAACCCCATCACCAACCTCGTCCGGTTCCTGTTCCTGGGCGAGGGCGAAATCGCGCCCGTCACCAGGGAAGTCCTGCGCGAGGCCGTGCCGGACGTTACCCAGCGTCCCTGGGTCCACGTCGGTTGACCGGAGGGTCCGCCGTCGTCCGGTCCTGCAGCGTCGCGCCCTGCACCGTCCCGTCCTTCTGCTCCGCTCCCGCCACGTGGGCAACCGTGGCCGCAACGCGGGCGGCGTCAGCGAGGCTTGACGGAAGGTCCGCGCGGAACGCGGCCTCGGCGTCGTCCTCCCAGACGCCCGCGGCCAGGACCACTACATGCACCATGTCGCCGTAGGAATCGTTGCAGGCGAGGATGTCGCCGGGAACGTTGCGGCCCGCGGAGCCGAGGGACGGCCAGGGCTGGAAGATGACCCACCAGCCCTCGCCGTCCTGGTCGGGGAAGAGGTAACCGCTGGCCGGATGAAGGGCGTGGCCGTTCAGTCCACGGCCGCCGTAGCCCTCAATGGCATCGGCCGCGGCGGCGAACTTGACCCTGCCGCGGTCCTCCGGCGCCTCATCCCATCGCATCTGCACTCCCTGTCCTCGATACACGCTCCTATGCCTCCATCAAAGGGCCGGGTGGGCGCAGCCGGGGACGCGAAGCGGTTTAATTGACGGATTCTTTACACCCGACTTCCTTACACGCTGTCTTCTTTTACTCCTAGCCGCATGGCCGCAGGGTGGAGGCGGCCGCGGCACCATAATGGGACCCATGCACAGTCCCGTCGCCATCCGCCCCATGTGCCGCGAGGACTGGGACGCGGTCCATGCCATCTACGCCGCCGGCATCGCCACAGGGGAGGCAACGTTCGAGAGCGAACCGCCTACATGGGAAAGGTTCGACGGCGGCCGGTTGCCCGGGCACCGGCTGATCGCCGAGGACGCGGGGCGGGTTTTGGGGTGGGCCGCGGTCTCACGCGTTTCGTCCCGTGAGGTGTACCGGGGCGTCGTGGAGCACTCCATCTATGTGGCGCCGGAAACGCACGGACGGGGCGTGGGCCGGCGCCTCCTGAACGCCCTGATCGAGTCCACTGAAGCTGCAGGGATCTGGACCATCCAGTCCAGCATCTTCCCGGAGAACACGGCGAGCCTTGCGCTGCACCAGCGCCTCGGCTTCCGGGTGGTGGGAACCAGGGAACGGATTGCCCGGATCAGCCACGGCCCCAAGGCCGGGCATTGGCAGGACACCCTGCTCCTGGAACGCCGCAGCCAGGTGGCCGGGACCGAATAGCCCGCCCGGGGCTGGAGCTCCGGACGGGCTATGGCTTCACGCGTCGTTAGTCGGTCTTGCCGGCGGCTGCTTTAGTGCGACGGCCGCACTGGATGCGGCGTCTAGTCGTGGGTCGGTTCGCCCGTAAGGCGGTGGTCTGCGTGGTTGATCGTTTCACGAATGAGCCGGACCAGGTGCCCGTCATGCAGCGAGTAGATGATGTGCCGGCCGTCCCTGCGGGTATCCACCAGGCCGCTGAGCCGCAGCTTGGCCAAGTGTTGGCTGACCACGGTACGGGGCACGGTGGAGGCCTGCGCCAGCTCCGTGACGGACTTCGGTCCTTCAGCGAGCTGCCACAGCAGGTGCAGCCGCGTGGGTTCGGCGAGCATCCGCAGGGTCCCGGCAGCTGTTTCGAGCAGCTGGGGTCCGGGAGCTACCCGGTGGACCAGCGAAGGCTCGTCAGGCGCGGGGCTGGTGGCGTGCTGCGGTTGGCTGCCCATCCCCTTGCTCCCTGCTCTCGATCGATGTGGCTGTCCGGACGCTGTGCCGGGGCCAGGACAGGAAAGCTCCCGCCGTCCCTATCATTGCAAGAATCAGCAGCGCCAGCGAAGCCGCGCCCAAACCGGCGGCCGCCCCGGCGATGCCGGCCAGCGGGTAGCTGATGATGTAGCAGGCGTGCGAGAGGGAGAACTGGGCCGTGAAAACGTAGGGGCGGGTCTCCTCGGTGGAAGCCTCCCGCAGTAGTCTCGCGGAGGGGGTCAAAATGGTGGAGTTGCCGGCGCCCAGCACAAACCACAGCACCAGCAGCCACCACCACGTCGAATCCCCGGCGGGCAGGAACAACAGCATGGTGGCCCCCGCCAGGGCCAATGGGATTACGGCGGCGCCGGTAAGCATCACCGTCCGGTCGCCCAGCCGTTCCAGAATTCCGGGCGCGGACAGGGCCACCACCATGGACCCGACGCCGAAGCAGGCAAGTGCCAGGGCCAGGTCCGTATTTGGGCGGTGCAGGACCTCCCGCACCACCACCACACTGTTCACCAGCACCAGTGCGGTGGGGGCGGAAACCACCAGGTTCAAGGCGAGCAATGAGCGCAGCTTCCGGTTTCGCCAAAAGATCCGGGTGCCCAGGGTGGTGCGGTGCCAGAGCGATGACGCCCCGCCCTGCTGGACGGGGCCTGTGGCGGGCAGAACCGTCAGGACCACCATCAGCGCGGAGAAAAGGAACCCGCCCACGGTGCCGAGGAACAGGTTGTTGTAGCTGAGGACGCTCAACAGCAGGGCGGCGATGGCCGGGCTCACCAGCGCTTCCATGTCATAGGCCAAACGGGAGAGGGACAGCGCCCGGGTGTAGTCCTTCTCGTCTTTGAGCACGGCCGGGATCAGCGACTGGAACGCCGGCGTAAACGTTGCCGAGGCTGACTGCAGCAGGAAGATCACCACGTAGATCTGCCACGTCTCGGTGATGAATGGCAGGCATAGCGCCATCCCGGCCCGGATCAGGTCCGCGCCGATCAGCACCGGTCTCTTGGGCAGCCGGGCCACCACAGCGTTGATCACCGGGGCGAACCCGACGTACGCGAACATCTTGATGGTCAGGGCCGTGCCCAGAACCGCTCCGGCGTCTTTTCCCGCCAGGTCGAAGGCCAGCAATCCCAGCGCAACGGTCAGCAGCCCCGTACCCAGCAGCGCCACTACCTGCGCGGCAAACAACCGCCGGTACGTTGTATCCCGAAGAACCGAGAGCATCCAAACCCCTCCAAGTGCAAATGTGCGTAGCTGTGCACATAACAATAACCTTGAATGCTAGGCAACAAAACCAGGCGGACGCACTGACTGAAAGAGGCCTTATCAGCGCGCGGATCCCTGGCCATGGCAGCTTCACGGGTCATGGCACCACCCCTCACCGTGGCTCCCGGCCCTGCACTGGACCCATGATTTCCGGCGTCTGTACCCGGGGGTTTACATGAGCCTGCCGGCCATGTTCCTGGGCGCACTGTTGTCTGCCCTGGTTGCGCTGGTTTTCCTGCTGCTGGTGCGCAGGGAACGCCGGGCCGCCGTCGTGGCCACCGCAGCAGGTGCGCGCTTCTGATGCCCATGCTGTGGAATTCCATCCTGAACTGGACCGGAGCCATCGGCCTGTTTTCCCACGACCTGCCGTTCCCGCCGTTTCCGGTCAGCTGGCAGGATACGGGAACAGGTGTCTTTACGCTTGCCGGAACTGCTCTGGCCCTGATGACGGGGCCGTGCAGGCGCGATGCGCCCCGCAGCATTGCGGCAACAGCAGCCGTGACGGCGCTTGCCGCCCTCATCGTGGACGTCTACCTCTACTGACAGGCCGGCTGGAACCCGTTCCGTTGACCCGGGCCAGGGCTACCTTGTCGGCAGCGTCAGGATCTCGGCGCCGTCGTCCGTGATGGCGATGGTGTGCTCCGTGTGGGCAGTCCTGCAGCCCGTGGCGCTCCGAAGCGTCCACCCGTCGTCGTCCGTCACCAGCTCAGCCGTGTCCGCCATGACCCAAGGCTCGAGGGCGAGCAGCAGCCCGGGCCGCAGCTTGAAGCCGCGGCCGGGCCGGCCGGAGTTGGGCACATGCGGGTCCTGGTGCATGGTGGAACCGATGCCGTGGCCGCCGAACTGCGTGTTCACCGGGTACCCCGCGTCGATGAGGACGCGGCCGATGGCGTATGAGACGTCGCCGATTTTGGCATTCGGCCCGGCCGCTGCGATCCCGGCGGCCAGCGCACGCTCGGTCGCCTCGATCATCGCCACGCTGTCCGCCGGCTGTGAGTCGCCCACGATGAAGCTGATGGCAGCGTCCGCGGCAATCCCGTTCTTGACGACGGCGAGGTCCAGGGTCAGCAGGTCGCCGTCGGCCAGGGCGTAGTTGTGGGGCAGCCCGTGCAGCACGGCATCGTTGACGCCCGTGCAGATGTAGTGGCCAAAGGGCCCGCGGCCGAACGAGGGCGCGTAGTCCACGTAGCAGGATTCCGCCCCGGCGTCGGTGATCATCTCCTTGGTCCACTGATCGATGTCCAGGAGGTTGGTGCCTACGGTGGCGCGGCTCTTCATGGCCTGCAGGATGTCAGCCACCAGGGCGCCGGTCTCCCGGGCGCGGGCCACCTCAGGGGGGTTGAGGATCTCGATCATGGGGCGTCCCTCTTCTGCGGCCGATAGCTGTAGGGGCCATCCTATTTCGCCTTTCGCAGGAAGGCGCAAGTGAGTACTACCCTGCCCGATTTCGGGGTTGCCAAAGACATAGATGAATGTAAATATTCACATGTGTCTATGTCTATGGAGTTGACCCCGGTCCAGGCGGTCGCGTGCTGTTCGCCGTTGGCCCGCCAGCCCTTGTCCGAATCGGAAGCGGACGGCATTGCCCCGCTGTTGAAGGCACTGGCCGATCCGGTCCGGCTCCGGCTGATGTCCATGGTCGCGTCGCATGAGGGCGGCGAAGCCTGCGTCTGCGACCTGAATGATGCCTTTGAGCTGTCCCAGCCCACCATCAGCCACCACCTGAAGATCCTGCACGAGGTGGGCCTGTTGGACCGGGAGAAGCGCGGCGTCTGGGTCTACTACCGTGCACGCACGGAAGCGCTGCAGAACCTTGCTGCCCTGATCGGCGGGCAGGCCAAGTGAACGGGCTGTTCCGCCGGGTGGCGGCTGAGTTTGTTGGCACCGCGTTTCTGGTCACGGCGGTGGTCGGCTCGGGCGTGATGGCGTCCAGGCTGTCCCCGGACGACGCCGGGCTGCAGCTTTTGCAGAACAGCCTCGCCACGGGTGCCGCGCTAGTGGCGCTGATCGTGGCACTGCAGCCGGTGTCGGCGTCGTTCAATCCCGTGGTGACCCTGGTGGAACGGGGGCTGGGGATGATCGACTCCAGGACGGCGGCCGGCCTGATCGGCGGGCAGGTCCTCGGCGGCTTGGCCGGGACGGTGGCGGCGAACCTGATGTTCGGGCTGGACGCCGTCGCATTCTCCACGCACCAACGCGCGGGCGTCCCGCTCTGGCTTGGGGAAGTCATCGCCACGGTGGGGCTGCTGCTGGTTATCTTCGGCACGGTCCGGTCGGGCCGTGCGGACCGGGTGGCGTTCGCCGTCGGCGGGTACATCACGGCCGCCTACTGGTTCACCAGCTCCACCAGCTTCGCCAACCCCGCCGTGACCATCGCCCGCACCGTCACGGACACGTTTGCCGGCATCGCACCGTCGTCGGCCCCTGCCTTCATCCTGGCGCAGCTTCTGGGCGGCGCCATTGGATACGTCCTGGTCCGGTTCCTTTACCCAACTCTCGCCATTCCCGCCGTCATCGCGGCTGACCGAAAGGTATTGTCATGAGCCCCAAGCCCTCCGTCCTGTTCGTCTGCGTCCACAATGCCGGCCGCTCCCAGATGGCCGCCGCCTTCCTGACCACCTTGTCCCAGGACGCCATCGAGGTGCGCTCCGCCGGCTCCCAGGCCGCGGAGAAGGTCAACCCGGCCGCCGTCGAGGCCATGGCCGAGGTGGGCATCGACATGTCCGCCGAGATCCCCAAGGTCCTCACCACCGAGGCCGTGAAGGACTCCGACGTGGTGATCACCATGGGATGCGGCGACGAATGCCCGTTCTTCCCTGGAAAACGATACGAGGACTGGGTCCTGGAGGATCCCGCCGGCAAGGGCGTGGACTCGGTCCGGCCCATCCGCGACGAGATCAAGACGCGCGTCGAAGCCCTGATCGCCTCCCTGATTCCCGCCGTCCCAGCGCAGGCCTGAAAGGTGGACAGCATGGCACCGTCCGCGTCCCTTCCCGTGGCCGTCATTGGTGCCGGGCCCGTCGGCCTGGCCGCGGCCGCACACCTGCTCGAACGCGGGCTGGAACCCCTCGTCCTGGAAGCCGGGCCCACGGTGGGCGCTGCGATCCGGGAGTGGGGCCATGTGCGCGTGTTCTCCACGTGGAAGTACAACCTGGACGCTGCCTCCGTGCGCTTGTTGGAACGCAGCGGCTGGGAAGCCCCACGGCCCACAGCGTTGCCGTACGGCGCCCAGATCGTGTCCGATTACCTGGAACCGCTGGCGGCAACACCGGAGCTCAAAGACCGGATCAGGACCGGGGCCAGGGTTGTCGCGGTCAGCCGGCAGGGCATGGACAAGGGCCGCAGCCAGGGCCGCGACGAGGCGCCGTTCCTGCTGCGGATAGTGCACGACGGCGGGCAGGTCACCGAGCTCTTGGCCCGCGCCGTGATTGATGCCTCCGGAACCTGGACCATGCCGGCGCCGTTGGGAGCTTCCGGGCTGCCGGTTCCAGGGGAGGCAGCAGCCCGTGCTGCCGGGCTGGTCACGCGGCCCCTGCCGGACGTTTCCGCCGGTGGGTTTGCCGGCCGCCGCACCCTGGTCATCGGCTCCGGCCACTCTGCCGCGAACATGGTCCTGGACCTGGCCCGCCTGGCCCGCGCCAACCCGGGCACCGAAGTCCTCTGGGCCATCCGCGCCGCCACGCCTGCCCGTGCCTACGGCGGCGGGGACGCCGACCAACTGCCCGCCCGCGGCCAGCTCGGCGCCCGGCTGCACACCGCCGTCGAAACCGAGGCCGTCCGGCTCCTGACCGGCTTCCACACCACGGGACTCGAAACCTATAACGGCGACGTCACCGTGCACGCCGCTGACGGCCGGAGCGTTGACGTGGACCGGATTATCCCGGCCACCGGGTTCCGCCCCGACCTGTCCATCCTGTCGGAGCTGAGGCTTGACCTGGATCCGGCGGTTGACGCGCCCAGGGCCCTGGGCCCGCTGATCGATCCCGACTTCCACAGCTGCGGCACGGTTCCGGCCCACGGTGCCAAAATCCTGGCACAGCCGGAAAAGGACTTCTACCTGGCCGGCGTGAAGTCCTACGGCCGCGCGCCGACCTTCCTTATGGCCACCGGCTACGAACAGGTCCGCTCCATTGCCGCGGCCCTGGCAGGTGACGCCGAAGCCGCGGACGCCGTGGAACTCGAGCTGCCGGAAACGGGGGTGTGCTCCACCAGCATCCCCACCGGCGCCGGTGAGACCGCTGAGGACACCTGCTGCGGAGGCCCGGTCCCGGTGCCCGCGACCATCGGCTTCGCCACAGGCCTCCAGCACGGCCGCACCAGCGAATCGGTTCCCTTATAGGCTGTGCGTTCCAGCCCAGTTACCCGCCAGCTGTCCCGGCATGAAGGCCGCGCCGCGCTGATAGCCACGGCGTGTTTCCGGGGGAACCGAAGAGTAACTGGGCCGGAACGCACGGCGGCTCACGGCGCGGACGGGTCCCCCCAGTTGATACCGATGGAACGGCCGCGGGCAAAATGTGCGTTCGCGATGTCATTGACTTCGCGAAGGCTCTTCCCCGGGTAGGCCAGCCGGATCCATTCGTAGTCCCACTCCTGCATGTCCCGTACACGGCCGGCCTGCTTTTCGGCGCGCATGTGGGCTGCAAGGTCGTCCCCGCCAAGGACCTGGCGGGGCGGGGTCATGACGGGCTGCGGCTTGGGCGGGGGCACCCTGGCCGGACGGGGCGGGGCCTTTGCCGTGTGCACGAGTGCCACGGTCAGCGCAACCACGCCCGCAGCAATCACGAGGACCCACCAGTACTTAATGATGAGGGCAATGACGATGAGGGCGAGGAAGGGGGCACACCCGATGCTGCCGCCGCCCTTGCTGCCTGAACGGCGCCTTTTTGCTGCCATGGTGCGGTATCCAACTTGTCTCGACATGTTGACGGAACAAGTTCACTCTGGCACCGGGTTGGCGCCCTGTCATGAGTATTTAGTACTCGATTGTGGGTGCCGGAGTATGGGGAGAGCCCGAGGTCAGTCGGTGATGTCGGTACTGGTGCTCAGCTCCTGCCACTGCTCGAGCTCCGCGCGCTGGGCCTCGGCCACCTTGCCGAACGCGCCGAAGGCGTCCGTGCCCAGGACCAGCAGGCCCGGCGGGTTGGGGGATTCGACGACGGCGATGATCGCCCGGGCGGCCTTGTCCGGGTCACCGGGCTGGTTGCCGTGCGCGGTGTCATGTTCCTTGCGGCGCTTGCCGGCCGTGTCCGCGTAGTCGTCGATCGCCGTCGAGGACTGCGTGAGCGAGCGGCCCGCGAAGTCGGTCCGGAAGCCGCCGGGTTCGATGGCGGTGACGTTGATGCCCAGCGGCTTCAGCTCATTCCGCAGCGACCCGGACATGCCCTCCAGCGCCGCCTTCGTGGCCGCGTAGTAGCCCGACCCGGTCGGCGTGATCCGGGCGCCGATGGAGGAGATGTTCAGGATGGACCCGGCCTTGTTGGCGCGCATGCCCGGCAGAACTGCCTTGATCATGTCCACCGCGCCAAAAAAGTTCGTGTCGAACAGCCGCCGGATGTCGCCGTCGTCCGCTTCCTCCACGGCGGCGCGGTAGCCATAGCCGGCGTTGTTGACCAGCACGTCGATGCTGCCGAACTTCTCCTCCGCCTGCTTGACCGCGGCGCTGATCTGCGCCTTGTCGGTGACGTCCAGGGGAAGCGCCAGCGCGGTGTCCGGGAAGCCGGCCGTGACGTCCTGCAGCGTTTCCACGTTCCGGGCGGTGACGACGGCGTTGTGCCCGGATGCGAGCACGGCTTCCGCCAGTGCCCGGCCAAGTCCAGTGGAGCAGCCTGTGATGAGCCACGTTGCCATGGGTGTTCCTTTCATAGGGGGCGGGAAATGAGGCGCGGCGCGGGTTTAAGCCCGGTGCCGTCGTCGTGCCTGTGCCGTCAGCTCGTGGGCGCCGTAGCTGTTGTCGTCGGGGTTGACGGTGTCGCCCGGGCCGACGAGTTCGTCGATGCGGTCCAGTACCTCGGGGGCCAGTTTGGTGTCCGCAGCCGGAAGGTAGGACTCCAGCTGCTCCATGGTGCGCGGCCCGACGATGGCGGAGGTGACGCCGGGGTGGTTGATCACGAACGCGAGGGCGAGCTCGATGAGCGTGACGCCTGCCCACTCGGCCACCTGGGCGAGCTCCTCCACGATGTCCAGCTTGCGCTGGTTGGCGGGCTGGGTCATGTCGAAGCGGGCGCTGGGGCGGGCACTGGAGGTGGGCCGGGACGCGGAGTCCTTCCGCCACCGGCCGGAGAGCCAGCCGCCGGCCAGCGGGCTGTAGGTGAGGGTGCCCATCCCGTGGCGCTGGACCGTGGGCAGCACGTCCTCCTCGATGCCGCGGACCAGGATGGAGTAGGGCGGCTGCTCGGTGACGAACCGCTCAAGGTTGCGCTCCCTGGCGGCCCACTGGGCTTCCACAATCTGCGAGCCGGAGTAGGAGGACGAGCCGATGTAGCGGACCTTGCCCTGGCGGACCAGGTCGGTGAGGGCACCCAGGGTTTCCTCCACGTCGGTGTCCGGGCTGGGCCGGTGTACCTGGTAGAGGTCGATGTGGTCCGTGTTCAGCCGGCGGAGCGAGTCCTCCACTGCGCGCATGATCCAGCGCCGGGAGCCGCCGCGCTGGTTGGGATCGTCCTCGTTCATGGGCATGAAGAACTTGGTGGCCAGGAAGACGTCGTCGCGGCGGCCTGCCAGGGCCTCCCCGACGATTTCCTCGGAAGCCCCGCCGGAGTAGACGTCCGCGGTGTCGATGAAGTTGATGCCGGCGTCCAGGGCGTGGTGGATGATGCGGGTCGCGTCGGCGCGGTCATTGTTGCCCCACGGGCCGAACATCATCGCGCCGAGGCAGAGGGGGCTGACCTGCACGCCGGTGCGGCCGAGCGGGCGGTATTCCATGCTGGTTCCTTGTCTTTGCGGGACGGGTCTAGGCTTCGGGGATGACCATGGCGAACCGCTCGGGGCGGGCCACGTCCGGGTCCGGGCCGCTGCGGACGCCCGTGTCCAGGGCATCGATGGCAGCCAGCTCAGCGGCAGTGAGCTCGAAGTCGAACACGTCGAAGTTCTCGGCGATGCGCGACGGGTTGGTGGACTTGGGGATGGCGGAGCGGCCCTGCTGCAGGTGCCAGCGCAGCATCACCTGGGCGGGGGTCTTGCCGTGGGCCTGCGCGACGGCGGCAATCGCCGGGTCCCGCATGACGTTCTTCCGGTTCTCGCCCCACCCCGGGTAGAACGTGATGCCGCCGATGGGCGACCACGCCTGGGTGAGGATGCCGTGCTCGGCGTCTGCCGCCTGGACGTTCCGCTGGGCGAAGTACGGGTGCAGCTCGATCTGGTTCACAGCCGGGACCACGTCGGTTTCCGCAAGCAGCTGCTGCAGGTGGTGCGGCATGAAGTTGCTGACGCCGATGGCCCGTACCCGCCCGTCCTTGAGCAGGGTTTCCAGCGCCTTGTACGCGGCGATGGCCTTTTCGAACCGGTCCGGGGCGGGCTGGTGCAGGATGAACAGGTCCAACTGCTCCACGCCCAGCTTGCCGGCCGCCTTATCCCACGCGTGCAGCGTCTCGTCGTAGCCGAAGTCGCTGACCCACACCTTCGTCTCGATGAACACCTCGGAACGGTCCAGGCCGGAGCGGCGGATGCCTTCGCCCACTTCCCGCTCGTTGCCGTATGCGGCGGCGGTGTCGATGTGCCGGTAGCCCACCTCGAGCGCGGTCTGGACGGCCGCCGTCGTTTCTTCCGGGGGACTTTGGAAGACGCCCAGGCCGAGCGCGGGCATTGTGATTCCGTTGTTGAGCGTGAGTTCCATAACCATGCCTTTCACGGTATTGGGATGCTGAGGTTTGTGGGAGGGGCAGCCAGTCCCTCCTTCGCTTGACGCGGCGGCGGTACCGTGGACGCCATGACGAACAGCGATGACGTGCGGAAGTTCCTCTCTTCCCGCCGTGCCCGGCTCACGCCCGAGGAAGCCGGACTGCCTGCGTACGGCGGCAACCGGCGCGTCGAGGGCCTGCGCCGGGAGGAGGTGGCCATGCTCGCGGGGATGAGCATCGACTACTACATCCGGCTGGAGCGGGGGAACCTGTCCGGCGCCTCGGACAGCGTCCTGGAGGCGTTGGCCCGCGCGTTGCAGTTGGACGACGCCGAGACCGCCCACCTGTTCGACCTGGCCCGAGCCTCCACGGCCGCCCCGCGCGTGCGGCGCAAGCGGAGTCCGCAGACGGTGCGGCCCAGCGTGCAGCGCGTCATCGATGCGATCACGACGGCGCCGGCCTGGGTCCGCAACGACCGCGGCGATGTCCTGGCCTCCAACGAGCTGGGCCGGGCCCTGTACCTGGACATGATGGCCGACGGCGGCACGCCGCCCAACAGTGCACGGTTCACCTTCCTGAGCCCGAAGGCGCGGGAGTTCTTCGCCGACTGGGAACGGGCCGCGGACGATATCGTCGCCGTCCTGCGGTCCACTGCCGGGAAGAACCCGTACGACAAGGACCTCTCAGACCTGATCGGGGAGCTCTCGACGCGCAGCGAGGAGTTCCGCACCCGGTGGGCCCGGCACGACGTGAAGTACCACCGCGCCGGCCGCAAGAAGCTCCACCACTCGATCGTGGGGGACCTGGACCTCACCTACGAGGCGCTTGAGCTCCCCGCCGATCCCGGGCTGCGGATCAACATCTACACCGCCGAACCGGGAACCCCGTCGGAGGACGCGCTGAAGGTCCTGGCCAGCTGGGCCGCGACGCAGCGGGCGGCCGGGGCCGGGGCGCCGGCGAGGGAGACGGCCACCTGAATCCCGTCCCGCGCTGCGCCAACTCATTTCCGACCCGCATAATCCCGAGTGCTACCCAAATAACGGGAGCGGAAAGGACTATGCGCCTCACTGGCGGTTTTGTGCGTCGAAAATGGCAGAGCGCGTACGACGGCGGCCCACACCGGCCGCTGCCAGCTTGCCTTCCAGCTTCCCCGACTTCAGGTCGGCCCAGTCCCACCGCACCACGTTGATGCCCAGGGCACGGATCCGGTTCTCCCGCTGCTTCTCCGCCACAACAGCTTGGGAGGCGGTCTGGCCCTTGAGGAACTCGGGCTTGAGGTACTTTTCCTCGCCATCGAATTCGCCTACCACCCTGGATTGCTTCCAGTAGAAGTCGGTGTAGCCCGCCAGCCCGGCGGCGTCGGAAAACCGGTGTTGCAGGACCGGGGCTTCGAAGCCGGCAACATGGATCAACGCGCGGCTCCAGGATTCGCCGGCGGACCCGGAAGCGGGATCGGCAAAGGCAATGGCCGCACGGATCCTGCGGCCAGCAGCGGCGGAGTAGATCGATCCGATCCCGCTCTCCAGGTCGGTCTTGGTCAGGGCGGGCAGACTCCGGACCGGGTCCGGCCGGAGCACATGGTCCAGCGGCGCGATGGCCTCGGTGAAGGGAATGAACGCCGCCAGGTCAAGGACAGTGCGGATGCGGTCGGTGACCAGGAGGCCTTCCACCGTGACCACCGCTAAGCCAGCCCGCGCCGCGAAGTGGCGGCTGACTCCGGCACGTGACCTCCCGCCGTCGTTCTTAAAAGTCAGTGCCTGGACATGATGATGAAGGCCGATGGTGGGGATTCCCCAAACGCTGGCGGCGGAATGACGCGCGAAAATTGTGGTTTTTTCGAATGTCTCCGCGGCGGCCTGGATGCGGAGTCGGTACTGCTCCCATGGCTTCAGCGCCCTCCACGTCGGTCCGTCAACATAAACGCCGTGCCGGATTCGAACGAGTGCGCCCGACTTCACACGCCTGGCGAGCTCATTCGCACCAGACCGTACAGGGTGCGGTCGCGGGACAACAAGAGGCGTGGAAGGTCTGGCATATACCTAAGCTGGCTGACAGCCGTCCTAGCCGGTACCGCCACTCCCTGCTATGTGGAAATGTGGCTGCGACCTGGGGGTTCTTTCCCGATGCGCATATTCCCTAACGCACGCAAAATATGGCCTGCGTGAAGGAATCTGGGCGTCGAAGATGTCTTTCCAGGGCGGAGGTCCAGTGCGGCCGGGCGCTACGGCTCCGGAGTATCCTCGGCCAGCCAGGCCATCGCCTCGTCCATTGAGGTGAAGAACCGCGTGGGGTGCACCGGTTTGTGCCGCCCGGTGTAGAAGCCGGCCAGGGTCTGGTCAACGGGGGAGGTGCCCACCACGGCCGCGCGGGTCACGGGCCAGGGACCGGCGAAAGCTTTCAGGGCGCCTTGATCTATCCAGGCCAGGCCCGTCATTTCCACCAGCAGCGGTAGGGTTCGGCCGGCGCTGAGTTCCCTGGCTTTCTTCATCAGCGTCTTGGCGTCGCGTTCGGTGACCACGTCACCGGGCACCCACTTCAGGTGCAGCAGTGCGCCGGAGAGCTCGATGGTTCCGGTGACGTTGTCATCCGCTTGGTCTTTCATGCCTTCTACTGTGCTGCTGATCCGGGGGACACACCAAAAGCCGGCAAAAATGCCGTACTGACGCTCCTTCCAAAACGGCGCTACCTTTTTGTCATGGAACGCAGGGCCGTACCCGAAGATATCGATGCGATCTGCAGTGGTCTGCCTGAGGTCGAGCTTGGGGTTTCCTGGGGCGACCGGCCGACGTACAAGGTGCCGCGCGGACCTAAAGGGCGCGGCTTTGTGCTGTACCGGGCACCCCACAAAACGGCTGTAAATCCGGACACGGGCGAGCTGTTCGCTGACCTGCTGGTCATCGTCGTCCCCGATGATTCCGCCAAGTCAGCCTTGGTCGAGGACCCGTCCGTGCCGTTTTTCACCGTCCCGCACTTCGACGGTTACAACGCCGTCCTGGTGCAGGAGTCGCGCCTGGGTGAGATTTCACGCGATGAACTGGAGGAGATCCTCATTGACGCCTGGGCTGCACGGGCACCGAAAAAGCTGGTCGCGGAGTTCTTCGCGGACCAGTGAGCGCTCGGCGGCGGGTTTGCCCAGGAAACGTACGACGGCGGCAGGCTAGGTCCCGGAGGTGAAAAAGTCCCTGAGCTGGGTGGCTATGGCCGCGGCGGAGACCTGGTGGGTTTGCCCGTCCAGGATCCGGTGTTCACTGCCCGGGATGGCCCCGGCGATGGCCTTTTGTCCCTGAACCATGGGAGCGGCAGCTTTTCCGCCCACCATGACGAGGGTGGGCACGGTGACCTGCCGCAGCCTTTCCAGCGGGGCCACGAAGTCGTTGGTCACCCGGGCCTCGTAGGGCAGGGTGTTCGCGGCGGCGGTTTGCTTTTTCCATACGCCGGGCATGAGGCGCAGCAGGTAGGGCAGGAAGGCCGGCGCCCCCACCATCTTGACCAGGAAGTAGGACACGGCGCTGCCGCGCTTGCCGTCCCTGAGCAGGGCCTCCAGGTGCTCACGGTGGCTGCCGGGCGTCCCGTCCGCGCCCTGGACGCCGGTGTAGGGGGCCTCGTAGGTGGCCAGACGCCGCATTGGCACTCCCGCTGCGGCCGCTTCGAGGGCCAGGGCGGCGCCGGAGGAGATGCCGTAGACGTACGGGCTGCCGCCGGCCTCATTCAGCACTGCCTGCAGATCCTCGATCTCCCGTTCGGTGGCGTAGGGCATCGTTTCGCCGCTGTCACCGCGTCCTCGGCGGTCGTAGAAATAGACGGTGAAGGCATCCTTCAGTTCATTCGCCAGGGCACGTGCCGGCCCGAACGTCCGGCCGCAGAAGGCGCCGTCCACCAGGACAAGGCTGGGTCCGGTCCCCATCCGCTCAAGGCTGAGGGCGGTGCCGTCGGGCGACAGGACGTTGAGGACCGTGCCTGCTTCTTTGGTGTTGGTCATCGCGATGCTCCATTCAGTGGCAGGTCGAGGTGGTGGAAGGAAGCTGCTGTACCGCTAGGCGGCCAGGTGGAAGGTGTCCGCGAAGCGGTAGAGGAGTTTCCCCTGCCCGCTCAGGACCTGGATCACTCCGGTCTCGATCGCGTGGTCGGGTTCTATTTCGCCGGAGATGAGCCGGCGGATTCCCGGCCCCGTGGCGAAGGCGAGGTCGGCCAGGCCATCACCACGGCTCACGTCCAGGGTCGGGCCATCCACCCGGATCAGGAGTTCGGTGGAACCGAAGTGCGCTGCGTAGGCAGTCGGCGGGAGTGTGGCCGCCACGTCCGGGCGGAACGTGGTGCGCAGGTCAATGGTCATCGAATCCGGGGTGATGATCTGTTCCTCGCGGGGGTCGCCCATGGCCTTGAATCCCCAGGCGCCCAGCGCGAGAATAACCGGTTCCAGCTCGCGGCCGTACGGCGTGAGTTCGTAGACGATCACGCGTGAGCGGGGCGCGCGCCGGATGACGCCGGCCGCCTGGAGTTCCTTGAGCCTGGCGGCCAGGATGTTGCTCGGGATCCGGGGCAGACCCGCGGCGAGCTCTCCGTAGCGGCGCGGCCCCACCAGCAGGTCGCGGACGATCAGCAGGGCCCACCGTTCGCCCACGAGCTCCATGGCATGCGTGATGCCGGAGTACTGCCCGTAGTCGCGTGCGGCCATGGACCTCAGGCCTGCTGGTTCATGAAGGCCTCGGGGCCTTGTTCCGCGGCGGCCGGGTCCATGTAGCCGAATTCGAGGATGTTGCCGTCGGGGTCGGTGAGCTGGCGCTGGTACATGAAGCCGTAATCGGAGGCCGGCTGTGCCTCGGAACCGCCAGCAGCGATGCCGCTGGCCACGCTGGCATCCACTGCCTCCCGGCTGTCGAGGAAGACCGCTGTGGACACCGACACCGCGGTTGAAGGATCCCCGATGGGCCGGTTAGTGAAGGTCTGGAAGTACTCGCGGACCAGGAGCATGAAAAAGCTGTGGTCTTCTTCCACCACCACGCAGGCCGCGTTGTGGTCCGTGAAGAGCGGGTTGATGGTGAACCCGACTGCCGTGTAGAACGCCTTGGCGCGCTCCAGATCGGTCACCGGCAGGTTGACGAACATTGCGGTCATTGTGGTCTCTTTTCCCAAGAATGGTTCGGATAGAGCTGATACTTGCAAAAAACAAGTGGCCCGTCAAGACCCTGACTAACAGGGGTCAGGCCCGGGGCGAGGGGCAGTTCGAGCCGCCGACCGTTGGCACCACCAATGTGTGGATAGACTTCATGCCGATCGCATCATCAACCTTCCGGAGCGAACAGCATGAGCCAAACCCACAGCATCGCCGTCATCGCCGGTGACGGCATCGGCCAGGAAGTGGTCCCCGCCGCGATCGAGTGCCTGGACCGGGTGGCCGGGGTCTACGGAATCAGCCTCGACTATGAGCACCTCGACTGGGGCTCGGACTTCTACGTCCGGCACGGCCGCATGATGCCGGCCGACGGCCTGGAACGGCTGGGCCGGCACGAGGCGATCTTCCTTGGCGCCGTGGGCAGCCCGGAGATTCCCGACGCCGAAACCCTGTGGGGCCTGCTCATTCCCATCCGCCGCGAGTTCCAGCAGTACATCAACCTACGGCCGGTCAAAACGCTCGACGGCGTGGCCTCGCCACTGGCGTCCCGGGAACCTATCGACCTCCTGATCGTGCGCGAGAACAATGAAGGCGAATACTCCGAAATCGGTGGCAGGATGTTCCGGGGCCTGCCTCAGGAAGCGGCCGTGCAGGAGACGGTGTTCACCAGGATGGGAATCACCAGGGCAGTGCATTTTGCGGCCAAACTGGCCGCATCCCGCCGCGGGCTCCTGACCTCCGCCACGAAGAGCAACGGCATCATCCACACCATGCCGTTCTGGGACGAGGTGGTGGCCCAGACCGCGGCCGAATATCCCGGCGTGGAGCTGTCCTCCGAACTGGTGGACGCGCTCGCAGCCCACCTGGTACTCAAGCCTTGGACCCTGGACGTGATCGTGGCCTCCAACCTGCTGGGGGACATCCTTTCGGATCTGGGCAGCGCCGTCACGGGCTCCATCGGGGTGGCTCCCAGCGCCAACCTGAATCCGGAGCGGCAGTTCCCTTCGCTGTTCGAGCCCGTCCACGGTTCCGCGCCGGACATCGCCGGCCAGGGCCTGGCGAATCCCGTGGGGCAGATCTGGTCGGGCGCCATGATGCTGGAGCACCTGGGCCACGCGGCTGCGGCCTCGCACCTGCAGCTGGCCTTCGAGGCGGCGCTGCGGGACGGAGCGGGGACCCGGGACGTGGGCGGGACGTCCTCCACCAGGGAGTTCACCGACGCGGTCCTGGGGCAGATCGACATCCTGCCGCGCCGGTAGGTACCGGCGCGGGCACCATCAGCATGCAGTTCCGGGTGAGGGACTACGGGTGCTCCACCCAGCAGGCCAGGATGGTGGTGGAAAGCTGGTAGGCGAGTGCGTTGCGCGTGATGCTGTCCGGCCCCAACGTGGCGGGGAGGCCTGACGCGTCTACGTGCAGCACGAAGCTGTCCTTTTGGAAGACGGCGGACCCGTCGGCGGTTTCGTAGGCCGGGAAGCCTAGGTTAGCAAGGCCTTCGATGGGTGTAGCGCCCTTGGCCAAGGCCTGCATCGCGTCGAAGTACTTGAGCGCTGATGCCTTGTCCGCCGCCTCCTGAACGGAGATGACCAGCGATCCTTCAGCCAGGTGGTAGGTACAGGTGAAGGTGCTGTCGGCCCAGCTATTGATCGTGTGGGGGTCGGAGACCAGCTTCAGGATGGAACGCAGTCTCTCCTTTGGCTGGTCACCGCAGACCATCAGGGCGGCGGCACTGGGCCCGGCCGCCGTCGTGCCCTGTGACGGCCGTTCCTGGCTGTGATGCCCTGCATGGCCGGGTGTCGAAGTTGCTGCAGGCGGCGCCGACGTCGAAACGTCCGACGGTGCGGTCACGGATCCTGCGGTGGTGGCGCATCCTGCGAGCAGCAGGGACGTGATACCAATTGCGGCCAACGTGCTTTTTCGGTTCTTCATGTCCAGTCCATTCGCACCAGTCCCGCTCCCCGAAGGGGCGGCAGTTTCGGGTGTCAGGCTTTGAGTTTGGCGTAGATGACGTAGTTGTCGTCAAAGAGTCCGGTGGCGGGGTCGTAGCCATCGCAGGTGATCAGCCGGAGTTCGGCTCCGGGGGTGTTGCCGTAGACCTCAAGGGTGGGGAACGCGTTTTTCGGGTACAGGGCGCCGTGGTCAACGGTGAACACGGCGATGCTGCCGTCGGTCCGCGAAACGCTGATCTCGGCCCCGGGAGTGAGCTTGCGGAGGTCCGCGAATACGCCCTTGTGGCCTCCGAGGGCGTTGACGTGGCCCAGCATCACTGAGGGGCCGCGCTCACCGGGGGTCGGGGAACCGCTGTACCAGCCCGCGGGGGCCCCGTTGCCGGTGTCCTGCGGGACTTGGAGCGAGCCGTTGTCCTCCAGTCCCAGCTGGAGAAGGTCCGTTCGAACCCCGATCGAGGGAATGGTCAGGGTGACCGGAGCCGAAGCGCCCAGCACGCCCGGGAGCTGCGGCGCAGCCGGGACTTCTGCAGCAGCGGGTGCTGCGGCGGCAATAGTGGGGGACGGAACGACGGCGGCACTGGACGCCGCCGGCGAAGTGGCCGCCCGTGAGACGGACGCGGATGGTGCCGATCCGTCGTCGGGCGTTGTAGCCTGCCCGGCGGCGCAGCCGGCCAGGGAAAGCGCGAGCAGAACCCCGGCCGCCGTAGAGGCCCCGAGACCTCCACGGCGGCCCGGATTCCTGGTTGTCACAGTAGTGATCCGTTCAGCTTTGGCTTAGGCCGCTGCGTTCCGGCGGCGGACGGCGTAGGCGCCGCCGGCGAGGGCCACCAGGGCCAGTCCTCCGCCGATGGCGAGGGCTCCGGTGTCGGTGCCGGTTTCGGTGGGAACGCCGGTGTTAGCACCGCCGGCGGGCATCTTCATCTGTCCCGCAGTCAACGTCCCGCACAGGGCAGGGGAGGTGGCGGCCAGTGGCAGGGAGGGGACCAGATCGCTCTTGGCGGCCTGGCCTGCTGCGCTGAGGGTGGCGGGGTCAAGGCCGTGCACCACAACCACTGCGGTGCCGGCGTCGAGGGCTGCCTTGGTGTCGGCGTTCAGTTCGAACGTGCGGTCAATGGTGTAGGAAGCCCCTTGTCCGGCGACCTTCAGGTCAAGGCCTGCTGCCGGGCTGGTGTCGCCGCTGGTGGAGAGGGTGGTGACGATGCCACCGTAGGACGGTGCGCCTTCGGTGGTGGAGACGACCTTGTCGCCGTCCTTGTCCGCTGAAGGGTCGGGGCAGGTGCCCTTGGCGCCGCCGTGGATGTGCTGGACGTGCGGGTACGGGGCGTCCATGAAGGTAGCGGGCATGCCCGAGACCTTGAGGACGACGTGGGCCTGGTTGCCCTTGACGTCCAGGGTGACGGTGCCGGATCCGGCGCTGCCGTTGATTTGCTTCAGCGTGGACTGGTAAGAGCCGTCGGCAGCCATTGCAGGGGAACCGGACAGGGCGAGAGCGGCGAGGGCAAGGGTGGGGACTGCCATAAAGCGAAGTGACTTGTTCATTGGGAAAATCTCCTCAAACACGCGCGTGAGATGTTGGTGTCCCCAGGGAGGAGACACTAGTACTTCGCAGCGCGCCAGACAGCGGATGGGTGCGGACGTGGCCTAATTCACATGCCGCTCGTTGCGGGCCTGCTCCTTCGCAGCAGGCTGCCTACTCCATGCACGCTATTCGTTACCCCTACTGCCACGGATGGTGTTGTCAGTTGGCCACGGTGAAGGGGATGACTGTCATCGTCGGCTGCCCCCAGTGTCCGGCGCGACGGTCCTCCTGCTGCCTCCGCAGGGCGCGCTCCTACATTCGGCCAGAGGCAAGGTCGGCGTCGGCATCAGGGCCGGTGCCGCTGCTTTCCTGGGAGGTTAGTGACGGTGCTGGCTCTTTGTTGGAAGCCTGCATGGAGCGCCATCCTGCAACCCCTGCTGCTGCCAGCGCCGAGAGCCCGCCGATCCACCACCAGATCCTGGCCGCCGATCGAGGAGCCTTGGCCGGGACGGTGGCAGCTTTCGGTCCCACCCGCCTCAACCGTTCCTGGACCCGGGGAGTATAGGTTTCGACACCCCCGGCAAGTTCGTCCGCCAGGCGGCGCAGGAGCGTCTGGAGGCGCGGGGAAGCGGTCTCAATGCCGGTATCCAGTCCTGCCACCGCTCTCTGGAGCGCAGCCTGTACCCCAGGGGTGGCCCATTCCCTGCCCCTGGAGAGCTGATTCAGAAGGTTCTCGGAAAGACGGTGGGCGTGTTCGGTTTCGGTGAGTGGTTCTGCTGTGCGCATGGATGTCTCCTTTGAGGATGGGTGACCACAGCGTAAGGCCTGCAGAATCGGGGAGACAGGGTCTTTGGAATTAAGGGGTATGGGATTGGGTAGAAGCCCCATTTTGTGGAGAGCTGGCGGCGGCTGGGGTAGGCGTTCGCAGTCTAGGGCGAACACCTTCGCCGCCAGCTCCCGGTACCACCCTACGATCTGACCTACCTCAGGGTGAGCACCAGTTTGGGTGCCAGCGTGCTGCCTGCCTCCTTGGAGTTGAGGTCCAGGCCGTCGCTGCTGCCGGAGTCCAGGCCCAGTGAGAGCTGCTGGCCGAGTTCACCCGAGATGCCGCTGACCGTGAGCGGAATGCTGTAGCCGGTGTTGATCGTTGTGGGGCCAAGTGTGCCAATGGCAGTGGTGCCCAGTGCCGGACGGGTGTTGTAGGTCATCCCGCCCTCGGTCCAGGTGTCATCCGTGACCAGCTTGATGTTCTGCTTGCCCGTCGACGCGTTTCCGGCGCTTTGCAGTTGCAGCGTTGCACTTTCCAGGGTCCTGCCCGCATAAGGCGACAGGTCGAACTTCAAATAGCTGTATTCCACCGGGCTGAAGTTGTCCACGCGCAAGACCGCGCTGGTGCCATACCCCGTCCCCGGCGCCGCGCTTGAGACATAGGTGTCAGCGGTGGCTGTGAGCGTGACGGTCTCCGGTAGACCGGGGCTTGGGGCGGCGGCCGTGCTGAAGGTCCACACCTTGTCGGACGCCAGCGGATTTCCGGCAGCGTCCTTCACCCCACCGGAACCGCCCCTGATCGTCGCGGTGTATGTGGCGCCCGCCGCCAGGTCGGCGTCAGGGTTCAACGTCGCGAGTTTGTCAGTGCTGTTGTAGGTCACGGTGGCCGGCACCGTCGTGGTCCCTGCCGTCAGCGTGAACGTGCCGGGCGTGACCGTTGACGGATCGATTGCTTCCGAGAAGGACGCTGTCGCATCCGCCGTCACCGCAACTCCCGTTGCGCCGGAGGCCGGAGTTGAAGCGGTCACCGTGGGAGCCGTTGTATCAATACCGCTGCTGTCGTAAAAGTGCCAGTACCGGCTGGTGGCGTTGACGTCCGCGATTACCAGCAGCCCGCTGTTGGCCGTACCCCGCGCGGCGCTGTTGAGGTTTTGCTTTGTGGACGTGACGTTGTGGACATACTGGTCGGAATCCGCGATGCGTGCGGTCTTTGCGGTGGTGAAGTTGATGTTGTCCAGCGGTGTGGACTTCTCATAGATGGCGCCACCAGAGCTGGTGCAGACCCCGGCGTTCGTGGTGCCGTCAGGCTTCGGATAGGTGGCGAAGGTACGGAGCATTTGTGTGCCCTCGTCAATGAGGACGATCACCCGGTTGGGGCACTCGGACACAGCCGCGATTGGGTATGCGGTCCACGAGGTGCCATTCAGTGCCAGCACTTGGATGAGCGGCTCAGAGGCCGTGATGAACGACGTCTTGACGGCGGCGAAAACCCGGCCGCCCGACGAGTCCAGCCACTTCAGGTTCATGTGGTCATCGCTGCTTCGCTGCCCCGACACCGCCGCGACAGGATCGGTCCAGGCCGTGTTAGGAGCCCCGTCGACGTGGTAGCTCCAGTACATCCCGTCGGTGGCGTCGCCAACCTGCCGGCTCCACATCAGGCCCATCTTGTTCCCGTCGAAGGCGATCACGGCAGACGTATCATCCACGGACACGTTGCTCAACGCCGCGGGATGCGTGAACGGGGTCCCCCACGTCTTGCCGTCGGTGGCGGTGACGTTGAGGTAGATCTGGTTCCCTTGCTGCCAGGTGGCCCATACCCGGCCCGTTGAGTCCTTGTCGATGGTCAGGACCTCAACTTTGGAGTTGTTGATTTGCGTGGAACTCAGCAGGGAGTACGTCTTCTTGGCCGGGTCGTAGCTGTAACGCCGCATGGTCGTCGGGAAATTAGGCTCAGCCGGCAGGCCGTCGTTGACGAAGCGGTAGCTGGCAACGTTCAACGTCGCCCCGTCCCACAGCACATCATGATGTGTGTTCGCCCGCGCATCTATGACCACACCTGTATCGACCCAGGAGCTCGTCGCGGGATTGAACCGGAAGATATGGAATTTTGAGCTGGTCGGGTCCCACAGGTTCCCCCACCAGATCCCGTCATTGAACCACAAGCCGCTCGTCGCCCGCTTTGTGCCCGTTGGTGACGCGGTCCCCAAATGCGAAGGTCCCTCAACTCCAACATCACCCGGGTCTGCCGAGGCTGAAACCGGTACCGCCAGAGCAGCCAGGGCAAGCAGCACCGCTGTCAGCAACGCCTGGAGCCGCAGAACCCGCAACCGGCGGACCGGAAGAGCCGCCCTGCGACCGGTTGGCCACTTCAGGCCAGGCCAGGAAGGCATGGGGCTCCGGCCACGTTCGTTCACATGAAGGAATGGAAAATCTCGCAACATTACTCCCGGAGTTGAACGTGGATCCTGGTTTCATTCAGTGTCAAAAGCCAGATGCATCGTGGACCGATGGTACGGGCCGCTCACAGTTCAACACCCGAGTAACGGGTACCTGCATACACGCAGACAAGACACCTGCCCGGGTACAGTCCCAGCCGGTCCTCAGTTGGCCACCATGAAGGGAATGACTGTCACGCCGGAGTTGGTGGACCCCAACTTGTCGTCCCGGCACGAGGTGCGCAGGTGCAGCTTATGGACGCCGTTGGCCAGGCCCCTGGTATCGATCGAGTAGGGGGCGGCCCCGGAAGGCTCGGGGCCGAACGGGCCCGCGGCGTCCCACAGAACGAGTCCGGGATTGGCCGGAACGGCGTGGAAGTCCGGGTCGATGGCGATGAAGGAGTGGGTAGCCGGGCGGGAACCGTCGCCGTGGGAGGTCAGCCCCACCACGGGCGACCAAATACCCGATACCGGGCCGTCGGGAAGGGGAGCACTTCGCAGCGAGGCCTCACAGTACCCGGCGTGGGTGTACCAGCCCTTGCCCCGCAGGAATGCATCCCTTGTGACGTCGGACGGGGACTTGCCGTTTTGGATGTTGAGCTGCCAATTGAAATTGGTCCGCATGCTGTTGCCGTCCGGCTCCTCGATGAATCCGCGGAAACGGACCTCCTGGAGGCCCGAATGGTTGAAGGCGGAAATTGGCCGCGAGAACGTCAGCCAGCGCTCGCAGGTCCCGTTGCAGGTGAAGTCGCCCGTGTCTGAGCCGGCCGGGCCGGGGCAGCTGAAGTTGGGTGCCGTGGCCCGCAGATAGCACTTCTGCACCGTGGTTTCCCTGTCGGAGGTTTTGAACACCATCGCGACATAATCGGCCCTGCCCGGATTGTCATGAAGGACTACCCGGACATTCACCGTGAGGTCGCCCGAACTGACTGTTTCACCTTCCGGGACACACGCCCCCATATGGGTGTGGCCCGTATTGGTGATGGCGTTGTTGGCCTGGTCAATGTCTGGCATCCACCACGACTGTGTATCCACGAACTGCCGCGTCTCCGCGTACACCGTGCCATCGGCGGGAGGCGCCCCGATGCATGGTCCGGCAGCCCGGGCAGTACTGGCGCCCAGTGCAGGCAGGATTGCGCAGGCAAGCGCAACAGTGGATATCAGTGCGAGGAACCGTCTCATGACCATCTATCCGCCGTTGTCTGTCTATACGGGAATGCTGCGCGTGCGCAGTGGCTGTCGCCGGCGTCGAAACGCCGAACCGTGAGATTTCGCTGTTTTGGGCCATATAAGGCCCGGTCAGTATATGACGGGCATGAGCGGGCGGACCAGAGTCCCCAGGCTGTATTACGACGGCGCCACGCACCTAACGTGCAGGAGCTGAGCGGGCGTCGCCGGAAAAGGGGCAGGAGGTGAGCGGGCGTCGCAGGAAAAGGGGCAGGAGGTGAGCGGGCGTCGCAGGAAAAGGGGCAGGAGGTGAGCGGGCGTCGCAGGAAAAGGGGCAGGAGGTGAGCGGGCGTCGCAGGGGGAGGACGGGGGCGGTGCTTGACGGGGTCCGGCGCTCCCGCATATCCTGAACGAACGGTCGGTAAATAATTCGGCACGTCCCAGACGGTCTTTGCATAGGAGCAACCATGGCAGCGCAGAACCTGCAGTCAGTGCCCGCTGAGCTAACCCCGGAAGAGGAAGCCGCAGGCCAGGCCCACTTTGACCGGATCATCGCCGAGGACTCGCGCATCGAGCCCCGCGACTGGATGCCGGCGGCCTACCGCAAGACCCTCCTGCGCCAGGTCTCCCAGCACGCGCACTCCGAGATCATCGGCATGCAGCCGGAAGCCAACTGGATCTCCCGCGCCCCCAGCCTGAAGCGCAAGGCCATCCTCATGGCCAAGGTCCAGGACGAGGCCGGCCACGGCCTCTACCTCTACTCCGCAGCGGAAACCCTGGGCCAAAGCCGGGACCAGATGATGGACGACCTCATCGCCGGCAAGGCCCGCTACTCGTCAATCTTCAACTACCCGGCCCTTACCTGGGCGGACATGGGCGCCATCGGCTGGCTGGTGGACGGCGCAGCCATCTGCAACCAGGTCCCGCTCTGCCGCGCCTCCTACGGCCCGTACGGCCGGGCTATGGTCCGCATCTGCAAGGAAGAATCCTTCCACCAGCGCCAGGGCTTCGAGATCCTCCTTGAACTGTCCAACGGCACCCCCGCGCAGAAGCAGATGGCCCAGGACGCCGTGAACCGCTGGTACGCCCCGGCCCTGATGATGTTCGGCCCGCCGGACGACGATTCCCCCAACTCCAAGCAGTCCATGGCCTGGAACATCAAGCGGTTCAGCAATGACGAGCTCCGCAGCCGCTTCGTGGGCATGATGGTGGAGCAGGTCCGGGTCCTGGGCCTTACCCTCCCGGATGACCAGGTCCGCTTCAACGAGGACACCAAAAAGTGGGAGCACGGCCCCCTCGACTGGCACGAGTTCCAGGAAGTCCTGGCCGGCCGCGGTCCCTGCAACGCCCAGCGACTTGAGCGGCGGAGGGCAGCGCACGACGACGGCGCCTGGGTCCGCGAGGCAGCGGCAGCTTACGCAGCAAAACAGGCAGCCAAAGAGTCAATGAAGACGAAGGAATACGCAGCATGAGCCCGCATGGCAACCCGGACGCCCCCGCAAGCGCCGCTACTGAGATCAACCGCGAAGCCCCGAAGGCGAGCCCCAAAGTAGAGGCAAGCCCGGCCCCCGAGCAGCAGGCCCAGCCGGAACACCACGACCGCAGTGCCTGGGGCCTCTGGGAGGTCTTCGTCCGGTCCAGCCGCGGCCTGAGCCACGTCCACGCCGGCTCCCTGCACGCCCCGGACGCCGCCATGGCCCTCCGGAACGCAAGGGACCTCTACACCCGCCGCAACGAGGGCGTGTCCATCTGGGTTGTCCCGGCGGACGCCATCGCCGCCAGCGATCCCGACTCCAAGGGCTCCTTCTTCGAGTCCCCGCAGGGCAAGGACTACCGGCACGCCACGTACTACACCAAGAGCGAAGGGGTAAAGCACCTGTGAGCCCCCAAAGCCCCGAAACCACAACCGGCCACGGCGACATCTCCACCGGTGTGGCAGGCGGCGACTCCAACGCCTCCGCCACCCGCATCACCCCCGGCAACGCGCTGCGCCCGGAGGACATCGCACTCGAGGTCCGCACCGGCCTGGTGAAGCCGTCCGAGGACATCGCCGAGTACGCACTGAGGCTCGGCGACGATGCCCTGATCCTCGCCCAGCGCCTGGGCCACTGGATCTCCCGCGCCCCCGAGCTGGAAGAGGACATCGCCCTGGGCAACATCGCCCTGGACCAGCTGGGCCACGCCCGCAGCTTCCTCACCTACGCCGGTGCCGCCATGACCAACGACGACGGCTCGGCCAAGTCCGAGGATGACCTCGCCTACTTCCGCCGCGAACACGAGTTCCGGTCCGTCCAGCTGTTCGAGCAGCCCAACGGCGACTTCGCGGCCACCATCGCCCGCCAGTTCGTCGTGAGCTACTACCAGTACGAGCTCTACCGCCGCCTCACCGAATCCACGGACGCAACCATCTCAGCCATCGCCGCCAAGGCCGTCAAGGAGGTGGACTACCACCGGGACCACAGCGCCCAGTGGATCCTGCGCCTGGCCGGCGGCACGGAAGAGTCCAGAACCAGGACGATCCACGGCCTGCGCCTCATGTGGCCGTACGTCGGCGAACTGTTCCAGGACGATGACCTGACGCAGCGCCTCGCCGAGGCGGGTGCCGGCGTCGCGCCTTCCTCACTCAGGGAAGACTTTGACGGCCTGACCAGCGAAATCCTCACCGAGGCCGAGCTGGAGGTCCCGGACGTGCCCGCAGCCCCCGGCGGCGGCCGGTACGGCAAGCACTCGGAGCACCTGGGCTACCTCCTCGCTGAAATGCAGGTGCTGGCCCGCGAGCATCCCGGAGCCAGCTGGTGACCGCCGTGTACATCTCGGACTTCGAGTCCCGCACCCGCACCCCGCAGCAGGACGCGTGGGACATCGCGGCCACCGTCTGCGACCCGGAGATCCCGGTGCTCACCATCGCAGACCTGGGCATCCTGCGGAACGTGCAAGTACAAGACGGAAAAGTCACCGTCACCATCACGCCCACGTACTCGGGCTGCCCGGCCATGGACGCCATCCGCGACGACGTCTACACCGCCTTCAGTAAAGAGGGCTACGAGGACGTCCAGGTGGACTTGGTCTTGGCCCCGGCGTGGACCACGGACTGGATGACGGAGGCCGGAAAGCAGAAGCTGCAGCAGTACGGCATCGCCCCGCCCACCGGGAACAGCAAAGCCGGCGGCCACTCCGGTCCCATCCGGCTGAGCCTGGCCGTGAAGTGCCCGCAGTGCAGCAGCCTCAACACCAAGGAACTCACCCGCTTCGGTTCCACGTCCTGCAAGGCGCTGTATGTGTGCCAGGACTGCAGGGAACCGTTCGACTACTTCAAAGTCCTGTAAGGAACCCCCATGCCTGTTGTCCGCCAGACCGCCGCCGAAGAGGCCGAGCTGACCGGCCGCCGTCGTCCGTCCTTCCACACCCTGGCCGTGAAGGAGGTGCGCCGGCTCACCGACGATGCCATCGAGGTCGGCTTCCATGTGCCGGCGGAGCTCGCCGGCAAGTTCGACTACCTGCCCGGCCAGTACGTGGCCCTGCGCACCACGCTGCCGGATGAGAACGGCGAGCCGAAGGAAATCCGCCGCAGCTACTCCATCTGCGCCGAGCCGCGCAGCTTCGCGGACGGCACCAGCGAGATCCGCGTGGCCATCAAGAAGGACCTGGGCGGGCTGTTCTCCACGTGGGCCAACGCCGAGCTGAAGGCCGGGGACACCCTCGACGTGATGAGCCCCATGGGCGCGTTCGTGTCCAAGCACGGCCGCGACGGCGTGGCCGTGGACCAGAACGTCATGAACTCGATGAACCATCCGGAGGACCTGGCGGGGGAGGCGGGGAACTTCGTGGCCATCGCGGCCGGGTCCGGCATCACCCCGGTGATCGCCATCGCCCGGACGCTGCTGGCCGCCAACCCGGACACCCGGTTCGACCTGATCTACGCCAACAAGGCGGCCATGGACGTGATGTTCCTGGAGGAGCTGGCCGACCTGAAGGACAAGTACCCGCAGCGGCTGGCCATCCACCACGTGCTCTCCCGTGAGCAGCGGATCGCGCCGCTGCTGTCCGGCCGGATCGACGCCGAGAAGCTGCGGCAGCTGCTGGGCACCGCCATCCACGCGGACGATGTGGATGAATGGTTCCTGTGCGGGCCGTTCGAGCTGGTGCAGCTGTGCCGGGACACCCTGGCCGAGCGGGGCGTGAAGCCGGAGAACGTCCGGTTCGAACTGTTCACGTCGGGCAAGCCGGACCGCCCGGAGGGCAACGCCGGCCGTCCCGTGGTCGTGGACGAGTCCAAGGAGACGTACAAGATCACGTTCAAGCTGGACGGCCTGCAGGGCGAGGTGGCCAGCCCCACCCACGCCCGCGAGTCCATCCTCAATGCTGCGCTGCGGGTGCGCCCGGACGTGCCGTTCGCGTGCGCCGGGGGAGTGTGCGGCACGTGCCGGGCCAAGGTGGTCACCGGCAGCGTGACAATGGACGAGAACTACGCGCTGGAGCAGGATGAGCTAGACAGGGGCTACGTCCTGACCTGCCAGAGCCACCCCACCAGCAAGGAAGTCACGGTCGACTTCGACGTCTAAGCCTTACCCCTTGCCCGTCTGAACATAGGAGTTCCATGATTTCCCTTTCCATCAGCAACGGTGTTGCAGAAGTCGTCCTGGACGGGCCGCACAAGCTGAACTCGCTGGATGAGCAGGCGCTGCGGGATTTAACCCAGGCGTACGACGACGCTGCTGCCGCCGCCTCGCGCGGCGAGGTGCGGGCGCTGCTGCTGAGGGGAGAGGGCCGGGCCTTCTGCGCGGGCCGGGACATCGCGGGGGTCACCCCGGAGAGCGACGATGCCGCCGAGTACCTGGGCGGGCTGGTGGAGCCGTTGCTGAAGAAGATGGCTGCCTTCCCGGCCCCCACCTTTGCTGCCGCGCAGGGGGCTTGCCTTGGTGTCGGGCTGGGGCTGCTGCTGGCCACGGACGTGGTGTACGTGGCGGAGAATGCGAAGTTCGGCTCGCCGTTCGCCAAGTTGGGGGCCACGCTGGATTCGGGCGGCCACTGGTACTTCACGGAGCGGCTGGGCATGCACCGGACGCTGGACCTGATCTACACCGCGGACCTGATCTCGGGCGCGGAGGCGGTGGCCCAGGGGATGTTCAGCCGCGCCATGCCCGCCGGCTCGTTGTTGGAGATGACGCGGGGCATTGTGGAGCGGGTGGCAGCCGGCGCCACGGAGGCGTTCGTTGCGTCAAAGGAGCTGGTGGCGCACATCCGTGACCAGCGGCTGGGCCTGTGGGAGGCCATGCAGGAGGAAAACCAGGAGCAGGCGCGGCTCTGCAAAACCGACGATTACGCCGAAGGCTTCCGGGCTTTCCAGGAGAAGCGTGAGCCGAAATTCACCGGCGGCCACTAGAGGATTCGAAATATTGATCAAGAGCTCTTGAAGAATTCTTGATTGAACCTTGCAAGGCGATTGCAGAAATCTTTATTTGTGTTCGCGAGAGTAGGCGAAGCCGGGCAAACCGGCCGATGCGCGCTGCCGGTCTCAAATAGGCAGCCCCATCTGGGAACCTACTCTGGGGGCAATAATTGTCTGAGGTTTTGAACGCGGATGTCGATGGTAAGGAAGAGAACGGCTTCAGCCGTCGGAGGGTAGTCGCAGGAGTTGCCTGGTCGCTGCCGGTGATCGCAACCGCCATCGCCGCTCCAGCGGCTGCGGCCTCGGGATCGCTTACCCTGGCGGCCAGCCCGATCGTCACTATCAACATTTCTAAGCAGCAAGGGGCAAGTGGCACGCGTACCGGTCAAGGACCTGCGACGCTCACCATCCAGAACACCTTCGCAACGGCCCAGACAGTAACTGTAGGAATCGTTCCCACCGTCGACAAGGGAGCGATTGCTACAGGCATAGCCGTTAAGTCGTTGAATGGAAACGTAGTAAATGCGGCAACTTTCAACTCGGCCTATGCCTCGACCGCAACTATTACCATCTCCGCCAACCAATCGGCGGCTCAAGCCATTTCCTTCTATTACCTCGACGGTACGGGCCAAGCCAAGGTGACGAGCGGTCAGACTTACACCTTTACGATGACCCTCACTGCCGGTTCGTCCACTTTTGTTATACCCGGCATCAAAATGGTCATTCCGTGATCTGGCACCACGCCCGCTTGGTCGCAGAGGTCTGCACGGAACCAAGGGCTCGGGTCGCTCTCCTGCACCTCGACGCAGCCCAACCTGTGGTCCTGGAAGGGCCGGCTGCCGTAATTTGGGACCTGATTGACGGTCACAGAACCGAACAGGACATCTTCGCCGAGCTTGAGGCCACCTTCGAGGACCAGTCAGGACAGATGCAGGTGCAGGTGGAAGGGTTCCTGGCGAGCCTCGAAGCGCAGCGCCTGATCGAGGCCGCCCGCGGCGTTTCCCACTAACGGCATGACGTCCGCGGGGATCACAGGGAGCCAACGTTTGGCCTGGCAGCAACGCCTGTTCGAAGAGTTGGCACAAGGCGGTGACCTGCTGTGCCTAAACGTTGTGGGACAGCGGTTTGTGGTCCGCTGGGGCCGTGCGGTCACGTGGCAGCAGCGGGCATCAATGAGTTCGGCCTGGGCACGGTGTACAAGCAACAGCCTTGAGCCGCTGCTGCCGCCTGAGCCGATGGAACCCGCTGATGGCAGTCCCTTCACGGCCTCAGTCACCTGCGCGTCCATGAAGTATGGCGACGGCACCTTTCATATCGGAGCACCGACCTTTGAGGAGCTTGCTGAGAACCTCACGTCCCGGCTGACTGTGTCCGCGATCCTGGCCAACGCCGGTGAACTGACCATGCTCCACGCCTGCGGGGTTGCGGACCCCGTCACGGGGGCTGTTGTGGCGCTTGTGGCAGAGTCGGGAACAGGGAAGACCACTGCAGCTTCTGTACTCGCCAGGACCTATGGCTACGTCACGGACGAGACGGTGGCCATCGCCTGGGACGGCTCTGTGGTTCCTTACCCCAAGCCGCTGTCGGTAAAGCAGGGAGCTGGCTCACCTAAACGCCAGGCGGGGCCGGATGAGTTTGGACTTCAACCGGCCCCGGCCATGCCCTTCATCCAGTCCATTGTGCTCTTGAACCGCGTCCAGGGGGCGCGTCCAGTTGCTCCGGTGCTGGAAAGGGTACCGCTGGCCGACGCCATTCTCGCGCTGATCCCTGAATCGTCCTCGCAGGCAGAATTCGTGGATCCGCTGCAGTCGCTGTGCCGCCTCATCGAGAGTGTTGGGGGAGTGTGGCAGGTGACCTACTCGGAGGCAGCGGACCTCCCAGCCGCTCTGGAGCCCCTGTTCCAGCTGCAGGCAATGTCAGGCACAGAGTGGGAAGCGGCCGAACCGGACGATGCACAGCGGACGCCCCTTCCGGCGGCCAGCATCCAGCGCAGGGCCGCAAGAGATGCGGTGAAGATCGGCGGCGACCTGCTGGTCATGTTGGACAAGGACATAGTGCGGCTGAGTGGGATCGGCCCGGCCGTGTGGGAAGCCTGCGCCGGCCCGGTGGGGCTGGACCAAGTAACGGAACACATCGCGAAGCTGCACGGCGAAGCCGAAGGTTACCAAGCCGCTGTCGCCTCAGCCGTAGAGCAGCTCACCGCCAAGTCGGTATTGGAACGCGGCGAAAACTGAACCCGCCTGCAAGGCAAGTACAAAGACCTGAATTTGAGGAACCACTATGAGCGCAACAACCACGCCCCCGGAGGCGTCCCCGGGCCTGGACCTGGCGGACTACCTGAACGTCCTGCGGGTGTACTGGAAGGCCATTGTCGCCTTCACCTTGCTGGCCACTCTGGCAGCCGCAGGATGGACTGTTCTGCAGCCAAAGATCTACTCCTCCGATTCCAGCGGCATAGTGGTCACGCCGGGCTCGGACAACGTGAGCCTCGCTCTAGCCGGTGACAGCCTGGCCAAGGCCAAGGTCAAGAACTATGAGTCCGTGGCGAAATCGCGGCTCGTCGCGGACCGGGTCATCCAATCCCTGAGCCTGAAAACAACTGCCGATGCACTCCTTGGCAGCGTCAGCGTCAAGGTGCCGCTGGACACCGCCGAGATCAGGGTCACCGCACAGTCAACGGATCCCGCAACTGCGCAGCGGGTGGCCGATGCCTGGGTCAACGGCCTCGCCGCCCAAGTGGAGGCCATTGAGACGGCGCCCCCAGCTGACTCGGCCGGACAGGGCAGCGCCGCGGCAACGCCTAACGAGGGATCGCAGGCGAATGCAGCGACGGCCGTCCGGGTACTCCCGCTGGGCAAAGCTGTCCTTCCTGCCAGCCCCACGTCACCCAACACCAAGCTCAATCTGGCCCTGGGTGCCCTCGTCGGGCTGGCCCTGGGCGTGGCCTATGCACTGATCCGAAGGCACCTGGACCGGCGGATCCGGAAGGCTGCAGACATCGAACGGCTGTTCGGCGTTCCCGTGATCGGTACCCTCCCTGTGGACCACCGGTTGGATGGGAAGAGCACCATCGTGGACGCGGGTACCGCCGCAGAGCTTCATGACGCTGGCGGGGCCATGGCCGAAGCCCTCCGCGAGCTGCGCACCAACATCAGTTTCCTTGACGTAGACCAGCCGCCACGGATCATCGTGGTCACCAGCTCCCTCCAGGCAGAGGGTAAGTCCACTGTGACGGCAAACCTGGCGGTCACCATGGCTGCTGCGGGAGAAAACGTCGTGGTGGTCGACGGCGACCTCCGCCGGCCGACGCTGGTGGACGTCTTCAACCTTGTTCCGGGAGTAGGGGTCACCGATGTGCTCACGGGCACGGCTGAGTTGGCCGATGTCCTCCAGCCCTGGGGCGCACTGCCCAACCTCTCAGTCCTGGGATCCGGCCGCATCCCGCCGAATCCCAGCGAACTGCTCGGCTCAAGAGCCATGAAGAACATGCTCACTACCCTGGCCAAGGATGCCGTGGTCCTGATCGACGCACCGCCGCTTCTTCCCGTGACCGATGCTGCGGTCCTCTCCCGCGCTGCGGACGGCGCCATCCTCGTAATTCGGACCGGCAGGACCACCCAGGAGCAGTTGGACCAGTCATTGGGGAACCTGGAGAAAGTCAAGGGGCGGGTCCTCGGAGCCGTTCTCAACTACGTTCCCATCAAGGGAACGGACGCTTACTCCTACTACGGAACATATACCTCGGCGGCCGCCCCGTCGCCTGCAGAACCTGAACCCGTCAACGATTGGCAGGATGCGGACACGCATGACGCGCTGGAAGCCGTCCCCGGCGGCCGCAGGGCCAGGATCTAGGCGTCCCATGACTTCCACTGGCCGCGAAACCCAACTCAGGGTCCCGGAGGGCGTGCTCCTCGGCCACGCCCTCGCGGCACGTCTGGCGGTCAGCCTCGGCGTCAGGGTGTTCTTCATCAAAGGACCAGCAAGCGTCACGCAGGGGCTGCGTCAGGCCAAGATTTCAGCAGACGTGGATGTCTTCGTGGACCCGTCCAGGTTGGATGAGTTGCTGGCGGGCCTCCATGACCGCGGCTGGCGCGAACGTCCGTCAGATCCAGACAACGTCACCTTCCCTAAGCACTCGGTGACCCTCGATCATCCAGAGTGGCCCTGTTGCATTGACGTGCACTTCCGCTTTCCAGGGATGGAAGAACCAGCCGGCAGGTGCTTTGAAGCGATGTGGACCAGCACCGTCCATATGGAACTCGCAGGACAGCGGCTGAGAGTCCCTACGAGGGCTCTTGGAATCCTGTTTTTGGCGCTGCATGCCTTGCGGTCGCCCGAGCTGCCTGCCTGCCGCCAGGAGCTTGAGTACCTCTCCGGACTCGCACGGCGGGAATCTCAGGCGGATGAGCTCCGGGAGCTCGCAACGGCCACGGGTTCCCTGGCCGCCGTCCGGCCCTTCCTTGAGAACCTTCTTGCCGTAACCACTGCGCCTGTATGGCCGGAACCCTCGCAGGAGTGGCGAAACCGCCTCGCTGCGCGGGAAGCTGGAAGCGCGCGGCTCATAGCCATTGTTCAGGCTTCCTGGAGGGACAAGCCAAGGATGGTGTGGCGGGCGCTCTTTCCGACCGCCGAAGTCTTCCTGAGCGGGAACATCTATGCCGACATGTCTTTCCTGGGGCGGCTGAATCAGCATCGCGCCAGATGGGCGAGGTTCTTTCGCACAGTCCCGAGCCTTGTTCGGGACCTTCGTCACCACCAATGAGGTGCTCACGGTGCGGCTGTGAACGGGTCAAAGGCTTATGTTCCGCTGCCGATCCGGCCCTCCGAAATCCGCCTCCGATTGCCGGTCACCGCATCAAATTTGTTAAGGTTCAGCTATGACTAAGGGGAAAGCTATTACCAAAGCCGTCATTCCTGCTGCCGGATTGGGGACACGCTTCCTGCCCGCCACCAAGGCAATGCCGAAGGAAATGTTGCCGGTGGTTGACCGTCCGGCCATTCAGTACGTGGTGGAGGAAGCGGTTGATGCGGGCCTCACGGACCTGCTGATGATCACAGGCCGCAACAAGCGCGCCCTTGAGGACCACTTCGACCGGGAACCCGGCCTGGAGGCCGCGCTGGAGGCCAAGGGGGACAAGGACAAGCTGGGCATGGTGGAGTACGCCTCCAACCTGGGTCCCATCCACTATGTGCGCCAGGGTGAGGCCAAGGGACTGGGCCACGCGGTGCTGTGCGCGCAGCAGCACGTGGGCGACGAGCCCTTCGCCGTCCTGCTGGGTGATGACCTCATCGACGAGGCTGAAGACCTGCTGAGCACCATGATGGAGGTGCAGCAGAAGACCGGCGGTTCGGTGATCGCGCTGATCGAGGTTGATCCGTCGCAGATCAGCGCCTATGGCTGCGCTGACGTCACTCCCGTGGAAGGCGAGGATTACGTCCGCGTCAACAGCCTCGTGGAGAAGCCGGCAGTCGGCGAGGCTCCGTCCAACCTGGCCGTGATCGGCCGCTACGTGCTGCACCACTCCGTGTTCGGTGTCCTGGAGAACACCGAGCCGGGCCGTGGCAACGAGATCCAGCTGACGGACGCCCTGCAGACCCTTGCCGCTGGCGAGGGCGAAGGCTCCGGTGTCTATGGCGTGGTCTTCAAGGGCCGCCGCTACGACACGGGCGACAAGCTGAGCTACCTCAAGGCCGTCATCACCCTCGCCTCCGAGCGCGTGGAGTTCGGTGAGGACCTGAAGACCTGGATGAAGAACTTCGTCGGCTAGTTTTTGACGCAAGAAGTCGGGCCCATCGATGTACGTGATGGGCCCGATGTCATTTAAGGCGTTTGTAGAGATTAGCGGGTTACGAGTTCCAGCCGCTCCGCGGATCTCTCAGCATCCTCGGCGAGAAGCTCCAGCAGGTATTTGTCGTAGCCGCTCTTTGCGAGCGGTTCGGCGCGCTCCCGGAGCTCGTCGTCACTGAGGAAGCCGAGACGCCACGCGATTTCCTCCGGGCAGCCGATGGAGAGTCCCTGACGGTGCTGCACTGTACGCACAAATTCGGAGGCGTCGTTGAGGTCATTGAAGGTCCCTGTATCGAGCCAGGCGGTGCCGCGGGGAAGGATCTCAACCTGCAGTTTCCCGCGTTCCAGGTAGACCCGGTTAACGTCGGTTATTTCCAGCTCGCCCCGGGCGGAGGGCTTCAGGTCGCGGGCAATCTGAACTACGTCGTTGTCATAGAAGTACAGGCCTGGCACTGCATAGTGGCTCTTCGGCTCAGCAGGCTTCTCCTCTAGGGAGATCGCCCGCCCGTTCTCGTCGAACTCCACTACACCGTAGGCAGAGGGATCTGCGACGCGGTAGCCAAAGACAGCTCCGCCATCGATGTTTTCGAACCGCCGCAGCTGGGTTCCCATTCCCTGGCCGTAGAAAATGTTGTCGCCAAGCACCAGGGCGACGGGTCCGTCACCAATGTGCTCAGCACCAAGGACAAAGGCCTGAGCCAGGCCGTCCGGCGAGGGCTGCTGGGTGTAGGTGATGTTCACCCCGAAGCGGCTGCCGTCGCCCAGAAGCCGCTGGAACTGGTCTGCGTCGTGCGGTGTGGTGATGATCAGGATGTCCCGGATGCCAGCCAGCATGAGCGTGGACAGCGGGTAGTAGATCATGGGTTTGTCGTACACCGGGACCAGTTGTTTGCTGATGCCCAGGGTAATTGGATGTAGACGTGAACCGGTTCCCCCGGCGAGGATAATTCCGCGCATTACTGTATTTTCCGTGACGACAGGAAACGGAACCAAATTTGGTCAGGTCACGATGGGCCGGAGGCGTCTCCTGCGCTTGGGTTGAGGTTGGATTTGTTTCTTAGCAGCTCCACGAGTGTCGCCCCTATTGTCGATCCTGCAGTGTTGGTGACAATGTCTGACAAAGCTGCAAAGCGGTCGCGTAGAAACAAGAGCTGGCCCAGTTCGATGCACCCCGAAACCAGCAGCCCAAGCGCCGCTATCTGCCACCAGTACCTTTGGGAAAAAGCAAGGCTGCTGACGATTCCGAGCGGAACGAAGAGCAGGACGTTTGCAACTGCTTCAACGAACTCATAGTTGAGCCACCCGGGAATGCCGTGCCGGTGGAAAATGTCCAGAGCACTTGCTAATTGCCCCTGAACTGGCTGATCTACGGGGGACGGCCAAAACGCTACGAAGGCGAGGGGGATGAGCATAGCGGCTAGGGCAGCGCGCCAGAGCCGCTGGTTCTGGAGGAATGTCAAAGACGTCTCAGGAAGTTACTAAAAGGGCGTAGGCAGCCACTCCGAGAGCAGATAGGACGAGGAGCGACAGTAGGACGTAACGGAGTACTTGAGGCTGGGGGAGTGGGACGGAAAAGTCGTATTCGAGTGGTGCTCTGCGCCAATGTCTCCCCATAGATCCAATTGATACCACACAAAGCAAAAGGTGGGCGCCTCTCCGATATCGGGGAGGCGCCCACCTCGTTGGTGCTATGAAGGGGTGCGGCTAGGCAGCAGCCTCTGACTTGGCGCGGCGGCGAACCACCACTACCGAGGTGGCGCCTGCCGCCAGTGCGCCAGCACCAACCAGGGTCCACAGAACCAGGCCGGAGTCGGCGCCTGTCTTGGCGAGGCCACCGGTGTTTGCCAGCGGAGCGCCGCCCGTGGTGCCGGCGACGGAGCCGCCGGTGTTGGCGAGCGAAGCTGCCACGATGACCGTGACCGGCCCAACGGTCAGGCCGGACTCGGTGCCAGTGGCCGTGATGGAGTAGGTGCCGGCCTCGCTGATGGCGATCGGCAGTGCGACCGCGCCCTGGGCGTCGGCAGTAGCGGACAGGTTCTGAGCCTCGGTGACCACGGCGATGCGGGCGGCAACCGCGCGGTTACCAACGCCAGCGCCATTGGAGGCAGGAGCCTGGCCCGGCGTAACGCGGATGATGAGTGGTTCTCCGGCGCGGAAGCCCTGCCCGCGGAAGACGAAGGTTTCACCAGGGCCAACAACACCGTCAGATACGGCGGCCTGCGGCGGAAGTGCCGGGTAAGTGGCGGCCATGGCAGGAGCCGAGCCGATAAGTGCGATGGAGCCTGCAAGTGCGAGTGCAGCGAAAGTCTTCTTCATGTGTGTCCCCCCGGAGACGTAAAATTTTTTGATACCCGATTTAGGAGAATTGTCCCCTCTGCACGAGACCGTGTGCAGAACTACGGATAGATATCCCAGATAGAAGATACCATCCCAAGGCATGTGCGACCAACCTCAATCCAGTTGGTTTACATACTGTTAACGCTCATGTCACATAGCTTTCAGCCCTGTTCACAGCTTGCATTTTGATTGGGCAGGACAACGTCCTTTACACGCTGGACGGTCGGTGTGACAACCAAGTCAGGTTCCGTGGATTGCACAATTTTGCCGAACGTGAACTCCACAGTCTTTGTCTCGCCCGGTGCAAGTCGTTGCGCCAGGACTCCCACGGGCCGATTACCGTGCAGATAGGGGGCAAACTCTGTTCGTTGACCATCTGCCCTTGCTGACTCCACGTGCGCCTGCACAGGTCCGTAGGCCACGATATTTGTTTGCACTGACCCCGGCGGTACACCATAAGCGCCGCCGGCGGTGACGTATGCCGGCAACAACCTGCCGGCATCCTTGGGAGCAGTGTTCGTACTAGTGACCCGTACCGTTACTTCTGAATACCCGTCCTTGGGACATGCCTGAACGAGTTGGACGGTCCGTTTGACATAAAAGTCCATTTTGGCGCCGGTCCCGTCATTGAAGTAAACCCCAAACTCGTTAGGTGAGATGCTCGGGCCTGTAACTGCGCCCCCCAAGGGGTAGCGGGCGATAACTGATTGTTCGGCGGTGTTTCCAGACCAAACCAGAACGCGCCCATCTTCCACGCCCTTCGTGATTCCCGCGATAAGGCCCTTGCCATCCCCCTTGCCTTTGGATAAAGCCCCAAAGACCTCTTGGGCGACTCCCGCGAAGTAGGCATCTTGCAGTTTCGGTTGCTCAATTTTCGCGTAGACGTCTGACAGCATGGTCTGAACCACGTTAGATCCGCTGAGTTCCGTGGGTAGCCCGGCGTTTGCTGCGAGCGTCATCCCAGGGCCAGAAATGTTCACGGGCCCCGTTGCTTGCAGAATGTAGCTCAAGACAACCGGGTCAATAGAAATAACGCCGTCGACGTGCTGCCCGGTCTTTCGTTCCCACATCGACTGCGCGGTCGAAGCGGCTGTGGGAAAATCAGGGGTCAGATTGACGTCCTGCATATATTTTCCGAGCCGGCCGGAATATATCTTCTGTTGTTCCGCATCAACGGGGAGCACAGGATTCATGGTCCCTACATCACCTGCGCTGCTCTGGCTTCCCAGGGATAGTTTCCCGTCCCTGAAGTCGAGGATTGCCAGGGCTCCTGGAATTCCACCGGAGGCACGTGCTTCAGCATTGTTTTGGATCATCAAGAGGTAGCTGCGTGGGGCGTCAACGCCAAGCATCTGTGGCAGGACACTGGAAGCATGAGCCGCGACGTCCAGGGTTGAGATTACGCTGCGCAGCTGACCTCGTGCCTGGTTCAGTGGCTCCGATACCTGAGGAAGGAGGCGTTGCGCGTCTATCGCTTCCAGTCTTTCCGATGACAGACGCACCGCTGTTGCAGCTGAGGATACTTTTGGGGCAGCCGCTTGGAGCGGCGCCATATCTGCACCCTCTTCATTAGGCAGAAGGGTGTTCCAATCGAGCGTGGCGAAAACATTGACGAGTGGTGCTAAGGCCAGGTTAGAAACATCGTCTGCAGAGCGTGCCACCTCAGTTACTGCCGTTAAATTTGGACCGATGAAGGGAACGACAGATGCCAGAGCCCAGACTGGGTCTTCGGCCGAAGCCTTCGCAGCATTCGTATGTTGCCGAATCAACTCGACGGCATCGGACGCTTGATCAACCTCGTTCTTGGCAAGAAGAGCCTGAACTTCGGGAACTCCTTTCATGGCCGACTCAAGCTCGTTTTTGACGGATGCAGCTTTTAGAGTCACCCAAGCTCCGGCGATGACCAGTAGAAGAGTCAAAGTGCCGCCGATGATGAGGACAATGCGCTTGCGTGGTCCTCGCTTTCCACGTCGACGTGCCTCAAGCCTCGATGCGGCGCCGCTCCTCATTCCGTGATGTTCCCTTGAAAAAGCACCCATTTATGGTCGGCCAAGTCCCCGGTAGGACCATCCGGCCGCTCGCCACTTCTCTGGGTTCAGGATGTTACGACCATCCAAAATTTTGGGCGTAGCGACACTGCCCGAAAGCTCGTATGGGTCTAAGTCCCGGTATTGCTTCCACTCGGTTAGCAGGAGTAGAGCTTCAGCACCACTCATCGCCACCTCTGCGTCCTGTTGATAATGCAGTTCAGGAAAGCGGCGCTGGGCGTTTCGAAGCGCTTTCGGGTCTGTGACTGTAACCACGGCGCCCTGCAATTGCAGTTGCGCTGCAATGCTTAGGGCAGGACTGTCCCGCACGTCGTCGCTCTCGGGCTTGAAGGCAGCCCCAAGCACTGTAATCCGTTTTCCCAGTAAAGAGCCATCACAGAGCTCACGGGTCAATTCCACAACCTTGCTGCGACGCCTCATGTTGATTGCGTCTACTTCACGGAGGAAGGTCAGCGCTTGGTCTGCGCCCAGTTCACCAGCCCGAGCCATGAAAGCGCGGATGTCTTTCGGTAGGCATCCGCCTCCGAAGCCGATCCCGGCGTTAAGGAACTTGCGGCCAATCCGGTCATCCAGGCCGATAGCGTCGGCCAATTGAGTTACGTCGGCGCCGGCGGCTTCACAAAGCTCAGCCATGGCGTTGATGAACGAGATTTTTGTCGCCAAGAAGGAATTCGCAGCAGTCTTGACGAGTTCGGAAGTGGGGTGGTCGGTAACGAGGCGTGGCGTTCCCGATGAAATCGGGGATGCGTAGACCTCATCCAGAACCGAGACAGCGGGGTTGTCCTCCAGTCCGTCTTCATTGCCGTAGACAAGCCGGTCCGGATGCAGCGTATCTGCGACAGCGTGGCCTTCTCTTAGGAACTCTGGATTCCAGACGAGCGTTGCTTCAGGCTGCACGTCCCGGATGCGGCGATTGAGTCGAGAGGCTGTGCCCACTGGTACTGTCGATTTCCCAACGACCACATCCCCAGGTGATAGGTGGGGGAGTAGAGCTTCCACGGCAGCATCAACAAAGGTCAGGTCTGCAGCGTTTTCACCGTGCCGTTGCGGGGTACCGACGCATATGAAATGCACACGGCTTCCCGCGGCAGCGGCAGCATCACAGCTGAAGCTCAGTCGACCCGTGCTTTGAACCTCACGGAGCAGATCATCCAACCCTGGCTCGAAAAATGGCGCGGTTGCAGCAGCGAGATCCGAGATTTTTTTCTCGTCAACATCGATACCCACCACCTCATGACCAAGCTTCGCCATGCAGGCTGCATGCACTGCTCCTAAATAACCGCAACCAATGACCGAAATACGCATTAGTATCTTTCCTCCCCAGCTGGGTACTAACGAGTTGCCCAACAATTTAAAGTGCGCAGCGTTCAATATGCGCCGGTGCTTCCAAAAACGGCTCGTACCGTACGGAGCAGAATCAGGAGGTCTCCGGTAAGTGACCAATTTTCAACGTAGTAAAGATCGAGGCGGACCGAATCTTGCCATGAGAGATTAGACCTGCCGCTTACCTGCCAGAGTCCAGTAAGTCCTGGCTTGACCAACAGGCGCCGACGCACGTCATTCTCATATGCCTCGACTTCACGCGGCAACGGTGGCCGCGGGCCCACAAGGCTCATCGAACCACCAAGTATGTTAAAGAGTTGAGGAAGCTCGTCAAGACTGAACTTGCGCAAAACAGAGCCCACCCTTGTTACGCGTGGATCGTCCTTCAATTTGAACAGAACCCCGTGTCCCTCGTTTTGCGCAACCAATTCACTCAGTCGAGTTTCGGCATCAGCCACCATCGATCGAAACTTAAGCATCTTGAAGGGCGCACCTTCGATTCCCACGCGTTCCTGTCGGAAGAGGACGGGGCCTGGGCTGTCAAGTTTGACAAGAGCCGCGAGGGCCGCCATCAAGGGTGCGGTCACAAGGATCAGTGCGGCGCTTACCAGAATGTCAAATAAGCGCTTTGCCACTCTTTGCCCTCCCTCCAGGGTGGGAGTGGTGACATGGATGAGCGGCAGTCCGGAAACCTGTTGGGTATGTATACGCGGTCCAGCGATGTCAGTAAGGGCCGGTGCCATGATGAGGCCCACATTGCGTGCCGCCAATTCCCAGCCCAGATGACGCAGAGTCTGCGGATGAAGTTGCACCCCTGCTGACACCGCAACTGCATCGGCTCGGCAAGAATCAATAGCGGTGAGAATGGTCCCGATCTCGGGGCTGGTCCCAAGAATGGGCAGGCCTAATAGGCTGTCCTGTGAGGTTGGGGTGGGAGCGCCGGGGGTATAAGCCGCAACAGGTTGGTATCCCGAGTGCTTGGCTCCGGCCAGGGTCTTGGCGAGATGGGCCACGGCGCCCGGCCCTCCCAAGATCAGCAATCGCGACATGCTTTGACCGCCCTGTCTGTCGACATGGAGGTGCTGCCGCAGTAGCCAGCGTGCCAGCAGCAGGCCAAACAAACCAGCAGGTAGAGCGATACCTACGTATCCTCTCGCGGTCTCGATGCGGAAGACATAAGAAATAATCGCTACCAGCCCGAAGAGCCAGAGGGAGGCCGCGGCAACGCGCTTGTATTCGTCCGCTCCCGCTCCCAGAATGCGGCTCTGACGCGTGTTCCAGGCTCCGAGCATCAGCCACCAAGACACGGCCAGGGCCAGAGAGAACCAGATATATGAAAAATCTTGACCTTGCACGATTAGGTCAGAGTCCAAGCCGAAGCGGACCACGTAGGCGCCTGCTATTGCCCAACAGATTACAAAAGCGTCAACAACTCGCAGTTGCCGCGCTGTCCGCCGTCGCCAATTCGGCCCTGTCCCCAATTAGCACCCAATCGTTTACTAGTTCTTACCTTGGGAGCTCCCCCCGACAGGATACCTCGCTCTGTCGCGTCACATGCCAATGTGTCAGCAGCGGTCAAAGGCGCTATGACCGCTGTCACGTCGGCTTCTCACTCCCTGGGTAGCGGCATGCCTTTGAGGTGATCCTGTGCTAGCTTAGGCCCCGCCAGCATGCCCGCTGATGTAACTTCAGCACTGATGCGATTTTCATCGTATTCCTGTGGTGTCCGGTATGCATTGCGTTCGTTCCGGCACGCGAGCATTGCGCCTCAGCGACCATGGGTTGAAGGTGTGCGCCGAAACAAGAATGAGCGGAAGAATAAGTATTGTGAAACCGAGTAAACCCTTGGGTCAGGCAAAGTCGGTCGCGATAATCGGCACACGGGGCTACCCTAGCTACTATGGCGGATTTGAGACCGCGGTTCGAAAGATAGTCCCGCACCTTGCTGACGCTGGCTGGGACGTGAATGTATACGGGCGGGCAGGTGCGGTAAAAGCCGAGGATCCCGATCTTGATCCTCGTGTCCGTTCGACACTAACTCCAGGCTTGGACACCAAGTCTCTAAGCACGCTAAGTTATGGTCTAACCGCCGTTCTGCACTCGGTATTTCACCGCCCTGACGTGGCTTTGGTGATGAATGTTGCAAATGGTTTCTGGCTTCCGATTCTGCGGCTTAGGCGTATTCCCACAGTGGTGAATGTGGATGGAATCGAATGGGAGCGTGCGAAATGGGGCCGCGCAGCAAAGTTTATGTTTCGAATGGGTGCGGCTTTCACAGCCCGCTTTGCTGATGTTCTGGTCAGCGATTCGGTTGAGATTCAACGGCGATGGAAGGCTGAATTCGGTCGCGACAGTCAGTTCATCCCTTATGGCGGCGATGAGCCCGGCGTTTTACCGGTGGTGGACGGTTTGCAACCGGGCAAGTATGTTCTTATGGTTGCAAGGTTCGTTCCGGAAAATTCAATCTTGGAATTTTTCGAGGCGGTGGAGACTCTCGCCCAAAGTCACCCCGTGGTTATTGTGGGTTCCTCTGGTTATGGAGGAGAGCTGGATGAGAAGGCGGCAATCCTGAGCCGACACGAAAACGTCACTTGGCTGGGGCATCTAAGCGACGACGAAAAGCTTCTTTCTTTGTGGCAACATGCCGGTGCCTACTTTCATGGACACAGTGTGGGCGGAACAAATCCAGCGCTCGTGCAGGCGATGGCGGCAGGTGCACCTGTGGTGGCTCGGCGGACACCTTACAATCTGGAAGTGCTCGGCTCTGAGGAGCAGCTGGTGGATCCTGAGCCCAACGATATTGTGCGAGGCCTTGAAGCAATGCTGGGAAACGTCGGGACTCGTGAAGCCATAAGTCATCAAAACAAGACTCGCGCTCGCGACCACTACAATTGGCCTGGCGTTTCTAAGGCCTATGAGCTTGCCATCAGCGATGTATCGCGCGATCTTTCACGCAATGACAGAGGCCGTATAATGGGGACTTTCTTTTTCTCGCGAATGAATAAATAAAGGTGACCTTTCGGTTTAGGAGCATCATATGCCCGATGATGACAGCGTGTCGTCGGCAATGACAAGTATTAGGATTCGGCCGGAACTGAGGGCGGCGCAAGTCAAGCGTGCCGCCCTCATGACCCCAGCGACCACTCTCTATTTCGACGAGAAATATGACCTGGGGCAGACCGCACTATCTTCCGCATTTCGAAAAGTCAGCTTTGTGCAGGCGCTTAAGTTCGTAGCGTTTAGCGATGCCTCAACTCTCGAAGTGCCTGAACCTCTGTGGTTGCGGTTCTTGCCCAAAAATATCGTACTGGTTGCTTTCTGGAAAGCTTTTGGAGTTCTACGTGCGCGTAAGCGCTCGACCGTGACCTACGCGATTGAGAATAATGAACTGAACAATTTGCTCTGTCCGCATAAGCGACTCCCAGACTTCGTGCTGCGATTCGCCGAGTTTTGCCTGGGGTTTCTTGTTCGCAGCATGATTGATCGAATCGCTTACGGAAGCTCTGCCGCAGCAGCGCTCTATGAGAGTCTCCCTGGTGTAAAAGCGATACGCAGTGCTCTTATTGAGGAACTGCCGGCTCCCGCGGCTACTCGCATTGAAGCCCAGCCGGGTGGCCGACAAGAGGCGTTGTTCATTGGCGAGCTTGATAACCGCAAAGGCATCGCGCATCTGATGTCTGCTTGGCCCACGGTAGAGCAAGGTTTGCCCTCCGCCCGACTCACGATTGCGGGAAGCGGACGCTTGTCTGAAGAAGTCGAAACATGGTGCCAACTGAAGCCCGCTTCGCGGGTATTCGCTGGCTTCGTACAGCACGAAGCGCTGCCAAAGCTCCTGGACGCGTCGACAGTTCTATTGGCGCCTTCGTGTAGGGATGGAAGGTGGCGCGAACAGATAGGTCTGCCAATCGTTGAAGCATTGGCAGCTGGGCTGACTGTAGTCACAACTGACGAAACCGGCTTGGCCCAATGGCTGGCTGGGAATGGACATTTCGTCATCAGCTCAGGAGAAGTGGCGGGAGATCTGGCAGCCATCTCCGAAAAGGCGCTCCGTGCACCTCTCCCCAAAGATGAAGTCAGAGACTCGCTTCCGTCGGTAGCTGGTCGCATCAGGGCCGACTCTTGGCTCCACGCAGGTGGATGACGGACTCGTAAGGAAGTTGAATATGGACACGTCAGATATCGCTGCGGTGGTCGTGCACCATCGCAGCCCAGATTCCCTTGGCAAGACGGTAGGACGCCTTCTTGACCAAGGAGTGTTGCCCAACAACCTTGTTGTAGTGGACAACAGTGAGAACCCGGTCGACTCCGGCCGGGCGCGAGCGATCATACCAATGAACGTCGCTGTCATCCTCTCGCCTAACTTGGGCTACGGCGCAGCCGTCAATCGTGGCGTGCGCTGGCACGTGGAGTCTGGAACAGACGCTTCGCTGTTGTTGGTGTCGACTCACGAGTCTCTCCCTGAGCCCGGAGCCATCCAAGAACTGCAACGCGTGCTGTTGGAGAACCCTAAGGCGGCGGTCGTTGGACCGGCTTTGGTAACTGGAGAGGCCTCCGACGTAGTGTGGTCTCTCGGCGGGTACTTCACGAGGAGTCTGAACCTGCCACGGCATCACGGACACAAGTCTTCGAGATCGACCATAGGCAAACGCTCAAGCCAAGCAGTGGATTGGCTGGACGGGGCATTTCTTCTGTTCAGAAGGGAAGTCCTCGAACAATACAAGATTGACGAACGATTCTTTTTATATCTTGAAGAGACAGACCATCAACGACAGTTGACGCGTTCCGGCTGGGAAGTTCTTGTGGCTCCTCAGGCAGTCGTCTGGCAGAGTTCCAACGGTATTCCCCCGTATTACCAAACCCGTAACATCCAACTTTTCCAAGCCAAGAACGGCAACTTGTATCAACGATTTGTTTCTGCCCCTTACCTCACCATTCGGGGAGTCGGACGAAGTGTTTACAGGCGTCAGGGCAGTTCTGACTGGAAGCCATTAGTGTCCGGCCTGGTGGCTGGACTCAGGTTCAGCCGAGAAGATGCGTGCACAGCCTCTGCTGTTCATATTGTGAACCCGCTTGGGGGAGCCCTAGCGCATTACACGTCTGCCCTCGAGTCCGTGCTCCGAGGTGCGGGAGTTCGAGTCACGGTTTCTTCAGTTTTAGAGCCCTCGATGGCGGGAACGGGCCGTATGGCGTGGCTGGCTAAGTACGCTGCCCTTCTATTCAGGGCCGGCAGGAATAGCAGCCGCGGCAACCGAACTGTGGTTGTGTGGCCAGTGCTCGGATTTGTCGATCTGATTCTCGCCCGATTGCTCAGCGGCAAAATGACATCGGTGGTCTACCACGACCCCAAGCCTCTGGTTAGAGCCATCGGCACTGGAAAGGTCTCGGCCGCACTTGTTTCGTCGATACCCTTTCTATGCGAAGTCATCGTCCACAGCGAGACGGCGGCGCAATCAATGCGTTCAGCAGGACTGGGAAAGACTCAGGTGTTGTTGCGACACCCGATGTTTGCCCCGAGGGAGGATGCTCGGGCTACACAGACCAGAAAGAACCGCCGTCCCGTATTGCGCGTCCTGGGCCAGTATAAACAGGATCGCGACCTGGAAGTTCTGCGGCTGCTTTCCTCAGATCTGCGAGAACAGTTTGAGCTCGAAATTGTTGGCCGTGGATGGCCGGATATAGAGGGCTGGCGAGTTGACGCTCGGTTTGTGTCTGAGCTCGAACTGGATGAACTCGTTCGAGGCAGTGACGCCATTCTTATTCCGTACAAGCGGTTCTATCAGAGTGGGATTGCCGTGCGGGCCTTGGAATGGGGCACGCCTGTTGTGGGGCGTGCAGGCACCAGTTTGGACGGCTTATATGGAGAAGGTTCCCGACTGTTGGTGGCAGAAGATGACAACGATGGTGGCTTAGATGTGGCCGCTTGGTCCAGCGCCATCAGATATGCCGTCACTGCAGGCGGCCAGGAAGCCGCGGAGGCCAGTAGGCATCATTTTGACGACGTACTGGCCGACTGGGAATCCTGGCTCGCCTCCGCCAAGTGTGAAACGCGATAGGACGTTGCATCAATGACTTACACCATGCTTGCGATTGGACCGGCTAACCCAGAGGCGGACTCAGCGTGGTTGCGGACGCAAGCAGTTAGTCGCGTCATAAGGCAGCCTTCTCAAGCTTTGGCCGGTAAACGGTTGAACAATAGGATGTTGGGCATCGGCCTGGACTCCCTGCTTTTGGCGCTTCGTACTCTTCGTCCGGGAGTGCGGGGTCCTTACTTGGCGAATAACCCTTGGATAGGCGCAGCACTAAGGCTCACGGGTCGCAAGAACTTCGTCGTAACCGGTATCTATGCGGAGCCCAGGAGTAGAAGCTGGTGGGTATTACAGAAGCTAATCGGACATACGAAAGTAGTTACTCTCTCTAAATCGGAGGCGGACGCCTGGACGGCGGATGGAGGAGACGCAACGCCCGTTTTGTACGGGAACTCATTTGGCTATCCCGTCAAGAAGGTGTCCAAAGAGTTCCATATATTCGTGGGTGGGAGTTCAGACCGCGATGAGGTGCTGATGTCGCGACTGGAAAGAGAAGTCCTGCAAGCCGAATCTGGCGTTCGCCTCACACTGGCAGTCGGAGGTGAACCGGGACTGACAGAAGTGAACGGAAATGCAGTTCATCGACCAGGACTGTTGAGTCAGGCGGAGTTCGGTGAACTTCTGAGCACTGCATCGGTCGCGTTCATTCCTATCCGAAACGGGATTCGGGCTGCCGGACACATGGTCATGGTGGGCGCTTTGGAATGTGGAATTCCCGTGCTTATCTCACCAGCGCAAGGTGTTCGCGAGTATATTCTCGGACCTGCGATCGACGCTTTAACTGTTGAAGGAGACATTCTGCCGCAGCTGCGCACACTCGCCGCCGATCCTCGTAATGGTTCCGCGCAAGTGAAGACATTTTGGCAGGACGTGTACAGTCTGGAAGCGTACACGCGACGCGTAGCTCACGTGCTCGCTGACTTCTAGGTCCTAGATCCCTGCCTGGCTGAGCGGTTCTCGTTTTAGGAACTCGAGGGTAGCGGCGTCGTATGTCGCTTTGATCTGTAAGTCGTTTTGTCCTTCCCCTACATTTACATTTTGCAGGGAAGTATCTTGCCCAAATGGCAAGATTTTAAATTCCAAGTCAAGCGGTGTGCTGCTCACCTGCCTTACAGGTACTCTTGCAGTCACCGCCGCATAATGCAGCCATACGTCGTCTGCTTTGGGAGCCTTATCCATAAACGAAAGGCCGAGCTTTTGCAGCTGGCGCAGTACACTCGGTGGATATAGCACTCCACCGACTCCCGTGGCGAATGTTCTGAAGGTGGGTCGGTCCGTACGGCAAGCTGGCCACGAGGAATAGGGGAGGATCGCTTCTGCGATCTGCAGCTCGTGCGCCCTCGTGCAGCTCACAACGTTAGGGTACTCAGCGTATGAAGACATCAATGACTGAAGCCAAGACTTCGGATAGAGGAAGTCATCATCTACGACAATAAGTGGGCGGTTGGCTTGACTGACCTCTAGCGAGGCGACGTAAGGGTAGTACTTTTTATGAGGGCCATAGTTCGCGCAATGACGCACTTCTAGGCCTCTCTTTACTAGCCGCTTAAGTGGAGCAGGCAGTTCATCGGTCTCACTGAACTCATCGACCCAGAGTATCAAGCGCTGGGGACGAATATGACCGCAGGCAATGCTCTCAATCGCGAGATGTACAGTGCGAGTGCGCTGCCCGTAGGTGGTGAGAGAGACGACTGCGCCAGCAGTGCCAGTAATGGGCTTTGTGGAGAAGGTATTGAGCAACTGTAATTTTGCGAGTAATAGCCAACGGAGTGCATGTCGCGCGCTTCTCGCTGGAATATCTGGCGTCGGAGCCATCAAACAATCCTGCCTTTTCTGCGAGGCTTAACAAAGCCCGCCGCCAAGAAAAAAATGGAAGCTAAGTCGGACCTTCTTATCGCGTAAAACGAGGCAAAGGGCATGCCATAAGAGCGTTTTAGGATGAGGATATTCAGGTTCGCGGCAACGAAGTTGCCTACTAGAGTGGAAACTGCGGCTCCTGTGGCACCAAGCGATGGCACCAACGCAACAACCGCTACGACGTTTATCACGGCCGCTACTACAAGGGAAGTGCTCACTGCCCCTGGACGGCCGCGTCCCACAATGCCTGCGCCTGCGATTGACCCTGGTATTCCGATGACAGCCGCGATCGTTAGGATAACGACGGCAGGCACGGCGTGGCGGAAGTCATTGCTGAAAAGGAGCGGGAACCAATAGGAAACCGGGAGCAGGAGAACGGCGCAAATCATTAGCCCCGCGAGAAAAGAAACCCTTGCGCTCCTCTGCAGGACGTGGGGGTCCGAGTCGGAGGTTTGTGCCGAGAAGGTTATGTCTCGTACTGCATTGTTGATCACCAAGACGGCGTCTGCCACGGAAGCTGCCGCAGCGTAGTAGCCCAGCTGCCGTGCGTCCGAGAGCGGCAGCATGATTGCTTGGTCGATTTTCCCGAGGATTATTCCTGAGACAGAGCCTAGCCAAACGACCAAGCTAAAAGACGTCATGTCTTTGTAAGGCACTACAGTTTGGTTCTTGTGCTGTCCGAGTGCAAGCAGGGGCTTGAGGAAGGCAAAACCCGCAACGACTGGCGCGATGGACAAAATCAAGACTGCTGCGAGAGGTGAGAGACTCCCGAGAGCAAATGCGCCGCCGATGAAGCAAAGTCGGAAAGCAGAGGTCAGGTACTTCTCGAGATTTACGTACTTCCACTCATGCAACCCTCGCGGAAGTGACCGTAGACCTGCGACAAGAGTTGTGGGCAGAACAAATAAGGCTGCGATTTTAATGAGGTCCTCGGCGGCACGATTACCCCCTGACAGAGGTGCGGCCAGCAAGAAGACAGCAAGTGACGCCAGAGCGCCCGTGCCGCACAAGAGCAGCAATCCCTTCCGCATGGCTTCCTTGGCGCTAGCCGGGTTGCGGGCAATCAGGTATGTAACGGCCTCTGGAATGCCAAACATGGCCAGCGTTGTCATCAACAGCAAGGGCGAGGTCGCCGCTGCGGCAATCCCGCGCTGTTCAGCACCCAGGGCTTGGGCCAGGAGAGGCGCGACAGCGAAGCCCGCTGCGGGGGGCGCCAGATTTGCTAGCGCCGAGAGCGCCATCTGTTTAGCTAATCTGTTGCGCGGAGGGGGAACATTATCCGATAGTTGCTGGGGAGCATCGCTCATTGAGAGTTGACCTTTGCCTTCAGGCTGGGACTTGAAGTCCGTCGTAAACGCGTTCTGAGGACGCCTTTCTCACGCGGGCGGCCGTGCAGTAGGTGCGTCTGCGGCGACCGTTATTGCCCGCGGCTGTCCCTGCCCGAAGATGGAAATACACTCGGGGCTCGGTCCATCCGGCCATACATCTGAGCGTCTCCCGTATCTAGCCCCGAACTCGCACCTGGGCCGTGCTCGAATTGAGCGGTCTCGGGGCTCTGGTAACTATAGGTGTAAGCGTCCTGACTTTTGAACGGCAAATGGTTCAACACCACGCCTAAGACGTTCGACTCCACTAAATCGAGGGCCGCCAGCGACCGTTCCAGGTCATGTTGCTTCAACTTCTGGCTGCCGACAACAACTACAACACCCCCGACTTGTTGAGAAAGAACTGCGGCGTCCGTGACCGGAAGAAGGGGCGGCGCATCCACTACTACCGCGTCAAAAGTGCTTTCAAGGCGTTCGATGAGGAGCCTCATCTCTTCAGAACCGAGCAGTTCGCTCGGGTTTGGGGGTACCTGTCCGGAAGTCAAAACATAGAGGTGGTCGCTGCCCCAGTGTTGAAGGACATCGTTTATGTCTGCGGAACCCACCAAGGCGGTAGTTAATCCAGCATTACGTTCCAGACCGAGATACTCGCCCACCATAGGTCGACGGAGGTCGGCGTCAACGAGGCAAACAGATTGCCCTGCCTGAGCAAGAGCGATCGCCAGATTGGTGGCTGTCGTGGTCTTACCCTCGCCGGGAAGGGACGAAGTAACTAGCACAGACTTTGCGCGGCCGGAAACGTTCGCGAACTGGAGGTTGGTACGAAGCCGCCGGAACGATTCAGCGCGAGGACTCTGGGGGGCGACTTGCGTAAGCAATGGCTTCTTTGCCGCATCCGACTCGAATGCAATAGCACCCAGCAGAGGTGCGTCAGTAATGCGGCGAAGCTCATTCTCTCCACGGATCCTATTGTCCAATAGGGATCGGAGAAGGGCTCCTCCTATGCCGAGGACTAAACCTGCGAGAAGCCCCACGAGGAGATTCATTTTGGTGTTTGGCGAGGACGGCGACAAGGGCGCCTTTGCCGGCTTGATTACTGACATGCTGACAGGCGAGACACCGCCAGCTTTCGGTTTCTCCAGAGAATCCACGGTTTTGATCAGACTATCGGCAATTGCCTGCGCCAGAGCGGCTGCTTGAACGGGGGAGTTGTCGTTGACAGAAATCGAGATCAACACAGTGTTTATATCGCTGCTTGCCTTAACACGGCCGGCCAAGTCTTCAGCGGTAACATTTAGGCCCAGCGATTCTATGGCAGGTTGGAGGACGACCGGTGAATCTATTGTCTTGACGTATGACTGGACACGCGCTTGACCAAACGAGTTGCCTTGTTGAAGTTCCTGGATCGACCCCGACCCTTGAATAGCTACGAAGAGCTGCGTTTCTGCAGTGTACGTTGGTTTTGAGAGCATTGACGCCGCTCCACCCAGGAGTAGCCCAACAAGCGTCGAAGCAATAATGAGAATCCAACTGCGGCGAAGGATTTTGAGTACGTCGCGAATTTCCACGGCCGGTCCCCCTATAGGTGGCTTGATTCTGCTGAAACCCTGCCAACAGGGCGGCAATCTGAGCCACCTCGACGATTCTACCCGGTAGGGGAAGTGTGATTTGAACGGCGCTGCCATTGTTCTCGACCTGTACCCTGCGGGGCGCGCACCCGTCAGGTTGGGGGTGGAGCACCGGGAGTGAGGCCACGCCTGTGGTGACAGAGGCGCCTCTACAGTCTGGCGACTGCGGCGCTGTCCATGTGGACCCAAGATGCAAAGATTGAGCGGTCTGGACGTCCAGCTATGGGCGTGAGCGGATGTCCTTAGATTTCCGGGCCAACTTTCGCAGCTGTTACGTACTGGCTGACACTGTTCCGTCTCAGGCTTTCCCTTACACTGTGCTTATGCCAAATGGGGGAAACACGTCAGACTCGTTCGCGTCCGTTCGGCGCCTCGACGCAACCAAAGGGCATAAAAAAAACCTACTTCGCCAGCTTAATGGTGTCCGAATTGTTGCTGCCATGTGGGTGGTCTTGTACCACTACCAACCCCAGATCTACGGGATCCTGCCAGAATTGGCATTCTTGGCTCCCGTGACCGGTATGGGATATCTCGCCGTTGATCTATTCTTTGTCCTAAGCGGCTTCATCATTTGTTATCAGTATCTTGGACGTTTTTCACATTTCACAAGAATCGCCTATGTCCGCTTCTTAGTAAAACGGCTAGCCCGCATTTACCCTGCGCACTTTGCTGTTTTGCTGGCTCTGGCCGTGTTTGTGCTTGGTTCGGATGCTATCGGTGTGAAGATAACAGATCCGGAAAATTACAGCGCCTCGGGGCTCGTCCTTGACCTATTTCTCTTACGCTCGTGGGTGGGGGACTCTCAGGGTTGGAACATACCAGCATGGTCACTGAGTGCTGAGTGGCTGGCTTACGTGCTCTACCCGGTCCTGGCTCTTGGCGTAACGTGGTTGGCAGTCAGACGTACACGCCTCCTGTTAGTTGCGGCGAGCCTTATTGTATTGTTCGAAGGCTTGGCTACATCGGTATATCCTTCTTCCCATATGCCGGTTCCGGCCGCTCGAATTCTCCTGGCCTTCAGTTTGGGGTGCGTCGTTTACCTCTTATCCAACAAGATCACCCACAGCGAGAAAAACGGGTGGCTTGGGATGGGATCGCTAGTCGCATTGTTGGTTTTACCTGCATCGATTTCGGTGGACGGACTCCGCGCTTCCGTTTCCCTACTTCTCGCGGGGCTTGTCATTCTTCTGTTGGCGACCGGTTCTGGACGTCCAATAAGGTTGCTTGGCGCTCGACTCTTGAACGCGGGTGGGCTCATCTCCTTCAGTCTGTATCTGGCTCACGTCCCAGCTTTGATGCTGATCGTTCGCACGCTACCGGCCGAACGTTTCTATGATTCTGCAATTTTCTTCCGTTTAGCGGTGGCCGCGCTGTACCTGATTTTTGCCGTTGCAGCAGGATCTTTTTTGTACCAATTGGTGGAAAGGCCCGCGCACAAAATGCTTCTAAACGTTTTCGATAAACGTTTGGGTGGTCTGCCCAAGCAGCAGCGCTAACTGCAAGCACACAGGAGCAGTCGGAAACGGCCCAGAGCAATGACTTCCTGTTCGGTTCCGATATATAGCCAGCGGAGCCGCCCCACCGGGCTACCCCAGCTGCGGGGCCATCGGGTCCCGGCGGAAGGAAGGACGCTTCCAACGGTCCAGGGGCATTCCTGTCGCCGGACCGGTGGAGGCGCTCTGGCCAAAGTACCGCTGGTCCTGCAAAGAGCCTGAATGCGACCGGCTGTCGTTCTTCGAATCCATGCCACAGGTGCGGCGCCGCGGCCGCTCCGGGACGAGCTCGTGGATGCCGTCATCCGCTCCGGCCGGGCCGTCTCTGAGACAGCCCTCGGCTTCGCCGCGTACTGGTGGATGGTCCGCGGCACTGAATGAAGCGTGCTTGCTCAGGCGGCCCGATGTGGGGACAAACTACTGATCATTACAGGGGGCCTACAGTCAAGGTCGGGCCCAACAACACCGCTATTAAGAATAGCCAAACGCAGAGCGCGCGGCAGGCTGATTGGTTTCAACGATGACCGGCCGGCGGCTGGCAGCTACGGTGGTGGAAATGATGCTGGCAGCGTCGGCTGCGACCCCGGTTGGATCGGTCAAGGCCCGTGGTCCTGTTCCAAGTTGCATGCTAGACATACTCATCCCAGCAGTGCCGGGGGCCCCTTGCCTTCAACCACACGAACTCAATTCCCCATCAACCACGAAGAGCCGGATAACTTGGCGATCGCGGGTTGTACAGGCCCCGAACTAGGGTCTCACAGCAAGCAGTTTCTGCTCGACGAGTCACCGGTCCAATACATTCAGATCCCTGACGGCAAACGTAGGCCTGAATTCGCGTACTAAGCATCTGGAAGACGGGCCGCTAACGACTAACTGGGACCTTTATGCTCCATGGGTAGGATTAAAGCAGACAGTTGGCTGGTTGCGGAGGTACGGAGAAACAATGTCGGAATGGCTCGAAGTCGGCACGGACAACTATGTGGTGGTCACGGAAGGATCCTTGCTGAATACGGGCCTGATTGTTGGTTCTGAGCGCGCCATGGTGATCGACACCGGCTGCGGTCCACGGCAGGGACGCGAAATACTGAAGGCCGTGCGCGAGAAAACAAGCCTGCCGCTCGTCGTCGTTAACACACACGCCCACTACGACCACTTCTTCGGCAATGCAGTGTTTGCCGAAGCCGGTGTCACCGAATTCTGGGCCCACGAGAACTGCGCCACGGAGATCGACCAGCGCGGCGACCTGCAGCGCCGGCATGTCGGGACGCTGGAGCCGGAGATGTCCGCAGGCGAAGGTGACAACGTGGAACTCGTGGTCCCCAACGTCATCGTGAAAGACCAGCCCGTCCTCGTGGATCTCGGGGGACTGACAGCGACCTTGTTCTACCTCGGCCGTGGCCACACTGATGGTGACCTCCTGGTGGGCACGCCGACCACACTCTATGTGGGCGACCTCGTGGAACAGGGCGCCCACCCATCCTTCGAGGACTCCTACCCCGAGGAATGGGCGGACGTGCTCCGGCACATCTCCGCCCTGCGTCACCGCTATGAGTTCCTGATTCCGGGACACGGCAAGCCGTGCAGCGACCAGTTCGTCAAAACCATGGCCAACACCATGACTACCGCCGTCCGGCAGGCCCGCCAGTCCATCCGCGATACTCCCAACGACGCCACCAAGGCAATTCCCGTCCTGCCCTATGGGCCGGAGCAATCCCGTTGGTTCATCAAACGGCTGCAGGAGACCCGACGCCACCCCCAGGAAGCCTCGTAACAAAAAGACTTCTTGAGGAAATCTTGAGCTTGGGCCCCTATGCCTTTCCATGAGGGGAACCTCTGGCGGTGGCTGCGAGGCTAGGAACGCTAAGAGCGGAAGATAAGGCTACTTTCCTTTGTTTTGCTGGCTATCCTCGCGGTTCTCACCACATTGGTCGCATTGCCGGCGGTTGGAAAGGAGTGGTCTAGAGGCTTAGGTCCCCCTTTTCGATGTGACTTGTCAATCCATTTGTCACGTGCTTATGTCAAGGCGATGGGGATCGCTTTGATCAATGGAGGCTGTTGTGGCTTTTTCGGACTACGCGCTGGCGCTGAGCGCTCTGCTGGCCACCCTGCTGGTTCCCTTCGCTGTCCTGTACCAGATGCTGCGGCTCAAGCGCCGTGCACTCCGGATCCCCGTCCGGCCCGCACCCCGAGGGAACCAGCACTGATCATGCCGTATGTCGATATCAACCCCCACAAAGGCCGTCCCAAGTGGGTGGGCTACGCCACTCTTGCCGTTCTCTTGGTACTTACGGCTGCGGTCGTTTCGGCTGCGCTCATCCACCACTGAGCTGCGCCGATGACGGCCGGATATTGGATAGGAGCTCCTGCCGGACCCCCTAGACTTACTGATTGACCAGTGCCGCAGAACCGTTTGCCGAAAGGTCCGGGGGACAGACATGCCAGATCCGGCAGATCAGAATGCAGGCGCCCAAGCAGAGGATGCAGGGCAGCCGCAGCTGCGCCGACGCCGCGACCTTCGTCGTGCCGACGGCTCAGTTCAGGATGCCTGGACAGGAACCATGCCAGCAGTAACCCCTTCCCCTTCCAGCTCAAGCGACGCCAGTCAGCCGCTCACTCGCCGCACATCCTGGGCGGAAGCGGCTGCCGCAGCCGATGCCACCAAGCCGTCCCGCGCACCGTCGCCTGCAAGTGCCGCTCCTTCCCAGCCGGCGCCACCCGCCAGGCAGCCTGCCGCTGATCCTGTCGTGCCGCCCATCGCTTCTGTGCCCTCCGCCGAGCCGTCTCTTGAGCCGGCCGCTGCGGAAGCTGAGGCGACTCCTGAAGCTGCCGTGCCGCCGTCGGATGTTCCCTCCCCAACGCAGTCTTTCCGCCGCAGCCGGCCCACCGTGGCGGACGCGATCGCGGAAAGCCCCATGCCGGACTTCATCAGCTCGCCGGGATTGTTCGTCAAGGAGCAGAAGCCCCGTCCCAGGGGTGGCATCCGCGGCGCGCTGTACAACCTGACCGGCGGCGCCTGGAACCTTGGCCCTGGCCCAAAGCAGCGCCAGGAGGACGAGTTGGGCCGCCGGATCTCGCGCCAACTCCAGGGCAGCTACAACACCGCGATCCTGAGCCTAAAGGGCGGCATCGGCAAGACTTCCACCACCGTTGGTGTGGGCCTGACTCTGGCCGAATACCGGGGAGATGCGCCCTGTGCCATCGACGCCAACCCGGACTCGGGAGATCTGGTCGAGCGTGCCTTGGGCGAGGGCATCTACCAGCAGGCCAGCCCGCGCACCATCACGGACCTGCTGGACAACATCGAATCCATCGACTCCCTGACCGCCCTGGCCCGGTACATGCACCACGCCGGCCGGCTGCACCTGATCGCGGGGGAGCAGGACCCGGAGGTCTCCGACTCACTCACGGCCGAGGAGTACCTGCGGATCCGCAAGCTCATCTCCAGCTACTACTCGGTAGCCCTGACCGACTGCGGCACCGGCGTGACCCACAACGCGATGAGCGGGATCCTGCAGTCGGCCGACAACCTCGTAATCGCCGCCGGCTACGCGGTATCCGGCGCCAAGCGGGCCCGCAGCACCCTGCACTGGCTGGCCAGCCACGGCTACGAGGACCTGGCCCGCAACGCAATCGTGGTGATTACCGACAAGGACGAGGTGTCCTCCCGGGTGGATAAGGACGCGATCGAGGAGCACCTGTCCGGGATCTGCCGCGAGCTCATCGCGGTGCCGCACGACCGGGGTGTGGCTGACGGGGACCTCGTAACTCTGGATGTACTGAAGCCTGAAACGCGGCGAGCCTACAAGGAGATCGCCGCCGCGATCGTGGATGGGTACCGGTAGCACAGCACCGTTGGGGGTAACGGAGTATTTCGGTTTCCTGCACCTGTAGAATTCTCGCGGGGAGAAACCGCTGGACTTTACTTTTGGGGGAAACTACTGTGCGCTCTATCACCGGAGTCGGACGCGATAACACCTTTGACTTCCTGAGATTATTTGCAGCCCTCGTTGTCGTCCTTGCGCATGCGCAATTCGAACTGCGAAGTGAGCTCCTTTGGAACGCGTCCCAGTTGTTTGACGGAATCGGTATGTTTTTTGTAATGAGCGGATTCCTAGTCTGGCAGTCTGCGGTATCTATCGAAAGGCGCACCGGCAGTTTTCGCGTGTACTTTCAAAACCGGGCGTTACGAATCCTGCCCGGGCTATACACATACGCTCTGTTGATGCCGCTCGTTCTAGTGGCAGTGGGGGCGATACCGTTGCAGTCGCTGCTGACTAAAGACATGCTCATATGGCTGGGAAGTGCCGCATTTATCGTCCCCGGGTATGATCCTGCTATATGGGCGCAAGTGGGTACAGGAAACATGAATGGTCACTTGTACACAATCCCGGCAGAAGTCAGCTTTTACGCCGTTGTTCCTGTCTTAGTCTTGATGGCCCGGCGCTGGGGTTTTCGCTGGGTGGTAGTCGCTTTATCGGCGGCAGCGATCGCGGGTCCGGTACTGATGTTCTTCCTGACCGGTCCCATCACCGTCGCCGTGCACTATACGTTCCTGGAGAGGGCGGGATACTTTCTTGTCGGCGTTTTTGCGGCGGTGTATAGGGAGCGCATAGTGCTGAGCGCCCGCGCCTTCGTATTGGCTTTAGCCGCATACTTCACGTTGAAGATTTTCGGGACTGGCCATGATTGGTTCAGAGTTGTCCAGCCGCTGTGGCTTGCAGCGCCGTTGGGGTATTGCATGTTGTTTTTCGGATACCGAGGTCCAAAGGGTCTGCAACGCTTTACGTCGTGGTTTGGTGACCTGAGCTATGGCACCTATATATGGCACGTTCTGGTTGTCGAGCTCTTCGTCTGGGCTGGTTGGGTTGGACACTGGTGGCAGGTTTTGGCAGTGCTTTGTTTATCCTTAGCTGCGGCCCAGATATCGTGGCGGTTTATCGAGAGGCCAGCGCTCGGGCTCAAGAAAGACAGTTCTTCACGGGCAGCGAGGGAGAGCAGCAGCGTAGGGCCACAAGCAGTTTGACTTAGGTGGTCGGCTGGTCAACAGAATGTTCGGGATGAAGCGTCTTGTTAGGGGACCAGTCGGACGCATAACCTGGAATGGAAGGCCTGACTCCTCTGGAGGCGATCAGCAAGGAGAACCCGTCAGGGAAACTGCCATCACAGTCGACTAATGGCCCGTACTGCTCGTGGCTCCAACCATATGCAGATCATGATGCTGGCGCTCACGCCAATTCAGGCTGCTCGTGTGAGGGCAAAACGAAGGTGCATTCGGCACAATGCAAATCATCCAGATGCTCGGGCGACTGACCGATAAAGGCCACGACAGGACGACGTTGATGCCGGTGAACATGCCGAGCCCGTCAGGTTCTGGGGAGTACCCGCTCGGGCGACCGAGCGGACGTGGGCGTGCCTTATAGACGCGGCCCTCCTGCTGAACGACGGGCCACCCGCAGCTTTTGAACGTGATGTGGCCGGTGTGCGGATCTCCCTCGAACCGGAACTGCACTTACTAATAGAACGAATTCCACCAGTACATCTGCTGCCCCACCCCGCGGTATCGCCGGGCGGATGCACAGTATGCCCTTCCTGCCGCCAATACGTACGAGTACTCGCCCGGCCGGCTTGTGAACAACCATCCCGCTGAACCTCGGCTGCTTCAGGTTTCCCTGTCGGCGTCGCCTGTACTTGCTTGTTACCCATCAGCCCCGTCGCGAACCGGACGACGGCGACGACGATGCCCCACAGCCACAGCAGGCCCAGTAGTCGGGCGCCGCTGGGCGTCGTCGATCACCGAGGCCAGGTTCAGCGCCCCTGCACCAGTTCACCAGCGCCCAGATGGCCACCAGCGAATTGACTTCGACGACCACGAGAGTCGTGTTGCGCAACCTGGTTCTTTGCGCTTTCGGCGCGGACCACCAGCGCATCGGAGAAACCCCAGGCTATCCGAGAGCATCGAGAAACCAGCAGGTTTCGGGTTCTCAGTAATGCCCCAAATTAAAGACAGGTATCTGGTACCGAGGTAACTCGCCAGTGGAATCCATATTGTCGTGACCAGGATGGACCTCATTCATGGTGGGCGTCGCGGGCGCCCCTGTCAAGGCGCGAAACGCTGGAGATTGTTGCCTTCACCGCGCTGTCGGTGACCGCCACGGCAGTGTTGCTTCCCGCGATTGGAGTCAAGGCTGTTGTTACTTACCTGCCGTTCGTCAAGAAGGCGGTTGAGTGTCAGGCGGAGCCTGAAGACTACTACATCATCAACTAGCGTTCGCCGGTTTGGTCTCGTCCGCCGTCGTGCTTTTGGTATGCGGCAGGCTGCCTTGTATTCCTTTCGAACCAGCGAGGTGGCTCCCGCTGCTCCTTACAGCACAGCGGCGAAGCGGATCAGCAGCATGGTCACGACGAAGCCCGTCACGTAGTTCAGCCACGGGAAGCGCGGTACATGGCCATATGTACCTACCCACTACAATTAGGTCAGTCTCACACCACACTTTCCTTGGGGGAACCTTTGTCGCTGCTGCTCGACCGCATTCCTGCGCTCTTTTCCCGGAAGCGCAAAGGTAAAAAGGACCTTCGCAGAGGGCGCGGGCTACGTCCGGATGTCCAGGGCCTTCGGGCCTTCGCTGTCCTTGCTGTGATCCTTGACCACACTTTTGGGTGGCCGAGAGGCGGCTTCGTTGGCGTGGACATCTTCTTTGTGATCTCAGGTTTCGTGATTACGGCATCTCTACTCCGAGAGCACGATCGGACAGGCCGTATCTCTTTCGCGGGCTTCTACAAGCGTCGTGTGAAGCGTATTCTGCCTGCTGCGGTACTGGTCCTGCTTGTCACGTCCGCCGCAGGGTTCTTTGTCTTCAACCAGGCGCGAGCATCATCCACGGTGTGGGATGCCGTGTGGGCCTTCTTCTTTAGCGCCAACTGGCGGCAAGCCGTGATCGGCACGGACTACTTCCAGGCATCAGGTCCGGTGCCCCCCCTGCAGCATTACTGGTCCCTCTCGGTAGAGGAACAGTTCTATTTTGTGTGGCCTTGGCTGATGGTGCTTCTCTTTGCCTTAGCGGCCAGGGCGCTCCGGGGACGCGGGCAAGAACGTGTTGTAGCGGGTGTCGCCATGTCCTTTATCGTTGCAGCGTCGTTCGCGTGGTCTGTCTGGGAAACGGCGACTAATCCTACCGTGGCCTATTTCTCCACCTTCTCCCGCGCTTGGGAATTGGGTGTCGGGGGTATCCTCGCATGCATAGCGACGGTTTTGACGCGTATTCCCCAGGGGGCAAGGCCTGCGCTGGGTGGGGCTGGTATGGCAGGTATGGTCGCTGCATTATTTGTGACAGATGCCCACGCTGGCTTTCCCGGGCCTGGGGCTGCCCTGTCAGTGCTGTCGGCGGCCGTGTTTATCGCCGCCGGGACAGGTTCGTCATCGCACCGCTATATGACGCCCTTGACCAACCGGGTTGCGGTCTACCTAGGGGACATCTCCTACTCCCTGTACCTGTGGCACTTTCCAGTGATCGTTTTTGGCGCCGCGATTGTTAGTGAAACGTCCGCAGGATATTTCACTGTCGTCTTGGCGGCAATCTTTGTTATCTCCATCTACAGCTACCATCTGCTTGAAGATCCAATTCGGAAGTCGGACTGGTTGGCCGGTAATACCAGGGGCAGCAAAGAGCGACCGTCGTTTTCCACTGGCTTTAAACTAACGGCCCTGAGCCTTCTATCGATGGTTACGGTTGCTGTCACCGCTTTTGCGATTCTCAGCACAGCACCCACATCCGCGCCAATAATCTCTGCTTCTACGGCAAGACCGTCCACCGCGGCCGCGGTCCCGGCTGCGTATGGACCCGCCAGTGCTCAGATAAAGACTCAAATCGCAACTGCTCTCGCCTCACCGGATTGGCCCGATCTGACCCCGTCCATGGACAGCGTCATCGGCGGGTCGCAGGTGCCGGATGACGTGAGTCGATGCGGCAACGTCGGCCCGATCAGAGATGGATGCACATGGGGCGATCCTTCAGCTCCGAAGACGGCTGTAATTATCGGAGACTCGGTCGCGCTGACGTATGTGACCGCCCTCAGGGACGTGTTGGCAGACAAACCCGACTGGAAGTTGTCCACATACGCTGCCTTTGGATGTTCGTTTACTGATACTCGAATAAGCAATGCAGACGCAAATATCGTACTAGGCTGTCCTGGCAGGAAAGATGAAGCAGTAGCAGCTATCAACAAGCTTCATCCGGACATCGTCTTCATCACGAATACGTATGAGCCGAGGCTTGACCTCACCACGAAGGTGCCCCTGACTCCGGCTCAGTGGAATGCAAGTACCAGCAAGTTCGTCGACTTGTTCAAGGCATCAACTAAGAAGATCGTGTTCGTGGCTCCGCCACCATCAGACAAGGATGTCAAGGCCTGCTACAGCCGGACAAGCAAACCAGTAGCCTGCGTCGGACAGGTCACTCCCCAGTGGTATGCCATCGCAAACGCAGAGCAGGACATAGCGAAGAAAATCGGGGGTACGTGGTTGGACACGAGTCGCCTGTTCTGTGACGCGAGAGATGCTTGTCCGAGCTTTGTTGGCACAACCCCGACCAAGTCGGACAAAGTGCATATGACAGCTGAGTATGCGCATAAGATCGCGCCAGCCCTATTGGAGCAACTGAATTCATTGAAACTGCTATGACAACCATATGTCTGCCCTCTAGCGTTTCGGGTCCCCTCCATCACACGTCACGTCTTTCCGCCCCTACAATCGGGCCCACGGGAACTGGGGGTATGCGATGAACCGGGACGCGCCGGCTCGTGGAAGTGCCTACATCGGCTTTGGTTCTCTGGCCGTGCTCAGCCTGCTAGGGATCATCACGTACCCTGCGGCTGGCCTTTCAATCATGGGGGCGGCGGTCGCCGCCGCGATTATCATAACTGTGCGCGTGGACAGGGTAGCGCTTTACTGCGGGTGCGCAGCTCTCACTTTGTTGATGCTGGTCCCCGTGCAAAACATTGGCGGATTCGGAAGCTTGAAAATTGGGGTGCTGTGCGCAGTTGCAGCCCTGGCGGTTGCCGGCGCACTTAGGCGCTGGCGGTCGTTCCGCGACAGGCCCGCCGGTCTTTGGCTGTTTCTTGTATACCTGTGCGTCCTCGCGTTGGCCACTCCGCGATCCGATTCGCCAAGCTCATGGAACCTTCTGATTGGTGCCGCCGTTGCAGGCCTTTCAATAAGCATCTTGTTTGTTCTAATGAACCCGGAAGAGCGGAAAAGCGCGCTCAACTTTGTTGTGTTTCTGGCAAGCTGCGAGGCTGCTTACGCACTTTTCGAACTCGTGGCGAAGCGGCCGCCACTCTGGGGCTATTGGAGCGTCGGGTCTTCGGGTGCCCCTAATATAATGGTCAATCAGATCGATACGGCCCTTATCCGGTCTCAAGGTACGTTGGGCCATCCGCTTCCACTGGCCCTGCTGCTTCTGGCTGGACTGGCACTCGTCATCCGCGGCGCCGGCCCAAAGAGGCCAATACTCCGGGTCGCGGTCTTTGGGTTGTTGGCTGCTGGCTGCTTTGCTGCCGGCAGCCGTTCCGCCATGCTCGTCGCCGTAGTGTTGCTCTTCCTGGCCATCGGTACGAAACGTCGGCTGATCATTGCCGGAGCTGGCTCACTGCTGCTCGTTCTCACCGTGCTTATCGCCGCTGCCGCTGGCTTCTTTCAATCGGAGGTCTACGAGCGCTTCGTAGCCTCTGACTCGCTGAGCCACCGCAATGGCGCTCTAGATGCAGTGCCAGGCCTCCTGACAAATCAGGACCTAGTCAACGTTGCCTTTGGTAACGGCTACTACTCGGCACCGCAATTGTTCCGCGAGGGAATGCTACAAGTCGGCAACTTCTACGCTGTGGATAACCAGGCGGTCATGACGTTGGTCGAGGGTGGCTTGGTAGGCCTTGCGATCCTCGCCACGCTCATCGTACTCGCAATCATCAGGATCGATGTCGCAGCGCGAATGGGTTTACTGTCCGTTGCCGTCTTTTTCTTCTCGTTCGACGTGCTTTCCTGGCCCTCCGGGATGACACTCTTCGGCATGTTCATCGGGCTGGCTTTCTCAGCCAAAAAGGCGCTGAACGTCGGCGCCAGCCATTTTGAGGAGCAGGCCAAGCCGGCCATCACAACCCGAGTCGCCTCGGCAACGGGCTGACGTAAGCCAGTGAATTTATGGGGCAGCAGAAGGCAGCGGGGCCTTTTCTGGGCGAAGACGTCCTGTCCGCTGATGGAGTCCGCGCGGCCCGCCCGACTCCCGGTCTCAGACGCGCCCCACCAAGAGGGCCTGGTCCGCATCCGCGGGCAGGACCTGGTCTGCAGTAACAGTTGTCATCGCGTTTCAGCTTTCTGTCCGGCCGGCTGGTGGATTCCGTCCACCCGCCGCGTGATGTTCCAGGGGTTGTAGTCTAGGAGGGCAGGCGGAAGCTGCTCCGGGGTGAAGGAGTCGTAGGCGACCGGGCGCATGAACCTTCCGCTGGCAGCGGTGCCTACTGAGGTGGTGGAAGCGGCGGTGGTAGCAGAGTAGGGTCCGCCATACTGCTGCGCGTAGGACGCTGACTCCTGTTGGCCAGGCGTTTTCACACCAGCCGTCCGCTCCGTTCCTGCGGCACCGTCAGCAGATCCTCGAGCTTTTCCTCCGGTTCACCCTGGACAGTGGCCGTCAGCTGGCCCTCCAGCAGGGCGGCCCGTTCGACGAGATCGGTTCCGGGACGGTAACGGATAGCGTCCGCACCCAGGCCGACAGCGGCCACGATGTTCCTATAGGAAAAAGTAAGCAACAAACGATTCCGACGCAGGGCGGTCCGTCTCCGGCAAACGAAGTAACCGCCTCTGGGGAGAGGCGGCCACTGGTTGGCGTCATTCTAAACAAGCAGGCTCTCGGCAGGGGCGGGTTGGGCTTGCGTCGCGAAGATGCTGGGGTCCAAGTCAGCAACGGAGGACTTGCCCACGAATCCCATGGCTCCCTTGAGCTCTTCCTGAAGGATTGAGAACACCCGGTCCACGGCCGGCTCACCGCCCGTCGCGAGGGCGTAGGCGAACGGGCGTCCGGCCAGCGTCGCCTTGGCACCCAAAGCGACTGCCTTTACGATGTCGTGGCCACGCCGCACACCGCCGTCGAGATAGATTTCCGCCCGTCCGCCAACTGCCTCAGCAATGGACGGCAGCACGTCGATGGTGGCCGGCTGTGAGTCGAACTGCCGGCCGCCGTGGTTGGAGACGAAAATGCCGTCCGCCCCCTCATCCACTGCCCGGGCCGCGTCCTCGGCGTCCATGATGCCCTTGATCACCAGGTTCCCCTTCCACTCTGAGCGGAGCCTGGCGAAGTCGTCCCAGCTGGCACCCGGGTTCTTGTTGGACGCCATCCAGTTGTTCATCTCGTCCATGCGCAGGGGGCGGCCGTTGATCTGGTAATTCCCGTACGTCATCTTCCGGCCGGTAAGCCACCGCCACAGCCACGCAGGGCGCGTGGCGGCATTAAAGTAGTCTGCAACCGGCGGGCGCGGCGGCATGGACAGGCCATGGTGCAGGTCCCGTTCCCGCTTGCTGGAAGACCCCACATCGCCAGCCACCACCAGAGTCTCAACCCCCACAGCCCGTGCCCGGTTGATGTAGCTGGCGGTTTCCGCCGGATCCTTCCAGAAGGCGATTTGCGCCCACAGATTGTTCGGCGCCACCTTGGCCACTTCCTCCAGCGAGCAGCCGGCCCACGCGCTGTGGATGAAGATCGAGCCTGCCCTGACCGCGGCCCGGGCGACGGCAGGATCCGAACCCGGGTGGAAGATGGTGAGCATTCCCATTGGGGCCACCATCAGCGGCATCGCCAGGGAATGGCCCAGCACGGTGGTGGACGTGTTCAGGCCCCGCAGGTCCACCATGGACCGCTGGCGAAGCATCAGGGCGTCGAAACGGTCTTCGTTGGCGCGCATGGTGGTCTCGTCCAGCGCGCCGCCCTCCAAATAGTCCGAAATCATTTTCGGAAGCTGCTTGCGGGAGGCTTTGCGGTAGTCCTCAACGCTGACAATCCATTTGTTTTTCAAGAGTCCTGCTCCAATGTGAAGGGTCTAAATTACTTTCGCCAGGAATTGTTTGGTGCGCTCATGCTGCGGGTCGCTCAGGACCGTCCGGGGGTCGCCCTGCTCCACGATGCCGCCGCCGTCCATGAAGATCAGGTGGTCGCCGACTTCCCGGGCGAAGCCGATCTCGTGGGTGACCACGATCATGGTCATTCCGCCGTCCGCGAGCTTGCGCATCACGTCCAGCACCTCGCCCACAAGCTCCGGGTCCAGGGCCGATGTTGGTTCATCGAACAGCATCAGCCGCGGCTCCATGGCCAGTGCCCTGGCGATGGCCACGCGCTGCTGCTGGCCGCCGGACAGGGACGCCGGGTAGGCGTGGACCTTCTCGGAGAGTCCCACCCGCTCCAGGAGGATCCGGGCCCGGTCCTGCACGGCCTTCCGGTTCTCCTTCCGCACCCTGACCGGTGCCTCGCAGATGTTCTCAAGCACCGTCATGTGCGGGAAAAGGTTGAAGCTCTGGAAGACCATGCCGATGTTCTCGCGCATTTTCGCCGCCTCGGCGTTGTTCTGCGCGTGCAGCCGGCCTTTCCTGATCTTCACGCCAACCGGCTGTCCCTCCACAAGGATGTACCCGCCGTCGAGCGTTTCCAGCTGGTTGATGCAGCGGAGGAACGTTGACTTGCCGGAGCCTGACGGCCCGATGATGCAGGTAACGCTGCCCTTGGGGATGGTGAGGTCAATGCCTTTGAGGACCTCGAGGTCGCCGAAGCTCTTGGTGACTCCCTGTGCTTCGATCATCACGTTGGTCATGGCCGGGCCTCCAGTGGTGTGGTGGGGGAGTTCAGGGCCTTGGGCTTGCGGGGCCGCCGGGTTCTGCGTCCCGAGGTGATTCCGCCCCGGTTGAAGTGCTTTTCGATGAAGTACTGCCCCAGGCTCAGGATGCTGGTGACCAGCAGGTACCACATGCTTGCGGCGATCAGCAGCGGAATGGTCTTGAAGTTGGCGCTGTAGACCAGCTGCGCAGAGTAGAGCAGCTCGGGGAAGGCCAGGACGCTCACCAGGGAGGTGGTCTTCAGCATGGAGATGGTCTGGTTGCCCGTTGGCGGGATGATGATCTTCATTGCCTGCGGCAGCACAATCCGGGAAAGGATGGCGAACCGCCGCATTCCCAGTGCGGTGGCTGCCTCCGTCTGCCCGCGGTTGACGCTCAGGAGCCCGGCGCGGACGATCTCGGACATGTAGGCGCCTTCATTCAGGCCCAAGCCAAGGATTGCGGCCATGAACGGGGTGATGAGCACGTTGGCGTCCACCGAGAAGAACTCGGGTCCAAACGGGACACCCACCGCGATCCGTGGGTAGATGGCGGCGATGAACCCCCAGAAGAGGAGCTGGACGAACACCGGTACCCCGCGGAAGAGCCAGACCAGGAACGCGGCAGTTCCGGCGACAATGACGTTCGGCGCGAGCCTGGCCAGCGCCAACAGGACGCCGACGACGATTCCCACGGCCATGGAGATGGCTGTCAGTCCCAGCGTGCGGAGGAGGCCGGTGAACAGCCTTTCCGAGGTGAACCATGCGAACACCACGTTCCACTCGAAGCGGGGATTGGTGATCAGGGAGTAACTGACCAGGAAGATCGCGAAGAGGACGATCGCCGCCGTCAGCCACAACCCTCCGTGGCGCTGGTGGGGACGGCCCTGGAGAAGCTGGCGGTCCAGCCCGTCCCCGGCTGGTGCCTTGGCGTCAGGCTGCGTGGCTGTGTTGGCCATGTGGCTACTGCGCTTTGTTGAAGGCGAAGTCAGAGATGGCACCGCTGCCTACACCCCACTTGTCGAGGATTTCCTTGTACTTTCCGCTCTTGGCGAGAGACTCCATGCCAAGTTGGATGGCCTTCTCCAGGCCGGCGCCCTTCTTGAAGCCGATGCTGACGGGGGAGACGTCCTTTTCGCCGAGCAGCTCGATCTGGCCGCCCTGCTTGATGGCGTAGCCCAGGGTGGGTCCGTCGATGTAGACGGCATCGATCCGGCCGGCGGTTAGTGCGAGGTTGGGGGCCTGCATGTCCGGGTAGGTCATGGCCTCAATGGCTGGATTGCCCGCGGCCGTGCAGGCCTGGGACAGGGCGGGGAGGCGCTTGAGGTCCTGGAAGGAACCCTTCAGCACGCCCACCCGCTTGCCGCAGAGTGAGTCCACCGAGAGGTGCTGGGGGTTGCCGGGGGCCACGCCGATGCCGCTGCCTGACTGGTAGTAGTCGACGAAATCGAGCACTTTCATGCGTTCGGTTGAGGGCGACATCTGGGATACGGCCATGTCGAACTTGCCGGCGGCAATGCCGGGGATGATGCCGTCGAAGGGGCCGCTCTTGACCTCCGTTTTCAGGCCCAGCGTCTGTCCCAGGGCCATGGCAATTTCGGGGTCCACACCTTGAACGGTGGTTCCGTCCGCGGCCATGAAGTGCAGCGGCGGGGAGCTCTGGCTCATGGTGACGGTCAGGGTCCCCTTGTCCCGTGCGTCTTTGGGGAGGGCTGCCGCGGCGGCGTCGTCGACTTTGACGGCCTGCGCGGAACCGGTGGTTTTAGGGGCGTCGGACTGGGCCGAGCTGGTCATTTCCGGGTTGGAGCAGCCGGAGAGAAGCGCGCTCGCCATGGAAACTGCGGCGACGGTTACCAACATCGATCGAAACTGAATCATCTACACGCCTTCGGATTGGGGGAGGAGGGGTGATGGGAGAGCTGTGTTACAGATCACTTCGCTGTCCGGTATCATGTACCGTACATCATGCACGATTTTCTGCAAACACCCTTTTTGCGTTGTTTGGTTTGTGACGGGGCGCTGGTGAAAGTAGTGCTGACGCTCCATTCGACTGACCGAAATTCACATAGGATTCCGAAATGAACGCCGCTTCGCCTGAAGAAGAAGTCCTGATCCCCGGCCGGCCCATGCTGGTGGACCAGGTGTTTGAGGCCATCCTGTCCCTGTTGCTTGACGACAAGATCTCCACCGGATCGCCGTTGAGCATTGACGGACTGGCCAAGCGCTTCAAGGTTTCCTCAACCCCCGTGCGGGAGGCGCTGGCCCGTCTGGAAACCACCGGGATGGTCAGGCGGGAAGCGCTGCGCGGATACAAGGTGGCGCCGGAACCCACGGCCAGCGACATCGCCGCGCTGCTGACCTCGCGGCAGATTCTCGAACCTGCCTGCACCAACATTGCCGCCAGCAACTCAACGGACGAACTGGTGGCGGACCTGGAAGGGTTCCACCGCGACCTTGAGGCGTCCCGCCGGGGCGGTGACACGTTTGCCGGGTATCGGGCTTACTGGAAGGCGGACGAGAACTTTCACCGGCGGATCGTGGAGGCCACGGACAATGAGTTCCTCTTAAGGGCCTACTCCTCCATCGAGGGAAGTATCCAGCGGTTCCGGCTCATGGTTCACAACGACATGAGCGGCGACCATACCGTGAAGGAGCACCACGCGATCATTGAAGCCATCAAGGCGGGCGACCCGGAGGCGGCCACGGCGGCGATGAACCGGCATATCGAGGGCATCAAATCCCGTTCGCTGAGCCTCTCGAAGTTCGGGAAGCAGGACTGAAGTGCGGGGGGCACAGACTTGTGGCATCGTGGGATGCTTTTCCCGGCGTCAGGCCTCCAAAGCCCACTGTTAGGTTCCGTGGAGCATGGTCGGGCAAGTACCCCGGCCGGCAGATTCAGGTATCGCTTTACTGGTCCAATATCCAGAGCGGGCGCATAGCCTGCATCCATGTTGAAAGCCGTGTTCCGAAGTCGACATAAACCGAGATGCCGGTTCTGCGGACGGCCGCTGCCTCAAAATCCGTCCGCGATGTTTTGCTCCCGTGACTGCTACGACAGCTACCAGGCCAGCAACGACACGTCCCGCCACGAACAATAGCTTCGTTCTGGCTGGTATTTCTGGCAGCGGAAGTCAGCCGGACTGGAAGCTGGCATGCATGGCTGCAGGGAAGGAGCGTCCCGTGTGCCGGTTGTTCGGGCTGCACGCCGGGTCCCGGCCCGTACGCGCCACTTTCTGGCTCCTCGACGCCCCGGACAGCCTGGCCGAGCAGAGCAGGCGGGAGCCCGACGGCGCGGGGATCGGAACCTTCGATTCCGACGGCGGCGCGCGCGTCACCAAACGGCCGCTCGCCGCATGGGAGGACCACGCCTTTGCCCGGGAGGCCCGGCAGCTGATGAGCACCACCTTCCTGGCCCACGTCCGGTACGCGAGCACGGGTGCGCACACCCTGGTGAACACCCACCCGTTCGAGCAGGACGGCCGTCTGTTCGCCCACAACGGCGCCTTCCATGGGCTCGCCCGGCTCGACGAGCGCCTTCGTGACCTTGGCGTGGCAGGGCTGGTGCAGGGCCAGACCGACAGCGAACGGCTCTTCGCCCTCATTACGGCCGAGAGCCGCAGTGCCGGCGGGGACGTGGCGGAGGGCATCTCCCGGGCGGTCGGGTGGATCGCCGCCGAGCTCCCCGTCCTGGCCCTGAACCTCATAGTGACGACGGCGACGGACCTCTGGGCGCTCCGCTACCCTGCAACCCACCCGCTGTACATCCTTGAAAGGGACCCCGCAGCAGAGCCCGCACCGGCAGCACCACTGGACGCCCGAAGCCCCCGAATCCACTCCCGAAGCACGGAACTTTCCGTTGAACGCTCGGTTCTCTTCGCCACCGAACCGATGAACCAGAACCCCGGCTGGCGCCCCTTGGCGCCGGGGGAGCTGGTGCATGTTGGCCGGGACCTGGCGGTGGCCTGCACCTTTCCCTTCCCGGACCAACCCGCCCACCCGCTCACGCTCGCCGACTTGGAACCGTCCGCGGCGGCGTCGCAAATGTCCTGAAGACTGAAGCCGGGGCTGTGGTCTCACTGGTCTCTGAGCCGGATGGTCCGTGCCCGGTGGATAGCGGCCAGGGCAACGGCGCTGGCCGCCAGCCGTACGGCGTGGACGTTATACCACCGCCGCAATAAGGGCTCCCGTTGGTCCTCGCTCATTGGTTCCGGGCTGAAGAACAGCCTGGGGTTGAGGGACCGGAGGACGTAGGCGGTAGCGGCCGCCCCTGTAACAGAACTGGCGGCGGCGACCATCAGCCAGGTCCTGGTGCGCGCATCACGCCATCCCGCCGCGAGGGCACCCACAGCGGCGGGGGCATTGATCGGTGCGATCGGTGCGTAGTAGCGTCCTGGGCTGCCAGCTCCAAAGGGGGACCGGGGAAGGTCCGCGCTTGCCTCCGAGGCCGCGACACGATGGGGCACTTTGACCAGAAGCTCATACAGGTTCCCGAAGAACCAGTGCGCGTGGCTGAACTCCGCAACGTCAAGAAGCCGGTCAGTGAGCAGATCGCGGCGATGCGAGGAAATCAGTTCCATGCCCACAATCTACTCCGGTCCCTGGATGGGCCGGCCCGCGGACCTGGAACCGTCCGCGGCGGCGTTGCAAACGTCCTGACGGCGTCCGTCCGGACGGTCCTTCTACGTGCTTGGCGTTGCAGCCTTTTTCTGCAGCGCCTCGGCCATCTTCTGGACCTTGGCGCCGTAGCCGCCGTTCAGCGCGGTGTCCTTGATCTTGTTCGCCTGGGCATCCAGGTCAGCCGGGGCGGCGTTCTTCAGTGCCGTCAGGTCCGCCTGAAGATTGGCGGGGAGTTTGGCGAACAGCTTCGGGTGGCTGATGAGCTGGTCGGCCACCTTCTGCAGCCCGGCGCCGGGGTTGTCCGAGCTGAACGCGGTGCGCAGCTCCTGCCGCAGGCCGGCCAGGCCCGTTGCCGTCTTCTCCAGCGCTTCGGCGCGCTTCTGGATCTCGGCACCGTACCCGCCGGACAGGGCCGTGGTCTTGATCTTGTAGGCGTCCTTCACCCGGTCGGCCGCGGGGGCATCCTTGAGGGTGGTCACGTCCGACTGGAGGGCAGCGGGGAGCTTTGCAAAAAGCTGCGGGTGGTTGGCCAGGGCGGTGGCTGCTTTCGCGGCACGGTCTCCAGCGGCCTGAGGACTGTCTTCCTTGATCTTGAGGAACGCTTCCAGTCCGCCGAGCCGGTGACCGGTCTTCGCGGTCTTTATCTCGGGAGAGGCCGTGGCGGTTGAGACCGCCGTCGGGGTGGACGCTGCGGACGCGGCGCCGACGCCCGCGGCGGCCATGGCACCGGCGGCCAGGACGGCTGCCGCGCCGACTCCGATGCGGGTTTTCATTGACGGAATTGATGGCTTCACCACGGTGTGTCCCTCCAGATGTGTGCGCGCGTTCGCGCCGGACGCAGGGACCGGCGCAGGATCACTGTAGGAGCACAGGCTGGGAAAAAGCTGAATGGTGACGGCGGCCGTCAGCGAGGGCGGTTGCCTGCAGTTCGAGGGTCAGGCTTTGCCCTCAGCGGGGGCGTGCGTTTTCACCGTCGCGAGCAGGATGACCCCGGCGACGGCGGTGGCTCCTGACAGGAGGAACAGGACGATGGCCAGCGGGGGTGCCGCGTCTGCTTCGCCGAGGATGGTGATGCCGATCGCGACGGCCACGAGTGGGTCGATGACGGTCAGGCCGGCGACAACGAGTTCGGGGGAGCCCCGGGTGTGGGCGTTCTGGACCAGGAAGCTGCCGCCCAGGGCGGCAATGAGCAGCCCCGCCAGGCACGTCAGGGACAGCCACTCGAAGTCGCCTTGGAACAGCCGGGCGATGACGGTCTTGGCCAGGGCCGCGACGAACCCAAAAAGGACGCCGGCTCCGGCGGTGAACAACACGGCGTGCGAGCGGTGGCGCCACAGGAGATAGGCCACGGCGACGCAGGCGAGGACCACGGCGAGGACGATCAGGATGGTGACCAGGTGCCGGTCGCTGATTTCCACGTCCTCCGCGGACAGCGCCGCCACGGCAACGAACACGCCTACGCCGCCCACGCATAACGCGACGGCGGTCAGGGCCCGGCGCCCCGGGGACCGGCGGGTCATCCGCGCGGTGGCCAGAGTGGTGACCACCAGGGCGATTGCGCCGATGGGCTGCACCACGATCAGGGGCGAGAACCGCAGGCTGGTGAGCTGGAGGAGGATCGCAGCACCCAGCATCGCCGTCCCGGCCAGCCACACCGGTTTCCGCATCAGGGCGTGCAGGCGTCCGCCGCCCATGCTGCCCGCCGCGCGCCCTTCTGCAGCCGGCTGGTCTCCCACGGCGCGGTGCTGGAACAGCGTTCCCAGGGCGAGCAGGACGGCGCCGGCGGCGGCGATCGGAATCCCCAGCCAGTGGTAGGACGTCAGTGCGGACACGGCCGCGGCCTGGATCATGATCAGACCTTACCCGCCCGGGACGCCGGCAACCCGCCCCGGTGACAAACCGCCGTCGTCCTTCTGCTTTGGCCGGCCGGACAAGCGGCGGCCCGCGCGGACGGCTAGATCAGGCTGGGCTGGCTGGCAAGGATGTAGTCGACGGCGGCAGGTCCTGCCATGGACAGTTCCCGCCATTCCCTGCGCCCGCCCATGTCCTGCCGCATGTGCCCTTCCTGGGCGGCGGCTGCCGACAACGCCTCGGCGGAACCCGGTTCCACCGAGTTGAGCAGGCACCAGCTCAGGTACAGCCCGTACATCTCGTCGTCGCCCAGCCCCGGCTGCTTTCCGGGGACGGAGACGATGCATTCGGAGAGGAAACGGCAGTAGTTCGAACCGCTCATGGATGTGCCCTTCGGCTGGGTGTGGACCTGCAGTGTCGACGTGCTGTGCGGGCGACCGGACGGCGCTTACACATAGGCCATTCGTAGCTGGAAGGGTCCTGGATGGGCCGCGCGGCCGGGTAATTTTCACTTCGCAAAACTGCTAATCATGCTTAGTATTGTGGAGCGCGGGCTGCCCGCTGGGGGCAGAGCACCCGCGCCGCACCGGAGGTCTCAGCCATGGACAACGAAATGCGTCCCCTCACCGATGAAGAACTGATGTCGGAGCAGGCCACCGCCCTGCCGGACAAGGAAGTGGCGTCCGTCCTGGACCTGAACGCGGACCTGGACCTGGGCATCAACGCCGCGGCACCCATCGACCTCGCGGTCGCCGCCAACGCCAACGTGGCCGCACCCATCGATGCCGCCGCCTCGGCCAACATCCTGTCCTTCGGCTCCGACGCGCAGGCACTCTCCAGCCAGGACGCCGCCATCGACCAGGGCATCACGGCCGATGCCAACGCCGACTCCACCCAGGACAGCGTGATCGGCCAGGGCGACGACACGGCTGACGCCGGCACTACCGACGCTGGAACCACGGGCGGAACGGTGACGGATCCCACAGGCGCCGGTGGGCTCACGGACGCAGCCGGTGTCCTGAACGGCAACCTGCTGAACGTCGACGTGAACCTGGACGCGGACGCCGCCATCGCCGCCCCCATCAACGGTGCCGTGGCCGCCAACGCCAACGTGGCTGCCCCCATCGATGCCGCGGTGGCCGCGAACATCGGCTCCATCGACAGCCAGGCGTACGCCATCTCGGACCAGAGCGCCACCATCTCGCAGCACATCGACGGTGAGGCCAACGCCACCGCTGACCAGCAGTCCGACCTGCAGCAGTAACCAAAGATGACCCACGCCCACGGCGGGCCGCCTCGTGAGGCGGGCCCGCCGTCGTCACGCGCCACCCTTGCCCAGGATCCGCCGGGCAGCAGCATTACGACGGCGGGTGCGCACCTTCCTGCCCGGGCCGACGGTGTGCAGCTGCTCGGCCCGGCCGAGGGGTCCGGTTACCGTGAACCGCCCGCCCTGGTGCGCCGCGCCGACGGCCAGACCCTCCAGCTGACCCCATTGCTGTACCTGGTGCTGGAGGCCGCCGACGGCTCGCGTGACCTCGAGGGCATCGCCCGGCACGCCAGCGAGGGGTCCGGGCGGCTGGTCAGCGCGGAGAACGTCCGCACGCTGATCGACTCGCAGCTGCTGCCCATGGGCCTGCTCCGGCTCGCCGACGGCAGTCAGCCGGAGGTGAAGAAAGCCAACCCGCTGCTGGGCCTGCGCTTCCGCTACATCGTGTCCGATCCCGAACGCACGCGCAGGATCACCGCACCCTTCGCCGTGCTGTTCAACCCGCTGATCGTGGTGGCCGTGACGGCCGCGTTCCTGGCGGCCTGCTGGTGGGTGCTCATGGTCAAGGGCCTGGGCTCCGCCACGCATGAGGCCTTCGAACAGCCTGCCCTGCTGCTGCTGATCCTCGCCGTCACCATCCTCTCCGCCGGTTTCCACGAGTTCGGCCACGCCGCCGCCACCCGCAGGGGCGGGGCAACGCCCGGGGCCATGGGCGCCGGGCTGTACCTGCTCTGGCCCGCGTTCTTCACGGACGTCACCGACTCCTACCGGCTGGGCCGCGGCGGCAGGATCCGCACCGACCTGGGTGGGCTGTACTTCAACGCCATCGTGGCGGTGGCCATCATGGGCGTGTGGTGGGCCACCGGCTTTGACGCGCTGCTGCTGGTGGTGGTCACGCAGATCCTGCAGATGGTCCGCCAGCTGATCCCGCTGGTGAAGTACGACGGCTACCACATCCTGGCCGACGCCACCGGCGTGCCCGACCTGTTCCAGCGGATCAAACCCACCCTCCTGGGGGTCCTGCCCTGGCGGTGGGGGAACCCGGAGAGCAAGGTGCTGAAGCCGTGGGCGCGGGCCGTGGTCACCATCTGGGTCCTGGTGACCGTTCCGGTGCTGCTGTTCAGCATGGTGATGATGGTGCTGTCCCTGCCGCGGCTGCTCGCCACCGGCTGGGCCAGCGCGGTCAAGCAGCAGGAAATGCTGGCCGCGAGCCTGTCCGCCGGGGATTTCGCGGGCGTGGCCGTGCGGGCACTGGCCATTGTGGTGGTGGCCGTCCCGGTACTGGGCGTGCTGTACATCGTGGTGCGGCTGCTGCGGCAGCTGGTCACCGGCCTGTGGCAGAAGACCCGCGGCAAGGCGGTGCAGCGCACTGTTGCCATGGGCGCCGTCGCGGCCCTGCTGGCCGGCGTCGCCTGGGCATGGTGGCCCGACGGCGGGACGTACCGGCCGGTGCAGGCGTACGAACGCGGGACGCTGGGTGACGCCACCCGGGCTATCCTGCCCAAGCGCGACGGCGGTGCGTTGCGGCAGGGGAGCACCGGGCGGACGGTTGCGCTGTGGCCGACGGGTGCCACGAAGCCGACGCGGGACAACCCGCAACTGAGCATGGTGCTGGTGCCGGTGGACAAGGCCGGCGCCGCTTCCGGGACTTCTCCTTCCGGCACTGTTGCTTCCGGTTCCGGTACTTCCGGCACTGTCGCCCCCTCCTGGGTGTTCCCGTTCGACCGGCCGGCTGCTCCCGAGGGCGACGGAAACCAGGCGCTCGCCGTCAACACCACCGACGGCTCGGTGACGTACAGCGTGGCGTTCGCGCTGGTGTGGGCCGAGGACGGAGAGCCAGTCACTACCACCAACGAGGCCTACGCCTTTGCCAACTGCACGGGCTGCGCGGCGGTGGCTGTCGGATTCCAGGTGGTCCTGGTGGTGGGCCAGACGGACGTCATTGTTCCGCAGAACCTCTCCGCGGCCGCCAACTACAACTGCCTCGACTGCCTGGCCTACGCCCTGGCCAGCCAGCTGGTCCTCACCCTTGACGGCCCGCTGGATGCGGCCAGCAAGCAGCAGCTCGAGGCGCTGTGGGCGCAGATTGCCGAGTACGGCAGGAACACCCAGGACGTGCCGCTGTCCGACATCCAGGCCACGCTGAACGGGTACAAGGAGCAGATCACTGCCATCATCAAGGGCAGTTCCGGGACACCGGCTTCCGCGCCGACGCCATCGGCATCGACCTCCGCTGATTCTGTCCCCGGCCCCACCGCATCCGGTGCCCAAGCCGAACCCACCGCCGCCGCACCCGCCTCCGTCCAGGCGACGGCCCCTGCCGGTGCCCCCAACCCGGCCCCGGCTCAGGAGGCCACCGCCCCGGCGGGCCAGTATGTGGAAGGCGGGCAGCCGACGTCGTCCGTTGATTACGGGACGCCGGCACCAACTGTTGGTTCCGGGACAGGGGAGACCCCGGCCCCGGTGCCGACCTCCGGCGCGAACTAGAACGGCCCGCCTCATGAGTGAGGCAGGCCGTTCGAGAGCGTGGTCAGCCGGCGGCTGCTGATGCGCCGGGCTCCAGCGTGTACTGCTTGGGGAGTTTCAGCGACCGCTCCGCCATGACCTCGCGCAGCATGTTGGGGTAGTCGGTAATGATCCCGTCAACGCCCAGGTCCATCAGTGCGCGCATCGTGGGCTTGTCGTCCACCGTCCACGGAATGACCTGCATGCCCTTGCTGTGGGCGCGGGTCACCATGTCCGCGGTGACGTAGGGGACGTAGCCGGGGTCCGTGACGGTCCCGTTTTGGGGCGTGCCGTGGACGGGGGAGATGGCGTCGAACCCGAGGGATGCTGCGGAATCAACCAGGTCACCGCCGAAGTCGTCGGAATCAATGCCGCCCAGCCAGGGTGAGGCGCCGGGCATGCCGGCCTGCAGGAAGTCCTTGTTGGTCAGGGCAACCGTGCGGATACCGGGCTGGCGTTCCTTCACCAGGCGCAGGGCACCCCAGTCGAAGCTTTCTATGGATACCCGCTCGGCCATGTTCGCGGCGTTGATCTCACGCAGGGCCACGTCCACGAACTGCTCACGGGGTGCTGTCTGCTCGGGTGCCCCGGCCTCCACCTTGGTCTCGATGTTGAACTTGACCTGGCTGGCCCGGTACTGCCTGGCCAGGTCGAAGACCTCGGCGAGGGTGGGCATCTTGGCGCCGGGCGAAGCCTGCTGGCCCGGGAACTGCGGCAGGGTCTTTGAACCGCAGTCAAGGCTGCGGACCTGGGCGAACGTGAGGTCCTTGATGTATTTGCCCACGTACGGGAACTGCGGATCTCCCGGGGTGACGGGGGCCGTGTCCTGGCACTTCTGGCCGCTGATCTTGCGGTCATGGGTGATGACTTCGCGGCCATCCCTGGTGATCTGCAGGTCCAGCTCAAGGGTGGACACGCCTGTTTCGATGCCCTTGGCGAAGGACGCCAAGGTGGATTCGACCGTCAGGCCGATGCCGCCGCGGTGGGCTTGGAGGTCAAAATGGTTTTCGGTGCCGTTGGGGTTGGTGTCGGCCGCCTGGGCCGGGAGGGATGTTCCCATGGCCAGGCCGGTGCACATGGCGGCTGCGGTCAGCAGCTTTGCATACTTCATCAGTGAGTCTCCAAAGTGGGGGAGGGGAGCCCCGTTGGCGGGGCCACCGCCACTGTTCCGACTCACGGGAAATGACTGGCGACGCGCAGATGACCTGCTGATGGCTGGAAGGCGAACGGGCAGATTCTGTGGTTTTCACGCCTGACCAGCGCAAACACGTGCCGGGGGAGGGGGTGCATGTTTCCACCTGCCGTTCATCCGCCTGCCAACAACGGTTAATTACCGCTAAGTAACTTTGGGGCTTCTTGCTAAGACCCATCCCTGAGAGGCTGCCCCCATTGAGTACATCCCGTATGCGCGGCGTTACCACGGCCGCCGCAGCCATCCTCCTGGCGGCGTCGGCAGTCGGCGGTACCGCCGTCGCCCAAGCCGCAGGCAACACCGACCACGAAGCCAACACCGGTTCCGGCACCCACAAGGAGGCGGACACTGCCCTTGCCGACACCTTCAGCGGTGTAGACCGGAACACGAAATGGCAGCAGACGTCCAAGCTGAAACTGAACTTCCCCACCTATCACACCGAGGGCATCGCCTACAGCGGGGACCACATCTTCCTGTCGGCGGTCCAGATCACTGAACCGACCGTCAAGTACCCGGCACCGCAGGACGGTTTCGACCGGACCCCCGGCAAGGGCATCGGCCACCTGTTCGTGATGGACAAGGCCGGCAACCTGCAAAAGGACATCATCCTGGGCGAAGGGGACATGTACCACCCGGGCGGCATCGACTTCGACGGCACCAACGTCTGGGTCCCGGTGGCCCAGTACCGGCCCAACAGCAGCGCCATCATCTACCGCATCGACGCCAACACCCTGGACGTGCACAAGCAGTTCGAGGTGGCAGACCACTTCGGCGGCATCGTGTTGGACAAGAAGACCGGCCACCTGGTGGGCAACACCTGGGGTTCACGCCGCTTCGCCGAATGGGACCTCCAGGGCAAGCAGCTCTCCACCTGGGAAAACCCGAACTACTTCATCGACTACCAGGACTGCCAGTACGTGCCCAACTCCAAGATGCTGTGCAGCGGCATCACCAACCTCCCGCAGACCCCCGCTGCCGGCGGCACCGGTGCCACCTATGAGCTCGGCGGCATGGCGATGATCGACCTGAAATCCCACAGCGTGATCCGCGATGTGCCCTTCCAGCAGTGGTCCACCGCCGGGCACGTGGCCACCCGCAACCCCTTCAAGATGACGGCCGAAGGTGACCACCTGACCATGACGGTGGCCCCCGACAACGGTGACGAAGGCAACGGCACCGAAATCCTCACCTACCAGGCCGCCGTCACGCCGGCCCAGTAACCCCAACACCCGGAACGAACGGATACAACAATGCTTCAAGGACGACGACGGTCCACCCCTAAGCGGGTCGCCGCAGCTACCAGCGCCACGGCACTGGCGGCCTCGGCCCTGACGGCCGGGCTCTTCGGCCTCGGTGCCGTTCCGGCCACCGCCGGCGAAACCCCTGCCGATACCGCGACGCCGATCAAGCACGTGGTGGTGATCTTCCAGGAGAACGTCTCCTTCGACCACTATTTCGCCACTTACCCCAACGCTGCCGACACCCCCGGCGAAACCCAGCAGGGCTCGGGCACCAAGACCGCGTCCTTCACGGCATCCGAGGACACGCCCAGGGACATCAACACTTTGGGTAACGCCGGCCTGCTCGCACCGAATAACCCCAACTCGGTCCAGCCGGCCCGGCTCTCGCCGTCGCAGGCCGTCACCTGCGACCAGGACCACGGGTACAACGCCGAGCAGAAGGCCTACAACGGCGGCCTCATGGACAAGTTCGTCCAGTTCACCAGCCGGGACGCGTGCGGCACCAACCAGTACGGCCGCCCCGGACTGACCATGGACTACTACGACGGCAACACCGTCACCGGCATCTGGAACTACGCCCAGAACTACGCCATGAGCGACAACCACTTCAGCACCGTTTTCGGCCCCTCCACGCCGGGCGCCCTGAACCTGGTCTCCGGGCAGACCCACGGGGCCAAGGAATTCACCGCCGCCGGACAGCCCGTCGCTACGCCGGTCATCGGCAGCAGCGCGGTCCGCCAGCCGGACGCGAACGGCGTGGGCACCGTCATCAATGACCCGGACCCCGTGTACGACGACTGCTCCAACAGCAGCCACGCCAAAACCAGCAACCTCGCCGGCATGACCGGCACCAACATCGGTGACCTGCTCAACAACAAGGGCGTCTCCTGGGGCTGGTTCCAGGGCGGCTTCACTCCCACCACCCCCACAACCGCCACCAGCCCGGCGTCGTGCCTTTCAACGCACACCAACGCCGCTGGTGCCAGCGTCACGGACTACTCCCCGCACCACCAGCCGTTTCAGTACTACGCTTCGACGGCCAACCCGCACCACCTGGCGCCCGCCTCTGAGTCGGAGATCGGGCACAACGGGCAGGCCAACCACCAATACGACCTCACCGACTTCAGCAAGGTCGTGGACAGCGACAACATGCCCGCCGTGTCCTTCCTGAAGGCCTCCGAGTTCCAGGACGGCCACGCCGCCTACTCCGATCCCGTGGACGAGCAGAACTTCATCACCAACACGGTGAACCAGATCCAGCAGTCCAGGAACTGGGACAACACGGCCGTGATACTCGCCTACGACGACTCGGATGGCTGGTACGACCACGTCGCCGCGAAGGTCAAGAACTCCTCCAACACGGCGGACGACGCCGCATGGTGCCAGGACGCTGCGGCCAGCGGAGTCCCGATGGCCGGCGGCTACGCAGACCGCTGCGGTCCCGGCCCACGCCAGCCGCTAGTGGTCATTTCGCCGTATGCGAAGAAGAACTTTGTGGACCACACCGAAACGGACCAGGCGTCCATCCTGCGCTTCATCGAGGACAACTGGAACACCGGCCGGATTGGCGACGCCTCCGCCGACGCCACGGCAGGGTCCCTGGGCGCCATGTTCAACTTCCACCACCAGCGCAACGACCAGGTCCTGCTGGACGAACAAACCGGAGCCGTCGACTCCATCACCCACTCCGGCAACGGGAAGTCCGGCCTCGGTCATTGACCCCCGGCAAGACTGCAAAAAACGCCACCCGGCCAACGGCCGGGTGGCGTTTTTCATGAAGAGGACTTGATCTCAGGCGGAGACTTCCGCGGATCTTGCGTCAGCTGCCGCCCTCGGCAGTGTCAGGGAGACTGTTGTTCCCTTTCCGGGGCTGCTGGAGATGCTGATGGTTCCGTTGTGGTTTTCGATGATGGATTTGGTTATGGCCAGTCCAAGGCCGGCACCCGGAATAGTCGAGGAGTGCAGGTTGGCGGCACGGAAGAAACGGGTGAACGCCTTGGACTGTTCTTCCTCCGTCATGCCAATACCGGTATCAGTGACCTGGCAGTAGAGCGTGTCGTCTTTGGTGCCGGCGGAGATGGTGACGGACCCGCCGTCGGCAGTGTACTTAATGGCGTTGGAAACCAGGTTGTCGATGGCTTGGCCAATACGGTCGGGGTCGAAATTCCCTGTGAGTTGGCTGCCCGGTTCAAGATCGAGCGTGAGCGTGACGCCCGCCGCTTGCGCCCGGGGGCAGGCGGCCTCGACGCTGTGCGCGAGGATTTCGCCGAGGTCTGCCGGGCAGGGACTCGCGTTTAGGCCGTCAGTAGCGGTGGCAAGCAGGTCATCGACCAGGCCAAGGAGCCGCTGGGTGTTGCGGCGGATCACGGTGAGGTAGTCCTCCAGGTCCGGATCCAGGTCCTCGTCCAGGGCCAAGGCCAGGTATCCAAGGATCGAGGTCAGCGGGGTCCGCAGCTCGTGCGAGACGCTGGAGACGAACTGGTCCTTGACGGCGAGTGCTTCCACCAGGGCTGTGACATCGGTGAACGCCATCACCGCGCCGGTGTGGCGTCCGTCGGGGGCTTTTATCAGGCGGCAGGTGGCGGAATAGGCGCGCTGGCTGGTGCCGCTGCCGATCCAGAGCAACTCGTCCGTGAAGGCCTCACCCCTCGCGGCCCGGCGGCGGGGGCTTTGCTCCGGCGGCAGGGGAGTGGCCCGATCGGGGCCGTAGATGGTGAGGTCTGACGGGTTCTCCGCCAACTCGTCCTTGCGGACGGCCCGTGTGACGTCGCTGCTGTACTGGTGGTTGGCCAGGATGGTGTGCCCTTGGGGGTCGACGGCTGACACCGCGACGCTGACGGTGTCCAGGACAGTGCTGAGCAACTGCTCGCGGTCCTGGCTTGCGGCCAGCAACTCCCGCACCTCGGATTCCCGTTTTTCAAGGGAACGCCGTTGGAATGAAATGACGTTGAATGCGCCGTAGGTGGTCACTGCGATGGCGCCCAGGATGACGGGGAGCAGGGCAATACGGATAAAATCCGCCCGGTCGAAGCCCGTACCAAGAATGATTGGCGGCAGGACCGCGCTGAGGACGGTGGCCATGACGGCCACTGCGACTCTCGGCCGACGCGGGCCCGCCGAAATCCAAACGACTGGAAACGCGAGAAGAAAGCCCAGGACCGCCAAGTACTGGTCGCCGGCTTCCCGGGTGAGACCTACGGCCAGGCAGTCCAGGACCGGAATGACCAATACGGCCCGCGCGGGCAGGCGCTCCCAGGGGATCAGGGCGCAGCCGCCAAGGAGGAGCAGCTGGGCGCCCATGCTGAGGATCAGCGGCAGCGACCAGTCAAGGGTTGGGTGCAGCAGGACCACCAGTACGGTGACCAGCAGCATCGTCACGAACAGCGGCAGCTGGAAAATGACTGTCCGGCCGCGTGGTCCAAGCCCCCGAAAGTACCGTTCTGCCGAGATTAAAAGTGTTGTGTCCCCCATATCGGGCATTTAACCACACTGCCACTGCTCCTGATCAGGTGCTTTTTGGGCATGACTGGGACATGTCACCTCAGTCAGACGTCCGGACAGGAAGAAGCCATTGACGGGACCGTCCGGGATGCCAGATGATTTGCCTTGGCGGTGTTCGCACCTTTGCTGGGGAGGCTCTGGTCTTCATCGGGGGAAACACCGCAGGGAGCCGGCTCCGGTCTCGGACTCGAGGAGCCGGCTCCCGCCTTCCTTCTCTTTCCTCGCTCTGCGTTGTGGCAGATGCCGTCCTGCCTTCACTGTGGTTTTCCCCTTGCAAATTCATGCCTTCCCTTGTTATCGCGCCGTGATGCTAAGTAGGCTTAGCATGAGGTTGGAGGTAGGGCTGGAGCCCTTATCCGCAGCTCTGGGGATCAGTGGCCGCTTTGGAAGGCGAAGGTTGGACCCATGAACGGAAACCAGGAATTGCCCTCCATGGGCTCCGGAGACCACTCCTCCCTGCCGATCCAACTGCAGGCAATGGAGATCATTGAGGAAATCCTCAGCAGCGCATCTCCAGGTGAAGCTGACGTCCGTGAATCTCTCAGGCGCCATGTAGCCAACCACCCTGGCCAGCCCGAGAAAGCATTGCTGATGCACATGCTCACGGTCCGCCGGCCATGTCAAGGCGAAGGGGCGGACCCCCGCGACTCTTCAATCCACCGAATGGGAGGACGGAAACCGATGGGCTGTGAAAGCGTCCAACAACAGGAAGCTTCGCATCTGAACGCCTTGTTCAATCAGGCAGGAGTTAACCTTTGGGACCTGTGGCTGCGGTACTACAGCCTGGGTGGTGAAGCCAGCGAGGCTGCGGTGGCCGCCCAATTGCGTGGAGAGCTGTCCCTTCCTGGAATGCAGCAGCAAATACTCCGCATCGCACTCACTGAACTGAGCGCGGAAGAATCGCCGGATCCAGACGGGGGCATCGATCTTTTCGCGCTGGGGGAGATGCGGTCCCTGCGGATCGCCCCCGACGTGCCTCTCCGGTATCGGTGACGCGGGCTGTCCGTTCAAAGCGGCAGGTGTGCAGTTTTACGCCGCCGGCGCCGGCCTGCAAAGGTAGGCTGCCCCGCACCTAATCGGCCAGCGCAGTTAATACGGCAATGTGGCGGAGCGAACCTCAAGATCACGTCAATAAATTCCTATGTGCTTTTGCCTAGTCCTCCGGCTTCCTAATGTGTCTCTACCAGGCAGCAGAAACAAGACACGTCAAGGGGGACGTATGGACATGGATAGTCCGTTGGCGGCAACGGAAGGGCGGTCTGGTCGTAGTGCCGGGATTTCCTTGCTTTCCCTCAAATTAGGCGTTGATCCCTTGGCTGGTCCTCGTGCCCGGCGATGGCCGAATTCGCGGCTGCATGCACTCTTGGCAGCCATGTTGATTGCGCTGGGTGCTCTGGTGGTCCCGGTTTCGGCGTCTGCTGACACGGGTGATGTCGGCGTTCAGGATATGTCGCATTCCGGCACGGGGACGCCCACAGGTACCAAGCGGGCTACGAGCGTGTTGTGGTTCAACGACGGGTCATGGTGGGGAAATCTGTGGGACTCTGCCTCGTCCGATTTCCATATCTTCCGGTTCAACGCGACGACGAGCTCCTGGGTGGACACGGGAGTGGCAACAGAATCTCGCGCCGATACCCATCATGATGTTTTGTGGGACGGGAAGACGCTGTACGTCGCCAGCTATAAGTTCGTGAACGACGAGCTGCCGGCCGAGCCCAATTTCCCCACGATAATGCGCCGTTACAGCTACGACTCCGCTGCCAAGAAATACACGCTGCTGGGTTCCAGCCAAATCAACAACTCCAAAGTTGAGGTCCTGACCATCGACAAGGACTCCACTGGAAGGGTCTGGTCCAGTTGGCAGGAGGGTAACAAGATCTACCTCAACGCGACGGCCACCGACGGCAAGACCTGGGGCACGCCCTTCCAGGTTCCCGGATCGATGAGCAACGTCTCTGTGGACGATACATCAGCCGTGATTGCCTTCGATGGGAAGATCGGTGTGATGTGGAGCCGGCAGGTGGGGGACTCCACCGACGGCATGTACTGGAGCTACCACGTCGATGGGGCGTCGACCACGGCCTGGAGTAGTCCCGTGGCGGCGGTGTCGGGGCAGCGCAGCAGCGATGACCACATGAACCTCAAATGGCTGGACTCCTCAGGCGGCCGCGTGTTCGCAGCCATAAAGACCTCGTACATATCCGCATCCCAACCGCAGATCCAGCTGCTGGCCCTCAGCGGCACCAGCTGGTCCGCCCACACAATCGCTACCGTTGCGGAATGCCCCAACCGGGTGATGGTCATGATCGACGAGAGCACCCAGAGGCTGCGTACCTTCGCTACCTATCCAAAGCCTGCAGGCACGACGGACGCCGGTGTCTGCAGCACCTCGGGCGGTGCGATCTACGAAAAGTCCACCCCGCTGGACAACATCAACTTCACCACCACGAAAACGGCCCGGATCGTAGATGCAGACCAGTACGTGCACAACGTAACGTCGACGAAGCAAAACATCAACAGTGCCGCGAGGGGCACGGCAGACAGCGGCCTGTTGCTGCTTGCAGATGTCAACGCCACAAGCCAGTACTGGCACTACTACGATCCCAGCGGCGGCAGTGGCAGCCCTGACATCACTGCTCCGACCGTGACCGCCACATCCCCGGCCGCCGGTGCCACCGGAGTCGCAGTGACGGGCAATGTGGCGGGAACCTTCTCAGAGTCCATGGACCCCTCCACGATCACGTCAAACACATTCACGCTCACCGACGGAACGACGACGGTGCCGGCCGCCGTGACCTACGACGCCGCAGGGAAAGTGGCAACCCTCAACCCAGATGCGGACCTTGCAAGCGGCACAAAATACACGGCGACGATCAAGGGCGGCACCAGCGGTGTGAAGGATATTGCCGGTAACGCCTTGGCCGTAGACAGGACCTGGACTTTCACGACGGCCGGGTCTGCGCAGACTCCCATCGCAGCCAAGGCAGCTTCGCTGAATGGCGCTCTTGGCGCAGCCACCACGGGAGAGGTATACGGCCTGAAGGACAACGGCGGGTACCAGTGCTTTGAACGCGGATGCATCCTCTGGTCGCCGGCAACAGGAGCCCACATCTCCGTGGGGGCGATCCGTGGCCTGTGGGCGGCCACAGGGTTTGAAAACGGCAGGCTCGGCTACCCGGTCACGGACGAAGTAGGCGGACTCAGGGACGGTGGCGTGTACCAGAACTACCAGGGCGGGGCGATCATCTGGTCGCCGGTAACAGGAGCCCACATCTCCGTGGGGGCGATCCGTGGCCTGTGGGCAGCTACAGGGTTTGAAAACGGCAGGCTCGGCTACCCGACCACGGACGAAGTGGGCGGGCTCAGGGACGGCGGCGTCTACCAGAACTACCAGGGCGGGGCGATCATCTGGTCACCGGTAACAGGAGCCCACATCTCCGTCGGGGCGATCCGTGGCCTGTGGGCGGCTACAGGGTTTGAAAACGGCAGGCTCGGCTACCCGACCACCGACGAAGTGGGCGGACTCAGGGACGGCGGCGTGTACCAGAACTACCAGGGCGGGGCGATCATCTGGTCGCCGGTAACAGGAGCCCACATCTCCGTCGGGGCCATTCGCTCAATCTGGGCCTCCACAGGGTTTGAATCAGGTCGCCTCGGCTACCCCACAAGTGATGAATACGCGACAGGGAATGACGGAAGCGTGGCTCAGAACTATCAGGGCGGCGTCATCCACTGGAGCCCAAGCGGCTACTACATCTCCTGATTATTAGGGACTCGGGCTCTTGTGGTTTCGGTCTCGGAGCCATCACCCATGATCCCTGGGGATCGCACCGACGTGCCTCTCCGGTAATCGGTGACGCCAGCTATCCGCTCAAAGCGGCAGGTGCGCAGTCTTACGCCGCCGGCGCCGGCCTGCAAAGGTGGGAGCCGCGGGCTGCGGGATGTCGGAGTGATCGCCGCCGGGCCGCCGTCGCCGTAGTTCCAGCGCCAGGGCTTCCTGCCCGCGGGCCATGGCCCAGCGATGGTTCGCCGAAAACGCGGGCTTGAGCAACCAACTCAGCCGACGCAGGAGTGGTTTTGATGTGCTGACCCGCCAGTCATAAATGACAACCGTTTCCGGTCCGTCCTGTTTGAAGGTCCAGCGTCCTGAGCCTTTGAGGTCACCTTGGGCGGAGATGGCGAATCCTTGTTCTGTGATGGGTTCGGTGACGGTGAGCTTCCACTTGAGGGTATACGGCAGCCAGCCCTTGGTGTGAAGGAAGAATGCCCTGCCGGTGCCGTCCGGCCCGCCTGACTCCAGCGGCAAGACCGCCAAGTACACCGACGGCCACCAGCGGGCCAGCGTGCCGGCATCGCCCAAAATGTCCAGCACCTCGCGCGGTGTCCCGGCGACACGCCAAACGGTCAGGAATTCGTAGTCGTTTCTGCCTTTGGAATTGCCGCCCATTGCTGCCTCCACCCACGGATTATTGACCCACACTACGCATGGTGTGACACGCAATCAACGGCCCCGCATTTGTCCAGAATCAGGCCCCCGGCGCCGGATTCAACCTGGAGTGCCGGCGGTCAGGGGGCCTACCCTGTGACAGGCATGCCAGGGGGAAATCTATTGGGTAGGCGGTGGCGCCAAGTGGGGTGCCAGCTACCCTTACGGCGCATTCGGTGGCACGAGTACGTTTGCTAGTGCCGGAGAGTCCTGACCTCTCAGGACTTGCTTTTTGGGAATCGGCTGGGACCCCAGTTGCGCCCGCCCTCGTTTCTGGCCGGGCCGCCTTTCCATCTCCCTTGCCGCATCCAAGGAGACAAGCTTTGTACAAGCGCACCGTCCCGGTCATTGCCGCCGTTTTCCCGGCACTGTTCCTCTCTGCGGGGCCAGCCCCTGCCTCAAATTACACGGACGACGAGGCCCTCAATACCTATGTCGACTGCCCACTCGAACGCATCGGTACCCAGCTGGTCCGCTGCGACAACCTCACCGGCATGGGAGTTGATGCGCCCGACTGGATACCGGAGCAGAAGTAGCGCCCGACGAAGCAGTGAACCACGGCAGTGAACCGCGCCCGCCTCCGGCGTGCAGCCGATGCCACGGAACTGTTGAGGCGTGGCGCGTTAGTTAAAGGGTCAGGCCGTTTGCACCGGCCTGTCCGTGGCATGCCCGTACTGGGACCAGCCGCCGACGAACAGCCTGCCCTTGCCTGCTCCCAGATGCTCCAGAACCAGCAGGTTGTGGCAAGCGGTCACGCCGGATCCGCAGTACGCGATGGTGTCTGCGGCGGAGTCGATGCCGGCGCGCTGGAAATTCTCACGCAGCCGTTCGTCCGCGAGCAGCCTTCCTGAGCTATCCAGGTTCTCGCGGCAGGGGACGTTCACGGCACCGGGTATGTGCCCCGGCCGCGGGTCGATGGGGTCCTGGCGTCCCTGGAAGCGGTCAGGGTTCCTTGCATCCATGACCTTGAATCCATCCGCGGACGCCTCTGAGATATCTGCCAGCAATTCATAAGGCCAGGCCTGGGCCGCAAAGTTCCCCCTTGGTCTTTCCGTGTCGTTTGTAGCCAATACGCCTGGGTAGCTGGCGAGGCCGCCGTCCAGGATCGCCGCGTTGCCGCCGACCGCCCGGAGCATCCACACGAGTCTGGCCGCGATCACGCCTCCGGCGTCGTCGTAGGCCACAACGATGTCGGAGTCGCTGATGCCCGCCCGACGCATTCCTTCGGCAAAGATTTCCGGATCAGGCAGCGGATTGCGTCCCTGCTCCTTCGAAGCTGGCCCGGAAAGCCATCGGTCCATGTCCATGAAGACAGACTCCGGGATATGCCCGGCATCGTAGGCGGCCTTCCCGGAGGACCCATCCAGGTACCAGCGGGTATCGACCAGGATGATCCTGGCAATGTTGCTGGCGCACCATTGCCAGTCGACAAAAGGATCCAGAGCGGCGTTGCAAGTCTTCATGTCTTGGGAGCTTAGAACGAGAGTTCGGATATTGAGACGTGCATTCCGCGATATGGACAGGGGGCAACGCACCCCCGGCGAGGCAAGTGCCGCCAGGGTTGTCCCTTGACAATAGTAAGTAGACTGACTATCGGACGCGGTGTCCAGCAGTGTGGCGCTGCGTTCCGTGCCTCCACCGTCCGTGGAAGGGACTTCGGGGCATCCCGGGACGGGCAGTCCGGGCGCCTCAAAGTTCCGTGGGGTGACAACCGTACTCCCCGCCGCGGCGGTGCCGCCTACTTCTTGCCTGCCTTGAGGTCGGCTACGGCCTTGGCCACCCGGCGCGAGCGGGTTTCCGGCGTCTTCGCGTCGGTGATCGGCTCCACGTAGCGGCGTTGGCTGCTGTAGTTCAGCGTCCCGTAAAAGGCCTGCGCCTCAGGCTCGGAGCCCAGGGCCAAAGCGAGGTCTTCCGGAACTTCAATGCTCCGCGGCTCGGTGTCCAGTTCCAGGCCCACCTCGACCGTGTCCCCGGCAGACACTCCCGTCAACTGCCGGTTCGCGGCGCTCACGCCAACCATGTTCCTGCCGCCCATTACCGCGATGCTGCTGCGGTAGCTTTCACCGTTCATCGTGACGACCACCGGCGGCCGCCGTCCGGCATCAAGTGCAGTGACGATCTCTTCAGGTACCTCAATGCCTGTCTTGTTGCCGTCGCCCTGGATGGTGGTGGTGAATTTCATTTTCACAGTATGCATGCCGTCCCCTTCGACAGACATCTTTCCGCGCATGCGGCCTTGCTCAACAGAGGTGTTCATTGCGGGGATCCGCGGGCGGCCCGGCTTGAAGACCAGCCCTCGTCCTCCGGCTTGCTCAGCTATACCTGATCACGCTGGGGTCACCACCAGTGCGACGGCCACCACCCCACCACATCCAGCTGCCCCGGAAGCCCGGAGTCGTTGCCTGCCGCGTCAGCGGCCTTAGGGGGCGCCGAAGGGCGTGTGTCTACCAAAAGGTCGCCCCGCAGCTCCGTAGAGAGCAGGGCGACCTGTTGGAGTCATGAGCAGGGCGGGGTTAGAACCTGAAGGACGTGGTACCTGAGAAGGGGCCTGTTCCGAGAGCGTTGCCAGCAAGGTCTGTGAGGCCGGCGCCTGCGGTGTAGGAGGGGACATCCGCGAGAGTGGTGGTCCCCGAGCTCGTGTTACCGACCTTCCCCAGCTTGACGGTAAGAGTTGTGGACCCGTTCCACGTCACGGAACTCATGTTGCTTGCATTGCCATTGCCCCCGAAACTGAGGGCACCTGCTGTCCCATACCTGGCATTGGATCCCAGGCTGATGGAGCCCAAGTTCAGCACGCACGTTGTGCTGGAGACCGTCAGCACATTCGTGGTGCTTATGTTGACGGTGACATTGTTGTTGCCGGTCAGCGTCTGAGTGCTGCCATCATTGGTCCAGGCGGAGCAGATTTTACTGGCGTCCATAGGTTCGGAGAACTGGATCGTCAGTGAGTCGCCCTGCTCAGCTTTACCCAGAGTCCCGCCGTTCACCAGAGTAATGTCTTTGAAGGTCGGCGCCGCGGTGTCCTTGGTAACAGTGGCAGTGACAGTGATGCTGTTGCCCGCCGCGTCCGTGGTTGTTGCCCTGACGCTGACCTTGACGGAAGGAATTGTGGAAGAGTCCTTCAGAGTGGACAGGTTGAGTGGCCCGGTGTTCCAGGTTGCGCCGGATGCCGTTGCCGGAACGCTTGTTGCCCCGTCCGTGACGGCCACGCTGACGGGTGAACCCGAATCGGTAGTGCCCCCAATGGAGTAATTGTTGACGTTGCCATTGAGGATGCTAACCAGTGGATCAAGCGTCAGGGACACCACTGTGTCCTTTGTGTCCGTGGTTGTGACGGCGGTGCTGTTGCCCGCGGCATCGGTGACGGTGACGGTGTATGTGACCGTCCCGTCTTTGAGCGGCGTCAGATTGAGGTTCAGCGACCACGTGCCGTCGCTGGCAGTTGCCGTGCCCGTTACCGGTTGGGCAGACCCTGGAGTGCTGGCGGAAACGGTCACCCCTGCCCCGACTTCGGCGTTTCCGGAAATACGAATGGAAAAAGCGGTGGAGCTGTTCACGTAGGTTGGCACACTCACTGCCGTCGCCGGTGCCGGTGCCACCGTGTCCTTGGCGCTCGTGGCTGTCATAGGTGAGCCCGTGTTGCCGGCGGCATCCGTTGCGGTTGCCGTGTAGGTCACCGTTCCCTGGTCCAGGCCATTCAGGTTCAGGCTGGCGGACCAGGAACCCAGGGTTGCCGAGGCCGTCGCCGGCACGGAATGCCCGGCGCCATCGCGGGCTATGAGGTTAACTGTCGCCCCCGCTTCAGCGCTGCCGGTGACGGGAACCGCGGAAACGGTGGCCTGGTTTACGTAGGCCGGTACGGTGAGCGAGGGTGCATACGGGGCCTGGGTGTCGATCCAAACAGACTGGCTCTGAGCAGCCCCGGCATTGCCCGCGTTGTCCGTGGCGAAGTAGGAGACGGTGTGCGTCCAGTCGCCGCTGACCGGGATGGTGGCGGCGGCGCCGCTCACTGTCTGCTTGGCGCCGCCGTCCACCGCGTAGGTAATGGAGGCGACGCCGGAACCGGCCGGACCGTCGTCGGCAGTGATGGTGACGGTGACCGGGCTGGTGTTGTTCCACCCGGCCGCGTTGGGGGTGGGTGAAATGCTGGACACCGTTGCCACCGGGGCGGTGGAGTCGCTGCTGATGCCGGCGCTGCGCGGGCTTTCGTAGCCCGTCCAAAGCGCGATGTTGGGGGTGACCGTGTAGTACCAGATGCCGCCGGGGACGTTCTGTTCGGTGCAGGTCAGCGTGGTGATAGTCCCGACGCAACCGCCCGTGGCCGGGGTGCCCGTGCCGCCGCTGGCTGCTGAATACCTGGTGATGGTGTATCCGGTTGCCGCGCGGCCATTGACCGTGGTGCCGGCTGCCCAGCTGACGCTGAGCGAGGCACCGTTGGCGGTGACGGCCGGCTTGGAACCGGGCGAGAGTGCGTCCGCCGCGGCCGTCGCGTTGCTGCTGCTGGTGGTAGAGGCCCAGAATGCGTAGGCCGCGGTGCCCGTGCCCAGCAGGAGCAGGAACAGGGTGGCAATCCAGGGCAGCCGGCGCGACGCGCTGCGGCTGAACAATGCCCGGATGGTGGGACTCATTTCCGCACCTCCGCCGTCACGGGGAGGCTGAAGGTTGCGCCCTGGCAGGCTGCGAGAGAAGTGGTATCCATGACGGCCGATCCTGGAAGGGTGAGCAGGGTGGACGAGTTAGCGGCAACGGAGGTTGCGGGGGACAACGGGGCGGTCGTCCCGGTGAAGCTGACCCCGGTGGTGGTGCAGCCGGGGTGGGCTGCGTCGGCCGTGGCGGGGCCGTTGGCAGTGATGCTGTAGACCTGCACGGCGTAGGGGTTGGGGTTGGTCAGGCGGAGTACGACGTCGGCGCTGCCGCCAGGGATGAGCGCCGTCCTGGGGTTGTCGCCGGCTACGAGAGCGTCCACGGTGACGGTCTGCATGGTGCCGGCGGCTGCGGATCCAGAACCGGTTCCGCCCGCAGTCCAGTAGGCGTAGGCGGTTCCGGCGCCGGCGGTGACCAGGAGGCCGGCGAGTGCCGCTGCCTTGAGTCCCCGGCCATGGTGGGCCCTCGTTGCGATGGCAGTCATCTCAGTTCCCCTGTCCTGATCCTGAGTACGTGAGCTGGAGGGTCGCGCCTTTGCAGCCGTCCTGGTTCGCGGAGGTGTCCAGCATGGCAACTTGCGGCAGCGCGCTGGAGCTGACGCCGAGATCCTTGAGCGACTTGTTCGTACCGGCGGGTACGGAGACCGGGTAAGGGCCGCTGTACTGGGTGACCGAGAAGTCGGTCGGTGTGCAGGCGAGGTTCTTGGCCACGGCGTCCGCGCTGCGGCTAACCCCTGCCACCGCCACTGAAATGTTCGTCAATGACAACGGCTTGTTGTTGGGGTTGTTGATCTGCAGGTCCAGTCCGGCCGACGTGCCGGGGGACAGGCTTCCGGGGATGCTGCCCGAGAGCGCGAACTGCTTGATGGTGGAGTCCAGCACAAGCTGCACATTCGCATACGCGTACTGCGACTTCCCGCTGGAATCCTTGCCCGTGCCTACCAGATACAGGTTGTAGCTTCCGTTTGGTGAAGCGGCCGTGGTGGCTACCTGCAGTGTGGTGGAGCTGCCGGTCACCGGATTAGGCGAGAACGATGCGGTACCGCCGGAAGGAAGCCCGCCCAGGACACTGAAGGAGACCGGGCCGGAGAAGTTGTTCCGGGTGAGCTGAAGGGTGTAGACCGCTGTGGCGCCGGGCGGGACCGAAAGGGAGTCCGGGGTGGCGGCAACTGTAATTGCCGAGGAGATCTTGTAGTTGACGGTAAGGCCGGCGGTGACGCTGCCGGAAACCTTGCCGCTGGTGCCCGTGATGGTCAGGGAGCTGGTGCCCGCGGGTGTGGTGGCAGCCGTGCTGACGTTCAACGTTGCGGTTGCGGTGCTTCCGGAGGTGAGCTTGACGGACGACGGCGTGAAGGCACCTGCTGCTCCGGCCGGCAGTCCCGCGGTGGTCAAGTTGACCACCCCGCTAAAGCCACTGGTTGAGGTAAGGGTCACGGTGTAGCTGGCCGACTGGCCTTGCTGCAGGGACTGGCTGGCAGGGGAGACCTGCACGGTGACGCCCGGCTTCGCGCTTTGAGACGCGGCGGATAGCGCCCCCGCGCTGGCCAGCATCACGGCAAGCGCGATCAGGGCCGCCTTTATGGCTTTCCGCAAGCGATGCCGCGGTTTCCTGTCCTCGTTGTGCACCCCGTGCCCCTTCCCAGTTGGTGCAAATGACGGCAAGCCGGGGGCGGATTCCCACCGCCCCCGGCCCGCTCGTTTGACTAGTGGCTGGTTACGGTCACGGTGATGGTGGCACCCTTGCAGGCGTCCTGCTTGGTCGCAGTGTCGGCGAAGGACAGCGTGCCCTTGCCCAGCCCTGCTGTAGCACCCGCAGCAATTGTCGTGGTCGTGCTTGGGACGGAGGCCGCGAACCACGACGCGTCACAGGTACCGCTTGCCGTAACAACGGCGCTGTCCAAGGTCACCGTAGTGCTTGAGGAGTTGGGGTTATATCCCGTGTAAGTGATGTCCTCGGAGGCACCAGGGGTGAGGCCGTCCGCAAAGGCTGCGGAGATCTGGATCGTGGACGTAGTGGTCCCCGAGGAGGCAGTAGCCGTTCCGCCGCCCGAACCCGTGGTGCTCCAGTAGGCGTAGGCGGCACCGCCACCGACGGCCACGAGAGCGGCGGAAGCGGCAACAGCGGCGATCTTGTTCTTCTTGGTCATCTGGCGCATGGAAAGACTCCTTGTAAGTGTGATTGAGAACCCGTTCCCCCATGAGCGGCCCCATCCAGGTGCCTTTCGGTGGATCGATGACCCAATAGTCGCGGGATGGATAGAGGCGCAACAACACGTACCGGTACCCGACTTTCCAGGCACCCGAGATTTCCGCTACTTGGATTCGCCCACAATTACTCGCCGATCGTGAGTATCCAAATCGCCAGAAACAAAGCAGCGCGCCCGGCGTTTCGCCGGACGCGCTGCAATCAGGTTGGACCTGGCTAGCCTTCGAATTTGCATGGCAAGGTCATGCTCAGCCCTCGCCCTCCGGGTTCCGCAGCCTGCGCCTGATAAGTTTCCCTGCCGCCACCAGCCCGACGACCAGGACGGCGGCGACCACCCCCACTACAATCAGCTGCCCCGGGAGCCCGGAGCCGGTGCTCGTTGCGGCGGCCGTGGGCGCTGGTGCAGCCTCGGTATTGGGGCCGCCGGCGGTGAAGCCGAACGTCCCCTCGATGGGATGGCCGTCGGAGGAGACCACGCGCCACACCACTGTGTACTTTCCTTGGGGTGCGCCCGGTTTGACCGCCTGGCTGACCTGGTTGTCGACGATCTGCACCGGCCCTTCCGCCTGGTCTGTCCCGGTGGCGTCTTCCACGCGGATGATCGAATTGATGGCGATCGGGGTGTGGTCGAACGTCAGCTCAATCGTGGCGGGAACGGCGCTGACCGTGGACCCGTTGGCGGGGTTGCTGGATTCGAGGGCGTCGTGCGCCTGTGCCGGTGCTGAAAGAGCCAACAGGAAGGCGGCGGTGGCCAACGGCAGCAGCAGCCGTGCCAGCCAGGCCGGCCGGTTGGGGGAAGGCAGGTTGTTCATGGGGGCTACTTGCCGGCGGTGCGGGTGCGGCGCCCGGCGAGGACCAGCCCCAGGGCCACTGCACCGAGCACGAAGCCTGCTGCACCCAGGACGACGCCCCACACGGACGTGGAATCACCGGAGACCTGGGACGTCTCCGAAGCAGCTGCTGCGCCCGGTGCCGCAGACGCTGTGGCGGCGGCAGCGTCGTCGTTGGCCGTGGTCACAAAGGACGGGGCCGGATGCTTGGGCTCCGGCTGCCCCTCGGCGCTCTCTTCGTCCCAGTTCACCACGTTGCCGTCCGTGTAGGTCTGGGCCGCCTTAAGGGTGACCGTGGTCCCCTCGGCAGGAAGCCTGCCCACGGACAGCGAGAACGACTGGTATTGGTTCTGGCCCAGTTGGTGGGCTTCGTCTGCGGTCCACACCACTGACGTGGGCGCCTTGGTGACCGTGGCGCCGGACACCGTGACGGGCTTGGGCAGGTCGCCGGTGATGACCTGGGCACTCCAACCCTCCACGGGCTTGACGGAGACAGAGGTGAATGGAGTGTCGGTAGGCAGCGTGACTTCGAGCTTGCTGGTCTTGGCCGTGGGGGATTCGTTCGGGACGTTGAACGTCAGGTGCGAGTAGCCGTTGGCGCCGGTGTCGTCCGGGTCCACACTGACGTGGGCGGATGCAGCGGTGGCGCCCGCGGCGATCATTCCCGCGGCGGCAGCAGCGGCGGTCAGGGTCTTGAGGGTACGGCGGAGTGAGGTTTTCAAAGCAAGCCTTCCAAAGGGTGCGCCAAAGGGGCCGCGGATGCGGCGGCGCAGAAAAAGGGGACAACGCGGTCGCCCCGGGGTGTACCTGCCTGGAGGCAGGTGGGGACGGCGCGGAGGGTCGGCGGCCGCTTAGGGTGCGGCCTGGAAGGCTGGCGGCCCGCGCAGGGCAGGCAGCCGCAGGTTCCGCCACCGGAAAGGAAGGACGACGGCGGGCGGCGCGGGAACGAGCGGCCACTCCGGAATGGCAACGGCAGCCAGGATCCGCACCAGCGGACGCAGCCACCCGGCCAGCGCCCACACGGCTGCTTCGCCCCGGGCAAGGACCAAGGCGGTGGCAAGGGTTGCCGAGGCGTGCAGGGCCAGCATCAGGGCCCCGGGCACCGCTGCATGCTCCGGCATCATGGCCACGGCCGCGGGTGATACTGGCGATGCCTCATGGACATGGGCGCCGGCAGCGGGACTGAACGTTGCCGCGACCGAGAGGGCACCGAAGGCCCAGTGGAGGACCAGCTGGCTGCAACCCAGGAGCCCGATCATCACGGGCGCAGTGATTTTGGTTTTGGAGAGCATCATGACAGGCGCCAGCACCAAAGCCAGGATTCCGGCCGCGATTGCCGGATGCGGCAGGGAACCGCCGCCCAGCACGTGGGCTCCTGCGGCCAGGACAAACATGGCTGCGGTGAAGGCGATAGCGCGGGGGAAGCGGAACGGAGCACTCATGCCACTCGCCGCCCTTCCATCCGATGTTGCCACCCATCAGTTTAGGGACAACATGGCCGCGGCAGGTAATCTCGTCCGCCGAGGTCCTGAGCGCACGTGCCGCGTCGCCCTCAATCCCTGTGCGCGGCTTTCCGTCTGTTCTTTAGGCTCCTTCGGCCAGTGCCCGGACCGAAATGCCACCTGCAGCCAGCTTGCCTGAGCACTCTGACCTGTGGAGTGTGGATTTGGGTTGCCTGGCGGCGCCATTGCTTAGCGCCGCCAGGCAACTGAGACCATCGGTTTTATCCGATGCAGGCGCGGGTTCACTGGGCCCAGTCCCCAGGTGCATCAATGCTGCGCTCCTGTCCTTCACGCATCACTCTGGAGGGAATGCCTCAAGGACCTGCCCGGATTCGGTCAAGAAGACATCAAGGTCACCTCAATTTCGGCGGGGCGAATTAAGGTGCGTGGCAGGAGGAGGCGCGTCCTTCGGGTGGTTGCCGCGTTCGGGCCTGCAGAACCACATTCTGCCTACCGCGTATCCACGTCCTCAAAAACCAGGAACGTCTGGGTGTCCAGCACGCCCGGCATGTTCTGCAGTTGGTCGAAAATGACGCGGCGCAGGTCGATGTTGTCCACAGCGCGGACCAGCAGAATCACATCGAAGTCGCCGCCCACCAGGGCGATGTGGTGCACCTCCGGGATGGCGCCCAACTGGTCGCGCAGCTCGCGCCAGGAGTCCTGCTTCAGCTTCAGCGTCACGTACGCGGAGGACTTCAACCCCGCTTTGATGGGATCCACCAGCGCCGTGAACCGGGTCAGCACCCCGTCGCCCGTCAGCCGCGCTATCCGGCTGTACGCGTGCGCGCGGGAGATATGCACGTTCTCCGCCACCTGGGTCACGGACATCCGGCCGTCCCGGGTCAGCTCCCGGATAATGCGCCGGTCAATCTCGTCCAGCGCCACCTGATCGCTGCCGGCATCCTTGCCCGCCATTGTGCCCACTCCCGCCGGTTACCCAGACCACGCTTACAAATCGTCTCTCATAGTAGGCAGATTTGAGCGCATTCCTCCGGTGGAGGCAGGTACCGGATACAAAACCGGTTGACGGCGGGCCCGCCAGCGAATAATGGGGTACCGAAGGTCGGTTTTTCGGGAGGTCAGCGGCGCGGGGTGGAAGATGCGCCGCGGGATGCGTCGGCGCGCTCTGCTGCTTCCCGGATGAAGTCGCAGTCGCTGGGGGAGAGGACAGTTTCGCCGTGCCGGTCCTGTTCCACCTGCGTTCCGGTGCTCTTCATGATCGCTGCCGCCACCGTTCGGGGAAGGATTTTGCAGCCAGGATTATCAACCAACCATTGCCGTGTTTCCGGGTCCAGTTGGTCCCACAACTTCTCGATCTCCATAGCTAACGCCCCACCCTCGTCATCGCTGTTCAGGAATTGACGCGTGGCCCGGATGTCCCGGACCCTGCGTGTCCAGATGTTCAACTTCTGCATGAATGCCTGACCGCGTAAATCGATGGAGAGGCGGAGGGAACCACGCTGTCCCCTCCGCGTCCATCCCCGCAGCAGTAACCCCCAATGGGGCAGAACCCTGTCACCTGTTGCGGAGCCTTTCCCCTGTAGCAAGCGGGAAAGCAGGGTTTTGATAAAAATACATTTTCGTCAATTCCCTGACTCAGAGTGTGCGCCTAAGGCGGGCAGAGGTCAACGAAATTCTTCAAACCAACGGACTAAGACTCGTCATCCTTGCGGGTTGTCATGAAGCAGCCTGGCGAGCCCCGCCGGTCCCGCCGCACGGCCGCGTCAGGCGTCGCGGCCGTCCTCCCCGTTGCGGAGCTCGTCAAGGGCGGCCTCCAGCAGGGTCATGTGGCAGGTCCGCGCTGTCATGATGAGCCGTCCAGCCGCTGCCTCGGTGGTGCAGCCGGTCCGCTCAGCTATCGCCTGGCACGCATCCGCGATCACCGAACGCGACACCAGTGCTGTTTCCGGTGCCGAGATCCGCCCGCCCCAGGCTGCCGTGAAGGGTTCCTCTTCCGGGATGGGGCCAAGGGAGTTAAGGGCTGCCGTTGTCCGGGCGTGAAGGAGGGACCGGGCAGCGGCGAGCAGCTCGGCGGCCTCCGGGTTCGCCAGCCGGTATACCAGGCGGCCGTCAGAGCGGGCGCAATCAATCAGTTGTTGCGCGCGCATTTGGGCCAGGTGCCGGGATAGATGCGTGGGTTTCACGCCCGTGCGCTCGCAGACCTGCGGGATGGACATCTCGCCGCGGGAGAGAAGCTCCAGGATGGTGGCGCGGACTGGGTGGGCGACAGCCTTGAACAGTTCCGCCTCAGCCGCCATCGACACTCCGGCCAAGCCACCGTCAGTGGGCTCATGCACCCGTGCCTGGCGGCTTTCAACATCAACGTCGTAGCTGTTCATGCGCCTGCGCTCCCTTCGGCTACGCATCCCATTATCCGGTGCCGCAGCTTTCCTGTCCGCGCTATTCCGAAAAAATCGCAAGTTTGATATCAGTTCCGGCTTCAGTGCCCGGCATTTTGTCCACAACCCCTGCCCGTAATCCACATCACACTTACAAATCGTCTCCCGGAACCGCCTTTTGGAAGCAGCTTCTCCACGGTTCCCGCAGGCGCTGGATACGAAACCTGCTCCAGGACAATACTGGGAACGAATAGTGGCTACCGAAGGACGGACCAATGACGATCTCCGCAGACCACACCGCGCCGCACAGCACCAGCCCGGAAGCAGCAGAAGATGCGCTGACTGAAGCTGTGAAGAAGTTCGGCATCACGGTGGAGGACTACATGCTCCCCGCCCGGCACCAAATACAGATGGTGGACCCGGACGGCCGGCTCATCCCGGAAAGTGAGCAGGGCACCCAGCCCGGCCACGAATACCCCGTGCCCGGCGATGACGAACTGCTGGCAGCGTACGAACGCCTCGTCGTCGGCCGCCGCGTCAACGACCAGAACTCCGCCCTGGTCCGGCAGGGCCGCATGGCCGTCTACCCCTCCAGCCATGGCCAGGAAGCCTGCCAGGTGGCAGCCGCTCTCTGCCTCTCCGGGAGCGACTGGATGTTCCCCACCTACCGGGACGCCGTGGCCGTGATGACCCGCGGCGTTGACCCCGTGGAGGTGATGACCATTTTCCGCGGCGACTGGCACGGCGGCTACGACCCCCTCAAGTACAAGGTGGGCATCCAGTGCACCCCCTTGACCACCCAGCTCCTGCACGCCGTGGGGGTGGCGCACGCCGCCAAGCTCCGCGGCGAGGACACCGTGGTGCTGGCCATGTGCGGCGACGGCGCCACCAGCGAAGGCGACTTCCACGAAGCCCTGAACTTCGCCGCCGTCTTCCACCTGCCCGTCATCTTCTTTGTCCAGAACAACAAGTACGCCATCTCGGTGCCGCTGGCACACCAGTCCGTGGCACCGTCGCTCGCGCACAAGGCCGTGGGCTACGGCATGGCCGGCGAACGCGTGGACGGCAACGACGTTGTGGCGCTCCTCGCCGTCCTGGACCGCGCCGTGAAACTCGCCCGTGAGGGTTCAGGCCCGCTGCTGGTCGAGGCCAACACCTACCGCATGCAGGCCCACACCAACGCCGACGACGACACCCGCTACCGGGAGAGCGCTGAAGTTGCGGAGTGGCGGGCCAAGGACCCGGTGAACCGGATGCGCACCTACCTGACGGAGCGCGGGCTCCTCGACGACTCCACGGAGGCCCGGATTGCTTCGCACGCAGAAGCGGTGGCATCCCAGCTGCGCGAAGGCCTCAGCGAGGACGTGCCCGTGGACCCGCAGGAACTCTTCCGCCACGTCTTCGCCACACCCACGCCGCAGCTGAAGGAACAGTCCGCCATGCTCGCCGACGAAATCGCCCGTGACGCAGCAACAACATCACAGGAGGCCGGCAAGTGAGCCCCACCATCACCACATCGTCCGAGGCCAACGGCAACGTTTCTGCTGCAACCGCCCGGGCCGCAGCCTCGGCCGCCGCGTCCGCCGAAGCCGCCGGCCCCCAGCCCGTCACCATGGCCAAGGCCCTCAACACCGCCCTGGCCGATGCCATGCACGCCGACTCCTCCGTCCTGGTCTTCGGCGAGGACGTGGGCATGCTGGGCGGGGTCTTCCGCATCACCGACGGCCTGACCGCCACCTTCGGCGAGCAGCGCTGCTTCGACACCCCGCTGGCCGAATCCGGCATCGTCGGCATGGCCGTGGGCATGGCCATCAACGGGATGCGCCCGGTGATCGAGATGCAGTTCGACGCGTTCGCCTACCCCGCCTTCGAACAGATCGTCAGCCACGTGGCCAAGATGCACAACCGGACGCGCGGGGCGGTCAAGCTCCCCATGGTCATCCGCATCCCGTACGGCGGCGGCATCGGGGGAGTGGAGCACCACTGCGACTCCTCCGAGTCCTACTACGCCCACACCGCCGGCCTGAAGGTCTACACCCCGGCCACTGTGGCGGACGGCTACCGGATGCTCCGCGAGGCCATCGACTCGGACGATCCCGTCGTCTTCATGGAACCGAAGAAGATGTACTGGACCAAGGACCAGGTGGACCTGGGCGAGCTGCGCCGCCTTCATGAACTTCCTGGGGAAGGTACGACGGCGGGACGCACCACCGAAGGCCGTGCCGCCGTCGCCCGTCCCGGCACAGACGCCACGCTGATCGCCTACGGCCCGTCCGTCCCCACCGCGCTCGCCGCCGCCGAAGCCGCCGCGCTGGAGGGACGTTCGCTGGAGGTCATCGACGTGCGCACCATTGTCCCGTTCGACGACGCCACGGTGTGTGAGTCGGTCCGCAAGACCGGCCGGGCGGTAGTGATCGCAGAGGCACACGGCTTCGCGTCCGTGTCCTCCGAGATCGTGGCCCGGGTCCAGGAACGCTGCTTCCACTACCTGGCCGCCCCCATCCGCCGTGTCACCGGATTCGACGTCCCCTACCCGGCACCCAAACTCGAGAAGTACTACCTGCCCGGCGTGGACCGCATCCTCGACGCCGTTGACGACCTTCAGTGGGAGAACTGACCATGAGCGAACCACGCGTGTTTTTGTTGCCCGACCTGGGCGAAGGCCTGACCGAAGCCGAGCTCGTGTCCTGGCACGTGGCCGTGGGCGACGAGATCGCTGTTGACCAGCCCATCGCCGAGGTGGAAACCGCGAAGTCCGCGGTGGAGGTGCCGTCCCCGTATGCCGGGATCGTCACCGAGCTGCACGGGCAGCCGGGCGAGACCCTGGACGTGGGGAAACCGCTGATCTCGGTGACGCCCCTCTCTACGGGTATCGCCGCGGATGATGCCGCCCCCGCGGCGGCATCATCCGCTCCTCCTGCTGCTGAGGCGGCAGCGGAGACCTACCGGGAAGAGGAAAAGGCCGGGTCCGGCAACGTGCTGATCGGCTACGGCACTCCCGGTGGACATGGCGTTGCCCGGCGTACACGCGCGCCCAAGGCTGGAACTGCGGTGGTTGAGCCTGCCCAAACTACCGAGGACGACCTCACGCTCCTGCGCACCCGCGTCCCCGGCAAACTCGGGGCCGTGATCTCGCCGCTGGTCCGGCGCATGGCCCGGGAGCACGGCGTCGACCTGGGCGACATCTCCGGATCCGGTGACAGCGGACTCATCATGCGCCGCGATGTAGAGGCGGCGCTGCGGACAGCCCCTGCGGAAGCCCCCGAAGCCAAACCGGCGGAAACCAAGCCTCTCGAAACGCCCGCGACCGCGGCACTCCGGGAAGCCCGGCCAGCCAACGGTGTGGATGCCCGCACCGGGCTTGCCATTGCCGCCCGCACCCCGGTCCGTGGAGTCCGCAAGGCCGTGGCCGCCAACATGGTGCGCAGCCGCTCCGAAATTCCCGAAGCAACCGTGTGGGTGGATGTGGATGCCACCGCCCTGCTGGAGCTGCGCGGGGGATTCAAGGCCAACGGTACCGAGGTTCCCGGCCTGCTGGCTTTCATCGCCCGCTTCGTCACGGCGGGGCTGAAGAAGTACCCGGAACTGAACACCCGGATCGAAACGGGGGAGGACGGGGCGCAGGAGATCGTGTCGTTCGACGGGATAAACCTCGGCATCGCCGCCCAGACCGACCGCGGCCTGGTGGTCCCCTCGGTCCGGGCCGCGGAGAAGCTGACCGCCCGGGAACTGGACGCGGAGATTCGGCGTCTCACCGACGTCGCACGCCAAGGCAAGGCGACCCCCACGGAACTGGGCAGCGGAACTTTCACCCTCAACAACTACGGGGTGTTCGGCGTGGACGGATCCGCGGCGATCATCAACCACCCGGAGGTGGCCATCCTCGGCGTCGGCCGGATCATCGACAAGCCGTGGGTGGTCAACGGCGAGCTGGCGGTCCGCAAGGTCACCGAGCTCACGCTCACGTTCGACCACCGCGTCTGCGACGGAGGCACAGCGGCCGGCTTCCTCCGCTTCGTGGCTGACGCCATCGAAAACCCAACGTCGCTCCTGGCGGACATTTGATCGCCGCTATCTGACGGCCGAATTCGTGGTGCCATTTCCCGGAATTCAAATTCGGAATATTGTGATAGCTACCACGTGCGACCTTTGTGGGCCTTTCCAGGGGCCACCCCTGGCAGGGGTTTTAACATGTGCCATCTGGAAACGAAACGAAGGAGATTCTGATGTTGCTTTGGATAGCGATTATCATCGCGGTTCTTTGGCTTCTGGGCCTGCTTACCAATATTGGCGGGGGGCTGATCCACATACTTTTGGTCGTGGCCGTGGTGGTCCTGATCTTCCATTTCCTTCAGGGCAGGCGCCGCGTCTGAGAGTAACTGCACTCCAAAGGCCCGGTTCTGGTGAGCCAGGACCGGGCCTTTGAGCAGGCAAGTCACAGTTCAATGGCCCACCGCAAGAGTGGCCCCGGAGAGGGGGCCGACCCTCAAATGTCAGGGAAAAATCACCTTGAAGACACCCGGGAGCCAGCTTGCACAGGAAACATATGAGACAGGGGGATCTGCTAGCCAATAGGAAAGGACCAGTCGTGAAAAGTTGTGACCGACGTATTGTCGGATCTTGCCGGGAACTCGCCTCGGGTGACGCGATCGAAGCCTTTTACGAGGACACTTTGGTTCATCGGGGCCCCGTGACGGATACCGCCCCCGATTACGGGCTGTTTTGGATTCTGGATACATTGACGGGAAGCAGGTGTCTTGTCGATATCTTCGAACTCGACATTGTCCGCATCCCTCCGCCCGCCGTCGAATCCTGGCCATGGTTCTTTTCCAGGGGTGGCCACTTATCAGCAAACGCAGCGGGAGCAACGTCCTACTGGCGCGAGGTAACCACCCCGGGCTGACAGCCCTCCACCCCGTAACTACCCAACGCGTAGCCCCCCTCCAGGCCCTGAACGGAAATATGAGTACCCACTACTCGTGACCCTCTGCCGGCTTCTACGTAGGCTGAGTCGAACAGTGGGACCAGGCTCCCGCGCAATGCCTTGGGGAAGGAGCGAAGCTCTTGAAGAGGAATCAGCGCCGTGCATGGACTTGCGCGGTCCTCGTCTTGGTGATGACGCTCTTATCGGCTGTCGCATGCGGCGACCTCAGGGGCGCTCCAGGCTCAGCGCCGCCAGTGGCCACAGAACCGCCAGTGGCCACCGAACCCCAGGGCACGCCCTCCGCCTCCGCTTCCACCCAGCCAGCCACCGACGAGCCTTCTCCAATCTCCGAATCAGCAGAGCCGCCCACAGAGGAACCTTCGCCAGCGTCAGAGCCCTTACCTGCCTCCGTGCCTTCCCGGGCCTCAGACCCCTCTGCCGCCTCGGAAGCCATGCCGGTGGGCGACCTGCCCGGTTGGCGGCAGGTCTTTGCCGAGGACTTCAGCGAGGGGGACGTAGGCCTTGGCGGATTTCCGGGCCCCGTCTACGGCACCCGATGGAGTCAGAACTATGCTGACGGCACGCCGGATACAGCTGCCCAGCAGCAACCCAAGGGCCAACGAACATCCGGTTATTACCCATCGAACGTCCTGAGCGTCCATGACGGCTTCCTGGACATGTTCCTGCACTCGGAAAACGGTGTGGCAATGGGTGCGGCTCCATCACCCAAATTTGATGGAGCCAGCCAGCGGCCCTACAACAGCCAGGTGTACGGGCGCTACTCGGTGCGCTTCAAGGCGGACGTCCTGCCGGGTTTCAAGCTGGCATGGCTGCTGTGGCCTGACAGCAAGCAGTGGCCCGAGGACGGGGAGATCGATTTTCCCGAGGGCGATCTGTCAAAGGTCATCTACGCCGCGGTGCATGGCGTCGAGAACGGCATCCACGACAATGAGGTCCTGCGTCCCAACGTACCCTTCGGGGACTGGCACACGGCCACCACCGAGTGGCGTGCGGACGGCATCGAGTTTTTCCTTGATGGAAGGTCGATCGGCGTGTCCCAGAGGTTCACACCGTTCAAGCCAATGCACTACATCCTGCAGACCGAGTCCTGCTCGCCAAAGTGTCCGTTGCCGGAAACCAGCGGCCATGTCCTGGTTGACTGGGTAGCCATCTGGACAAAGTCCTAGCCAAGTTTTTCGCAGGGGGTCTTTACGCACTGGCCGCCCGTTATTAAAGTGGGTGGGGTCATAGTCCGGATGGGCGCCGGGGGCGTCCGGGAAGGGGGAGTGCATCACCGCTGACCGTTACCTACAGACAATTGACCACTACGTTGAAGGCCCCTCCTAGGAGGGGCCTTCCCTTTGCCCGCCACGGCTTAGATGGCACGGTTCAGTTGGCCAGCTCACCCATGCGGGCCCGGAGGGAGTGCCGTTCGGCATCGTTATCGGTGAGGATCAGGGCTTCCTGGAACGCCAAGCGCGCCTCCTCGTGGCGGCCGAGCCGGGCAAGGAAACCGCCCCGGGCCGCGGCAAGGTAGGGGTACCGTGCCAGCTGCGGTTCGGCACCCAGCGCATCCAGTTCTGCCAGGCCCTCCGCATAGCCCACGGCGAAGCCCAGCGCGATGGCCCTGTTCAACTGGACCACCGGGGACGGCCACCTTTCGATGAGCAGGTCGTACAGGACCAGGATCTCCTGCCAGTCGGTGCCGGACCAGGTCCCGCTTTCATCGTGCACGGCGGCAATCGCGGCCATCAGGGCGAACCGGCCCGGTGGCCGCGAAACCAGGGCCTCCCGCAGCAGCCCCACCCCTTCCGCGATGGCACTCCGGTCCCATCGCGACCGGTCCTGGTCCTCCAGCAGGACCTGCTCCTGGTGCTCATCCAGCCGGGCATCCCTGCGCGCGTCCGTGAGCAGGATCAGGGCCAGCAGCCCGGCAACATCGGGATCCGTGGGGAGCAGAGCCCGCAGCGTCCTTGCCAACTCCAGGCCGCGTTCGGCAAGATCCCGCCGCATCAGGCCGGATCCCGACGGTGCGGTGTGCCCGGTGGTGTACACCAGGTACACGACCGACAGCACGCCGTCCACGCGTTCGTGCAGCTCGGACGCCGGCGGCACCCGGTAGGGGATGTGCGCGGCGGTGATCTTCTTTTTCGCCCGCGTGATGCGTGCCGCCATGGTGGCTTCCGGGACGAGGAATGCACGCGCAACGTCGGCGGTGGACAACCCGCACAGCAGCCTCAGCGTCAGGGCAACCTGGGCCTCAAGCGCCAGGGCGGGGTGGCAGCAGGTGAAAATCAGCCGGAGCCGGTCGTCCGGAATATCCCCGGCGTCCGGCGCGTCGACGCCGTATTCTTCCGGCTCCAGCAGCTTGGGCAGGGCCCGCTGTGCCGTGGCGGCGCGGCGGCGCATGTCCAGCGCCCGCCGTCGTGCCGTCACCGTGAGCCATGCCCCCGGATTCCTGGGGATTCCGTTCGCTCCCCATGTGGACAAAGCGCTGGCATAGGCGTCCTGCACCGCCTCTTCGGCGGCATCAATGTCACCGGCAGTACGTACCGTGGCCGCCAGCACGAACGCCCATTCGCGGCGGTGGGCGTCTGCCACCGCCGCGGCGACTTCGGAGCTGGCGGCCTGCGGCATCAGCTGACCACCCGGACGGGCCAGACCTCTACTCCGACCCCGGCGGGAACCTCCTTGGCGATCTCAAGGGCTTCATCCAGGTCGGCTGCCTCCACCAGGTAGTAGCCGCCGAGGGTCTCCTTGGACTCCGCGAACGGACCATCCGAGACCAGGAACCCGCCGGACCCATCGCGCCGGATGGATGTCACTGTCGAGGATGGCTGCAGGGCGGCGCCGTTGATCAGGTTGCTCCCGCGCCGCTGCATGAACTCCTGGTAGCTGGCGCTGATGGATTCGCCTTCGGCCTGCCGCGCCACTGCCTCGTCCTGGAAGATCAGGATCAGATACTTGGACATGTCGTGCTCCCTTCGCTGTTGGTCGAGGGCTCTTCGGTGAAGCCCCTACCCATACGACGCGCACCGGAAGCGAAAATCGACAGCTGCGAGGGGTGATTCCCTTCCATTTCCAAAGTACCCCGCAGTGGGGGCCTTGCCGCAAGGCCCCCGGGGTGCCGCATACTGGCGGTCGACTGTTTCGGTATGGAGGGGGACGGCATGTATGACGTGGCGATTGTGGGGAGCGGGCCCACGGGGTTGATGCTGGCAGGCGAGCTGCGGCTGGCGGGCGTGGACGTGGTTCTCCTGGAACGGCGGGAGTCGCAGGAGCTCGCGGGCTCACGCGGGGGCGGCATCCATGCGCGCACCCTTGAACTGCTGGACCAGCGCGGCATCGTGGACAGGTTCCTTGCCGAGGGCAAGACAATGACCGCTGCCACATTCGGCAACACCCCGCTGGACCTGGGTGGGCTCCCGACGCGCCATCCGTACACGCTGGCGCTGTTCCAGAACCACATCGAGCGGCTGCTGCTCCAGTGGGTGGAGGAGCTGGGCGTGCAGGTCCGGCGCGGAGTGGACGTCACCGGCGTGGCGGAGGACGACGGCGGCGTGGACGTTCAGCTCGCCGCCGGCGGATCCCTGCGCGCCCAGTATGTGGTGGGCGCCGACGGTGGGCGCAGTACCGTGCGGCGTTCGGCCGGCATCGCGATGATGGGCCCGGACGCGACCCGGAGCAGCCTAATCGCCGAGGTGAAGGTGGCGGGTGAGCCCGAACAGCAGGGGAAGGTGGACGCCCGCGGCATCCACGGGCTGTACCCGATGGGCGACGGTACGGTCCGCGTGGTGGTCACCGAGGCCGCGCTTGGGCCCGCCACCGAGCCCACCCTGGACGACCTGCGGCAGGCGCTGAACGATGTGTTCGGCACCGACTTCGGCGTGCACAGCCCCACCTGGCTCTCGCGGTTCACCGACGCCACCCGACAGGCCGAGTCCTACCGGAAGGGCCGGGTGCTGCTGGCCGGCGACGCGGCACACGTCCATTCACCCACCGGCGGGCTCGGGATCGGGCTGGGCGTGCAGGACGCCGTCAACCTTGGCTGGAAGCTGGGGCAGGTGGTGCGGGGCAGTTCCGGCGCGGAACTGCTGGACAGCTACCACGCGGAGCGCCACGCGGCGGGGGAGCGGGCGCTGAAGTACACCATGGCGCAGTCCCTCTTCCAGAAGGCCGACCCGCGGCAGGAGGCCCTGCGCGACCTGCTCGGCGAGGTGCTCCGAGTGGACGGGGCGGGTGTTCCCATCGCCGCACTGGTCACCGGGCTCGATGTTGCCTACGACCTGGGTCCCGGCCACCCGCTCCTGGGGCGCCGGGTGCCGGACCTGGACATCACCACCACCGAGGGTCCCGTGCGGGTCTTCGAGCTGCTGCACGAGGCACGGCCCGTGCTGCTGGACTTCGGCGGGCACGGGCTGGGTGCCCGCCTTTCCAGCAGCAGGCTCCGGCACGTTCGGGCCACGTACGACGGCGAATGGCAGCTTCCCGTGCTGGGTGCGGTGCCAGCACCCACGGCAGTCCTGGTCCGGCCCGATGGTTACGTGGCCTGGGTGGGGGACGGCTCAGGGGACGGGCTTGCCGAGGCCCTCGACAACTGGTGCGGAAAGGCTAACCCGACTCGAGAACAGCCTTGAGGCTGGCCAGCTGGTTGACCTCAGAGCGCATTGTCCGCGTAATCATGGGCGCCATGATCCGCATCAGGCCATGGGGCTGCAGGTCCAGGACGAACCGGACAGTTGTCCCGGTGGGTGCGGGTGCCAGCCGGTATTCGCCGGCCGGCCGCGCAGGTCCTGCCATAACCTGGAATCCCAGGTTCGTCGATGGTTCTGCCTTGGTGATTTCGTAGTCCCCGGCAATTGGCCGCCCGCCCGGCCCCCGAAGGGTTTGGCTGTACACAGCACCAACTGAGCCGGGGGATCCGCTTTTGAGGGCAATCTCCTGAACGCCCGTCCGCCACTTGGGGTTGTTGAGCCCGTCCGCCAGGAAAGCGTAGACGTCCTCCGGTGACCTGTTGACAGTGGTCTCGTTTTCAGCGTGGGGCATGTGGTTACTGCTTGGGACCGGCGATGTTAACCAGCCACTGGACGCCGAATTTGTCGGTGCACATGCCAAAGGCGTCACCCCAGATGGCTGTTTCCAGCGGCATTGCCACCGTGCCGCCGTCGGACAGCTTCTCCCAGTAGCCCCTGAGTTCTGCATCGTCATCGCCGCTGAGGGAGACGCTGAACGTGTTTCCGGGCTTGTAGTCCATGCGCTGCGGAGTATCCGACGCCATCAGCGTGAGCCCCGACGGGGTGTCCAGCTGTGCGTGCATGACCAACTGATCTTCCGAAGGATCCTGGCTGCCTTGGAACTCCGCGAACGTGCCGATATTCAATTCGCCGCCAAAGACGTCCTTGTAGAACTCCATGGCTTCACGGGCATTGTTTCGAAAGCTCAGGTAGGGATTGAGTTTGGTGGGCATGCGGGAAACTCCTTATTGGGCGGACACCATTGTCGGCACGCGTCATGCTAACAGGGCATCCCGCAAGCGGGAAGGGCTAGCCGGGCAGGAGTGGAAGCCTTAGTCGTCGAAGTACGCTTTCGCGGTACCAGAGCCTGAAAACCGGTCCACCAGGCTTTGCGCGAGGTCGTTGAGTTTTTGATTCCTGGTATTGGAAGCATTGCGGAGAAGCTCGAAGGCTGCTTCCTTGTTGCACTTACTTTGGGCCATGATGATCCCGCAGGCGAGGTCAATGACGGTCCTGGTGTCCATAGCCGCCTTCAGGTGCTCGGCACGCTGGTCCGCTGACACGATCCGCACGGCGAGCCGCAGCGCTTTCCCGGCCATCCCGGCGAACCTGACCCCATCAGCCACCGCCCGCTCACTGAAGTGCCCGCTGACCGGAGCAAAAAAATCCAGGACCGCCCCGGCGTCGTCATCCAATTTCATGGGGATGCCCAGGGCACTGGCGATGCCCGCCGCAGACAAGGCGCTGCGGTAATCCGGCCAGCGCCGGTCGGACGAAACATCGCCCAGGAGGACGGGGACGCCGCTTTCCAAAGCGTCCACGCACGGACCATCCCCCAGGGTCTGTTCAATCCGGTCCAGCACCATAGCCGTGCCGCTGCTGCCGCCAATGGTGGCAGTACGCTTGCGCCGGCGCAGCGTGACGGCGCATTCGATGGGCACTCCCGTGGTGCTGGTCATGGTGGCTGCCGCAATCTCGGTCAGGCCGTCCAGCATCGATTTGATGTCCTCCATGCCGGCGATCAGGTCGACAAGCTGTTCAAGGTCGTCTGCCATGTCCTGATCTACCATCTGTTCAATCTAGAAGCAGCAGCGACCAGCCACAAGGGCGTTAACGGGCTCGATGCCAGCTTCCTCCCAGCCGCCGCCCAGCGCAGTTATGGAAACGTTATATATGCTTGCTTAGTGGTTTTGACGTCAAGCAGTGGAACTATGCCAGCACAGGAACGCCCTGCAGGGCCCGAAACAGGGCTCATAGCCGGGCGCAAGCATGCCCTGGACGGGCTCCGGACCATCGCCGTGGCGGGCGTGTTCTTTTTCCATACGGCTACGGACTCGATGCCGGGCGGCTCCATTGGCGTGGACGTTTTCTTCACCCTGAGCGGCTTTATGATCACGCTGCTGATCATGAAGGAGCGGATCGCCACCGGCCGGCTGCACCTGGGCGTCTTCTACGCCAAGCGCCTGGCCCGGCTCTGGCCGGCGCTGCTGGCACTCTGTGCGGTGATCGTCGCCGTCGGATTCCTGTTCCCCGCCTCAGGCTGGGCGGGCCAGACGGAATTCGTCCTTCCCGCCGCCGCCTACGTGATGAACCTGGCGCACTTTGGCATGTTCGGCGAATCCATCGCCGGTGAAACCCTGGGCCCCACCTGGACGCTTGCCGTGGAGGAACAGTTCTACCTGGTGTGGCCACTGCTCCTGCTGCTGATGCTCCGCTTCTGGAAGGTCCGCACCGCAGCCTTGGCCACCGTGGCCCTGGCCGCAGTTTTCGTGCTGAACCGGTTCCTGCTGGTCAACGCGGGCGAGCCGCTGGACCGCATCTACAACGGGCCGGACACCCGGGCGGACGAACTGCTGACCGGCTGCGCGCTCGCCCTGCTGTTCACCGCCATGCGGAACGGTTCGCGGCTGCACCTCGCCCTGGCAGCCGCCGCCCGATGGGCCGCCCCGCTGGCCGGCATCGCCTTGGTGGCGGCGCTGTTCCTGCTGAAGGAACCGGACACTCCCGGCGACTGGTTCAGCATGTTCTGGACGCTGGGACCTGCGGCGCTCGCGTTGTTGTCCGCGGTGCTGATCGGCTCCCTGGTCCTCCAACCGGCCGGCTTCCTGTCGCGGATCCTCAGCCACCCCTGGCTGGCCCGCCCCGGCCGCGACCTCTCCTACGGTATGTACCTCTGGCACCTGCCGGTCTACCTGCTGCTGATGCCCCTGATCCCGGCGCTGCCGCTGCGCATCGCGCTGACCGCAGCCCTCACGGTACTGCTGGCCTACGCGTCCTTCCGCTGTGTTGAGCGTCCACTCCGGCGCTGGGCGAACAAGAGGCTGGAGCCCGGCGTCGTGCGTTCGGCCCCCGTGCTCTCCGCGCCCCAGGATGCCACCGCCGCACGCTCCGTTTCCAAGCAGTTGGCGCCGGAGCCCGAGCCTGCGGGCCAGTTGATCAACTGACGCAGCTGCAGCGTTAGCCCTGCCGGAGGCCGGGCATGCCCAGGGGTTGCGGCTCGGCATTGCTGGAGCAGTCCGGGCAGCACGCGGTGTTTTCGGCTTCGTCTGCCTGCGCGTGCGGAACGGCGCAGCAGGCTTCCCCGCGCCAGGCGTTGATACCTTCCCGGACGGCAATGCCGGCGATCACCAGCGCTGCGCCCGCGTCAGCCCACCACCAGCCAAGGGTGCTGTTCAGGACCAGGCCCACCAGCAGGACCGCGGAGAGATAGGTGCACAGCAGGGTCTGCTTGGAATCGGCCACCGCTGTCCGTGACCCGAGTTCCCGCCCGGCCCGTCGCTGGGCCCAGGACAGGACGGGCATGACGGCCAGGCTCACCGCAGCGATCACGATGCCGGGCACTGAATGCCGGGCTTCTCCCGCACCCGCCAGGGAACGGATGGAATCCACTGTCACGAAGGCGGCCAGGGCGAAGAACGAGACGGCGATGATCCGCAGGGTCAGGTGCTCGCGCCGCTCCGGGTCCTTGCCGGAGAACTGCCAGGACAGCGCCAGTGCGGAGGCCACCTCGATCACGGAATCCAGCCCGAAGCCGATCAGGGCGGAGGAATCGGCCACGCCGCCGGCCCAGAGCGCGACGACGGCCTCGACGATGTTGTAGGTGATGGTGGCGGCCGCGAAAAGCCTGATCCGCCGGCTCAACACCTTGCGGCGTTCTGGGGCGGGGAGTGGAGTGCGGCCGTCATGCGAAGCACTCCCCGTCAGGGGCGCAGCAGGCAGGGTCGACGGCGAGGACAACGTTGATCAGGTCCTTGATGGCGTGGCCGATCCGGCCGTCCGCCAGCTCATAACGGCTGCGCCGCCCGTCCGGGACCGCAACTACCAGCCCGCAGCCGCGCAAACAGGTCAGGTGGTTGGACATGCTCTGCCGGGACACCCCCAGGCTGTCCGCCAGGTCCGAGGGATAGGACGGTGCCTCCGCGAGTGCCAGCAGCACGCGGGCGCGCGTGGGGTCCGAGACGGCATAGCCGAAGCGGGCCAGGACCGGAGCGTGGGTGAGGGTCTGCATGCCTTCCAAAATACATCGCTGGCTGTATTCAGGCAAAGGTGAATTGTTGCGTCGATCCCCGCGAAGTTTCCCGGCAGGCCAACCACCCTTTTTCCTGCCCGCGGGATGGCACTTAGCGGCAGTCCTTCCGGGGAAAAACTGCTGTTAGCTGCCATCCCCCGTGAATGTCATACCCCCTTGTCATCATGGGTTTATGGGGAAAGCGGCGGTGGCCAAGGCGTTTGAGGACATCCGTGCTGCGCTCGCTGTGCTTGATGCGGAGGTGGACGGGGCGGGTTTGGAGCCGTTCTCTGAGGCTGATCTGTTGGCGGGCTTCGCGGATGGGTGTCTGGATGTTCTGGCTGGTGCCCGGGAGGTGGAGGCTGGCTTCGCGGGGTTGAAAGCGAGGGCCGCGGTGAAGTATTCGGACACTGCCTGGGCTGTTGCGGGGCCGGATGCGCCGGTGGTGGCTCAGGAGATGGCGGTCGCGGCGGAGATCGGGTGCGTGCTGGCTCTGGGGCCGCGGGCAGCGTCGTCGTTCCTGGCCACCTCCCATGCCCTGACGACGAGCTTGCCGCGGACCTTGGCAGCCCTGCGGGCCGGAACGATTTCGTGGCAGCACGCGGTTGTGATGGCCGACGAGTCGGCCAGTCTTGATCCTGCGGGGGCGGGGGCGTTGGAGGCGCATTTCCTGGACCCTGACGTGTTGGACCCGGCCAGGGGGTGTCCGGTGGGGGAGATGCCTGCCCACCGGTTCAGGGTCAAGGCCCGTATGTGGCGGGAACGGCACCATGCCGAGTCGATCGAGAAGCGTCATGCCAGGTCTGTGGCGGATCGGCGGGTGGAGTACCGGCCGGACCAGGACGGGATGGCCTGGCTCAGCGCGTGTCTGCCGGCGGATCAGGCGTTGGCCGGGTGGAACCGGCTCACCGCTGTCGCCCGTGCCTTGCAGGGGCCGGAAGAGTGCCGAAGCATGGCCCAGCTCCGGGCCGACACCTTTGCCGAAGCGATCCTCACGAGTGAGCTGGGCGCCGGCGGGAACGGTGCCGGCGCCACGGACGACGTCGTTGGGACCGGTGACGGCGCCGGACGGGAACACTTGTCCTCGCCGATCAGGGCGCAGGTGCTGGTCACCGTCCCGGTGTTCTCGTTGATGGGCCGGACCGATGAGCCGGCGGTCCTGGACGGGTACGGGCCGATCCCTGCGTCGATGGCACGGCGGCTCGTCGCGGACGGGGCGGATTCCTTCCACTGGGTCCTGGTGGACCCGCGGGACGGGGCGCCGCTGGAGATCGGGCGGACCAGTTACCGAATCACGAAAGCGATGCGGGCGTGGCTGAGGATGCGGGACGGGAAATGCCCGTTCCCCGGCTGCAGCAACAACTCCCTGGACAACGACGCCGACCACATCCTCGCCTGGCACAACGGCGGAACCACCGGCATCAGCAACCTGGGACAGCCCTGCCCGAAACATCACAGGCTCCGGCACACCACGGGCTGGAAACCCACTCCGGCCACCAAAAATCAACCGCCGGGCTGGATCTCACCCACCGGCAGGCACTACAAAAGCGAACACCAGGACTGGGAACCACCACCCTGGCCTCAGCACATGCGGCCGGGGCTCAACCCGCGGCCTGGATCAATCGCGGGCTGTACGGACTTTATCCACGTACAGTACTCACCGGCAGAGGACGGCCTGGCACGGTTCCTGCACGCCCCACCGGCTTGAGCCAGTGCCGGCCTGCCCCAGCCCTGCTACCCCAGCGGGTTGGCGGACTGGCAGGTCTGGTCGCTGCCGGTCTGTGCCACGACTCCGCCTAGGGAGTCGACGGACGACGGCGGTGCGGCGGGTTTGGTGCCTGTTGCAAAGTCTGTGCCCGCGTACAGCTGGACGCCCTGGATGTTCGCCACCTGCTGGACGCTGCCTGCGGGCAAGCCGAACAGCGCGGCCACGTCCGCGGCGACGTCCTCGAACCCGGCCGAGTAGTAGACCATGGTCTTGTCCTGGTCCTGGGCCTGCAGCTTGGTGACGTTGGTGAAGCCGGCGTCCGAGAGCAGCCCGGAGATGGCGTTGCTCCGGCCCGTCACCCCGGTGCCGTTGGCAATGGAGACGGGCTGCAGCGACTTGTCGTAGGAGGGCGCAGCGGGAGTTGCGGGCGTCTCCGTGGGTGCGGCGGGCGCAGGCTGGCTCAGGTCTGGGCTGTTGCGCAGCGCTGAGAAGAAGGTCGAGGCCGCCGGCTCTTCCAGGGCGAGCCGGTTGGGGTCCTGGGGCGCCGGCGTGGTGGGCGCGGTAATGAAGTTGATGTTGGCGGGATCGATGGTCTTCAGCCGGTTGGCGATGGTCAGCAGCGACGGGATGGAGGACAGGCCCGAGTCGACCGTCAGGTTCCTGGTGATGGTATCGGCAATGGTCAGGGTCTTCTGCGGGTTGCCCAGCGTGCCCTCGGATTTGAGCTTGCGGCTGAGCGAGGCCAGGAAGCCCTGTTGGGCCTGGATGCGCCCCAGGTCCCCGCCGTTGGCGAAGGCATGCCGGGTGCGCAGGAACGCCAGCGCCTGTTCGCCCTGCACCTGGGAGGTGCCGGCCGGCAGGTTCAGGCCGCTGTCAGGATCGTGCACAGCATCGCTGACGCAGACCTCAACGCCGCCCACGGCATTGGACAGTTCCTTTACAGCGTTGAAGTCGGCCATCATGAAGTGGTCCACTTCCAGCCCCGTCAGCTTGTTGACAGTGTCCACCGCGCAGCCGATGCCGGCCTGCGCCATGGCGCTGTTGATCATCACATCCTGGCGCGCGGGATATGCCTGCTTGGTTTTGGGATCCGTGCACGCCGGCACGTCCACCAGCAGGTCGCGCGGGAAGCTGACTACGTTCACATGCTTGTTGTCGGCGGAAATGTCCAGCAGCATCATCACATCGGACTGGCCGTAACTGGACGAGTCCTCCACACTGCCGTACTGGCTGTTGCTTCCCTCCCTCGTGTCCGAACCGAGGACCAGGATCTGCAGCCGGTCGGAGCTGTCATTCACAGCCCCTTCGGTCCGCTCCCCGCCGGCAGTCAGTTCCGAGGTGCTGATGTTGGACTGCAGCCGCCACGCCCAGTAGCCGCCGAAAGCCACGGCGGCCAGGAGCAGCACGGAGACCACGGCGGTGAGGACCTTGAGCCAGCGCGGAGATCGCCGTACCGGACGACGGCGGCGCAGACTGGCGGCGTACAGGTCACCCTGGCCCGGGTAGGGGGCGGGGGCGGAGCCATCCTGATCCGGGCCGGGGGATTTTCTGGAACCGAACACGACAAAATAACCTTCGGGAGGGGGCAGGTTTCCGCTACCCTACAGCCCCAAGCTGGCAATTCCCCAAGAATGGCGGCCCCGCCGCCGCGCCGCCACGGCCCCGGCGGCGCCAAAGGGCGTACTCTTTTTTCTCGGCGGTACCCGCCCCGGAGATGGGCCCGGCCATGGGGGAAGCCCTGCTGTGCAGGTTGAGGAACGGACAGATGAATACAGGACAAAGGCAGCGCGCGACGGACCGTCCCGCCCGCCGCGGGCTGGGCAAACTGGCGGTGTGGCTGGAAGATGACTCCCCGGGACGCCTAAGGCCGCTGATCCTGGCGGTGGTCCTCACGCTCTCGGCGATCGGACTCGTGGAGGTGGCATCGGCGTCGTCCGTGGAATCCGTGGCGGCAGGAAACAATCCGTACGATCTTCCCCTGAAGCAGGCCATGTGGACCGTGGCAGGCGTGGTGATCATGCTGGTGCTGGCACGGATGCCTGTACGGCGGATCCGATGGCTGGGCTGGCCGCTGCTGATCGGCTCCCTGGTTGCCCTGGTGCTGGTGTTCACGCCACTGGGCATGTCCGTGAACGGCAACCGGAACTGGCTGAGTGTGGGTGGTTTCACTGCCCAGCCGTCAGAATTCGCCAAGCTCTCGCTGATTGTCTGGGCCGCCGGCATCCTGGACCGGAAACAGGCCCTGCTGGCCAATTGGAAACATGCCGTTGTTCCGCTGGGTCCCGCGGGCGGACTGATGATGCTGATCGTGGGCCTGGGACACGACCTGGGCACCACCATGATCATCATGATGATCCTTGCCGCCACCATGTTCTACGGCGGGGTCCGGATGAAAGTGTTCTCTGTGGCCGGGCTGATCTGCGTGGTGGCAGCCCTGCTGCTCGCCGCCACCAGCGGCAACCGCATGGGCAGGATTTCCTCCTGGCTGGGCATGGGATCGGAGGAGGACGCGCAGGGAGTGGGCTACCAGGCGCAGCACGGCGCCTACGCCCTGGCCTCCGGCGGCTGGTTCGGCGTGGGCCTGGGGCAAAGCCGGCAGAAATGGAACTGGATCCCGGAAGCCCACAACGACTTCATCTTTTCGATTCTGGGCGAGGAACTCGGCCTGGCCGGCACCCTGCTGGTGCTGGGCCTGTTCGCCATTTTGGCCATCGCGGTGTTCAAGACCATCGCCCGCACCACGGACACCTTCTCCAGGATCGTGGCCTGCAGCGTCATCACCTGGATCCTGGGGCAGGCGGTGATCAACATCGCCATGGTCAGCGGACTGCTGCCGGTGATCGGCGTGCCTCTCCCGTTCATCTCCTACGGCGGATCGGCCATGGTTTCATCCCTGGCCGGCATAGGGGTGATCCTGGCGGTGACCCGCCCGGGAAGTGCGGTGACCCGCCCCGTCAGCAAAAACCGCCCGGTCAGCAACAGCAAGGTGCTCTCTAAGACCTAGGCAACCGCCCCGGCAACCTCGGGGCACTCAACACAGCGGACGTCCGCAACCAGAGCGCCGGCGTCGTCCTTTTGGAAATGGGTGACGTGATTGGTGGTCCTGCCGCAGGTTGGGCAGAAGCTCTGGCTTTGTTTTGTCCACATGCATGAATAATACGGAACGCCCCGACAAAGAGAAGATCGCGGGCCAAAGTATGTGGATCACCGCAGTTTTCCTTTACCGGATCTTGACCAAAGCTGCTGGCGATCCTTCAGGGAACACTGAGTTTGGGCGCATAGTTTGGGCTCATCAGGCAGTACGGAAGGAGCGCAGGACAATGACCATCACCGATTACTTCGTGGCTCTCGGCGGCATGCTGGCTTCACTCGGGGGAGCAGGACTGGTGGCGGCCGGACTTATCCGGGCACGGGCGCGGCACTAGCCTCTTCCGCCGCAGTTCCTAGCCGCAGTTCCTACGCGATCGCCGGGGGATCGAACCGTGTTCCGGGTGCGCCGCTGGGCAGCGACCTCAGGATGCTCTCCGCAACGCTGCGGACCTTCAGGTTTCGGTGGCGCGAGGTGCCGGCGAGCTTGCTGAACGCCTCGGCGTAGGAACAGCGGTTCTGTGCCATGAGGACGCCGCAGGCGACGTCGATGCTGGTCCGGCTCTCCAGGACCTGCTTGAGGTTGTCCCCGGCGCGGATGACGCCATGGACGTCAAGGGCCAGTTTCAAGCTATGGGATGCCACCTCGCCGAACCAGGCTGCCTCGTTGATCACTGCGGCGTTGAAAACATACTTTGCCGGCCCCAGGAACACCAGGGCCCCGGCGGAACCAGGCTGCAGTTCCAAGGGAACGGCGAGGGCCGAGCCGAAGCCCCGGTCCACCAACCGTCTCCGGTACCCCTGCCAGCGCGCGCCGGCCTGGCTGATCACAGCCGGCACAACCAGTGCCGAGCCCAGTGCCGTGGGGCCGTCCCCGTGCTCATCCTCCGATGCCAGGGCGGCAGCGGCCGGCGTGCTCCCGGCGGTTGCGGAACAAGACCGCTGCCGGTGCAGCACCGCGGCACATTCAAGGGCTGATCCGGCAGTGGTGCTGATCCAGCGCGCGGCAGCATCGGTGAGCTTCTGCAGAGACCCTGCATCGCCGTCGGCCCCGGTCACCAAATCCAGCAGGAAACCTTGCCGCTCAGGCTCCACGTTGTCCGCCGGGCCAACTGCCACCCTGCACCCCATTCCGTCACGCCCTTGGCCGTGGTGCCGCGGGTTTATAGAAACCTATTGGGCTGACTGAAGGAGGGCACGAGTAGCCTGTACTCTACTTTTCCCCTCCGGCCTGTGCGGGTACTTACCTGTACTTCTCAACGACGCGGAGGTAGCGGCGGATCAAGTGGGCTACCATGTGTTTCTTAGACAGCCAAGCAAGTAGGATATCGAAGGAATTCGCATGAACCCGCACGGTGCAAGCGAAGGTTACTGGTACCCGGCCCTCGAGGGCGTCCAGCCCGGAACTGTTGACGTGATCAATGCCCTCCGCGAATTCCGGACTTCCGAAAGCGCCATGCGAAGGCGCACCCGCTCCTCCGCTGCGATGGGGGAGACGGACCTCCTGGCGCTTCGCTACCTGATCGACGCAGAGGCCGCCGGCGTTGGTACCCGCCCCACGGAACTTGCCGCCCGCCTGGGGATTACCTCCGCTTCGATGACCAGCCTCGTGGACCGCTTGGTGGCCGGCGGCTATGTGACCCGCGAACCCCACCCATCGGACCGCCGGGCCGTCATCCTCCGGCCCAGTCCCGGCGCGGACGAGGAAGTCCGGCACAACCTCAATCAGATGCACAAGCGCATGCTGGAGGCCGCGGAATCGCTGTCTCCCGAGGAACTCAAAGCCGTGATGCGCTTCCTGGTGCGCATGCGCGAAGCCGTGGAGGCAGTGAACTCCAACCAAGGTGTTACCGTCCGGTAGACAGGACCTTTATTCTAGTTAGGCTAGCTACATTGCTTCTTAACTATTTTGGACGGCGGATTCGCAATGACTGCAGTACTTGAACCTCAGGCGGCCGGGCAGTCAGTCCCTGTTGCGCAAGGCGATGAACTTCCGCTTCAGCCCGCAGCGTCCTTTGTACCCGGCGAGCCCGCAGCGCCCTTTCACTGCGGCGTAGCGATGACGGCTGCGCCCGTTCCGGTCACATCCCTGGGCTGGGCGCCGCTGGAACTTGGCGCGGCGGAGTGGTCCTGCACGTGCGGCTACACAATGGATGGTTGGCCCGATGGTGACCCGCTGGAGGCCGTGCGGCTGGCATCGGCGAGGGTGGAGAGCGTCCAGTGGGAGCTGGATGCGGCGCAGGAGCGGTTCGAGACTGCCGTCCAGGGCGCTGCCAGGCTGGGCGCGGGCCAAGAGGCCTTGGGCAGGGCCGCCGGCCTCACCGTTGAGGAGCTCCGGGACATCCTGGGCGTTGGCGACCAGTCCTAGGGCAAAAAAAGCTCCGCCGGCCCCGAAGTGCAGCCATCCGTTTGTTCAGATGCAGCCGCACTTCGGGCCGATGGAGCGAAAAGAGAAGCGGTGGTCGGCCCGTTCTGGCCCGATCAGGGGGCGCGGCGAGGGGCCGGGAAGTTTATGCGGCCAGGCGGCCTGCTGTTTGGCGCGGATATCGGCGGTCGGCCAGCACGCTGATGGTGCAGGGTGCCTGTTCCGGATCGATCCTGGCGGGCAGGTGCCTTGTTTCAGAGGCGGCGCGGAGCATGTCCAGCGCTTCCTCGTCCACCCAGGCGCTGGAGATGTCCAGTTCCAGGTCCAGGCCTCCCCTGAGGGAGTTGGCCCGCTTCGCCACGACGTAGAGAGCATTGATGCTGTGAATGGTGATATGCCCCGTTGCAATCACCTTGGCCTTGCTGCGGTCCAGATCCACCCGGACCACGATGTTCAGCTTAGAGTTCAAGTTGTAAAGCCTTCCCCGGCATTGGCTGCGACGCTGCAGCTTCTTGCATGGCCTGTTTGCTTAAGCCTCAACTAGATTAGGCAATCAGTGTGATCCACGCAACACCGTGACGTTTATTACACCGAACGTAGTTATCTATCAGTTTGAGGAGCATCCATGAGCAGCGACCCCGCGGGAAAGCCTTCCGTCCTCTTTGTCTGCGTCCACAACGCCGGCCGGTCCCAAATGGCTGCGGCCTTCCTTACCTCCCTGTCCAGGGGAGCCATCGAGGTGCGCTCCGCCGGATCCCAGCCCGCAGACAAGGTCAACCCGGCCGCCGTCGAGGCCATGGCCGAACTGGGGATCGACGTGTCCGCCGAGGTCCCCAAGGTCCTCACCACTGAGGCAGTGAAAGAATCGGACGTGGTGATCACCATGGGCTGCGGTGACGAGTGCCCGTTCTTTCCGGGAAAGCGTTACGAGGACTGGGTGCTGGAGGATCCGGCCGGCAAGGGCGTTGACTCCGTCCGTCCAATCCGTGATGAGATCAAAGCACGCGTTGAACAGCTGATCACCGAACTCCTGCCCGCGCAGCACGCGGACGCCCAGTAGTACCGCCACCGAAGGACAATCCATGAGCAAAGAACAGCTGATCATCATCGGCTCCGGCCCCGCCGGCTACACCGCCGCCATCTACGCCGCCCGCGCCGGCCTGAACCCCCTGGTCCTGGCGGGCTCCGTCACCGCCGGCGGTGCGCTGATGAACACCACCGAGGTGGAAAACTTCCCGGGCTTCCCCGGAGGCATCCAGGGTCCTGAACTGATGGACGGGCTGCAGCAGCAGGCGGAAAAGTTCGGCGCCCGCATTGAGTACGACGACGCCACGTCCGTTGAGTTGAAAGGTTCCCTCAAGCGCGTGGTCACCGGCGCCGGGGAGACCTACGAGGCACCGGCCGTCATCCTGGCCACCGGCTCCGCCTACAAGGAACTCGGCCTGCCGGAGGAGAAGAAATTCAGCGGCCACGGTGTTTCCTGGTGCGCCACCTGCGACGGGTTCTTCTTCCGCGACCAGGACATCATCGTCGTCGGCGGCGGCGACTCCGCCATGGAGGAAGCGACCTTCCTGACCCGGTTCGGCAAGACCGTGACCGTGGTGGTCCGCAAGGGCGAACTGCGCGCCTCCCGCATCATGGCACAGCGGGCCAAGGACAACCCCAAGATCCGCTTCGCCTGGAACTCCGCCGTCAGCACCATCCACGGCGACGGGAAGGTCACCGGGGTCACCCTAACCGACACCCGCACCGGCGAGACCCGGCACCAGGACGCCACCGGGATCTTCGTGGCCATCGGGCACCTGCCGCGCACCGAGCTCGTGGCCGGCCAGGTGGACCTGGACGAGGAAGGCTACATCAAGGTGGACGCCCCCACCACGTGCACCAACCTGCCCGGCGTCTTTGCCTGCGGTGACGCCGTGGACCACCGCTACCGGCAGGCCATCACCGCCGCCGGCACCGGCTGCGCCGCGGCCCTGGACGCCGAACGCTTCCTGGCCGCACTCGACGACGCGGCCAGCATCGCCACCGCACTTGTGGAAGAACCAACGCACAGCTGAGTCCTGTGCCCGGCCCCAACCAGCCCGCAGCAGATGCGTTGTGCTCACTAAAAACGACATTGATTGCGGGTTGGTTGGGGGCGCCGGGTCAGACGACTTCGGGAAGCCGTCCTGTTAATACTGAAACTGGAGCCGCAGACCAACGCTCACGTTCCGGTTCGTATGAAATCACCATTGAAGCGTCGCTCTCGCGCGCCTCGTCGATGGCCAGCAGCAGGGCGTCCTCCATGTGCCTGGCGTATTCCAGCCGCTCGGACATGGGACCCTGCAGCCCGCCGTCGTCAATCAGCACGTGGCCCTTGCCGTCCACGATGACCTTCAATGAATACCCCTGGTCCTCATACAGGGACCCGCGGGTGGATGAAATCTCGGTGACCCGATCCGCCCGGACCAGCCCGTTGCCCAGCGTCCGGATCCATGCCTCACCCATGAATTGACCTTCCCTTGGATTGGGGACGCGGTTCAGCGCCCCATAAGGCGAACGCTACTCCTCCGCGCGGCTTTTGTGACCCCCTTGAATCCAGCCCTGCTGCGGCCGGCGAACATGCCAAGTAACAGCTGTTCCATTCAGCTATTCTTATGCCAGAACCCGCCCGGGGTGCCCGAATTTTGGAGGAATGTATGTGGTCGAGGCTGGAAGCGTACCTCTTCCCGCTGCCGATTACTGGCGTCTGTCCTTCAGGAACCTTTCAGCTGGATGTTGCCTCCGGAAACATGCAGTGGTCCGATGGCATCTTTGGAATCCACGGGCTGCGGCAGGGCGAGGTAGTGCCCACCTTGGACGTGCTGATGGCCCACAAGCACCCGGAAGACCGTGAACCCGTGCGCGCAGTGTGGGCGGACCTCCTTGATGGCGGCGGGCAGGGCGCCCTGCTGCACCGGATCGTTGACGTCCGGGGCAGGGAGCGGCGCGTTTTTTCGGCGGTCCAGGCCGACGTCTCGCCGTCCGGGCGGGTGGAGCAGGCCCGCGGCTTCATGGTGGACGTGACCCAGAGCCTGCGCATCGAGTCCCAGCATGCTGCATCCGAGGCCATCGAGGGTGCATTCGGGCACAAGGCGGTCATTGAGCAGGCGAAGGGCGTTGTCATGGCCCTGCAGGGTGTGGATGCCCAGGCAGCGTTCCAGGTCCTTGCCACCAGAAGCCAGCACGCCAACGTCAAGTTGCACCTTGTGGCGGAAGAATTGGTCACCGCGGCGGCAAACGGCAAGGCCAGGGAAATCCTGGAAGGTTACTGATTCCCGGCTGCCCCATGGGCTGCGGCGGACCGGGTTCGAGCCTCGGGCCCGCTGAGCCCGGCCTGTCCCGTGCGTCACAGTGCATCCTGCCGCGTAAGGGGCCGGCCATAGGATAAATCTGATGACTTCCCCGGACGACTCCCAGCCCTTCAGCCTGCGCAGCATTGCGGTAGCCGCTTTCGGACCCACACTGCTCTTTGGAATCGGGCAGGGCGCCATCCTTCCCGTGGTGGCGTTGTCCGCCCGCGAACTGGGCGCCTCCGTGGCCGTGGCAGCCCTGATCGTCACCCTGATGGGGCTGGGCTCCTGGTTCTTCAACCTGCCGGCGTCCCTGGTGACCCTGCGCTTCGGCGAACGGTGGTCCATCGTGGGCGCCGCCGTCGCGGCCGGCCTGGCGCTGGCAGCCGCCGCGACCTCCGCCGTGGCCCCGAACGGACTGTGGCTGCTCGCGCTGGCGATGGCCGTCGTCGGGATGTCCGGGGCGGTGTTTGGCCTCGCCCGCCAGAAGTACCTGACCGAAGCGGTGCCCGTGGCGTTCCGCGCCCGGGCGCTGTCCACGCTGGGCGGCGTGAACCGCATCGGCGTATTCATCGGCCCGTTCGCAGGAGCCGCCGTGATGCAGTTCTTCGGTATCTCCGGGGCCTACTGGGTGGGCGTGGTGGCCATGGCGGCCGCCGCGCTGCTCTCCCTCACTATCCCGGACCTTGCGACGCCGGATCTCCCCCTGGGCAGGGACGCGGGCCCCCAGCCCACGCTCCGCAGCGTCGCAGCCTCGCATGCGGGCGTGTTCCTTTCACTGGGCGTGGGCATCCTGCTGCTCAGTGCGCTGCGGTCCTCCCGGCAGGTGGTGATCCCGCTCTGGGCCGACCACCTGGGCATGGACGCCACCTCCGCTTCCCTCATCTACGGGCTGTCCGGTGCCATCGACATGCTGGTGTTCTATCCCGCAGGGAAACTGATGGACCGCAAGGGGCGGCAGTGGGTGGCGATTCCGTCCACAATGCTGATGGGAACCGCGCTGCTCCTGATCTCGCTCACCGGTTCCTTCGTCGGGCTGCTGCTGGCGGCGCTGCTGATTGGTTTCGGCAACGGCATTAGCTCCGGGCTGGTGATGACCCTGGGCGCCGACTTCTCGCCGGACCGCGGCCGCGGGCAGTTCCTGGGGCTCTGGCGGTTCATGGCGGACGCCGGCTCCACCAGCGGCCCGGTCCTCCTCTCAGGGGTGACCGCCCTTGCCTCCCTGGGCCCGGGGATCTCAGCCACGGGCCTGCTGGGGTTCGCGGCGGCGGCCGTGTTCGCCGTCGTCATTCCCCGCCTGAAGCACCGCCGCAACTACTGAACCGGTGTTCTTACGGCAGATGGGCCAGGCCGGCGCAGGCGTCCCACAGGCGCTTGCGGGCCTCCGGATCCGATCCCATGCCGGGCGTACTGAGCTCCTTGCGCTTTGCCCAGAGCTTCCCGGACACGCCCGCCGTTTCCTCTGATGTGGCCAACCAGAGGGCGGTGTCTGCCGCTTTTTCTGCCGGTCTGCCGAAGGTGTTGGTCAGCAGGCGGAACGGGCCCCCGACGTCCTTCAGCAGGGATGTGTTCCTGGCCAGCCCCGGGTGGACGGCGTTGGCCACCACGCCCGAGCCCCGCAGGCGTTCGGCGAACTCCTGGGTGAGGAGCACGCGGGCAAGCATGGTGGGTGGTGTGGAGCGGAGGTAGCTGTACCGGCCTTTGGCAGTCTGGAGGTCGTCAAAGTTGATTTTGGTGTTGCCGTACCTGGACGCCATGTTCACGATCCGGGGTGTGCCAGCCGGTGCGGCGTTCTTCAGCGCATCAAGCATCAGGTTGGTCAGCAGGAAATACGCCATCACGTTGGTGGCGAACGTCAGTTCCAGTCCGTCGGGGGTTACCTGGCGCTGCTTGCGAAACACGCCCGCTGCGTTCACCAGGACGTCCAGCCTGCTGTGGCTCGACAGGAAGTCAGCCGCTCCAGTGTGGATCGCGGACTGCACCGAGACGTCGCAGGCCAGCGGCTCCAGCAGCGCGGACGGGACGAGGCGACGGATGGCACTGACTGCCTCTTCCGCCCGGGCGGGGGAGCGCCCCACCACCACGACCAGGGCGCCTTCGCGTGCCAGGCCGGTTGCTATGGCCTGTCCCAAGCCGCTCGCCGCACCGGTCACCAGCGCCACGGTTCCCTGCATGGAAGCCATCCTTTTGGCCTTGCGGGCCGGTCAGCGAACAATCTTGACGTTGCACGAGGGCGTGCCGAGGGCATCCCAGGGCGAAGCCGGACGGGGAGGAGCATTTCCGTGCCGCGGGCTGTGGAGATGTCCACGAGGTCAATGATGTCCTCGTGGCCGGCATCCTTCAACAGTGCCGTGACAACGTACTTGGCGTCCGCGGGTCCGGCCGTGATTCAACGTGCTGCGGCCGTCATGGCAGGAAGTGTGGCAGGGGCGCGTTATTCTCGACACATGAGTGATCCCGGCGCCGAGGCCCGCATCAGTCCGCTGCAAAAAGCCGTGTGGTGGGCACAGGACTATATTTACGCCGCTGCCTGGCAGGTCCGCGGATTTATGTCGCGCGTGCAGCCGGGGTCCTTCCGCAACGGCACCCGCGCACCCGTGCTGATCATTCCCGGCGTGTACGAAAACTGGCAGTTCATGATGCCGCTCATCCAGGCCATCCACGATGCCGGGCACCCCGTGCACGTGGTCACAGTGCTCCAGCGCAACAAGATGAAAGTCCCGGAGGCGGCAAAGCTGGTGGCGCAGCACCTGGAGGAAGCGGGGCTGCGCGACGCCATCCTGGTGGCGCACAGCAAGGGCGGGCTGATCGGGAAGTACGCCATGCTGTCGCTGGATCCGGAGCACCGGATCGACCGGATGATCGCTGTGTGCGCACCGTTCTCCGGCTCGCGCTATGCCCGGTACATGCTGCTGCCCAGCCTGCGGATCTTCTCGCCAAGGAATGCCCTGACGCTCCAAATGTCCCGCGAACTGACCATCAACAGCCGCATCACATCCATTTACGGCCCATTTGATCCGCACATTCCGGAGCGGAGCATGCTGCCTGGGGCCACCAACATCGAGCTGCCGGTGGCGGGGCACTTTCGAATCCTCGGCGACCCTGCCACTGCCCGGATCATTGTGGAGCAGCTGAACCTTCCGGCCTGACGTCGGCGGGTGTCCGCGCTGCCGCTGTTGTTGCCCTCCTATCGGTAGAAGTGCAGGTCAGAGGCCTCTTGACCTTTCAAATAACTTGAGCTTTCGTTGACCTTTTACCCCCTGACTTCCTGAGCTTGGCCGTGCAATGTTGTCCCCAGTTAGACCACCACACCACAAAGTCTGAGGGGACACATCATGAAGAACAGCACCCTGATCAAGGGAACCGCAGCCATCGCCGTTGGCGCCGCACTGTTGCTGGGCGGCGGCGGAACGTTGGCCAGCTGGAACGCCGAGGCAACCACGGCTCCCGGTACGATCGTCTCCGGTGACCTGAACGTCGCCAGGACCGTCGCCGGCGTCTGGAAGGACCGGGCGGGCGCCACCATCGACATCACCACCTACAAGGTTGTTCCCGGTGACAAGCTGACGTTCACCCAGGACCTGGCCGTAACCCTGGTTGGCAACAAGATGGCCGCCAACGTGGCCACCACCGGCATCACCGCAACCAACGGCTTCACGCCCGCCAACGTAACGGTGAGTGCACCTGTGCTGACCGTTGGCGGCGCGGCCGTGGCCAACCCGTTGAAGCCCACGGCTACTGGGGCGGACCAGACGGTTACTGCCACCATCACCTTTGAATTCCTGTCCAGCACCACCGGCCGCGCGGACACCACCGCGAGCTACAACTTCAACAACGTGGCATTCCAGCTGACCCAGGTCACCCAGGCCGGCCTCTCCTAGCCTGATGCAGCCGGGTGGACCCAGGACCACCCGGCTGCCAACAGAAGGAAACAGAACCAGGAGACCAGGAGGAGACCATGCGCATCAAGCGCAGGCTGCAGGCGGCGGCGCTGACCGCCATCGCAGTGGTCCTGGGCCTGTTCACCGTGCAGGGAACCTACGCGCTGTGGAGCGCGGCGGCGTCCGCCTCCCCGGGAACCATCACGTCGGCGTCGTTCGACACGGCGCTGACGGCCGTGAACACGGGACAAACAACCACCATGACCCTTGCCAACGGCTCGGCGGCGACCCTGACCCTGTCACCCGCAGGGACTCTGGGGCCGGGCACCTCGGTCTACGGCGGCGTTGTGGTCACTAACAACACCAACGCCGGCGGCCAGTTCAACACCGCCATCACGGCAAGCCAGCCCACCATCGCCAATATCAGCGGCGGAACCCTTGCCGGCTACGTCAGCGTCAACGCCAAAACGGCAACTTCTTCCGCGGAATGCAGTACAACCACGGGCTTCACGCCAGTGAGTACGGCCGGGCTTGTCTCACCCACGGTAGTCAAAGGCGGTTCCACCGTCTTCTGCTTCCAGGTCAGCCTCAGTTCCAGTGCCCCCTCAACAGTGAAAGGACAAGCAGTGAACATCTCGCTCCAACTCACCGCACGTCAGCTCTGCGGGGTGCCCAGTGGCTGCTGACCTGAGCGAACGACTGGTTCGCCGCGGCGGCCCGGAATCCGGGAACGAATCTCCGGCCGCCACTCCGCAACGGGGACGCAAGCGCACTGGTGCCCGGACCGTCGTCGGACGTTTCCTGAGCATGGCTGCGATGCTGGTTGTCCTGTTCGCCGCTTTGGTCCTGATCGTGGTGCCGGTGGCGACGGGCTCGCAGACCTACACGGTACTGACCAACTCCATGGCGCAGAAATACCCGCCCGGTACGTTCATGGTGATGAAGCCGGGGCCTTTTGACGGGCTCAAATACGGCGACGTCATCACCTTCCAGCTCCACTCGGGCCGGCCTGAGGTGGAAACACACCGGATTGTCGGGTTCGGGTCCACACAGCAGGGCGAGAAGACGCTGATCACCAAGGGCGACAACAACGGGGCCAACGACCCGGATCCCGTCCGCGCCATCCAGGTCAAAGGCAGGTTGTTCTATGCAGTCCCGTATGTGGGGTTCGCGGCCAACTTCCTGGGGAACTCGAACCGGGAAATGTGGACCGTCATCGCTGCCGCGGCCCTCATCGGCTACGGGACCATCACCGTCTACAGGTCCATCCGTAAAACCCGCTCCCGCGGCACAATGAATGCCGAGGCGGAGTAGATGGCAGGGTTCCGGAACCTGCCTGGTGCGGGCTTCGCCGTCGGGGCCTTCATCCTGACGGTGCTGCTGGGCATCGGCGGGGCCTCGGCGTCGGCCCTCTGGCAGCAAAGCGCGACGGCGACCATGACCGTGACGTGGCCCGCGCAGATGTTCTCGGGCTTCACCTGCGCAAACGACAACAACAGGACCAACGCGACGCTGACGGCTACGGGCACGAAGGCCCCGGCTTCCCTGGCCTACTCGGCGCTCCAAGGCAACGGAACCTACGGTCCCTCCTACTCCGATGCAGTGACTTTGGGCAGCGCCAGCACCGTGGCACTGAACATTAACTCACCGATCATCCTGGCCAACAGGACAACCTCCCAGCTCACCATCCGCGTCGTTGCCACCTACGCGGACCAGACGCAAAGTACCGCCACCGCGGTGGTGCAGATCGAACAAGGCAACAACAGCAACAAGGTCACCTGCGTCTCAACCAGCTTGTAGGCGCCTGACCGCCCGCCAGCTCGGCGGAAGAAGGCGCCGCTGCAAAACCCCCAACGCAGCGGCGCCGCCTCCCGCCGAGCTGGCTTTTCGTTTTCACGACGCGCATATTCATTTTCGACCCGCAGCTGCTTTGTCGCACCGCGTATATGGGCCGCGGAGAGGAATATGCGCCTCGAAAACTAACATGCGCGTCAAGGATGGGTCGCCGCGGATGGTGCGCGCCGCCGTCATACTTTTCCGCCCGTGTCTGTCCTCAGGCAGGGGAGGGCCGTCCGTACACTGGCACCATGTCATGCCGCATCAGTGAACTGGTCCTGAACTGTGCCGACCCGGAACTGCTCGCGCGGTTCTGGAGCGATGTCCTGGGGTTTGTGGAGATCGACCGGGAGGACGGCGGGATCGAAATCGGGCCGCCCGACGCCGGCTTCGGCGGTCTTCAGCCAACGATCTTCCTGAGCCCCAGCAGCAATCCGCGGGTGGGGAGGCTTCCGTTGCATATCGACGTCAACCCGGTGGACCGGGACCAGGACGCGGAGCTGGAACGCCTGCTGGCCCTCGGCGCGCGGCCGGCCGACGTGGGGCAGACCGGCGACGAGCAATGGCACGTGCTGCAGGACCCCGAAGGCAACGAATTCTGCCTCCTGCGCCGGCGGCTCGATCCCTGAAACTGAGTCAGTGAAGGGGGGAGCGGTGGGGGTTACCGGGCGGCGCCCACTTCAAGACGCCGCCCAGGCACCTGCAACTATCCACGGCGAGCCTCAAGCTACAGGGCACCAATTCCTCAAGATTTGCTCAAAACATTACTGCCGGCGCCCTGCCGTGCTACGGCAGGGGATGACGGAACCAGCACACTGAACAGGAGCACACATGCACAAGCGCACCCTGGGCCGCGGCCTTGACGTATCCGCCATTGGACTTGGCTGCATGAGCATGACCGGCGGCTATGGCAGCACGCCGGAACGGAAAGACATGCTGGCGTTCCTCCGGGCGGCGGTGGACCGGGGCGTCACCTTCTTCGATACAGCCGAAATCTACGGGCCCTACGCCAACGAGGAGCTGGTGGGGGAGGCCCTGGCGCCGTACCGCGACCAGGTGGTGATCGCCACGAAGTTCGGCTTCGATATCGATCCCGTGGCCCGTAAACCGCGCGGCAAGGTCACCAGCGATCCTGCCCACATCCGTACCGTGGTGGAGGGCTCCCTGCAGCGGCTCGGCGTGGAGTCGATCGACCTGTACTACCAGCACCGGGTGGATCCGAACGTTCCCATCGAAGAGGTGGCCGGAGCGGTCAGGGAACTCATCGACGCCGGCAAGGTGAAACACTTCGGCATGTCCGAGGCCGCAGCCTCCACCATCCGGCGCGCCCACGCGGTGCAGCCCGTCACCGCCGTCCAAAGCGAATACTCCCTCTGGTGGCGCCGCCCCGAGGAAGAGGTCCTGGACACCTGCGAGGAACTGGGCATCGGCTTTGTCCCCTACAGCCCTTTGGGAAGGGGGTTCCTCACCGGGACGCTGGCCCCGTCCAGCACGTTCGACGGCGGCAATGACGCACGTGCCACAATCCCCCGTTTCGGGCCGGACGCAATGGCGCACAACCAGCCCCTGGTGGACGCGGTGCGCGGCATCGCCCGGAACAAGGGGGCCACCCCGGGCCAGGTCGCCCTGGCCTGGCTGCTGGCCCAAAAGCCCTGGATCGTCCCCATCCCCGGCAGCCGCAAACTGGAGCGCCTCGAGGAGAACCTCGCTGCGGCGGATTTGGTCCTCACAGACGCGGAGCTGGCTGGGCTGAACGGCCTGATCACCAGGATCCCCGTGGAGGGCGCCCGGTATGCGGAAGACGCGGAGGCCCGGACCAACCTCTAACGGGACCAACCTCTAACAGGACCAGCCCCTAACGGGAGACCTTCGAATGGGACACTTCGAATGGGACCAGGGTCACCACGACTGACATGTGATTTTGATCTGCCTGAAACATTCCGGCGCCTGGGCTCTTATACGCTTAACTGAGAGATTTTCCCGGAAGGATTGCAGCAGCACATGGAAACCACGGACGCCGTCGTAAAGCCCGTCATCGGCCTTAGCACCTACCTCGAACAGGCGGGTACTGCCGGCTGTGGTGACGTCAGCGCCGCGTTCCTGCCGGAAACCTACCTTGCCCCCATCATCGCCGCCGGCGGCATCCCCATGCTGCTGCCGCCGCAGCCTGTGGCGGCAGGGGTGATCGAGGTGCTGGTGGGCAGGCTTGACGGCCTGCTGATCCCCGGCGGCTGGGACGTGGACCCGGCCCTGTACGGCCAGGAACCCCACCCCGCCACCGACCGGCCGCGGCCTGAACGTGACGCCTGGGAACAGGCCCTGATCCGCGAGGCCATCCGCCAGGACATTCCGCTGCTGTGCATCTGCCGCGGCGAGCAGCTCCTCAACGTCACCCTCGGCGGCACGCTGCACCAGCACCTGCCGGAGGTCGTTGGCCACAGCGCGCACCAGCTGGGCGGCTTCCAGTACAACCGGATCCCGGTGGAGGTCCGGCCCGGGTCGCAGCTCGCACAGCTGATCGGCCCCGAGGCCCAAATGGTCCCCGTGGCGCACCACCAGGCCGTGGACAAGCTCGGAGACGGCCTGGTTGCCGCTGCCTGGACAGAAGAACAGGTGGTGGAGGCCATCGAATACCCGGCTGCCACCTTCGCCCTGGGTATCCAGTGGCACCCCGAGGAGCTCACCGAGGACTACGCACTCTTCCAGGGATTCGTCGAAGCAGCCCGGGCAAAGTACCTGACCCGCCTGCGCCCGGCAGCGGCGCCGTCCGTTGCCGCCGCGCCTGCTTCGTTCATGCAGGATTCCGCGCCCGCAATGTCCGTCCACCCCGAAGCTTTCTGACCTGCGGAGTCATCCCTAACCGGGGGTTATGCAGCGCCAGTCCGCGCCAGTGCGCCTTGCGGCAAGGAAATAAGCATGCTTACTATGTGAAGGTAAGGTGAAGCAGCCGCCCTACGGCTAACTGACCTTGGGAGCGTTGTGGCTGACCTTACCCAGAACCGCCTGAAATCCGCAGTCAGGCGGGTTGTTGTTACGGCATCGTATTGCATGGGATGTGCACGATGACCCGCCGAGTGGGTGTTGAAGAAGAATTCCTCATTGTCGACGGTGCCGGCGGCTACCCTGTTGCGTTGGGCAGCGTGTTGCAGCGCGCCGCGGAATACCCCAATCTCAGCAGTGAGATGAAGCAGGAACAGATCGAAACCTGCACGTCGCCCCGGCTGACCCTGGCGGACATTGCCGAAGACATCACGGCGGGACGCAGGTACGCCGATGCCTTGGCCCGGCAGGCTGGAGCCAGGGCGGTTGCGCTGGCAACGTCTCCACTGCCGGTCCACTCCACGGTGGCACCGGGAGAACGTTACGGGCAGTTGATGCAGCGGTACGGGCTGACGGCTGTGGAGCAGCTCACCTGCGGGTGCCACGTGCATGTGGAAATCGAATCGGATGAGGAGGGCGTGGCCATCCTGGACCGCATCCGGGTCTGGTTGCCGGTCCTGCAGGCCCTCGCGTCGAACTCGCCGTTCTGGAATGGCACAGATTCCGGCTACGCGGGCTACCGCTCACAGGCGTGGAACCGGTGGCCAACCACCGGGCCCAACGAAATCTTCGGATCCGCCGCCGCCTATCACGCGAACGTCAGGCAGATCCTGTCCTCCGGTGTCCCGCTGGACAAGGCAAACCTCTACTTCGACGCGCGGCTCAGCGACCGCCACCCCACGGTGGAGGTCCGGGTGGCTGATGTCTGCCTGTTCGCGGACGACGCGGTCCTGGTGGCCGCGCTGGTCCGGGCATTGGCGGAAACCGCCGCCAGGCAGTGGCGCGACGGCGTGTCCCCGGCCCCCGTGCCCTCCACCCAGTTGCGGCTCGCCTGCTGGCAGGCCAGCCGCTTCGGGCTGGAGGCTGACCTGCTGGATCCGGTTGACGGGAACCCACGGCCCGCGTCCGATGTGCTGGCGGCCCTGCTGGACCACGTCCGTCCAGTGCTGGAAGAGCAGGACGAGCTGGCCACCGTGGAGTTGCTGATGTTCCAGGTGATGGCGAGGGGGACCGGGGCTGCTGCCCAGCGGGAATGGTTCGCCCGGTTTGGCAACCTTCCAGCCATGATCGCCCAGGCCGTCGACACCACAGCCATGCCCCCAACGTCCGTCCGGGGGCAGGCTTCTTCCAGCCGCCGGCGCAGGCAATCCACCAAACTGCTGCAGGGGAACGCCTCCACGCCCACCCATGGCGGCACCGCGCAGTTGGACAACCAGACTCTGTAAACCGACACCAGGAGGTCCCCGTTGGGCCAGAATGAATTGGACCAGAACCAAGCGCCGGTGATTGACGCGCTGGCAGAACACCAGAAGCTGGGACGGTATGGCTTCACGCCGCCGGCACACCGCCAGGGACGGGGCGTGGACCCGCGGGTGCTGGAGGTGCTGGGGGAGCAAAGCTTCAAGGCCGACGTCGTTGCCTCCTCAGGACTGGACGACCGCAAGTCTTCCAACGGCTACCTTTCTAAAGCTGAGGAACTGCTGGCGGCTGCCGTGGGCGCTGACAAGGCCTTCTTCTCCACCTGCGGCAGTTCCTTGTCCGTCAAGGCAGCCATCCTCGCCGTGACCCGCGGCGAAGGGGACCTGCTGATCAGCCGCGACGCCCACAAGTCGGTGGTGTCGGGCCTGGTGCTGTCCGGGCTGCAGCCCCGGTGGATCAAGCCCCGCTGGGACGACGAGCTGAAGATGAGCCATCCGCCGGCACCGGAGACGGTGGAGGAGATGTGGCAGCGCTACCCCGATGCCTCCGCGGCGCTGATCGTGAGCCCCACCCCGTACGGGACGTGCGCGGACCTCGAAGCCATTGCCGAGATTTGCCACAAGAGGGGCAAGCCGCTGATCGTGGACGAGGCGTGGGGTGCCCAGCTGCCCTTCCATCCGGACACTCCCACCTGGGCAATGGACGCCGGCGCGGACATCTGCGTGGTCAGCGTGCACAAGATGGGACTGGGGTTTGAGCAGGGTTCGGTCTTCCACCTGCAAGGCAACCTGGTGGACCCGGTCCGGCTCATGCAGTGCGCGGACGTTCTCTCCACCACCAGCGCCAACACCCTGATCTACGGGGCCATCGACGGGTGGCGGCGGCAAATGGTGCAGGAAGGCAAAGCGATGATCGAGCGCGCCCTGGACCTGGCCCGCCGGGTCCGCAAGGAGATTGAGGCAATCCCTGGCCTGCACGTCCTGGAGGATGAGCTGGTCCATCAGGAGGCGTCCCACGACCTGGACATCCTGCACATCCTGATCGACGTCTCGCAGTTGGGCATCAGCGGCTACCAGGCCACGGACTGGCTGCGCGAAAACTGCCGGATCGACCTCGGCACCAACGACCACCGGCGGACGGAGGCAGTCATCTCCGTTTCCGACGACGACGAAACGGCGGACCTGCTGCTGGGCGGACTGCGCGCCCTGGTGGACGCCGCGCCATCCCTGCCCCGGCCGCCCGCCGTCGTCATTCCCAAGGAGGAGGAACTCTTCCTGGAAACCGTGATGCTGCCCCGGGACGCCTTCTTTGGTCCCGTGGAAGTCATTCCGGTGGAGGAGTCGCCCGGCCGGATCGCGGCGGAAATGGCCACTCCATACCCACCCGGCGTGCCGCTTCTGCTGCCGGGCGAACGGATCAACCAGGCGGCCATCGACTACCTGAGGAGCGGCGTGGAGGCGGGCATGGTCCTGCCGGACCCTGCCGACCCGTCATTGAAGACCATCCGGGTAGTCCGGGAAATACCTCATGAACAACAGCAGTAGGACTGCGTCAACAGCAAGGAAGAAACATGTGTGGCATAGCCGGCGAAATCGCATTCAACGGCAGGGCGGCGTCGGGGGAAGCAGTTCTGAAAATCATGGGGGCCATGGCCTCCCGCGGACCGGATGGAAAGGGACGCTGGAACGGCGGCTGGGTTGCACTGGGGCACCGGCGGCTCAGCATCATCGACCTCTCCGACGCCGGGGCGCAACCCATGGAGGACGAGGGCGGCCTGGCAGTCGTCTTCAACGGGTGCATCTACAACTACCAGGAGCTGCGCCGGGAGCTTGAGCCGGAGTTCAGCTTCCGCTCCACCAGCGACACGGAGGTAATCCTCAAGGCGTACCGGAAATGGGGTGACGACTTTGTCCACCACCTGGTGGGCATGTTCGCGATCGCCATTTACGATCCGCAACGGGAAGAGGTCCTCCTGGTCCGCGACCGGCTGGGCATCAAGCCGCTGTACGTTTCGCAGCTGCCCGGGAAGCTGCGCTTCGCGTCCACGCTGCCCGCGCTGGTCGCGTCGGGCGGAATCGATACGGGCATCGACGAGGTTGCGCTGCACCATTACCTGAGCTGGCATTCAATCGTCCCGGCGCCGCGGACCATTTTGCGCGGTGTCCAGAAGCTCCCGGCCGCCACCATCCGCACCATCCGTCCGGATGGCACCTGGCAGGACCGCGAGTACTGGCGGCCGGACTACACCCGGAAGCCTGAGCATGCAGGTTGGTCAGCCGCTGACTGGCGGGATGCCGTGCGGGATGCGCTGCGGACGGCAGTACGGCGCCGGATGGTCGCCGACGTGCCCGTGGGTGTCCTTCTGTCCGGCGGACTGGATTCCAGCCTCCTGGTTGCCTTGCTCGCCGACGAGGGCCAGCACGGACTGTCCACGTTCAGCATCGGCTTCGACGACGGCGCCGGCGGCGACGCCGGGAACGAGTTCGAGTACTCGGACCTGGTGGCGCGGGAGTTCGGCACCCGGCACGAGCGGCTGCACGTGCCCACGGCCGAGTTTGCGCCCTCCATCGGCGGCGCCCTGGACGCGATGTCCGAGCCCATGGCCAGCCACGACGTCACCGCCTTCCACCTGCTCTCGGACACGGTGTCCCGTCACCTGAAGGTGGTGCAGTGCGGGCAGGGGGCCGACGAGGTCTTCGGCGGGTACGGCTACCACCAGCCGCTGGCCGGCCTGCCGCGGGAGCAGGCCCTGCCGGCTTTCACGGCAGCGTTCGTTGACCACAGCCACGAGGAGCTCCTGGACATCCTGGAACCCGAATGGCTGGCCGGTTCCGATGTCAGCCGCAGGATCCTGGCCGACCACCTGGCCGCTCCGGGGGCGGACACTGCCCTGGACGCCGTCCTGCGGCTGGACACCCACCTGCTCATGGTGGACGATCCGGTGAAGCGGCTGGACAACATGAGCATGGCCTGGGGCCTGGAAGCCCGCGTGCCGTTCCTGGACCACGAACTGGTGGAGCTCGCCGCCTCCTGCCCGCCCGAACTCAAGGCAACCCAGGGCGGCAAGGGCATCCTGAAGGACCTGGGCCGGCAGTTGCTGCCGGCAGCGGTCATCGACCGGCCCAAGGGCTACTTCCCGGTCCCGGCCCTGCGGCACCTCGAGGAACCGTTCATCACCATGGTCAGCGATGCCCTCCACGCACCGGAAGCCAAACAGCGCGGGCTGTTCCGCCCCGAGTACATCGACGGGCTGCTGGAAAATCCCAACAGCCAGCGGACGCCGGTGAAAAGCAACGTCCTGTGGCAGTTCGCGCTGCTGGAAATGTGGCTGCAGCGCCACGGGGTGGGCTAACGCATGGGGCCGCGGCCAAAGGTGGACCAGGATGTCCTGGCCGGACTCCGGCAGGCCGTCCGCGGCGACTTCCGCGCCGCCGTCGACGAACTTTCCGCCCTGGTCCGCATCCCCGCCATGGCCTGGGACTCGTTCGACCCCGCCCAGCTGGACCAGGCCGCCCAGCAGGTGGCCGGCCTGCTCCGCGACGCCGGCCTGGCCGACGTCGACATCCTCCAGGCGCCGCGGCCGGACGGCAGGCCCGGCGCCCCTGCAGTGGTGGGACGCCGCAGCGCGGAAGCCGGCAAACCCACCATCCTGCTGTACGCGCACTACGACGTCCAGCCCGCGGGCGAACTGGAGCTGTGGGACAGTCCGCCCTTCGAAGCGGTGGAGCGCGGCGGCCGGCTGTGGGGCAGGGGAGCGGCGGACAACAAGGCCGGGGTGCTGCTGCACGTGGCCGCCGTCCGCAACGCACTCCGGGTCCTGGGCAGTGATCTGGGCGTCGGCATCACGGTATTCATCGATGGCGAGGAGGAAGCGGGCTCGCCCTCGCTGCCCCTGCTGCTGCAGCAGCACGCCGACCTGCTGCGGGCGGACGTGGTGGTGGTGGCCGACTCGGGCAACTGGAAGGTGGGCGTGCCGGCCCTGACCACCAGCCTGCGCGGGCTGGTCCTGGGAACCATCGAGGTGCGGGTACTGGAGCACGCCCTGCACTCCGGGACCTACGGCGGCCCGCTGGTGGATGCGGTGGCGGCGCTGTCCCGGCTCATCGCGTCCTTCCATCACGACGACGGCAGCGTGGCGGTGGAGGGCCTGCCGGCTTCGGAGGAGCCGGGTCCGTCCCTGACCGAGGCAGAGTTCCGCGCCGATTCCCGCGTCCTGCCGGGAGTGCCGCTGGCAGGCTCGGGACCCTTGACGTCGCGGCTGTGGACCAAACCGGCCATGGCCATCATCGGGATCGACGCGCCGTCCGTGGCGCTGTCCTCCGACACCCTCCAGCCCGCAGCCCGGGCGCGGTTCAGCCTCAGCCTGGCGCCGGGTTCAGACACCGCGGCCGCCCTGGAGGCGGTCCGCCGGCATGTGGAAACCCATATACCGTTCGGCGCCGAGGTGGTCTTCACTCCGGGCGGGCGGACGGAGGGGTTCGCGGGGGACGCGTCATCCCCCGCTTCACGGTCAATGCTCGCGGCCATGGGTGAGGTGTGGGGTGTTCCCGCTGTTTCGATGGGCGTGGGCAGCTCCATTCCCGCCGTGAACATCCTCAACAAGCTGTACCCGGAGGCGGAAATCCTGATCACCGGGGCCGAGGACCCGGACTCGCGGGCCCACGGCGCCAACGAGTCCATCCACCTGGGCGACTTCGAGAACGCCATCGTCGCCGAGGCTTTGCTGCTGGCCCGCCTCAACGCCCTGGACTGACTAACACGTGGCCGCTTACCGCCGGGGTACGTCCCGTCGTCGTGCCGCGAACGCGAACAGCGACGTCGTGGCAACGGTGGCCAGGTACCCCGCGATCACAATCAGCGAAATGCCGGCCCAGAAGTAGTTGGTGGTGCTGGCCTCCTGCCACGGGCTGGGCGCAATCCGGATCAGCGAATACACCGCCACCACAGCCGAGGCCAGCCCTATTAGCACCGGCAGCATGAGCCAGATCCGGGCCGAGCCCACATGCTCGCCGAACCCGTCCCACTCGTTCCACGAACCGCGGCGGAGGATCAGCCAGCCCGCGGGAATCATGAACGCACCCACCAGCAGGAACGCGGCCACCACGTCGGCGGGGCGGTGCCATTGGTTGATCAGCGTGGAGACCCCGGATGCGATGGCAAAGCTGCCGCCGATGAAGCCGGCCATGGGGCGCCAGCGCGGGGAGGCCATCAGGAATACGGCGGCCGCCGCGGACGCGGCCAGCGTGGTGTGCCCGGACGGCAGCGAATTCAGCTCCAGCGTCAGCACGCCCTTGTCCGGGCGCGGCGGCAGCAGGTCCTTCAGCACCTGCGTGGCCACGTTCGCGCCGATGCAGGCTGCCACGGCGATCCCTGCCTCGGCCCAGTGCCGCCGGATCACGGTCACGAACAGGACCACGACGGCGGCCATCACCAGCGAGATGGTGGGCAGCAGGTCCAGGAACCGCGTGGCGGCCTTTCCGGCGGGGCCGTGGATCTGCACCGCTTCCACCAGCGCGGACTCGTCAATGAACTGGCCGGTGGTGGTCTGGACGAAGAAGTAGTAGGTGGCAAACAGCCCGGCAACGCATGCCAGGGTGGACAGCACGAACAGGAACGCCGAGCCCGGGGCAGGCCGGGCCGGGGTCCTGGTGGGTAGTTGCCGTGAAAAAGTCATCGCGGTTAAGGGTGACACAGAAAGCTGGAAGGCCGCTCAGGGAGCGGGGGTGGGTTGGACCGGGTCCAGCCGGGGGATGCTTGCCGCGGCCACCAGCAGCGCCAGCGCGCCCAGCCCGAACGGCAGCGCCGTGAGGGTGGCGATGCCGCCCACCAGCAGGGGCCCGCCGGCGTCGCCCAGTTCGCGTCCGAGTTCGGCCGAGCCCATGGTCCGGCCCATCCGCTCGGGCGGCGTCGTGTCCGCAAGATGGGCGAAACCGAGCGGGGTCACCGCGCCGATCCCCACCCCGATACACGCCGCGGCACCAAAAATGCTGAGCACTCCGGGGAATGCCGCCACCAGGCCGACGCCCGCGGCAATCAGCAGCAGGCCCGCCGTCGTACCCCTGTTGTCGGTGACGGCGTGCCGGTCCCGCCGCCGCCCGATCCAGGGCTGGGTCAGCACCGAGCCGAGCGCCACCACGCTCACCGCGGCCGTGCCGGCGAAGGCGTCCAGGCCGTGCCGGGTGGCCAGCGCCGGAAGGAAGCCGACGGCGGCGCCCATCGCTCCCGTGGACGCGGCCAGCACCAGCGTGGGGACCAGGAAACGGCGCTCGCCCGCCTGCCGGGCAAGGTCCATCACCGTGTACCGCTTCCGGGGCAGCGGCGCCAGGTGCCGCACGGATACCAGCACCCACACCGCGGTGACGGCAGCCAGCGCGGACAGCGTGCCGAACAGCAGCGGGAAGCCGCCTGCCAGGATCAGGCCCGCGCCGAGCGGCGGGCCAATGATGTAGCCCAGGCTCTTCCAGGACCCGTACCGGCCAAAGTAGGTGCCCGCACTCCCGCCGCGGGCCATCCTTGCCACCATGGCGGACGACGCCGGCGAGAAGGCCGACGCCGCAGCCCCCTGTCCCAGCCGGGCCAGGGCCAGGATCAACGGGTCGGCAGCGCCCAGGCCGATCAGGGACAGCGCGGCAAAGGCGAGGAGTCCGCCGACGACGACGGGCTTGGCACCGATGCGGTCGCTGAGGGCGCCGAAGACGGGCTTCAGGAAGACCTCGGCAACGTCGTAGAGGGCCAGCAGGATGCCGAGGTTCAGCAGGGTCAGGCCGATGTTTCCGCTCTGCGCGCCCAGCCCGGCCGCGATGCTGTGGGCACCGAACGCGGTGACGAAGCCTGCGGCGTACAGCGGCGCCGAGGAGGAGCGGGTGGCCTGGCCGCTGGACAGGGGATCGCCGGTGCTCATAGTGGGGACTTTAGTACCTTCATAATTTTGTGAAAACTCCGAAGACTTGAACCATGAACACCGTTGTCCAGACAGCGAACCTGCATAAGCACTTCGGCAACGTCAGGGCCCTGGACGGGCTCGACCTCGAAGTCCAGCGCGGTGAGATCCACGGTTTCCTGGGCCCCAACGGCGCCGGGAAATCCACCACCCTCCGCATCCTCCTGGGGTTGGCCAGGGCCACCTCCGGCTCCGCGGCTGTCCTGGGCCTCGAACCCTGGAGCGAGGCCGTGGAGCTGCACCGGCGCCTGGCGTACGTTCCCGGCGACGTCCGGCTCTGGCCCAACCTGTCCGGCGGCGAAACCGTCGACCTGCTGTCCCGGCTGCGGGGCGGCACCGCTGACGGGGACGCGTACCGGCGCCGAAAGGACCGTCTGTGCCAGGTGTTCGACTTCGATCCCGCCAAGAAGGGACGCGCCTACTCCAAGGGCAACCGGCAAAAAGTTGCGCTGATCGCGGCCCTCGCCACCGAAGCCGAGGTCTACCTGCTGGACGAGCCCACGAGCGGCCTTGACCCGCTGATGGAGGAGGTCTTCCGGCGCGAGCTGCTGGCCGCCGTCGACCGCGGGGCCACCGTGCTCCTTTCCAGCCACATCCTCTCCGAGGTGGAAGTGCTGTGCCACCGCGTGAGCATCATCCGGGCCGGCAGGATTGTCGACGGCGGCACGCTGGACTCGCTGCGACACCTCACCAGGTCGGAGGTGTCCTTCGCCGCCGACGGCCTGGACGCGGAGGCCCTGGCCCGCCTGGCCGCGGTGCACGACCTGACGCTCGACGCCGGCCGGGTCCGGTTCAGCGCGGACTCGGACCGGATCGCGGAGGTGCTCCCCGCGCTGGGGGGCCTGGGCGTCCAGGGCCTGACGATTGTTCCGCCGTCGCTGGAGGAACTGTTCCTGCGGCACTACGGGGACAGCCCCGTCATTCGGCAGCCCCAGGCCGATAGCCCCGGCGGACATGGCTCCCGGCGGCACCTGCTCGGCGCGAGGGGGCGGAGCTGACATGGGCATCCTCCTGGTCCTCTGGGGGCAGCGCCTGCGGCGGGACCGCTGGCAGTTGGTGAGCTGGGTGCTGGCCATTGGGGCGTTCGCGCTGCTCGCGGCGGCCGCCGTCACCCAGACGTACGGCAACGCAGCGGCCCGCACCGAGATCCTGCAGGTGGCCATCGCCACCCCCGCCATCCTGATGCTGCGCGGCCTGCCCCGGGGCGCGGAGCAGGGAGCCTTCACGTTCTTCCTGATCTACGCGTTCCTTGCCCTCCTGGCCGGCCTGATGAGCACCTTCCTCGCGGTACGCCACACCCGCGCCGATGAGGAATCGGGCGGGGCGGAACTGGTGGCCGCCACCCCTGCCGGGCGCCTGCTGCCCAGTGCCGCCACCCTGCTTCATGGCGTCACCGCGAACGTCCTCGTGGCACTCGCCGTGTTCGCAGGCTTTGCTGTCCAGGGCCTGGACCCGCAAGGTTCCCTGACCGCGGGAGCCGCAACGGGCGCCGTCGGCCTCGCTTTCCTGGGAGTGGGGCTGCTCGTGGCCCAGTTCATGGGCACCTCGCGCGGCGCGAACGGTGTCTCGGCGGCACTGGTTGTCCTTGCCTACATCCTGCGCGGAATCGGGGACGCCACCGGGACGCCCGGCGCCGACGGAACCACCATGGCCGAGGGGGCGGCCAGCTGGTTCTCCCCGATCGGCTGGGGCCAGCAGACGTTCGCCTACTCCGGGAACCGCGGCTGGCCGCTGCTGCTGCCGGTGGGGCTCGCCGTCGCCTGCCTCGCCGCCGCCTGGTCCATCCTCCGGACCCGGGACACCGGCGCCAGTGTTTGGGGTGCCCGCCCCGGACGTGCCGCCGCCCGGCCCGCGCTACGGAGTCCGGTGGCCCTGGCGTTGCGGCTGCAAAGCGGATCGATCACCGGCTGGGCGCTGAGCGGGCTGGCACTGGGACTGCTGGCGGGGTCGCTGGGCAAGGCGGTGGCCGCCCTTGATTCGCCCGGGGCCGGGATCACGGCCGTGATGCGGGCCATGCTCCGGTCGCAGGGAACCTCGCTGACCCAGCTCATGGTCTCGGTGATCTTCTCGATGGCCGGGGTCCTGGCAGCGGCGTGCGCCCTGCAGGCGGTGATCAGGCTGCGGCAGGAGGAAACGGCTGGAACCGCCGAACTCCTGCTCGCCGCTCCGGTGGGTCGGGTCCGGTGGCTGGCCGGCTACCTGCTGCTGGGTGCGGCGGCCGTGGTGCTGGTGGTTGGCCTGGCCGGTGTGGGGGCGTGGGCCACGCTCAACGGATCCGGTGATATGTCCATGCCGGCCGATGCCCTGTGGGAAACCGCCCTGGCCCAGCTGCCGGCTGCGTTGATCTACCTGGCCGTTCCCGCCCTGGTGTTCGTCCTGTGGCCCGCCGCCACCATCGCCGCCAGCTGGGCGTTGCTGGCCCTGGGCGTGGTGCTCGGCATTTTCGGGGGCATGCTGGGGCTGGACCAAAGCCTGCGCGACCTGTCCCCGTTCACCCACACACCGGTTCCGCACGGGGACGCCACGGACTGGGGCGGCGCGTGGTGGATGCTGGCTATCGCGGCGGTTGCAGCCGCACTGGCCGTTGCGGTGATGAGGCGGCGGGAAGTGGGGTCAGCATGAGCGCAAACCCTGATGTTGGGGCCGGCCCGGTTTCGGGCCCCGGCTCGGTTCCCGCGCCTGCCGGGGTTGCCTCGGTTTCGGGGCCCGCTGCCGATGCCGGACCCACGGTGGCCGCCGCCGAAAGAACCGCGGCTGCCTTCGCCGCGGCAGGCTTTCCCAAGATGCCGGCGCGGACCTTGCTTGCACTGGTGTCCTCCGAGCAGGGGAGCCTCACGGCCGCGGAACTCGGGGAGCGGCTGGGTGCCAGCCCCGCGGCGGTCTCCGGGGCCGTGCGGTACCTCCAGACCGTGGGCTTCGTGCACCGGGTCTCCCAGCCCGGCAGCCGCCGCGACCTCTACGCGCTGCATGAGGATGAGTGGTACGTGGTGTCCATGCGGAACAGCCCCATCTACGAAAAGCTCGCCGCCCTGACCGACGCGACGGCGGAGACCCTCCCGGAGGGATCGGCGGCCCGGGCGCGCGTGGTGGACATGGCCCGCTTCTACCGGTTCCTCCATTCCCGGATGCCGGCGTTGCTGGATGACTGGGAGCGGGAACGGTCCGGGGAGGGCGCGCCGTGACCATCATCGACAACGCTGTCTACGTCAACGGGCTGCGGACCGAGGACCCGGAGGACCTTGACGAAACCTACTTCCTGCTCCGGCAGCGCGAGGGGATGGCCTGGATCGGGCTGTACCGGCCGGACGCTGAGGAGCTGCAGTCCGTCGGCGAGGAATTCGCCCTCAACTCCCTGGCCATCGAGGACGCGCTTGCCGGGCATCAGCGGGCCAAGCTGGAGCACTACGGCGAGTGCCTGTTCCTGGTGCTGAGGCCCGCCAGGTACCGTGACGACGAGGAAAAGGTGGACTTCGGCGAGATCCACGTCTTTGCCGGTGACGAGTACGTCGTGACGGTCCGGCATGCCGAGTCTCCAGACCTGGCCAAGGTCCGCCACCGGATGGAGTCAATGCCCGAATTCCTGGCCCTCGGGCCGGATGCCGTGCTCTACGGGATCCTGGACCAGGTGGTGGACGAATACGAACCGGTGGTGGCCGGCCTCGAAAACGACATTGACGAGATTGAGGATGACCTCTTCGGGGCCGACCCGGACGTATCCCGCCGCATCTACGAATTGTCCCGGCAGGTCATCATCTTCCAGCGGGCCACCAGTCCGCTGGCGGGGATACTGCAGGCCCTGATGGCCGGGGCTCCCAAGCGCGAACAGGCAAGTGAGCTGCGGGACCACTACCGCGATGTCCTGGACCACGTCATCCGGATCAATGAACGCGTGGCGTCCTTCCGGGCCCTGCTCCAGAACGCGCTCGCCGTCAACGCGGCCCTGGTGGCCCAACGGCAAAACGAGGAAATGCAGCGGATGACCGAGTCCAGTTTTGAACAAAGCGAGCAGGTCAAGCGCATCTCCTCCTGGGCTGCCATCCTGTTCGCACCCACGCTGGTGGCGTCCATCTACGGCATGAATTTCGCCCATATGCCTGAATTGGCCTGGGCCTACGGCTACCCCTACGCCTTGGGCCTGATGGCGGCGATGGGCCTGGTCCTATACCTGGCGTTCAAGCACAACAAGTGGATCTGAGCGCCTTGGCGTAAGTGTGCCTCCCAGATTCATGCCCTACCATGGGCTCTTATTCATAAGCTTGCTTAGCAGTTGGCAGCTTGGAAGCCGATGGTGAGTGGAGAGAACTGGATGAGCAAGGCCGAAACGACCGGACGGCCGGCAGGTGATGTCACCGCGTTCGGCACAGCACGGAAATCCCGCCTGCGCCGCTTCGGTTCGCTGCTCGGTCCCGGACTGGTGACCGGCGCGGCGGACGACGATCCATCAGGGATCGCAACCTATGCAAAGGCGGGTGCCACCTTTTCCAATGGCATGCTGTGGACCGCCCCGGTGACGCTGCCCATGATGATGGCGGTCCAGGAGATCTGTGACCGCACGGCGCTGGCCACCGGTGAAAGCCTTGGCAGGCTGGCCCGGCGCAAGTTCTCCCGCCGCCCACGGGTGGTGATTGCAGTCCTGATCGTTGCGCTGCTGGTGGGCAACATCCTCAATGCCGCCGCGGACCTGATGGCGATCGGGCAGGGCATGCAGATGCTCGGTGCCGGCCCCGACCATTTGTGGAGCGCGCTTGCGGGGATCGGTATTGCGGCCGCGCTCATGAGTGGATCGTTCGCCGTCATTGCGAAGGTCTTCAAATGGCTGTGCGTCACGCTTTTGGCGTACGTCGCTGTCCTGTTTGTCGCCAAGGTGGACTGGCCGGACGTCCTGCAAGGCGTGCTGGGACTGAAGTTCAGTTTCGCCCCGGAGTACCTTGGCCTGATCGTTGCAGTGCTGGGCACCACAATTTCCCCGTACCTTTTCTTCTGGCAGAGCGCCCACCGGGTCCAGGAACTGCGCGCCGAGGACCACGGAGGCGACGAAGCTGTCGGGTTGAGGGACCGTTCCGATGCAGCCGCCGCGGCACATACCCTCCGCAAGGCCCGGGCCGACGTGTTCATTGGCATGGTCTTTTCCGTCCTGGTGATGTTCTCCATCATGGCGGCCACGGCAGCCACCCTGGGCAGGGACGGCACGGACGTGAACAGCCCTGCCGACGTTGCCAAGGCGCTGGAACCGGCTGTTGGGCCGGCAGCCACATTCCTGTTTGCCGCGGGATTCATTGGCACCGGCATCTTGGGCGTCCCGGTCCTCGCCGCCTCGGGCGCAGCGGGCCTGGCGGGCCTGCTGGGCAGGGACTGGGGCCTGGACCTCAGCCCACGGCGGGCCCCTTTGTTCTACACGCTGCTTGGGGCAGGGCTAGTGGCCGGTGTTGTCATCAGCTTCTTCTCCGCCGACCCCATCGGGCTGCTGGTTTTCAGCGCCACGATCAACGGCATTGCTGCTGCCCCCTTCCTGGTGGTCACCATGCTCATCTCGGGAGACCGGAAGATCATGGGCGCCTACCGGAACGGGAGGCTGGCAGCCACCCTGGGCTGGTTCACGGCCGGCGTCATGGTGGTGGCCGGGAGCATCGGCGTCTGGTTCACCGTTACCGGCGCCTGACAGCGGGGACTGCCCCACCGGCCGCTCAACGGAACTGGCCACCCGAGGCGGTTGCCGCCGTCGTACGCGCGGCGTGAAGCCCGTCAACGGACCTTACTGACCAACCCAACGAAAGCGAGATAGAAGTGGACCACAACGAAGCTCCCCTCCTGGACGCCCTGGACCAATACCACCGGCTGGACCGCTATGGATTTACTCCACCCGGCCACAGGCAGGGCCGGGGCGCGGACCCGCGCGTCCGGGAAATCCTCGGCGCGGACACCTTCCACGCCGATGTTTTGGCCTCAGCGGGCCTGGATGACCGCTCATCCTCCGGCGGGTACCTGAAGAAGGCCGAGCAGCTCATGGCGGATGCCGTGGGTGCCGGGCAAGCCTTCTTCTCCACCTGCGGAAGCTCTTTGTCGGTGAAAGCCGCCGTCCTGGCGGTGGCGGCGGGCAAAGGTGACCTGCTCGTCAGCCGGGACGCCCACAAATCCATCACCGCCGGGCTGGTGTTTTCCGGCATCCAGCCGAGGTGGATCCGGCCACGCTGGGATTCGAAGCTGCACCTGGCGCACCCGCCGTCAGTGGCGGACGTGGAGGAGATGTGGGAACGGTACCCGGACGCGGCGGGGGCGCTGATCGTCAGCCCCACCCCGTACGGGACCTGCGCGGATATCGCCGGCATCGCGAAGGTCTGCCACGACCGGGGGAAGCCACTGATCGTCGACGAGGCCTGGGGCGCGCACCTGCCCTTCCACGAGGACCTTCCCACCTGGGCGATGAGTGCAGGCGCGGATGTCTGCGTGGTGTCCGTCCACAAGATGGGTGCGGGCTTCGAACAGGGCTCTGTCTATCACGTCCAAGGCGAGCTGGTGGACCCTGCGCACCTGTCCGAATGCGCGGACCTGCTGATGACCACCAGCCCGAACGTCATTTTGTACTCCGCGATGGACGGCTGGCGGCGGCAAATGGTCCGGCAAGGGGCCGAGCTCCTGGGCAATGCCCTGGACCTGGCCCGGCGGCTGCGCCGCGACATCGAGGCGCTTCCGGGTATCCATGTCCTCGAAGACGAGCTGCTGGCCGCCGAGTCCTCACACGACCTGGACCGCCTGCAGATCCTGATGGACGTCTCCGGCCTCGGCATCGGCGGCTACCAGGCAGCCGACTGGCTGCGGGAACACCGCCGGATCGACATGGGCCTGAGCGACCACCGCCGCGTCATGGCCACCCTGTCAATGGCCGATGACGACGCCTCCGCCCAGCGGCTCCTGGACGCACTGCAGGCCCTCATCGAGGCAGCTCCGGCACTTCCTGCCCCTGCCCAGGTGGACCTGCCCTCGCCGTCGGGCCTGGAACTGGAAACGGTGATGCTTCCGCGCGATGCCTTCTTCGGCCCGCGGGAGGACGTTCCGGCGAGCCAAGCGGCAGGACGGGTGGCGGCGGAGCAAATCACGCCGTACCCGCCGGGCATCCCGGTGATCGTTCCGGGGGAGCGGATCAACGACGCCGTCATCGAGTACCTCGTGTCCGGGCTGAAGGCCGGCATGGTCCTTCCCGACCCCGCGGACCCCGCGCTGGGCACCATCCGGGTGGTCCGGGAGTAACCTGCGCGTGCCGCGTACAGTAAACGGCATGCCCAACCATGGTCTCCCGCCTGCCCCTGCTGACTTCCCCGAGGGCGTCCCCCCACTGGATGAGTTGCTGTCAGGCGCCCACGTGGTCAGCCTGCCCATGCGGGTGAGGTTCCGCGGCATCATGGAACGCGAGTCGCTGCTGCTGCGCGGGCCCGCGGGCTGGGGCGAGTTCTGCCCGTTCCCCGAGTACGGCGACGCGGAGGCGTCCCGGTGGCTGGCCGCCGCCATCGAGGCGGGCTGGCAGGGGTTCCCGCCTCCGTTGCGCCAGTCTGTGCCGGTCAACGCCACCGTGCCGGCCGTGTCCGCCGACCGGGTACCGGACGTGCTGGCGCGGTTCGGCCGGGTGGACGCCGCCAAGGTCAAGGTGGCCGAGCAGGGGCAGACGCTGGACGACGACGTGGCCCGGGTGGGTGCCGTGCGCAACGCTTTGCCGGACGCAGCCATCCGCGTTGACGCCAACGGTGGCTGGGACGTGGCCCGCGCGGTGGAGGCGCTGACCCGGCTGGCGCCTTTTGGGTTGGAGTACGCCGAGCAGCCGGTGCCCTCCATTGAGGGCCTGGCCGAGGTCCGGTCCCGGCTGCGGGACGCAGGGACCCCAGTGCTGATCGCCGCGGACGAGAGCGTCCGCAAGGAAACGGATCCCCTGAGGGTGGCGCGGGCCGGGGCGGCGGACCTTCTGGTGGTCAAGGTGGCACCGCTTGGGGGAGTGCGGCGCGCCCTCGACATCGTGGCACAGGCCGGACTCCCCGCCGTCGTCAGCTCCGCGCTGGACACCTCCGTCGGCATCCGCGGGGGCCTTGCCCTCGCCGCCGCCCTGCCGGAGCTGCCCTACGCCTGCGGCCTGGGAACGGTGTCGCTGTTCGAATCGGACATCACTTTGGACCCCCTGGTGGCCGACGACGGCGCCATCCGCCTCCGCGACGTGGCGGCCGACGCCGGGCTGCTTGAGCAGTTCGCGGCTCCCGCGGTACGCCGCGACTGGTGGCTGGCCCGGCTCCGCCGCGTCCACGCATTACTGCAGGTCACGGGCGGTTCACCATAACTTCATCCAATTGATGGCTTCCTGTAGGAACCGGCTGGAAGGGTGAACGGGCACCCCAGTGAGATTCCTTGGAAGGTACCCATGTCTGAAACTGCCCGCAAGTTCACCCTGCTGCCCATGCTTGGCCACACCAAGGGCAAGCGGAGCCCCGTCACCTGCGCGCTCAAATGTGACAACGCCTGCGCCGGCGATGTCTGCAACACCAGCTCCAACAGCTACTTCCGCGACATCGCCTCCGCCACCCTGTCCCGCCGCGCCGCCCTCGGCATGGGAGCCGCCGGTGCACTCGCCGTCGTCCTCGGTTCAGCCGTGGGCTCCGCCGAACCCGCCTCCGCCGCAGGCCTTTCCAAGGCCGCCAAGGAAGGCTTCGGCAAGTCCAAGCTGCAGTTCACGGCCATCAAGCCGGTGGACAAGGCCGTTGACGCCCTCACCGTTCCCGAGGGATTCACGTGGCAGCCGATCATCCGCTGGGGCGACCCGCTGTTCGCCGACTCGCCGGACTTCGACCTGAACAACCAGACCGCGGCAGCACAGGCCCGCCAGTTCGGCTACAACAACGACTACACGGACATCGTGGAAATCCCGGACAGCAAGGGCCGCCGCGCCGTGCTGTTCACCAACCACGAATACACCAACGAGAACATCATGGTCCCGGCCGGATACGACGCCAAGGAAACCCGCGCCATCGGCCGTGCCGCCCACGGCCTGGCCGTCGTGGAGCTGGAGCGCAAGAACACCACCAAACCGTGGAGCTACGTCAAGGGCGCACCGCTGAACCGCCGCTATCTCTCCGACACCACCTATGAACTGACCGGCCCCGTTGCCGGGTCCGCACTCGTCAAGACCGTCGCGGACCCCTCCGGCCGCGCCATCAAGGGCACGTTCGGCAACTGCTCCGGCGGCACCACCCCCTGGGGCACCATCCTTTCCGGCGAGGAGAACTTCAACGGCTACTTCGTCGCCGCCGGCACCTCAGCCAGTGACAAGCGCTACGGCCTCACCAACAAGCCCACCAACCGCAAGTGGGAGCTGGACGACCCCCGCTTCGATACCCGCAACGCCGGCTATGAGAACGAAACCAACCGGTTCGGCTGGATCGTCGAGGTTGACCCGTTCGACCCCACCTCCACCCCCAAGAAGCGCTCCGCCATGGGCCGCTTCAAGCACGAGGGCGCCAACGTGATCGTGGCCGAATCCGGTCACGTGGTGGCTTACATGGGCGATGACGAGAAGTTCGACTACCTCTACAAGTTCGTCTCCGCAGAGAAGTACCGTGAAGGCGACCGCCGGCACAACATGAACCTGCTGTCCGAGGGCGACCTCTACGTAGCGAAGTTCACCGGCAACTCACCCGCCGCGGAGATCGACGGTACGGGCAAGGTGCCGGCCGACGGTGCTTTCGACGGCACCGGCGAATGGCTGCCCCTGGTGGTCGGCGGGAAGTCCGCTGTGCCCGGCATGTCCGTCGAAGAGGTCCTGGTGTACACCCGCCTGGCTGCGGACAAGGTCGGGCCCACCAAGATGGACCGCTGCGAGGACGTCCAGCCCAGCCTCCACACCGGCAAGGTCTACGTGGTCTGCACCAACAACTCGGACCGCGGCACCGGCACCAAGGAAGGCGCGACGGAAATCAACCCGCGCACCCAGAACCGCGACGGGCACATCGTGGAAATCACCGAAACCGGCGACCAGACGTCCACGAAGTTCAATTGGACCCTCCTGATGGTCTGCGGTGATCCGGCGCAAGGCGACGTCACCTACTTCTCCGGCTACCCGGTGGACAAGGTCTCGCCCATCTCCTGCCCGGACAACGTGGCCTTCGACTCCGTCGGCAACCTCTGGATCTCCACCGACGGCGCCCCCTCCGGCATCGGGTACAACGACGGCCTCTTCAAGGTCACCCTGGACGGCGCCGAGCGCGGGAAGGTGGAGCAGTTCCTCTCCGTTCCCCGCGACGCCGAGACCTGCGGCCCGGTCATCCACGACGACGAGCGCACGGTGTTCGTCTCCGTGCAGCACCCGGGCGAGGACGGCACCTTCGAGGCGCCCAACTCCTACTTCCCGGACTACGTCCCGGCAGGCACGACGCCGGCAGCCGGCCAGGTGCGCGCGCCGCGTCCCGCGGTGGTCCAGGTGTTCCGCGCCTAGTTTCCTCTTCCCACGACGCCCGCTCACCTTTGACGGGTTTTCTGGCGACGCCCGCTCACCTTTGACGGGTTTTCTGGCGACGCCCGCTCACCTTTGACGGGTTTTCTGGCGACGCCCGCTCACTTTTGACGGCTTTTTCGGCAACGCCCGCTCACCTCCCACTCCTCGTGGGGCCTGAAGGTGAGCGGGCGTTTCGTTTTGATCGACAAAAGGTGAGCAGGGGTCGGGAGATTGTCTGTCATAAGTGAGCGGGGGTTGCGGGATGGCAGACTGGTTGGGTGACTTCGCTGAACGAACCTGCCCCGGAGACCACCCCTGGATTTTCCGGCAGAGATGACCCGGACACAGATGCCACGGAGGCCCAGTTGAGCGCGCTCGCCGCGGCGCGGATCGCCGTCGACGTACTGCTCGACGGCGGCGTGCGGCACGTGGTGGTATCGCCGGGTTCCCGGTCGGCCCCCATGGCGTACGCCCTCGCCGAAGCCTCCGCTGCCGGCCGGGTGGACCTGCTGGTCCGGATCGATGAGCGGTCCGCCGGGTTCACGGCCCTGGGCCTGGCCCTCTCCACCGGTACGCCTGCAGCCGTCCTCACCACGTCCGGGACCGCCGTCGGGAACCTGATGCCGGCGGTGATGGAGGCCAACCATGCCGCCGTGCCGCTGATCGTGCTGTCCGCAGACCGGCCCGAGGAGCTCCGCGGAACCGGCGCCAACCAGACAACCGTGCAGCCTGACCTGTTCGGTGAGCAGGTTCGCTTCGCCGTGGACGTCCCCGCCGGGACGAGCCCCGAGCGGGCCGTCCGAACCGGGCTCTCCGCGGCCACCGGCGCCTTCCCGGACCTGCCGCCGGGCCCCGTCCAGCTCAACCTTGCGTTCCGCGACCCCCTGGTTCCGTTGCCCGGGGAAGGGCTGCCGGAGGCGGTGGAGCGGCAGCGCTACCGGGTGGGCACCGAGCCGCTGGTCATGAACCTTCCGCCCGCGTCGGAAAGCCTGCCGGAGCGGCGCACCGTGGTGCTGGCAGGGCACGACGCCGGGCCGGTCGCCGAGGCGTTCGCCCGCGCCCACAACCTGCCGCTGCTCGCCGAACCGTCCTCCAATTCCCGGTTCGGACCCAACGCGGTGGGCCCGTACCGACTGCTGCTGGAGCATTTCGGACCCGGTTCGGCACAGCCGGTCGAGCGTGTGGTGCTGTTCGGCCGGCCCACACTGTCCCGTCCCGTGGCCGCGCTCCTGGCCCGCGCCGACGTCGAGTCGGCCCTGTACCAGCCGGTTCCGGTCGCCTGGTACGAGCCCGGCCGCCGCACCGAGCTGCCGCTGGAAAACCTGGCGGACCTCGCCGATTTTGCCGGTCGGGGGACCCCGGCCTGGCTGGACACCTGGCTCCTCGCCGGCTCCGCTGCGCAGCATGCCCTGGACCAGGTGCTCGCCGCCGGGGCCGCTGCCACTGGGCCCTCGGTCGCCTCGCTGGTGTGGAAGCACGCCCGCGGCCAGCTGCTGCTCGGGTCCTCCAACGGCATCCGCGACGTGGACCTGGCCGGGTTGCCCGCGCCCGATCCGGCCGCCACCGTTTACGCGAACCGCGGCCTGGCCGGAATCGACGGCACCATTTCCACCGCCACCGGCATCGCCCTGGGCGGCCGGCAGGAGACCACGGTCTTCCTGGGCGACGTGACCTTCCTCCACGATGCCGGCGGCCTACTCCTCGGCGCGGGCGAGGAGCAGCCGGACCTGCGGATTGTGGTCCTGAACGATTCCGGCGGCGCCATCTTCGGGCTGCTCGAACACGGGGGAGTCGAGGAGGGCGGCCGCTACGGAGACGCCGTCGAACGCCTTTTCGGCACCCCGCACTCCGTGGACATCGCGGCACTCGCCGCAGCATACGGCGTCGGCCATTCAATGGTAAGTACGACGGCGGGACTCGCCGAAGCGCTGGCCCGGCCTGTGCAGGGGCGCGGCATTGTGGAGGTCCGGACGGACCGCCGCTCGCTGCGGCACCTCCATGCCCGGATCAAGGAAGCCGTAACGGCTGCCGTCGAGGGTGTGCTGGCGGGCCGGTAAGTCAGTCTGAGGCACGCTCCCGCATCCTCGACGCGCAAATTATCCTCCGACGCAAAAATTCCCTGGCGCTACCGATATAACGGCAGCGCCAGGGAATTTGAGTGTCGAAAGCGGGGAAATCAGAGCACGCGGCCCAGGAACTCCTTGGTTCGGGCATGCTGGGGGTTGGCGATGATCTCGCGGGGATCGCCCGATTCCACTACCACGCCCGCGTCCATAAACGTCAGGGTGTCACCCACCTCGCGGGCAAAGCCGATCTCGTGGGTCACCACGATCATGGTCATGCCCGACTTTGCCAGGTCCTTCATCACGTTCAGGACGTCGCCCACCAGCTCCGGGTCCAAGGCGGACGTGGGCTCATCGAAAAGCATGAGCTCCGGATCCATGGCCAGGGCCCGGGCAATGGCCACGCGCTGCTGCTGGCCGCCGGAGAGCTGGGACGGGTAGTGGCCGGAACGGTCCGCCAGCCCCACCCGGTCCAGCAGTTCCAAGGCCCGCTTCTGGGCGGCAGCCTTGGGCTGGCCCTTCACGTGCACCGGTGCTTCCATGACATTCTGCAGCGCGGTCTTGTGCGGGAACAGGTTGAAGCGCTGGAACACCATGCCGATTTCACGGCGCTGGGCGGCGATCTCCTTGGTCTTGAGGTCGTGGAGACGGCCGTTGACCTCGCGGTAGCCGATCAACTGGCCGCCCACGGAAATCCGGCCGGCACTGATCGTTTCCAGGAGGTTCACGCAGCGCAGCATCGTGGACTTGCCGGACCCCGACGGGCCGATCACCACCGACACCTCGCCCTGCTTGACCGTCATGTCAATGCCCCGCAGCACGTGGTGGTGCCCGTAGAACTTGTGCAGGCCTTCGATCTTGACCAGCGGCTTTTCTGCTGTGACCGTCATCGTGCACTCTCCTCGGGGAAGTCCGTCTCTATCGACCGTCCGCCATCCTGGCTCAGGGCCACGCGGGCGGACTTGGCCACGGGCTTGCCCGCCGGGGCGAGATTGTCCACGCCCTTGCCGTAGTACGCCTCAATGTAGTGCTGACCCACCATCAGGATGCTGGTGATCACCAGGTACCAGATGGCGGCCACGATCAGCAGGGGCACCGGGAGGTAGGTCCGGTTGGCCAGGGCGTTAGTGGCAAATGTGAGGTCCAGGGTAAACGGCACGGCGAGGACCAGCGAGGTGGTCTTCAGCATGCCGATGGTTTCATTGCCTGTGGGCGGAACAATGACGCGCATTGCCTGCGGCAGGATGATCCGCCACATGATCTTGGTCTTGCCCATGCCCAGCGCCTCCGCCGCCTCCATCTGCCCGCGGTCCACCGACTTCAGGCCCGCACGGAAGATCTCGGCGAGGTAGGCCGATTCGTTCAGGCCGAGGCCCAGGATCGCGGCCACGGTTGCATTGATGACTGCGGCGGTATCCAGGCTGAAAAGCTCAGGTCCGAACGGCACCCCGGCGCTGATCTTGGGATACAGGACCGAAATCAGGCCCCACAACACCAGCTGCGTATAGACAGGTGTTCCACGGAAGAACCACACCCACACCCAGCTGGACCAGCGGAAGACAGGATTGTCGGACTGGCGCATGAACGCCAGGAGGATCGCCAGGACGATGGCCAGCACCATGGACGTGACCGTCAACAGGAGGGTCCAGCCCACACCCTGGACCACCTTCACGTCCAGGATGTAAGTGCCCACCACGTCCCAGCGGAAGTTCGGGTTGGTGAACAGGCTCTGCAGGAAGAGCACCACCAACGCCAGGATGATAAAAGCGCTGATCCACCGGCCGGGATGGCGCACCGGTACCGCTTTGTTCAGTACCGGTGCATCATCCTCTTGCTGGCCGCCCATGTGCACGCCTGACGTGTCGTCGGTAACGCGAAAACTCAAGACTTAACCGCCGGGTTGACCTCGGACTTGGTGAGGGCGCCCTCGGAGTTGCCCCAGCCGTCCAGGATCTTCTTGTAGGAACCGTCCTCCATCAGCTTGGTCACGGCCTTCTGGATGACGCCGGCCCAGGCGGTGTCACCCTTGGCCACGGCAATGCCCTGCGGAGCGGAGTCGTAAACGTCGCCCAGCTTCTCCAGCTGGCCGTTGGTCTGGGTCAGCGCGTAGCCGATGATCGGGGAGTCGGCGGTCATGGCGTCGATGCTGCCGTTGACCAGGCGGGTGGTGACGTCCGTCTGGTTCTTCAGGGTGACGATGTCAATCGGCTTCTTGCCGTCGGCGACGCACTTCTTGTTGCGGTCGGCAAGGTCCGGGTCTTCCTGGACGGTGCCGGTCTGCACGCCGATGGACTTGCCGCAGACGTCGTCCAGGGAGAACTTCTTGGGGTTGCCCTTCTGCACGGCCCAGGCGGTGCCGGCGTTGAAGTAGCTGACCATGTTCACAGCACCCAGCCGTTCGGGGTTGATGGTGAACGAGGAGATGCCCAGATCGTACTTGGGGCCGAGGGCCGGAAGGATGCCGGTGAACTCCGCGGTCTGGACCTGGACCTTGAGGCCCAGGGTGGCGCCGATGGCCTTCGCGATGTCCACGTCGTAGCCGACGGGCGTCTGGCCATCCGGACCGAGGAATTCGGCGGGGGCGTAGCTGGTGTCGGAGCCCACGGTGATGGTGCCCTTGGACTTGATGGCGTCCGGGACCATGGCGGCCAGGGCGTCGTCCTTCTTGACGGTGGACGGATCAAAGCTGGCGCTGGCCTTGCCCGAAGAGGTGGCCGCGCTGGACGGACCCGTTTCCGAGGCGTTCGTGCACGCTGAGAGGGCCAGGGCGCTGATGGCGATCATGGTGGCAGCGGTCAGCTTGGAAGTGCCCAGAAGGGTACGGCGAGTCTGCATTTCTTACCTTTTGTTGCAGGGGCTATGAGGTACTAACGCGGCTTATAGTGTAACGCTCAACAAGAGAGGTACGTCACACGCAACTAAGTTTCACTATTGGATAACTGTATGGGCTCAAAATCAAGCCTCCAAGGATGGGAGCAGTCTGCCATCCCAGACTTCGTACCCCATTCCCGGGGGAAAATCAGCTGTTGATGCCCAGCGACTCCAGCATCGGCCGGAACTTGGCCCACGTTTCAGCCAGCTCCGCCTTCGGCTGCGAGCCGTCAACGATGCCGCAGCCGGCATAAAGCCGCACTGTCTCGGGCGACTCGATGACGGCGCCGCGCAGGGCGATGCCCCACTCGCCGTTCCCTGCCGCGTCCAGCCAGCCCACCGGGCCGGCGTAGGGGCCGCGGTCAAGATGCTCCAGCTTCCGGATCAGTTCGCCCGCCACCAGCGTCGGGGTTCCGCACACGGCCGCCGTGGGGTGCAGCGCGTTGATGAGGGCCAGGCAGGTGGGAACGTGGCCCTCCACCTCGGTGAGTTCCGCCTTGACGTCCGAGGCCAGGTGCCACACGTTGGGCAGCTCCAGGATGAAGGGCTCGTCGTGGGCATTCATGGCCTCCGAGAACGGGGCCAGCTGCCTGGTCAGGGACTGGATGGCAATCTCATGCTCATGCCGCTGCTTCTCGGATCCGGCGAGCACGCGCGTTGCGTAGTCCATGGGCGGGCCGTCCTCGCCGTGCGCGTCGCGGCGGTCCAGGGTGCCGGCCAGCACGCGGGCCTGCGCCGTGCGGCCCTCCACCTGGATCAGCATCTCGGGGGTGGCCCCCACCAGCCCGTCCACGCCGTAGGTCCAGCATTCGCGGTACCTCGCGGCGAGTTCGCGCAGCACATCTGCGGCATGTACGCCGGATGGAATAGTCGCCACGACGTCGCGCGCCAGCACCAGTTTCTCCAGTGCTCCCGTGCGGATCTCGGCAACGCCGGCGGCCACGGCGTCCATCCACGCTTCCTCACTGAGGGAGCCGGTGTGCAGCGTTGCGCCGGCCGCCAGGGGGAGGGGACGTACGACGGCGCCGCCGGCTTTCCCGGGCACGGCACCCAAGGGAGCGTCCCCGGCGGAGTCCGCTGCCGCCGTCGTGGTTTCAAGGTCAGGGGCGCCGGCGGAACCACCGCTGAGCCACCGGTCCAAGGCGGCGAGGGCCGACTCTTCGGTTAGCGGGCCGTCGTCGAACGTCAACTGCGTGAGCCATGCCTGGTTGTCCCGCACGCCCACCACGATCTCCGGCACGATCAGGCGGGACTCGTGGGCGGACGTCTTGGAGAACGCGAAGGAGCCGAAGGCCACGGGGCCGGTGCCGGGCAGCTCCACGGAGTCCGTGGCGTCAGCCTCCAGGACCAGGTGACGCCACCAGATGTCCGCCTCCAGGAACCGGTCCGGTCCGGTGGCGGTGAAGCGCGCTATCTCGCCGAAGCCGGCCAGCCCGGCCTCCCGGCGGGTCCAGCACAGGACATCGTCCCTGACCAGAAACGAAGGCAGCCCCCCGGGGAACGCTTTGCCATCCAGGGGGACTGTCAAGGTGCGGAACGTGCTCGTCATGATGAGACAACACTACTCCCGCGTACACGATGGCCTCCCCGGCACCCGAAGGGGGCCCAGACGCGGTGGCGCAAGCGTGGACTGCCGGGAGCGGCACAGCGCGCGTACCCTGTGGCCATGGACTCCAGGGTGTACACGCTGGCGCTCAGTACCGGCATCGCTGTGCCCTGCCTCGTCGCCGGGAACCCGTCCGGCCGGCCGCTGCTGCTTCTGCATGCTTGGGGAGAGTCCCGCCGAAGCTTCGACAGGTTGGTCCCCCTGTTGACGGAGTTCCGGATCTTCGCCCCGGACCTTCGAGGACACAGTGACGCGGACAAGCCGGCGGGCGGCTACTCACTGGTGGAGCAGGCCGGGGATGCCTCTGCTGTCCTCGATTCATTGGGCCTGGCATCCGCTGCTGTCCTGGGATCCTCCAGCGGGGGCTACGTGGCCCAGCAGCTGGCGGTCTCCGGCCCGCAGCGGGTTGACGCCCTGATCCTGGCGGGTGCCCCGCTGACCCTCGCCGGCCGTCCCGCCTTCGCCGATGAGGTGGAGACGTTGGTCGATCCCATTGGTGAAGAGTGGGTGCGGCAGTCCTTGTCCTGGTTCCCCTTGGTCCGGCCGGTTCCACCCTGGTTTGTGAAGGACCGCATCCGTGACGGAACCCGGGTGGCGGCGCAGCCTTCAGGGCCAGCCTCGAAGGGCTGTACCGCGCCGTTCCGCCCACGGAAAGCGGAACTGTCCATGGCCCGGCCCTCATCATCTGGGGAAGCCATGACAATCTGCTGGCCCGGAGCGACCAGGAGGAGCTGGCCCGTCGGATAGCAGGCGCGGTCCTTGTCGTAATTCCCCATGCGGGGCACCTGGTCCTGTGGGAGTGCCCGGAACAGGTAGCGGAGGAAACGCGCGCGTTCCTGCTCAATTCCTGACTCCCGGGCCGCTGGTCAGCACGCCCGGGAACATTTGAGACAATGTCATGGTGAACCGAGCATCCTTGGATAAGCGTCCGGACGAAGTAGCCACGATGTTTGACGACGTCGCACCGAAATACGACGTCGTCAACGATGTCCTCTCCATGGGGCAGACCCGCCGCTGGCGCAAGGTCGTGGTGGATGCGATGGAAGCCTCCAAGGGCCAGCGGGTCCTGGACCTCGCAGCAGGAACGGGTACCTCCAGCGAGCCATATGCCGATGCCGGCATAGACGTGGTGGCCTGCGACTTCTCCCTGGGCATGCTCAAGGTGGGCAAGCGCCGCCGCCCGGACATCAACTTCATCGCCGGGGACGCCACCAACCTGCCGTTCGCTGACAACACTTTCGACGCCACCACCATCTCCTTCGGCCTGCGCAACGTGAACGAGCCCAAGAAGGCGCTGCAGGAGATGCTCCGCGTCACCAAACCGGGTGGCCGGCTGGTCATCGCCGAATTCTCGCAGCCCGTGGTTCCGCTGTGGCGCACCATGTACACCGAATACCTCATGCGCGCCCTGCCGGCCATCGCCGTCAAGGTCGCTTCCAACCCGGACGCCTACGTCTACCTCGCCGAATCCATCCGTGCCTGGCCGGACCAGGACCATCTGGCCGCCTGGCTGCAGGAAGCCGGCTGGGAGAATGTCACCTACCGCAACCTCACCGGCGGCATCGTGGCGGTCCACCGTGCGTTCAAGCCTGCCGATTCCTCTCCGGACGGTGCTGCTTCAGCCATCGCCGGGCACAAGGGCCCGGTGGCCAAGCTGCGCCGCAACATCGTCCGCTGACCTGTGAAGGTACTGATTGTCGGCGCGGGTCCGGCCGGATCCACCGCCGCGTACTACCTCGCCAAGGCCGGCCTCGAGGTCACGGTCCTGGAGAAGACCAGCTTCCCCCGGGAGAAGGTCTGCGGCGACGGGCTCACCCCCCGCGCCGTCCGCGAAATCCAGAAGCTCGGCCTCCCGCACCCGGAGAACGACGGCTGGCGCCGGAACAAGGGCCTGCGGCTGATCGCCGGCGGGCGCACCATCGAACTGCCCTGGCCGGAGGTGTCCGACTTCCCGCAGTATGGGCTGATCCGCACCCGCCTGGGCTTTGACGAGGAACTGGCACGGCACGCCCAGGCCGCCGGTGCAGAAATCCTTGAGCGGCACAGCGTCACCGATGCCCTGACCAACGACGACGGCCGGGTCACCGGGGTCCGCGCAGCGCTCCTTGACGAGTCCGGACGCAAGACGGGACAGACGCGCGAGTTCAGTGCCGACGTCGTCCTCGCCGCTGACGGCAACTCCACCCGCACAGCTGTTTCGCTCGGCATCCAGAAACGCGACGACCGCCCGCTCGGCGTCGCCGTCCGCACCTACTTCACCTCGCCGCGCACCGATGACGACTGGATGGAAGGCTGGCTGGAACTCCCCGGCCGCGACGGCAAGCTGCTGCCCGGCTACGGCTGGGTGTTCGGCGTGGGCGACGGCACCTCCAATGTGGGCCTGGGCATCCTGAACTCCTCCAAGGAATTCGGCAAGCTCGACTACAAGCAGGTCCTGCGCGAATGGACCGCAGGCATGCCCGCCGACTGGGGCTTCACGCCGGAGAACCAGGTGGGGGAGATCCGCGGGGCCGCGCTGCCCATGGGCTTCAACCGCACCCCGCACTACTCGCCCGGCCTGCTGCTCCTGGGTGACGCCGGCGGCATGGTTTCGCCCTTCAACGGCGAGGGGATCTCCTATGCGATGGAGTCGGCGCGGTTCGCCGCTGAGTTCATCATCGACGCCTCCTCGCGCTCTTTGGCAGCCAGCGGGACGTACGACGCCGACGCGCACCTTTCGCGGTACGCGGACTATGTGCGGGACCAGTGGGGCTCGCACTTCACCCTGGGCCGGGCATTCGCCGGGCTCATCGGAAAGCCGGCCGTCATGAAACTCGCGCTGCGGACCGGCATGCCCATCCCGGTCCTGATGCGGTTCGTGGTCCGGCTCCTTGCCAACCTCACGGACCCCTCCGCCAAAGGCTTCGAGGACCGGGTGATCCGCGTCCTGGAATCGCTGGTTCCGGCCACATCCAATACCCCGTCAGCTCCGAACCAGCGGTATCCGCAACAAAAAGTTAGGGTTAACCCGTGACCAAATCCGCAGACCAAAGCTGGACGCACGCCGGGCACGGCCTGCCGGACTCCGAACCCAGCCTCAACACCACCGCCATCGCCACGGGCCTCCAGCTGCCGGCAGGCTTCGCGGCCATCGCGGGCGACGCCGAACTGGGCCCGGCCATCACAAACAACCTGGCCAAGGTGGAGAAGAAACTCCGTGAAGCCATCGCCAATTCGGATCCCCTGGCTGACGCAACGTCGCGCCACCTGGTGGAAGCCGGCGGCAAGCGCATCCGGCCGCTGCTGACCCTGCTTTGTGCCCACCTCGGCGACGCCTCCCTGCCCGCGGTGGTGCAGGCCGCCGTCGTGGTGGAACTGACGCACCTGGCCACTCTGTACCACGACGACGTTATGGACTCCGCCCCGTTCCGCCGCGGCGCCCCCACGGCACATGAAGTCTGGGGCAACTCCGTGGCCGTCCTCACCGGTGACCTGATCTTTGCCCGGGCCTCCATCCTGGTCTCGGAACTAGGCGGGCGCGCACTGGGTATCCAGGCCCGCACCTTTGAGCGGCTGTGCCTGGGCCAGCTCCACGAAACCGTGGGACCGCGCCCCGACGAGGACCCGGTGGAGCACTACCTCTCCGTGATCGCGGACAAGACCGGTTCGCTGGTGGCGGCTTCCGGCCAGTTCGGTGCCATCTTCTCCGGCGCCGACGAAGCCTTCGAGGACATCCTGGTGGAGTACGGCGAGAAGGTGGGTGTGGCCTTCCAGCTGGCCGATGACGTCATCGACGTCACGGGCGTGAAGGTGAAGTCCGGCAAGTCGCCGGGGACCGACCTGCGCGAAGGGGTTCCCACCCTGCCCGTGCTGCTCCTGCGCAAGGCTGCCGCGGATGGTGACCAGTCCGCCGTCGACCTTTTGACACTGATTGACGGCGACCTGACCTCTGATGAAGCCCTGGCGGCCGCCGTCGCCGGGCTGCGTGAGCACCCGGTCACGGCCGAATCCTGGGTGGTTGCGCGCCGGTGGGCCGATGAGGCGATCGCTGCCCTGGCTCCGCTGCCCGAGGGTGTGGTCAAGGAGTCGCTGTCCAACTTCGCGCTGGCTGTGGTGGACCGCGCCAGCTGATCCGACGGTTTCAGGAGCCCGGTTCCCCTGGTTTATCCAGCCAGTGGGGCCGGGCTTCTTCTTTTGCGCAGGCTAACCCCGGCTTGAACGGGACGGCCCCGGTCCTCAACAACCGAAGCTGCTGTGAACCGGGGCCATCTCTCCGTTCGCATCAGACCCGCCGGAGGCGTTTAGCGGATCCGTGAATAGCTTATGACAGCTTTGTCATAATGCGCAAGTCGGTTGTTACTACCGGTGTCAAAGATTTTTGGGCTGAATCTCCCCAAGTTTCAGGCATGAAAGTCCCGGAGACGCGGCAGGTCGCGGGAACGCGCCGAACGAGCCGCCCAAACACGGGGGATTCCAGCGCTGGCGCGCTTATTCACATAGCGCGTTCCACGCACCCCGGAGCCGCTGGATATCAGCTCTGCTGGTTCTATGGATCTTTGCCGATTCCTTCGCGATGCAGGCTCTGTTGCCAGGACGGCCACAATTCTGAAAGCTGGGTTTTCCGACCGGGATCTCCGAAATGCGGTGGCATCGGGAGAAATCAGTCGACTCAGGCATGGCGTGGTAGCCTTGCCCGGCGCCGCCCCGGACCTGGTGGCCGCGGTCTTGGGAAATGGTTTGCTCACGTGTGCCTCCGGAGCAAGTCACCGTGGGCTCTGGTTGCTGCACAAGCCGGACAAGATCCACCTTCTGTGCCGGCACGGCGGACCAGTGAATACGGTCGTCCACCGTGAGTCCCTGGTACCGCATAGGACGGCGGAAGCTGTTGCCAGTACAACTGACGTGCTCATCCACGGGTTGCGTTGCCTGCCGGAAATGGAAGCCGCCGTGATGGTGGAGAGCGCCGTGCGGCAGGGGGTGACCACGTTGCCTTACCTGTGCGAGCGGCTGCCCGGGAATCGGAATGGAGCGGCGCGCAAGGTCCTGGATCTGGTGGACGGCACTGCCGACTCACCCGTTGAGGTTGTGGCCCGCCTGCTGTTCCGCAGCGAGGGAATCTATACGGAGACGCAGGTGGAGTTGCCGGGGATCGGTTTTGTGGACTTCCTGCTGGAAGGCTTCCTCATTGTCGAGATCGACGGGGCCACCCACCTCGAACCACGGCAGGTCAAGAAGGACCGGTCGCGGAACAATGCCAGTATCCTTACCGGCTACGCCGTGTTGCGGTATGGCTACGCGGACGTGGTGCATAACCCGCAAAAGGTCGTCGACGAAGTCTGGCAGGTCCTCCGGGGGAGGGTTATCCGCTGAAATTCCACAGGATTGACCCGGGAAACCGGAGGCACGCCGTCCAAACAGGGGGACCCGCCGTAGGCCGCCCTCAAAGGTGGGGAAGTTCAGCAAACCGCGGCCGGGCAACCCCTACTCTTCCTCTTCTTCCTCGAACGCCCAATCGAACATGTCGAAGACGAACTCGGAGAAGGTGCCTTCCTCGGACTTCCACTGGCCGCGGGCATTGTTGCGGCGGTACACGATGGGATCGGGGACGCTGAGGTCGCCCACGCGGAAGCCCCAGGTGAAGGCTTCCTCTTCGTCCTCGAGGAACATGAGGAAGCCTTCGTCATCAACCTCGAGCTCTTCGGGGTCCCAGAAGTAGTGGTACGCCTCCATCAGGTCCTCGCAGCCGCCCAGGGCGAGGTAGAACTCGCGCAGGACCAGGGGGATCTCGAACTGGTGCCCAGCGAGGGCCTTATCCAGTTCCTCCGGGGTCAGGCCGTCCTCTTCCTGCCATTCATCCTCGAGATACTTCGGAACAAGCGCACGGAACTTCTCGAGGAACATGTCAGTCATGCTCATATCCTAGCCAATACCGGGCACCTCAAAATGACAGCCAAACCGGCCCTCACAACCCGGTGCCACCCACCCGCCGGTGCCACCCGCGAACGGCAAGTGGCGCCTGCCAGGAGCGCCGCCACGCCAGGACCCGGAACGTGAAAACCACGCCCGCGATGCCGGCCGCCGTCAGAACGTTGAACACACCCAGGACCCACAGCACGGCTGTCATCGCGGAACCCACAAAAGCAGGCAGCGCGTAAATGTCCTTGGGGTTGAACAGTTCGGGAACCTCGTTGGCCGTGACGTCCCGCAACAGTCCGCCGCCCACCGCCGTGGTCACGCCGAGCAGCACGGACGCCACCGGATTAAGGCCCGTGGCCAGCGCCTTGAGCGTGCCCGTCATGCAGAACAGGGCCAGGCCGGCGGCGTCGAACAGGATCAGCAGCGACGTATAACGCTGGACGCTGGAGAACAGGAAGAACACCAGTACCGTGGCCAGCAGCGGCGGTGCCAGGTACGCCGGGTTGGTGAACGCCGCCGGGACTATGGCCAGGATGATGTCGCGGATGACGCCGCCGCCGAGCCCCACCAGGGAGGCGAGCAGCAGCGATCCCACAATGTCGATCTGCTTCCGCGCCGCCAGCAGTGAGCCCGAGACGGCAAAGAAGAACACCCCCAGCAGATCCAGCCACACCGGGGAGTTGTCAAAGGCGAATGTCATGGGGCGTCCCCGGTATTTCAAAGAGGGCGGGCAGGGCGGCTCCAACGTTACGCTAGCCCCTATGAACAGCCCCATCATGATCGCCTGTGCCCATGGGACGTCCAACACACAAGGTGCCGCGGAGGTCAATGCCCTGCGCGCCGCCATCGCGGAACTGCGGCCGGGCCTTGATGTCAGGGAGGCCTATGTGGACGTCCAGCAGCCGGACCTGGTGGACGTGGTGGCGGGCCTGCCGGAAGGGGACGCCGCCGTCGTGGTTCCGCTGCTGCTGAGCGTTGGGTACCACGTGAAGGTGGATATCGCGCGGGCCGTGAAGAGCCGTCCGGGCAGTGCGGCGGCCGCGCCGCTGGGCCCGGACCCGCGGCTCGCCAAACTGCTGGACCAGCGCCTGCGCGAGGCCGGCACCACGGACAATGACGTCATCGTGCTGGCCGCCGCCGGCTCCTCCAACCCCAACGCCGCCGTCAGCGTCGAGGAGTTGTTGGGCCAGCTGCGGGAGCTGCGGTCCAACAGGATGGTGGCCGCCTATGGTGCCTCGGCCAAGCCGTCCGTGCCCGACGCCGTCGCGATGCTTCGGGAGGAACTGGAAGGAGGTGCCGGGGCGGGGGAGTCCGCAGGGGCTGTCGACGTCGGCGGCCGCGTGGTGATTGCCTCGTACCTCCTGGCGCCGGGCTTCTTCCATGACCAGTTGGCCAAGGCAGGCGCCGACGTCGTGACCGACCCCCTGCTGCCGTCCCCGGTTCTCGCCGAGATCGCGCTGGACAGGTACGACGCCGCCGTCGCGAGGATGAACGAAGCGCCCGCAGCAGCACGCCGGGAACCGGCGGCGGCAGCCCCTGCAGGGCACCCTGCGGATGCACAGGAGGATGGCTTCTTCAAGGCCGTCCGGCGTTTCGTGACGAAATATTTCCCTAGGTGACTTAGCGTTTCCGGGCCTTTGTGACGTAATTCGGGCGGGACCTACAGTCGATGCATGACTGATACAGCTCTAGCCGGAGCGTCCGCGGACCCCGCTGCCACCAAGCGCCCCGCCCGCCCGTCCCGCCCTGCTGCTAAGCCGCACGGGCAGTGGAAAGTGGACGGCAAGACGCCCCTGAACGCCAACGAAACCTGGAAACAGGAAGACGACGGCCTTAACGTGCGCGAGCGTATCGAAACCGTCTACTCCAAAGAGGGCTTCGACGCCATCCCCGGCCAGGACCTGCATGGCCGGTTCCGCTGGTGGGGCCTGTACACCCAGCGCAAGCCCGGGATCGACGGCGGCAAGACCGCAACCCTTGAGCCGCACGAGCTTGAGGACAAGTACTTCATGCTGCGCGTCAGGATCGACGGCGGCGCGCTGACCACCGAGCAGCTGCGCGTCATCGGCCAGATCTCCGTGGACTTCGCCCGCGATTCCGCCGACCTCACCGACCGCCAGAACATCCAGCTGCACTGGATCCGCGTGGAGGACATCCCCGAGATCTGGAACCGTCTGGAAAGTGTTGGCCTGTCCACCACCGAGGCCTGCGGCGACGTTCCGCGTGTCATCCTGGGCTCGCCCGTGGCCGGCATCGCCAAGGACGAGATCATCGACCCCACTCCGCTGATTGAGGAGTTGGGCGAGCGGTTCATCGGCAACCCGCTGCTGTCCAACCTGCCCCGCAAGTACAAGACCGCGATCACCGGCCACCCCAGCCAGGACGTGGTCCACGAGATCAACGACTTCGCCCTCGTAGGCGTGCGCCACCCCGAACTGGGCGTCGGTTACGACCTCTGGGCCGGCGGCGCGCTGTCCACCAACCCGATGCTCGGCAAGCGCCTCGGCGCATTCGTCAGGCCTGAGCAGGCCGCGGATGTGTGGCTCGGCGTCACCAGCATCTTCCGTGACTACGGCTACCGCCGCATGCGCACCAAGGCCCGCCTGAAGTTCCTGATGGCCGACTGGGGTCCGGAGAAGTTCCGCCAGATCCTCGAAGACGAATACCTCGGCTACAAGCTGGCCGACGGCCCGGCCGCGCCCAAGCCCACCACTCCGGGCGACCACATCGGTGTGCACGAGCAGAAGGACGGCAAGTTCTTCATCGGCGCCACCCCGTTGGCGGGCCGCCTGTCCGGCTCCGGACTGGTGAAGCTGGCGGACACCCTGGAGGCCCGCGGTTCCTACCGCCTGCGCACCACCCCGCACCAGAAGGTGGTTGTCCTCGACGTCGAGAAGGACCAGGTGGAGCCCCTCGTGGCCGAGCTGGACGCCCTGGGCCTGTCCGCCCGCCCGTCCGTGTTCCGCCGGGGAACCATCGCCTGCACCGGCATCGAATACTGCAAGCTGGCCATCGTGGAGACCAAGTACACCGCCGCCACCGCCGTGGCCGAGCTGGAACGCCGCCTGGCCGACCTCGCCGGCTCGGGTCAGCTGCCCCAGGCACTCTCGCTGCACATCAACGGCTGCCCCAACTCCTGCGCCCGCATCCAGACGGCGGACATCGGCCTGAAGGGCATGATGCTGCCAACGCCCGACGGCGACCCCTCCCCGGGTTTCCAGGTCCACCTGGGCGGCGGGCTGGCTTCCAACGACCGCGAGGAAGCAGGGCTGGGACGCACCGTCCGCGGACTGAAGGTGTATGTGGATGACCTGCCCGACTATGTTGAGCGCGTAGTCCGCACCTTTGTGGCCCAGCGCGCCGAAGGCCAGACCTTCGCCGAGTGGGCCCACGCAGCAGACGAGGAGGCACTCCAGTAATGGCAAAGCACCTGGCACCCGCACCCGCCAAGCGCCCCGTCGAAGAGCTCAAGGCCCTGGCCGAGGCCGGCGCCGCCGAGCTCGGCTGGGACAGCCCTGCCCGCGACGTGATCGCCTGGGTAGAGCGCAACTTCGAACTTCCCGCCGTCGCCGTCGCCTGCTCCATGGCCGACGCCGTCCTGCCCGCCCTGGTGGCGGACCAGATGCCCGGCGTCGATGTCCTCTTCCTGGAAACCGGCTACCACTTCCCGGAAACCTACGCCACGCGGGATGAGGTGGCCGCCAACCTCCGCGTCAACGTGGTGGACGTGCTCCCCGAGAACACGGTGGAGCAGCAGGACCGGCTCCTGGGCAAGGACCTCTTCGCCCGCGACGCCGCCCAGTGCTGCGCCCTCCGCAAGGTGGCCCCGCTGCAGCGCACCCTGGCCGGCTACGAACTGTGGTTCACCGGCGTCCGCCGCGACGAAGCCCCCACCCGGACCAACACGCCGCTGGTCACCTGGGACGAGAAGAATGGCCTGGTCAAGGTCAATCCCATGGCTGCCTGGACGTTCGACCAGCTGGTCCAGTACTCCGATGACAACCTGCTGCCCGTCAACCCGCTGCTTTCCCAGGGTTACCCCTCCATTGGCTGCCAGCCCTGCACCCGCAAGGTGGCGCCCGGCGAGGATCCCCGCGCCGGCCGCTGGGCAGGATCCGACAAGACAGAATGCGGGCTACACGTATGAGCACTTCACTTACCGAGGAGACCCAGGTGACTGACGCCGCCGTATCCACGCGCCTGTCCAGCCTGGACACCCTCGAGTCCGAGGCCATCCATATCATCCGCGAGGTTGTTGCCGAGTTCGAGAAGCCTGCGCTGCTGTTCTCCGGCGGCAAGGACTCCGTGGTGATGCTGCACCTGGCCACCAAGGCGTTCTGGCCGGGCAAGGTCCCGTTCCCGGTGCTGCACGTGGATACCGGCCACAACTTCCCCGAGGTCATCGACTTCCGCGACCGGACCGTTGAACGGCTGGGCCTGAAGCTGGTGGTGGGCTCCGTGCAGGAGTTCATCGACCGCGGCGAACTGGCCGAGCGCGCGGACGGAACCCGCAACCCGCTGCAGACCGTCCCGCTGCTGGACGCCATCCAGCAGAACAAGTTCGACGCCGTCTTTGGTGGCGGCCGCCGCGACGAGGACAAGGCCCGCGCCAAGGAGCGCATCCTGAGCCTCCGTGACGAGTTCGGCCAGTGGGACCCCCGCAACCAGCGCCCCGAACTCTGGAACCTCTACAACGGGCGCCACACTGTGGGCCAGCACGTCCGCGCGTTCCCCATCAGCAACTGGACCGAGCTGGACATCTGGCGCTACATCGAGCGCGAGAACATCGAGCTGCCCGGCCTGTACTACGCCCACGAGCGCGAGGTCTTCGCCCGCGACGGCATGTGGCGCGCAGTGGGCGAGGTGTCCCAGCCACTGCCTGATGAGAAAGTCATCACCAAAACCGTCCGCTACCGCACCGTGGGGGACATGTCCTGCACCGGCGCGGTCGAATCCAACGCCTACACCGTGTCCGATGTCGTGGTGGAAGTCGCCGCCTCCACCCTGACCGAACGTGGCGCCACCCGCGCAGATGACCGCATCTCCGAGGCCGCCATGGAAGACCGCAAGAAGGACGGGTACTTCTAATGACCACCGAAGCAGTTCTCCCGGCAGACCTGGAAACGGCCCTGCCCACCACGCTCTTCCGCTTCGCCACGGCAGGATCGGTCGACGACGGCAAGTCCACGTTGGTGGGCCGCCTCCTTCACGATTCCAAGGCCATCCTGGCTGACACGCTCGACGCCGTCGCCCGCACCTCCGCGGACCGCGGCTTCGGCGGGGAAAAGGGCGGCATCGACCTCGCCCTGCTGACCGACGGCCTGCGCGCCGAGCGCGAACAGGGCATCACCATCGACGTGGCCTACCGCTACTTCGCCACCGACCGCCGCAGCTTCATCCTTGCCGACTGCCCCGGACACGTTCAGTACACCAAGAACACGGTGACCGGCGCCTCCACCGCGGATGCCGTCGTCGTCCTCATTGACGCCCGCAAGGGTGTGCTGGAGCAGACCCGCCGGCACCTGTCCGTGCTGCAGCTGCTGCGCGTGGCCCACGTGATTGTGGCCGTGAACAAGATCGACCTGGTGGACTTCAGCGAGTCCGTGTTCCGCGAGATCGAAGCCGACGTGCAGCAGGTTGGCCGCGAGCTGGGCCTGGGCGCTGATGGCATTGCCGACCTGCTGGTGGTTCCGGTGTCCGCGCTCGACGGCGACAACGTGGTGGAGCGCTCCGGGCGCACCCCTTGGTACACCGGTCCCGCGCTGCTCGAGGTCCTCGAAACCCTGCCGGCCGCCGACGAACTCGAAAGCCACCTGGAGAGCTTCCGCTTCCCGGTGCAGCTGGTCGTCCGGCCGCAGGGTGCCCTCGCTCCCGACGCCGTGGCCGCCGGCCTGGACGTCGAGGCCTACCGTGACTACCGCGCGTACGCCGGCCAGATCACCGAAGGCTCCGTGAAGGTGGGGGACCAGGTGTCCGTGCTGACCCCGGGCCAGTCGCCACGGACCACCACCGTGGTGGGCATCGACTTTGCCGGCGCCTCCCTGGAGGAAGCCGCCGCGCCGCAGTCGGTGGCCATCCGCCTGGCGGAGGAGTTCGATGTGGCCCGCGGCGACACCATCGCTGCTGCCGGCACCGTCCGGGAAGCCTCCGCCGACCTGTACGCGTCGCTGTGCTGGCTGTCCCCGAAGCCGCTCCGCGAAGGACAGAAGGTGCTGGTCAAGCATGGAACCCGCACGGTGCAGGCCCTGGTCCGCAACGTCAACGGCAAGCTGGACCTCTCCACGTTCAAGCTGGAACCCGCCTCCACCCTGGAGTTGAACGACATCGGCCACGCGCAGCTCCGGCTCGCCGCACCGCTGCCGCTTGAGAACTACCTGCACCACCGCCGCACCGGCGCGTTCCTGGTGATCGATCCGCTGGACGGCAACACGCTGGCCGCCGGCCTGGTCAAGGACCACCCGGGCGACCACGAGGACGAGCGCTACAGCATCTAGTCTTCGCCACTAAACCGCGGCTTGTTCGCAGATCCGAACCTTCAAGGGACGGACACGCGAACAAGCCGCGGTTTTGTCATGTCCAGGGCCGGGGCCTACTGCCGCCCCTCGAGGATCGCCTTGAGCCGCTGCAGGTCCTTCCGGTTCTCGCGGCGCATCACCGGTTCCATGACCAGCCCGGCCAGCCGTGAGAAACCCGAGGGGCTCCCGCTGTTGCCAAGCGACATCCGGGTCCCGCCGCCGTCGTCCGTCCAGGTGTAGGTGGTCTGCATGGGAAACGGGCCCTGGTCGGTGCGCATCACCAGCTTTTTGCCGGGGACGTACTCCACGAACTCGTACGTGTAATTCAGCTCCCGGCCCAGGAACTTCGCGGTGAACGCCACCTTCGAGCCCGGTCCCAGCGGGCCGCCGTCCAGCCGCTGCGAGGAATGGATGTTGACGTACCACCGCGACGCGTTGTCCGGGTCCGCCGCGAAGTCCGCCACGTCTGCGCGCGGCCTGTCAATGTGGATTTCCGTCTGGACGTTGACCATGGCTGCATCTCCTCTCGAAGGCGGGGTTAGCCTAGGACTTACCCTAGTCCTGGTCACCGCGGCGGGAGGCGAAGCATGGAGACCATTAGCCCCAAGCTCCTGAACTGGGCGTCCATCCTGGATGACAAGACCCGCGAACAGGCAGTGATGACGGCGGGGTTGCCGTTCATCTACCCGCACCTGGCGCTGATGCCGGACGCGCACCTGGGCAAGGGCGCCACCGTGGGCTCGGTCATCCCCACGCTGCGGGCCATCATTCCGGCCGCGGTTGGCGTGGACATCGGCTGCGGCATGATCGCGGTCCGGACGCAGTACTCAGTGACGGACCTACCCAAGGACCGGAAGCGCCTGCGCGAGGACATCGAGCGCGTCATCCCGTTGTCCGCCGGCCACAACAACCGGCAGATCCTGCCCACAGCGGCGCCACGGATCGCCGAGCTGAAACAACGTGCCGCGAAGGCCGGATTCAACCCAGCCCAGTACGTTGCCAAGTGGGAGCTGCAGCTGGGGTCCCTGGGCTCGGGGAACCACTTCATCGAGGTCTCCGCAGATGAGGACGACGGCGTATGGCTCTTCCTGCATTCGGGCTCGCGGGGCATCGGCAACAGGATCGCCCAGCACCACATCGGCGTCGCGCAGCATGTCAGCCGGAAGAACCAGGTCTATCTGCCGGACCCGGACCTCGCGTACCTGGACGAGGGGACCCCGCAGTTCGAGCGGTACATCGCCGAGCTGCGCTGGGCCCAGCACTTCGCCCTGCTGAACCGGGAGGAGATGATGGACCGCGTGAGCGCCCAGTTCAGCCGCTGGGTGGGAGGGCCGGTCCGGGAACGCGAGCGGATCAACTGCCACCACAACTTCACCGAGCAGGAGACGCACTACGGGAAGTCCGTGTGGGTGTCCCGCAAGGGGGCCATCAAAGCCGGCCCCGGCGATCCCGGACTTATCCCCGGGTCCATGGGAACGGCGTCGTATGTTGTGGAGGGCCGGGGCAATCCGGCGTCGCTGAACTCCTCACCGCACGGCGCGGGGCGTGAGTACTCACGGAACGCCGCCCGGAAGACGTTCACGCTGGAGGAACTGAAACGGGCCATGCGGGGAATCGAGTTCCGTGCCTCGGAGGCGTTCATTGACGAAATTCCGGCCGCGTACAAGCCGATCGACCAGGTCATGCAGGATGCCGCGGACCTGGTGACGGTGCGGCACAAGCTGCGGCAGCTGGTCAACGTCAAAGGCAACTGAATCTGCGAAACAGGCAGCAGCGCGGCCAAATGTGACGCTAGATGAACGTGCGTGACCCCCCGTTTCCGCTTCATTGAACGGGTTTGGGCCACTCCCTATGGTGAAACAATGACTAGTTCCAAGCCCGGGATGACCCGCATCGTGGCAGGCGAAAGCGCGGTCCCCACGCGCAGGCGCGCCGTCGAGGCTGCCCTGGCCATCGGGCTGGTCCTGCTGATCGCCCTCGGCGCCATCGTGGCCTCGAACATTTCCCGTAATACCGAGGCCCAGGCCGCCGAGCCCAGCCCGGCGGCGGAACTGAAGCTGGGCTACTTCGGCAACATCACCCACGCCCCGGCCCTGGTGGGCGTCAAGAAGGGCTTCCTGGCGGATGCCCTGGGCAGCACCAGGCTCAGCACGCAGACCTTCAACGCCGGCCCCGCCGCCATCGAAGCCCTGAACGCCGGGGCCATCGACGCCGCCTACATCGGCCCCAACCCGGCCATCAACTCGTTCGTGAAGAGCCAGGGCGAGTCCGTGCGGGTGATTGCGGGAGCCGCGGCCGGCGGTGCGCAGCTGGTGGTCAAGCCCGGGATCAGTTCCGCGGCGGATCTAAAGGGCAAGACCCTGGCAACGCCGCAATTGGGCGGCACCCAGGATGTGGCCCTCCGCGCCTGGCTTGCCAAGCAGGGTTACAAGACGAACGTGGACGGCAGCGGGGATGTCGCCATCAACCCCACGGAGAACGCCCAGACCCTGAAGCTGTTCCAGGACGGAAAGCTCGACGGAGCGTGGTTGCCTGAGCCGTGGGCGTCGCGTCTGGTGCTCCAGGCCGGCGCCAAGGTGCTGGTGGACGAAAAGGACCTCTGGGACGGCACCGGCACCGGCAAGCCCGGAGAGTTCCCCACCACCATCCTGATCGTGAACCAGAAATTCGCCGCGAATCACCCGGACACCGTCAAGGCCCTGCTGAAGGGCAATGCGGAGTCGGTGGCCTGGCTCAATTCGGCGCCGGCGGACCAGAAGGCGGAGCTCATCAATTCCGCCCTGCAGGAAGCCGCCGGGGCAGCGCTGCCGGTCGACGTCCTCACCCGGTCGCTGGCGAACATCACGTTCACCCTCGACCCCCTGGCCGGCAGCTACCCCAAGCTCCTCCAGGATGGCGTTGATGCCGGCACCACCAAAAAGTCCGACATCACCGGCCTCTTCGACCTCCGGGCCCTCAACCAGGTCACCGGCGGTACCAACAAGATCTCCGCGGCCGGCCTCGGCCAGGACTGACCCACCACTACCTAAGGACGGCACCATGCCAGTCGTACTGGAACACCTGGGCAAGCGCTTCGGCGACGGCGCCCCGGTACTGGACGACGTCAACGCCAACATCAGGCAGGGCGAGTTCGTTGCCCTCCTCGGTGCCTCCGGCTGCGGCAAATCCACCCTCCTGAACATCATCGCGGGACTTGAAGCGCCGACGTCGGGCGCCCTGGAAGTACCCAGCGACGGCGCCGCGTTCATGTTCCAGGACGCGGCCCTCTTCCCATGGCTGACCGCGCGGGAAAACATTGAACTCGCGCTGAAGCTGCGCGGGGTGGGCAAGGCCGAACGCCGCGCAAAGGCCCAGGAACTCCTGGAACTGGTGCATCTGGGCACGGCGGGGGACAAGCGCCCGCACGAGCTCTCCGGCGGCATGCGGCAGCGCGTGTCGCTCGCCCGGTCGCTGGCCCAGGACCGTCAGCTGCTGCTGATGGATGAGCCGTTCGCCGCCCTGGACGCCATCACCCGTGACCTGCTGCACGACGAGCTGGAGCGCATCTGGAAGGAAACCGGGCGCACCATCGTCTTCGTGACCCACAACGTCCGTGAAGCGGTCCGGCTGGGCCAGCGCGTCCTGCTGCTGTCCTCCCGCCCCGGCCGTGTGGTCCAGGAATGGGCCGTCACCGAGGAACACCGAACCGACGCCGGGCTCGCCGGCCAGCTGACCGGGGTTATCACCGCCCGGCTGCGGGAGGAGATTCGCCGCCATGCCAAGTAACCCCACCCCGCTCGCTGAAGCCCCGTCCGAACCCGAGACCCGGCACGTCCACGCGGCACTGACCCGGACGTCTACCGGCCACGAGGACCTCCGGCAGCTCGAATCCGGCCTGGACTCCCTGCAGTCCGACGCCGACCGCAAACACCGGATCGACTGGAGCCGGATCCTGCTGCCCGTGGCCGCGCTGGTGGTCCTGGTGCTCGTCTGGCAGTTCTACGTGTCCCTCGGGGTCAAGCGGCGCGACCTCGTTCCCGGGCCCCTGGACGTGGTGACCCAGATGGGCGTGCTCTGGAATGACGGCAAGCTCCAGGAATCGGTATGGACATCACTGCAGCGCGGCCTGGTGGGCTTCCTGATTTCGGTGGTCATCGCCACGCCGGTCGGCCTGCTGCTGGCCCAGGTGGCCCCCTTGCGCCGTGCATTCGGTCCCCTGATTTCCGGACTCCAGGTCCTGCCCTCCGTGGCCTGGGTTCCGGCGGCCATCATCTGGTTCGGACTGACCGACGCCACCGTGTACTTCGTGGTGTTCATGGGCGCCATCCCGTCCATCATCAACGGGCTCATCTCCGGGGTGGACCAGATCCCGCCGCAGTACCGCAGGGTGGGCACGGTGCTTGGCGCATCCCGGCTGCAGATGGCCCTGCAGGTGATCCTTCCCGCCGCGCTGCCCGGCTACCTGAGCGGCCTCAAACAGGGCTGGGCCTTCTCCTGGCGCTCACTCATGGCCGCGGAAATCATCGCGGTAGGCGGCACCATCGGCTTCGGCCTGGGCTCCCTGCTGGACCAGGGCCGGGTCTTGTCCGACATGACGATCGTCATGGCAGCCATCCTCCTGATCCTCGGCGTCGGCATCCTGATCGAGCTGCTGGTCTTCGGCCCCTTCGAGAAGCGCCTCCTGCGCCGCCGCGGCCTCCTGGCCGGCAGCACTCGCTGACCCAGCCCGCACCGAACGCACCCAGAGAGCCCGACGGCGAGTCCCGCCGTCGGGCTCTCTGCTTTGTTCTGCGCTGCGCCCTGCCCTGACGGAACCGGGGCACTTTGACACGGACACGCCGTCGAACCTGCCCCCGGAACCTCCATCCGGCGCCAATATGTCCCACGACCGAGGGGCCGCGGGCAAGCCGTGGCAGACTGGCGCCATGACAGCCACCTTCGTGTGCCGCACCGAGTCGCAGCTTCCGGTGGAGCGGCTCTTCGACCTGGCGCGCAGCATCGATGCGCACATGGAATCCCAACGGAAGGCTGGGGAGCGGGCGGTGTCAGGCGTGACAAGCGGGCTCATTGGGGAAGGCCAGGAGGTGACGTGGCGGGCCAGGCACTTCGGCATCCCGCTCACCATGACCAGCCGGATCACCCACCTGGATTTCCCCCGCAGCTTCACGGACGAACAGGTCAAGGGACCCTTCAAGACCTTCCGGCATGTCCATGACTTCTCGGCGACAGCCACTGGCAGCATCATGACGGACCGGGTGGAGTTCACCGCGCCGCTGGGCGTGCTGGGCCGCGCCGTCGAGCGGCTGTTCCTGGTCCGGTACCTGGAGCGCCTCATCGCACGGCGCGGTGGTTTCCTCGCGGGCGGCGCAGATCCCCGGATCAACTAACTTCAGGGCTACGCGAAGGGCGGCGGTCCAATAATCTCGATCCCGCCGTGGGCCTCGCCGGATGCCCTAATCCGGCCGAAGTCCACCAGGCCTGAACCGTTCGGGGCATTAGAATCGGCCAGTGGTTCGCTGGCGCCGTCGTAGAAGGACTGGGCGCTGCCGGGTGTCTGCAGGCAAAGGATCCGCGTGCCCTCCTGCAAAACCTTGAAGGCGTGGGGAAGGCCGCGTGGTGCCATGGCCAGGCCGCCGGCGGGAATGCGGTGCTCCGTGCCGTCCAGGTTCACCAGGATCGCGCCGGACAAAACGTAGAGGGTTTCATCCGAATCCGGGTGGGTGTGGAGCGGGGTGACCTTGTTCAAGGCCATCTCGTCCTCGAAGAGCAGGAACGCGCCGGCCGTCTCCTCCTCCCTGGCCTTCCAGGTATGCACTCCGCCGCCGTAGAACCAGCGTCGTGGTCCTTCGCCGGGCTGGCGGACCAGGGATGATGACGCATTTTTCGTTTCCATGCTGCTCGCCTCGATGCCTTGGGAAACTTTATGGGACGTATGTCCCATAACAAGACTGATGTACCATGAAGGACGTGTCAAGACCCTATGCGGACAGCGGGCGCAGCAGCCAGAAGCGCCGGACAATGGATGCGCTCGTGGCGGCGGCCAGGACCCTTGTTGCCGCCGGCAGGACGCCCACGGTGGACGAGACCGCGCAGGCAGCCGGAGTTGCCCGGAGTACTGCGTACCGCTATTTCCCAGGCCAGCGGGAACTGCTCGCCGCGGCGCACCCCGAGACTGCGCGGACCTCGATGCTGCCGGACACTCCGCCCCTGGACGCGGCCGGGCGGCTCGATGCGGTGGTGGTGGAGTTCACCCGCATGATCCTGGAAACCGAGGCGCAGCAGCGGACCATGCTGCGCTTGTCGCTTGAGTCCGCAGACGGTCCCGAGCGGAGCCTGCCGCTGCGCCAAGGACGCGCCATTGGCTGGCTAACGGAGGCGCTCATGCCGGTGCGGGGGGAACTGACCGATGAGCAGATCCACAAACTGGTGCTGGCCATCCGCAGTGCCATCGGCATTGAAGCCCTGGTCTGGCTCACGGACGTGGGCGGGTTGGGTCGGGAGGAGGCGATCGAGTCGATGCGGTGGACTGCGAACGCTTTGCTGGCAAAGGCGCAGGCGGAGGGCCTGTGGGCTTGACCGCCCACAGCACTATGTGACGCCGCGTTACCTTGCGTGAACTGGTATTGCTCGGCCTTTGTTGGCGAATGTGACGCGGCCCTACCGTTGATTCATGGCAATTCAGGACATTTACCCCACGGCGCTGCGGCTGCTCGGCCGCCCGGTGCTGGTGGTGGGCGGCGGCCCCGTTGCTGCCCGCCGCGCCAAGGGGCTGCTCGACGCCGGTGCCGTGGTCACCGTCGTGGCTCCGGTTGCCTCGCCCGCGCTGCTGGAGATGGCCGACGCCGGCCTGCTCACCTGGGAAGCACGCCCCTACCTTTCCAGCGATGTCGACGGCGTGTGGTTCGTCCAGACCGCCACCGGCGATTCCGCCGTGGACGCCCAGGTGTCGGCCGACGCCGAGGCGCAGCGGGTCTGGTGCGTCAACGCCTCCAACCATGAAGCTTCCGCCGCCTGGACCCCCGCCGTCGCCGAAGTCGACGACGTCAAGATCGCCGTCAACGCCGGGGGAGACCCGCGCCGCGCCATGGCCGTCCGGGACGCCGTCGCCACCGCCCTCGAAACCGGCGACCTTCCACTCCGCCGGCGCCGCGCCCACCAGGGAACCGTGGCACTGGTCGGCGGCGGTCCGGGCGACACCGGCCTCATCACGGTCCGCGGCCGCCGGCTCCTGGGCCAGGCCGACGTCGTCGTCGCCGACCGCCTGGGCCCGCGCGGACTCCTGAACGAACTCGCCCCGGACGTCCGGATCATCGAAGTCGGCAAGACCCCCGGCCACCACCCGGTCCCGCAGGCGGAGATCAACCGGATCCTCGTCGAGGAAGCCCTGAAAGGCCACCGCGTGGTCCGGCTCAAGGGTGGCGACCCGTACGTGCTGGGCCGCGGCGGCGAGGAAGCCGAATACTGCCGCCAGCACGGGGTCGAGGTCGAAGTGGTCTCCGGCGTCACCTCCGCGATCTCCGTTCCGGCAGCGGCAGGCATTCCCGTCACCCACCGCGGCCTGGCCAAGGGCTTCAGCGTGGTCACCGGCCACGAGGAACTCTCCGAGGTTCCCGCCCGCCCGGACCACACCATCGTCCTGCTCATGGGCGTGGGCCAGTTGCGCGAATCCGCGTCCGCGCTGGGCGAAGCCGGCCTGCCGCAGGACACGCCTGTTGGTATCGTGGAAAACGGCTATTTGCCGGACCAGCGCGTGACGATTGGCACGCTCGGTTCCATCGCCGACCAGGCACAGGCGGCCGGCGTCGCAAATCCTGCCGTAATTGTCATCGGTGACGTGGTGCGCGTGAGCCCGTTCGCGCCGTCGCACTTCAAAACCGCTGACTACAGCACCACCACCCCGAACAGCCCCCGCAAGACCGTCCTCACCACCTGAAACCCATCGACTGCTCCATAACTGCCGTTATGACTGTTCAAAACGGCATCTATGGAGCAATCGATGCAGAAGAAAAGGAACACAGCCGTGTCATCCAGCACTCCCGTAGGAACAGCTGCGCGTCCGCTGCGCGTCGCCGTCGTGGGCTCCGGCCCGGCCGGTGTCTACGCCGCGGACATCCTCACCAAGAGCGAAGCCGTCAAAAGCGGCGAGCTGACCGTCAGCATCGACCTTTTTGACCGCTACCCGGCACCCTACGGCCTGATCCGCTACGGCGTGGCCCCGGACCACCCGCGCATCAAGGGCATCGTCAACGCGCTGCACAAGGTGCTGGACCGCGGTGACATCCGCTTCTTCGGCAACGTGGACTACGGCACCGACCTCACCATCGAGGACCTCCGCACCCACTATGACGCCGTCATCTTCGCCACCGGCGCCATCAAGGATGCGGACCTGAACATCCCGGGCATCGAACTGGAGGGCTCGTTCGGCGGCGCCGACTTCGTCTCCTGGTACGACGGACACCCCGACGTCCCGCGCGAATGGCCGCTGGAGGCCAAGGAAATCGCGGTCATCGGCAACGGCAACGTGGCTCTGGACGTGGCCCGCGTGCTGTCCAAGCACGCCGACGACCTCCTCACCACCGAGATCCCGGACAACGTCTACGCCGGACTGAAGGCCTCGCCCGTCACCGACGTGCACGTCTTCGGCCGCCGCGGTCCCGCCCAGGTGAAGTTCACCCCGCTGGAGCTGCGCGAGCTGTCCCACTCCAAGGACGTGGACATCATCCTGTACCCGGAGGACTTCGAGTTCGACGAGGAATCAGACCGCCAGATCCAGACGAACAACCAGACCAAGACCATGGTGGGCACGCTTACCAACTGGATCGCCGAGCAGCCCGAGGACCTCTCCGAGCTCAAGGCTTCCCGCCGCCTGCACCTGCACTTCCTGCACAGCCCGGTGGAGATTTATGACGACGCCGAGACGCCGGGCAAGGTGGCCGGCATCAAGTTCGAGCGCACCGAACTGGACGGCACCGGCAACGCCCGCGGCACCGGCGAGTACGTGGACTACCCGGTCCAGGCCGTGTACCGCGCCATTGGCTACTTTGGTTCCGCACTCCCGGACGTGGAGTTCGACCACAAGAAGGGCGTCGTCGTGAACGACGGCGGCCGCGTCCTTGACGTCGACGGCCAGCACGTGCCGGGCATCTACGCCACCGGCTGGATCAAGCGCGGCCCGGTCGGGCTCATCGGCCACACCAAGGGTGACGCCCTGGAAACCGTGACCTACCTGCTGGAAGACCGCGAAAACCTCCCCGTCGCTTCGGCACCGGAGGAGGACGCCGTGGTGGAACTCCTCGACGCCCGCGGCGTGAAGTTCACCAGCTGGGAAGGCTGGCTGGCGCTGGACGCGCACGAACTCGCGCTGGGTGCAGCTGCCACCGAAGCCGGCGGCTCGCACGGCGTTGAGGTCAAGCGTGAGCGCATCAAGGTGGTGCCGCGCGAGGACATGGTGGACATTTCCCGCGACGGCGTCGCCGCCCAGGTCTAGCAGGCCCAACCACAGCAAAAGCAGGAACCGCGGGGCCATTGGTCCCGCGGTTCCTGCTTTAAGTGATCGTCTCTACGTGTTCGTTAACCCGGCCGCGCTATTTCGGGTTTCCTAGTAACCTTCGGGTTTCCTATTTACCAGCGCCACCAACGGCCATCAGCTCCAGGCGCCGCAGGGTCTCCCTGTTCCGCGCCGAAATCAGCGGATCGCGCAGGGCTTTCGGCATCAGCGTGCCGGGCCCGCGGATGGCGTCCTCGGCGATGGTCACCAGGCATTGGTCGCCGCGGTTCTCCAGCGTGATCTCCACCTTGGCCTCGCCCATCGGCCAGCCCCGCGCAACGAGTTCCAGTGAGCGGCCGGGCTCGACGGCGGTGACGCGGGTGCTGTCATCGATCACCAGCGGCCAGGCGCCCACGGAGTGGTGGAGACGGGCGCCCTGCCGCGGCCATTCAGCGTCCACGTCCCTGATCCGGGATGCGCCCACCACCCAGCCGGAATACAGCCAGCCGTCGGCGATGACCCGCCAGACATCGGCCGCGGGGGAGGTGAACAGCTGCGAGACGGTGGACATGGGGTTCCTTCCGGTTCCGGTCGTGCTTTGCTGGTGTGTGGCGGCGGGTTTTGCTGGGCGTCCGGGTTCCTTGGGACGGACGACGGCGGGAGGTGCCGGCCGCTGGGCGGCCCGGTAGGACGGCTTCCGCAGCCGCCGGGTCCAGCCGTAGGTTCCTGCCCCGGGCGGCTGGTTCCCGAGGGGGTCGAAACGCAGCGGGATGTCCGCCGGGTCGGCGCCCGCATGCAGCCGCAGTTCCCCGCACTCCCGCCACGGGCCGCGCGGCGTTGCCCAGTAGAGCCCCAGCACCCATTTGCCCGATGCCAGCGACCCCGATGGGAGGCTCCGCGTCCGCAGTCCCAGCAGCACCGGGCCGCGCCGGCCGCGGTACGGCATCAGCGTGGTCAGGGTGGCTCCCGCGACATCCAGCCGCGGCATCAGCAGGAACCGGCCGGGCAATCCCCAACCGGTGGAGGCAAATAGGACATCGGCGGGGTTGGCATCAGGGTTGGCATCAGGGGCGGCGGCAGGGCCTGCATCCCCGGAAGGCGTAACCCGGAGGGCCAGGCCCAGGATGTCCGGCACCGCCTGCGGCAGCCCCACGGACCGTGAAAAGCGGGCCACCACCTGGTCGGTTCCGGCGGAATCGAGCCAGTCGATGCCGCTGGGTCCGGCGGGGTTGCCGGTCCTGGTGAGGCCTCCGGTAAGGCCCAGGCCCTGGGGATGGATAGGCCGGGCAGGGCGTGCCAGTTTCAGGAGCCGGAAGAGGGCAGCAAAAGCCTGCCCGGCACTCCCTGTGACGGCGGAAACAACGCGGAACTGCTGGGTCATGCTTCCTTCCTACCCATAAACCGGGGGGACTACATGCGGCCGAACCGGGCCCTGATCAGGGCGAAGATGCCGTAAGCGATGAAGCCGGCGCCGATCGCCACCAACAGGGCGGGCCCGAACGGGTGGTCCTGCAGGGCCTTGAGGCTGCCGTCCAGCCCCGTGGATTCCTCGGGCTGGTGCTTGGCTGCGGCGATCACGAACAACAGGCCGGTGAGGTCCAGGGCTATCCCTTTGGCGACGTGGCCGGTAACGCCCAGGCTGTCGATGAGCCTGCCGCGCCTGGTCCCGTCGAAGTGGAACAGCTCCTCCTTGAAGCCGCGCCGGAACCCTTTGACCATGAAGTAGATGCCGATGCCCAGCACGGTCAGGCCCAGGGCCGCGAGGACCCACGGGCCCAGCGGATGGGCCATGAGGCTCGCACTGAAATCCCGGGTGTTTTCGCCCGAGTCGCTGCGCTGTCCCACGGCGAAGCCCGCGAAGGTGAGGCCCACGCTGCCGTACGCGATGGCCAGGAATCCCGAGGAGACCAGTTTGGCCAGCCGTTCCTTGCGGGGCAGGCTTCGGGCGCGCAGCGTCGCCTCGCTGGCCTGCCACAAGGCAAGGCCAAGACACGCCGCCACGCACGCCCACATGACAAAGGGTCCCCACGTGTTGTCAGCCAGTTGGGCGATGGCGCCGGTGGCCTCGGCTTCGCCTGGATGGCCGAAGGCGATGGCGATGGCGATGGCCCCGACGATGACGTGGAGCAGGGCCATGACGGCAAACCCGGTCCGGGCCAGGACGTCCAGGGCCTTGTGGTTGGAGGCTTCCTCGACAGCGTCCGCTGCCTGGCTGAGGGTGGAATCGCCGTCGGACATGTCTTAGCCGTTCATGGGCCCTTCGGCCCGCAGCTTTTCTGCGCCCGGGCCCTGGACGTGCACGGTGCAGCGGACCACCAGCTGGCCGGGGGCGTTGTCCAGCTCAACTAGGGAATCATCCGCGCTGAGGACGGTGAACACCTCGGAACCCGTCACAGCCTCCACGCCTTTGGCCTTCGCGGTTTCCCGCGCATTCCTGAGCGCCTCGCGCTGCAGGCCGTCCACGTAGCCGCCGTCTCTTTCACGGGCAGGGTCGCCGAAGGCCCAGCCGAACAAAGTTCCTGTGTTTCCCATGGCGACGATATTACGCGGTTGCCCCGGCCGCGGGGCGGGCTTTCGTAATATTAGTAAGTGTGCTTACCATGGGCGCACCATACCTGGATGGGACACGGCAAGTGAAGTCCGCGGCACAGCCGCAAACCGGAACCAGTTCACGACGTTAGGAATGCACATCATGGCAGGAAATCTCATTGCCCGTTCAGTTCACGACCTGACAGCAGCAGCATGGTTTGGCGGATCCCTGATGGGCGCCATCGGGCTCAACGGTGCAGCGGCACAGGCCAAGGACCCCGCCGAGCGCACCCGGCTTTCCAGCGCCGGCTGGATGAAGTGGGCCCCGTTCCAGACTGCGGCCTTCGCCTCCCACCTGGTGGCCGACCTCGCTATTGCCTGGGAGAACAAGGGCCGCATCGCCAAGCAGGAGGGCGTGGCCCGCGACACCGTCATCAAGACGGCCGTCACCGTGGCGGGCGCCGCGGTGACCCTGTACTCGGGCATCCTGGGCAAGAAGGTGGAGAAGCTTGCCGGGGAAGGCGCCGAGGGTGCAACGGAACCGCACGGCGCGGCCTCGGACGAGCTGAAAGCGGCCCAGCAGCAGCTCAAGCTCCTGCAGTGGGCCATCCCCGGCTTCGCAGCCCTGGTGATCATCCTCGGCGCCAAGCACGGCGAGATGCAGCGTCCCAAGAACGTCTTTGCGGGCCTCCGCGGGGAGTAGCAGCCAGCCAGTAAAGGCGTACGACGGCGGCCCGGCACCTAAGTGCCGGGCCGCCGTCGCGCCCTATGCGCACCGCCCCGCGCCGCGGGGACTCCTTCCCGACGCGCCTGATCAAAACCGCGCCCGATATATACGGCGCGTCAGGGAATTTGCGCGTCGAAACCGGCGGGGGCTACTCCGCCAGCCACTCCGCGCAGGAGTTCAGGTTCCGGTTCACCGTGGCGACGGCAGCGTCTTCGTCCCGCCGTTCGATGGCATCGAGGAGCGTCTCGTGGCCGTCCCGGGGAAGGCCATTGAAGCCGGGCCGGCGCTGCTGCTTGAGGAGATCCTGGTGGAACACTGTTCCGAAGCTGGCGTAGAGCTCGTGCAGCAGCGGGTTGCCGGATGCCCTCGCGATGCCCTCGTGGAAGTGCCAGTCCGCGTCCGCCCAGGCCTCGAAGTCCCCCTTGTTCCAGGCCTGGTCCCGGCTGGTGAGGAGGGCACGCAGGGCGGTGACGTCGTCGTCCGTTGCATTGCGAGCCGCCAGCCGGGCAGCCTGCGTGTCCAGGCCCAGCCGGACCTCCAGGATGTGCTGCTGGGTGTGGTCCCGGTACATCCGCTGCGCGGCACCGGACATCTCGCTGGTGGCGCGCACGTAGGTGCCGTCGCCGCGCCGGACCTCCAGCATGCCGCCGTGGGCAAGGGCCTTGACCGCTTCGCGGAGGGTTCCGCGGGAGACACCGAGCCGGGCCATGAGCTCGGGCTCGGAGGGGATGCGCTGGTTCAGGGTCCACTCGCCGGAGTGGACCATGTTGCGTAGCTTGGCCGTGACTTCGGCGGCAAGCGGAGGACGGACTGACGGGCTCAGGGACATGGCGCTACTTCCATCCGTCCCGAGTCCGGGCCGGAACAGCGCCCGGAACAACGGCCGCAGCAGTGGCGGCGGGCTTCCCGGACATGGCGCGCCCGGTAATCAGGTGGGACACCACGATCTGCACCAGGGCCAGGGCCAGCAGCAGCGCCAGCGGCAGGATCCAGCCGCCGGTGGCGCTGTGCAGCAGTCCCATGCCGAACGGACCCGCCGTGGCCAGCAGGTACCCCGAGGACTGGGCCAGTGTGGACAGCGCGGTGGTCTCGGCTGTGCTGGTACCGCTGCGGCTGATCATGACCATCACCAGCGGGAAGATGGCCAGGCCAAAGCCCAGCAGGACGGCGGGGATTGCCGCCAGTGCCACGGGAAGGAACAGCAGCGCCAGGATTCCCGCGGCCATGGTGATGCTTACCAGGTAGAACGCCGGACGCAGCATCCGGGGGCGCGATCCGATGGCAATCAGGACCATGCCCGCCGGAACGGAGACCAGCTGCATGAGCCCGAACATCAATCCGCTGTCCGAGGCGCTCAGGCCCATGGTGGTGAGCATGTAGGGGAACCAGCTCAGCAGGGCATACGCGAGAAGGGCCTGCAGCGTGAAGATCGCGGTGAGGAGCTGGCCTTTACGGGTCCGCAGCAGCGGCCAGGGGGAAACATGGCCGGCAGTGCTCCGGACGGTATTGCGGTGCGCGTGCAGCGCCACCGGCAGGAAGCCCAGGAAGGCGGCCACCGCCGCGATGCCAATGGCACCGACCGCGGCGGAAGGAGACCCCAGGGCCTGGGCCAGCGGCACCACTGCGACGGAGGTCAGCGTGCCACCGGTGGTCATGGTCACTGTGTAGACGGCGGTCATGAGTGAGGTCCGGGAGGCGAAGTGCTCACGGATGAAGGACGGCATGGCCACATTGCAGACGGCCAGGCCGGACATGCCCACCACGCTGCCGGCCACGAGCATGCCGGTGGCGGGGATGCCGCGCAGCAGCAGGCCCCCGGCCAGCAGGGCCAGGGACAGCAGGATCGCTTTCTCCACCCCGACCCTGCCGGTGAGCCAGGAGGTGGCGGCGCCCGCCAGGGCGAAGCAGAGCGTGGGGATCGACGGAATGATGGCCGCCACCAGCGCCCCGTACCCCAGTACCGACTGAAGGTCGTGGAGCAGGGAGGACGCCCCGGTGATACCCGCTCGAAGGTTAAGCCCGATCAGCACCAGCGCGACCACGGCGAACACGACGGCGGAGCGCGGCTTGGCACGGGCCGTGCCGGTTGCCTGGGCGTTCGGGGCTGCGGCGGGGGCCTGGAGGGTAATGGGCGGGGAAGCGGGGGGAGTGGCGGGCATACCTTCCAGCCTAAAGGTTAGACGTTTGATGTCTGCGTTTTTGTGGCCAACCTCTCCCCGGCCGCGGCCCCTGCAATAGACTGCCAAGGGACTGTCGAAGGGCCTGGCGCTGACCAGGCGGTGCGGAAGGACGGCTGTGGAGGCTTCCCGGGGACTGGAGATCGAGAAAAAGTACGACGTCGATTCCGGCGCCGCCGTGCCGGCATTGGAGCAGGCGGCGGGGGTGGCCCGAACGGGAAAGCCACACACCGACCTCCTCGAGGCGGTGTATTTCGACACACCCAGGCATGCCCTCGCCGCCCGCCGCATCACGCTCCGCCGCCGCACCGGCGGGAAGGACGCCGGGTGGCACCTGAAGCTGCCGCCCCAGGCTGCTGCAGCCGGCGAAGGGCCGCAGCACCGGACGGAACTGCACGCACCCCTCGGCCGGCCCGACGTCGTCCCTGACGCCCTGCTGACCCACCTTCAGGCCTACCTCAGGGGCGCCGTCCCGGTGCCGGTGGTCCGCCTGGAAACCCGGCGCACCACCTACCCCCTGTACGGGGACGACGGCGTGCACCTCGCCGACCTCGCCGACGACCAGGTCACCGCCGAACGGCTGCAGGACAGGGATAAAGCCGCCGTCACCCGGCAGCAGTGGCGCGAGTGGGAGCTGGAACTGGTCCACGGTGATCCCGGCCTCTTTGGGCCGGTGGAGGAACTGCTTGCCGCTGCCGGCGCCCGTCCTGCAGGGCACGCCTCCAAGCTGGCCCGGGCGCTGGGCGACGACAAAAGAGCCGGCAAGGCAGCCGCGAAGCGCTCAGGCGCCGGTGGGGAATCCGCCGGTCAGGAAGCCACCAGTCATGAAACTGCCGGCCAGGAAGCTGGCAGTGGGGAGGCCGGCGGCCCTGCCGCCGCCGAAAGCAGCCCTGCCCTGGTGGCCGGGAAGCGCGCCCCGGCAGCCGCCGTCGTCACCGTTTATGTGGGCGGGCAGATCGAGCAGATCCTTGCCAGGGACGCCGCTGTCCGGGGCGAGGAACCCGGGGCAGTCCACGCCATGCGCTCGGCAGCCCGCCGGATCCGTTCGGTCCTGGGTGCCTACGGCAGGCTTTACCGGGCATCACCGGTGCGCAAGCTGCGGAGCGAGCTGAAGTGGCTGGGCCAGCTCCTGGGCCAGCCGCGCGACGCCGAAGTCCTGCGGGAGCAGCTCCGTGAACAGCTGGCCGGACTGCCGGCCGGGGAAGGCGTTGCGGCCGCCACAACACGGCTGGAAGAGCGCACCGGCGGCGATTACGACGCCGCGTTCAGGCTCCTGCAGGAAGCCCTGGGAACCGACCGCTACTTCCGGCTCCTGGACAAGCTCGAGGATTTCCGCGACAACCCGCCGGTGCGCGCCCAAGCGGTGGTCCCCGGGCGGCGGGCGGCGGCGAAGGCGGTGGACAAGGCAGCCAAACGGCTGCGCCGCTCGCGCAAGGCTGCCAAGCAGGCGCGGCGCGGGATGGAGCAGGAGCTTGCCCTCCACCGAGTCCGCAAGGACGCCAAGCGGCTGCGCCATGTGGCTGAATCAGCAGCGCTGGTGCACGGCAAACGGGCGGGCAAGGTGGCGAAGGCCGCCCGCCGGCAGCAAAAGATCCTGGGCCGGTTCCAGGACGCCGTGGTGGCGCGCGACCTGCTGGCCGGTGTCGCCGCCGACGGCACCGACGCGGCCACGGCAGGCATCTACGCGCAGCTGCGCAGTCAGCAGGAAGAACGGATGCTGGCGGCCCAGGCGGACTTCCGGAAAGCGTGGAAGAAAGCCCGCGACCTGTTGGGCCACGGCGTTATCTGACCCGTCTGCCCTTCCTGGCTACTTGCCCTGGCGTGCCGACAACCGGGCCACCGCCAGGGCGAGCCACAGCTGCACCCGGTCGGCGGTGACGGCGGGATCGTACCCGGTGAGTTCGGTGATCTGGGCCAGCCGGTACCGTACGGTGTTGCGGTGCAGCGTGAGTTCCTCCGCCACCGCGGCCACGGAACCGTTGTTGTTCAGGTAGCTCTCCAGCGTGGCCATCAGCTCCGAGCCGTGCGCGGCGTCGAAGGACCGAAGGGGGTCCAGTGACTCGTGCGCCATGTCCGCCAGCGGCACATCCTCGCTGGCCAGCAGCAGCGAGGTCAGGCTGAGCCGCTCCGGTTCGTTGACCGGCAGGCCGTGGCTGGCGGCGTCGCGGGCCTCGAAGTAGCTCCAGCGCAGGCCGTTCGGTTTCGTGTACGCCCCGCCGATGCCGATCGTGGCGTGGATCCCGGCTTCGGCGAGGTGGTCGCTGAGCTTCCGTGCCAGCGCCGGCGCCGTCCCGCCGTCGTCATTGACCACCAGCACCAGGTCCTTGCCCACGACGGCGGCAACCGCCTTTTCCAGTTCCAGCGGTACGGAGGTGCTCCCCAGGGCCTTGCCGTGGGCGGCCGACACAGCCAGCAGCACCACGTTCTTGCGGGTGCTGTTGACCCCCACGCCGGCCAGCCGGCGCTGCGCTTCGCTGGTCTCCAGCGCACCGTGGATCACGTCCTCCAGCACCTGGCCGCACAGGGCGCGCTGGGCCTGCCGCTGCTTGACCATGTTGTTCAGCTCCACGCTGATCAGGTTCTGCGCGTAGCCGATGATGCCCGTGTCCTCGAACGGCTGGCGCACCCATAGCGTGCACGCATCACGGCGTCCCGTGGGGACGGGATAGCTGGACCAGGTGTCCGCCGACGGGCCGGTGGCGTTGCTGTTGTAGAGCTGCGCCGTGAATTGGGTGAGGGCAATGTCCGTGCGCAGCATGCCGCCCAGGTTCTTCAACAGCTCGGCCACCCCGCCGCCGGTCAGCAGCGCCCGCGCCAGCACCTGGTGCCCGGCGATCAGCCGCTCCAGTTTGGCGTAGTGGTCTGCCGATTGCGCGTCTGCCACCAGCTTGGTGATGGCGATGAACGGGGTCTCGTAGGGCACTTCCACCACGGGCAGGCCCCAGCGGTTGGCCTCGGCCAGGAGGGCGGGCGGAACCGCCTCATGCGACAGGCCCACGCCGAATCCGATGCCCACCGCGCCGGCCCGCTGCACCTGGCGGACAAACCGGCGCTGCTCGGGGGCCGAACGCAGCCGCAGGCCGGTGGTGAGGACCAGCTCGCCGCCGTTGAGGAACCGCTGCGGATCCTCCAGTTCCGTGACGGCCACCCAGTTGATGTCCTGGTTCCAGGTAGTCTCCGCCACCCCCGCCTTGGACAGCTTCAGGGAGGAGACGCCCACCAGGGCAGCAAGGGAAATGGCCATGAAGCAAGGATAAACGTGAGCTGGGCAACCGCACTAAACTCCTTCGGCAAGGGTGTGCAGGTGGCTATTCACCCGGGTTGGGCGCTGGCATAGGCTCAAGGCAGTTCCATCCATCCGTCCCGGTCTCCCCCCGGCCGCCGATGGCCCTTACGAAAGAGGTTGCACACCGTGGTCCAAACCTTGCAGAACTTCATCAACGGGAAGTTCGTGACCCCCGCCGGCACCGCCCTGCTGGATGTGGTCAACCCCACCAACGGCGAAGTGGTGGCGCAGGCACCCGTTTCCGTGAAGGCGGACGTCGACGCCGCAATGGCGGCTGCCAAGGACGCCTTCAGGACCTGGAAGCACGTCACGCCGGGCCAGCGCCAGTTGATGCTCCTCAAGCTTGCCGACGCCATCGAGGCGAACAGTGACGAAATCGTTGAAGCCCAGCACCGCAACACCGGCCAGGTCCGTTCCCTGATCGCCTCCGAGGAAGTGGCAGCTGGTGCCGACCAGCTGCGCTTCTTCGCCGGCGCGGCCCGCATCCTGGAAGGCAAGTCCGCCGGCGAATACTTTGAGGGCCACACCTCCTACGTCCGCCGCGAACCCATCGGGGTGGTGGCCCAGGTGGCCCCCTGGAACTACCCGTTCCTGATGGCCATCTGGAAGATCGGCCCCGCGCTCGCCGCCGGCAACACCGTGGTCCTGAAGCCGTCCGACACCACCCCCGAGTCCACCCTGGTCCTGGCCCGCCTGGCCGGCGGCATCTTCCCGGCCGGCGTCCTGAACGTGGTGCTCGGCACCGGCGAAACCGGCGCCATGATGGTGGAGCACAAGGTCCCCGGGCTGGTGTCGATCACCGGTTCCGTCCGCGCCGGCATGGCTGTTGCTTCCGGTGCCGCCAAGAGCCTCAAGCGTGCGCACCTGGAGCTCGGCGGCAAGGCTCCGGCCATCGTGTTCAAGGATGCCGACATCAAGAAGAGCGCCGCGGCCATCGCCGAGTTCGCTTTCTTCAACGCCGGCCAGGACTGCACCGCCATCACCCGGGTGCTGGTGGAGGACTCCGTGCACGACGACGTCGTGGCCGCCATGGTGGAGCACACCAGGACCCTGCACACCGGCTCGCAGAACGACGAAGACAACTACTTCGGCCCGCTGAACAACGTGAACCACTTCAACGCCGTCACCTCGGTGGTGGAAAACCTGCCGGCCAACTGCCGGATCGAGACCGGCGGCCACCGGGCGGGGGAGAAGGGGTTCTTCTTCGAACCCACCATCATCACCGGCGCGAAGCAGACCGACGACGTGGTGCAGAAGGAAACGTTCGGCCCGGTCATCACCGTGCAGAAGTTCAGGACTGAGGAAGAAGCCGTGGCCCTCGCCAACGACGTGGACTACGCCCTGGCCTCAAGCGTCTGGACCAGCAACCACGGCACCGCCATGCGGCTGAGCCGCGACCTGGACTTCGGCGCCGTCTGGATCAACACCCACATCCTGCTCACCGCCGAAATGCCGCACGGCGGCTTCAAACAGTCCGGCTACGGCAAGGACCTCTCCATGTACGGCGTGGAGGACTACACGCGCATCAAGCACGTAATGTCCGCCCTCGACGCCTGATCCCCCCGGCTCCCCTTTAGCGAAGAAAGAAACACCATGACCACCACCGCATCAGACATCACCTACCGCCTGGAGCAGAAGCGCAACGTCCAGGCCGACTTCCCGGGGCCCAAGTCCGTGGCACTGACCGAGCGCCGCAAGTCCGTGGTGGCTGCCGGCGTCGCCTCCAGCGTCCCGGTCTACGTTGCCGACGCCGACGGCGGCATCATCCATGACGTCGACGGCAACTCCTTCATCGACCTCGGCTCGGGCATCGCCGTGACCAGCGTGGGAGCGTCCGATCCCGCCGTCGTCGGTGCCGTCAAGGAAGCCGTGGAGCACTTCACCCACACCTGCTTCATGGTCACCCCCTACGAAGGCTACGTGGCGGTCGCCGAGCAGCTGAACCGCCTCACCCCGGGCGACCACGAAAAGCGCACCGTCCTCTTCAACTCCGGCGCGGAAGCCGTGGAAAACGCCGTGAAGGTGGCGCGCCTGGCAACCGGCCGGGACGCCGTCGTCGCCTTCGACCACGCCTACCACGGCCGCACCAACCTGACCATGGCGCTGACCGCCAAGGCCATGCCGTACAAGACCAACTTCGGCCCGTTCGCCCCCGAGGTCTACCGGATGCCCATGAGCTACCCGTACCGCGAGGAAAACCCCTCCATCACGGGTGCCGAGGCCGCCAAGCGTGCCATCACCATGATCGAAAAGCAGATCGGCGGCGACCAGGTTGCCGCGATCATCATCGAGCCCATCCAGGGCGAGGGCGGCTTCATCGTCCCGGCCGAGGGCTTCCTGCCCGCGCTGGCCGCCTGGGCCAAGGAAAAGGGCATCGTCTTCATCGCGGACGAGGTCCAGTCCGGCTTCTGCCGCACCGGTGAATGGTTCGCCGTGAACCACGAGGGCGTCGTCCCGGACATCATGACCATGGCCAAGGGCATCGCCGGCGGCATGCCGCTGTCCGCCATCACCGGCCGCGCCGACCTGCTGGACGCCGTGCACCCGGGCGGACTGGGCGGCACCTACGGCGGCAACCCGGTGGCGTGCGCCGCCGCGCTGGCCTCCATCGGATCCATGGAGGAGTACGACCTGAACGGCCGTGCCCGCCACATCGAGGAACTCGCGCTGGGCCGGCTCCGTGACCTGCAGGCCGAACTGGCCGATTCCGGTACCGCCGTGATCGGTGACGTCCGCGGCCGCGGTGCCATGCTCGCCGTCGAACTCGTTCAGGCCGGCTCCAAGGAACCCAACCCGGAACTGACCAAGGCCGTTGCCGCCGCGTGCCTGAAGGAAGGCGTCATCATCCTCACCTGCGGCACCTACGGCAACGTCATCCGCCTGCTCCCGCCGCTGGTCATTACCGACGAGCTGCTGAACGACGGCCTGGATGTCCTGGCCGCCGCCATCAAGGCCAACGCTTAACCGGAACGACTCCCTCCGGCAACGCAAGGAAGGCGGGCTCCCCGATGGGGAGTCCGCCTTCTTTGTCGGTACGGGTGCGTCAGGAGCAGGGCGTCAGGAACAGTGCGCAAGGAACGGTGCGGTCAGGCGGCCCGCCGGAGCGCTGCCTTGCGGGCCACCGAGTTCCTGCGCGCGGTCCGGAGCATGTCAAGAGTGAGCAGGAGCAGCGCCAACCACACCACGCCGAACCCGATCCAGCGCTCCGCCGTCATGGCCTCCCGGAACACCAGGAGCGCCACCAGGAACTGCAGCACGGGCGCAAAGTACTGGAGCAGCCCGATGGTGGTCATGGGCAGCCGCCGCGCGGAGGCGCCGAAGAAGAGCAGCGGAACGGCCGTGATCACGCCGGACGCCAGCAGCAGCCAGAAGTGTCCGGAGCCCTGCGAGGTCAGCGTGGAGCTGCCGTTCGCGGCGAGGACCACCATGGCCACGGCGGCCAGCGGTGCCAGTACCATGGTCTCCACGCTCAGGCTGGTGATGGCGTCCACCCGCGACCCCACCCGGTTCTTGACGAACCCGTACAGGCCGAAGCTGAACGCCAGCGTCAGTGCGATCCACGGCAGCTTCCCGTACGAGTACGTGAGGACGCCCACGGCCACGAAGCCCACGCCGACGGCGGCCCACTGGAGCGGCCGCAGCTTCTCCTTCAGAACCAGCACGCCGAGCAGCACCGAGACCAGCGGGTTGATGAAGTAGCCCAGTGACGTTTCCACTGCCTGCCCGGTGGTCACGCCGTAGGTATAGGTCAGCCAGTTGATGGCGATCAGGAAAGCCGCCAGCGCCAGGGAGCCAAACACCCTCCGGTCCTTCAGCGCCGCGGCGAGCGTGCCCCACGCCCTGGTGACTGTGATCAGGAGGGCGCAGAACAGCAGCGACCACACCACGCGGTTGGCCACGATCTCGACGGCGCCGGCCGGCATCAGGATGAAGAAGTACAGCGGGAGCAGCCCCCACAAAACGTACGCGCCGATGCCGAACAGCATTCCCGCCGTCGTGTCCTTTGCCAGCGGCTTGGGGCCCGCGCCCGGCTTGGGGCCCGAGGGCGCCGCGGTTCCAGTCCTGGAGCGTGATGCGGGGGAGGAGGTGGCTGTCGGGGTTCCGTCTGGCATGGGCACGTTGTCCATAACAGCAGCCTCGGGGCGGGTATTCCAGCAGGCGGGCGGGAAATCCGGAAAATAATCAGTAGGCTTGCTTTCATGAAATGCGCCCGTACCCCGTTGCCGGCCCCATGAGGCTCCGGCGCAGCAACGCCTCGGGCCGGGGCTACCGCAGGGTGCCGGCCGGCAAGGGCTTCAGTTACCGGGACCTGGACGGCTCCACCTTGCCGCCGGGCCCGGTCCGGGACCGGCTGGAAAGCATCGGCATTCCGCCGGCGTGGACCGACGTCTGGATTGCCCCGTTTGAGAACGGCCATATCCAGGCCACAGGTGTGGACGCGGTGGGCCGGCGCCAGTACATCTACCACCCGGAGTGGCGGGAGCGTAAGGACCGGGTGAAGTTCGACCGGTCCCTCCAGTTGGCCGAATCGCTTCCTGCGGCACGCCGCCGGGTCACGATGGACCTGCGCAGCGAGGGCTTCACCCGTGAGCGGGTCCTGGCGGCGGCGTTCCGGATGCTGGACAGCGGATCCCTGAGGGTGGGGTCGGAGCGGTACACCAACGAGAACGGCAGCCGGGGCCTGGCCACGCTGCTGTGCGCCCACGTCCAGGTCCGCAAGGACCGGATCCTGCTGCGCTTCCCGGCCAAGAGCGGCAAGGACTGGGAATCGGAAATCCGCGACCCCGACCTCGCCGTCCTGCTGCGCCTGCTCAAGCGCCGCGGGCCCAATGCGCGGCTCCTGGCCTACAAGGAGGGCAGGACCTGGCGTCCGGTGACCAGCGCGGACATCAACGCCTATGTGAAGGAACGGACGGGGTCGGACTTCACGGCGAAGGACTTCCGGACCCTTCGCGGGACGGTGGCGGCGGCGGCAAGCCTGGCGCGGACCGGCGCGCAGCGCACGGCGGCCAAACGGAAACGGGCCATCAGCCGGGCCATGCACGATGCGGCCGAGACGCTGGGCAACACACCCTCCATCGCCCGCAAGAGCTACGTGGACCCCCGCGTCCTGGACCACTACCATGCCGGCGAAACCATTGATCCGAAGCGCCTCGACTCGGCGGAGTCCGAGCTGCGGTCGCTCCTGTACCGCGAGGGCAAGGTGGTGGCCCTGGCCGCCAACTAGAATGGGGGACTGTGCGCTGCATGATGCGGCGCAGTCTCATGAAACGTGAGCAGGACCAGTTCAGAAGGGCTCCCGGTGTCCAATCAGAGCGAAACCGCCGCCAACCGTCCCCTCCGCGTCGCCATCGTCGGCGCAGGACCGGCGGGAGTCTATGCTGCGGACATCCTCACCAAGTCCAGCGGGGTCAAGGACGGCGACTTCCAGGTCAGCATCGACCTCTTTGAGGCCTACCCTGCGCCCTACGGCCTGATCCGTTACGGTGTCGCCCCGGACCACCCCCGCATCAAGGGCATCGTGAACGCCCTCCACAAGGTCCTGGACCGCGGGGACATCCGGTTCCTGGGCAACGTGACCTACGGCCGGGACCTCACGCTGCACGATTTCCGGGCCTTCTACGACGCCGTGATCTTCTCCACCGGTGCCGTGAAGGACGCTGACCTGGACATCCCCGGCATCAACCTGCAGGGCTCCTTCGGCGGAGCCGACTTTGTGTCCTGGTACGACGGCCACCCTGATGTTCCCCGGGAGTGGCCGCTGGAGGCCAGGGAGATCGCGGTCATCGGCAACGGCAATGTGGCCCTGGATGTGGCGCGCATGCTGGTCAAGCACCCCGAGGAGCTGCTGAGCACCGAGATTCCGGACAACGTGTACCAAGGCCTGAAGGCTTCGCCCGTGACGGACGTGCACGTCTTCGGCCGCCGCGGCCCGGCCCAGGTGAAGTTCACCCCGCTGGAGCTGCGCGAGCTCAGCCATATGGACGACGTCGACATCGTCCTGTACCCGGAGGACTTCGAATTCGACGAGGCGTCGGACGAGGCCATCCGCAGCAACAACCAGGTCAAGACCATGGTGAACACCCTTACCAACTGGCTGGTGGAGGAGCATGCGGAGTCGGAGAACCCCTCCTCCCGCAGGCTGCACCTGCATTTCCTGCACAGCCCCGTTGAAGTGCTCGACGACGGCACAGGCAAGGTGGGCGGCATCAAGTTTGAGCGCATGCAGCTGGACGGGACGGGGAATGCCAAGGGCACCGGGGAGTACGTCGAGTATCCCGTCCAGGCTGTCTACCGGGCCATCGGCTACCACGGCTCGGCCCTGGACGAACTTGAGTACGACGCCAAGCGCGGCGTCATCCCCAACGAGGGCGGTCGCGTCCTGGACGGCCAGGGCAACCCCGTCCCGGGCATCTACACCACGGGCTGGATCAAGCGCGGACCCGTCGGGTTGATCGGTCACACCAAGGGCGATGCGCTGGAGACCATCGGCTTCCTCCTGGAGGACCGGCTGAACCTCCCCGCGGCCCAAAACCCGGATCCGCAGGCCATCATCGACCTGCTCGAAGAACGCGGCATCGAATACACGACGTGGGAAGGGTGGAACAAGCTCGACGCCCACGAGGCAGGCCTGGGCGCTGCCTGGACCGGGCCTGAGGGCTTGGACCACGTGGTGCGCGAGCGGATCAAAGTGGTGCCACGGGAGGACATGATCCGCATCTCCCGCGGCTGACGCAAAGTGCGCGTGTTTATTCGGGTTGGTCCGGTACAGCTGGAGGAACTGGTCCGGATAGACTGGCCCCGCCAGAAGCCGGCACTTCCAGGGAGTTCGATGACGAACCTGCTCCAGCCTGAACCGCGCCAGCGTGCCGCCCTGTCCGGGCACGAGTGGCTGGAGCACGCCCTGGACGGCGGCACTCCGGAACTCCCCGGCCTGCGTAAACTCATCCGCGAGTCCTGGCAACGGTCCGCCAGCTTCAAAGCCAACCCGGACAACACGGCCGCGCCGTTGGCCCTCGACGTCGAAGAGCTGGAGGACTACCGCCGGCAGCACCCCTTGGCCGCGATCATGCCGGTCATCAACAAACTTCTGGTCCAGCCCAGCCACGACAGCGGGCTCCTGGTGGCGGTGGGGGATGAAGTGGGCAGGCTCCTGTGGGTGGACGGGGACCCCACGCTCCAGCGCCGGGCCGAAGGCATGATGTTCGTCCCGGGCGCCGACTGGTCCGAAGCCAGCGTTGGCACCAGTGCCCCGGGCACGGCCCTGGCCCTGGGCAGGGGAATCCAGATCGCCGGCGCCGAGCACTACCAGCGCACCGTCCATCCCTGGAGCTGCACCGCCGTCCCCTTCCACGACCCCGACTCAGGTGCCGTGCTCGGCGTCGTGGACATCACCGGGACAGCCACCGCCGTGGCGCCGCACACCCTGTCGCTGGTGGAGGCAACAGTAGCGGCCGCCCAGGCACAGCTGCGGGTGGAGCGCCTGCAGCATGCGGCGGAGCTCGCCCGGAAGCCTGTACGACGACGGTCCCCGGCTTCCGCTGGAAGGCAGGGCCACAGTGCGGGGCAAGGGAGCGGTGCCAGGGAAGGCAGCCTTTACCGGAACAGCCTGCAGCTGCTGGGCCGCGACCAGGCGCTGCTCAGCATAGGAGGCAGGACCGTTTCCCTGTCGGCCCGGCACAGCGAAATCCTTGCCCTGCTCAGCATGCATCCTGATGGGCTGACGGCGGAGGAACTCAGCCTGCTGCTGTATCCGGGGGACGGCTCCACCATGACGCTGCGCGCCGAGATGGTCCGCCTGCGCAAAGTCCTCCAGCAGCTCTACCCGGATGCTGTTCCCGGTTCGCGCCCCTACCGGCTGCCCATCGATTTGGTGCCGGACACGGGCCAGGTGCTCAGTTGCCTGCAGCGCGGTGCGCACCGGATTGCCCTGGAGATTTACCGCGGCGGGGTGCTTCCGCGCTCCGAGGCGCCGGGCATCGTCGAGCTGAGGAATCGGGTCTCGTCCCTCCTCCGGGAAGCGGTCCTCACGGATGGCAGTGCCGAGTCCCTGCTCAAGTACGCCGCACTTCCCGAGGCAAGTGACGACGTCGGAATCCGCCGGGCCGCGCTCCGCCTCCTGCCGCCGCGCTCACCCAAGCGGGCCGCCGTCGTGGCCGACCTGGAACGGCTGGAAGCCGAACTACGCGCCTGAAAGCGCGCCCCGCGGTCACTTTGTGACCTGGCTCTCACCGTTGCAACCTTGCTGCAACCTCCCGCCTCCTACGCTGTCTTCACCGGCGGACGCCCCTGTGGCCCGCCTCCTGCACAGCAAAGGAGCTAAGCACATGACCGTTTACGCACAGCCGGGAACCGACGGTTCGAAGGTCACCTTCAAGGACCGGTACGAAAACTGGATCGGCGGCGAATGGGTGGCCCCCGTGAAGGGGCAGTACTTCGAGAACATCACTCCGGTGACGGGCAAGGCGTTCTGCCAGGTGGCGCGCGGCACGGCGGAGGACATTGAACTGGCCTTGGACGCGGCGCACAAGGCGGCGCCGTCCTGGGGCAAGACCTCCGTCGCGGAACGTGCGGCGATCCTGAACAAGATCGCCGACCGGATTGACGAGAATTTGGAAATGCTCGCCGTGGCCGAAACCTGGGACAACGGCAAGCCCGTCCGGGAAACCCTCAATGCAGACCTGCCGCTGGCCTCGGACCACTTCCGCTATTTCGCTTCAGCCGTCCGTGCCCAGGAGGGCAGCCTGTCCCAGCTGGACGAGAACACCACCGCATACCACTTCCACGAGCCGCTGGGGGTGGTGGGCCAGATCATCCCCTGGAACTTCCCCATCCTCATGGCCGTCTGGAAGCTTGCGCCGGCGCTCGCAGCCGGAAACACGGTGGTGCTCAAGCCCGCGGAGCAGACGCCAAGCTCCATCCTGGTGCTGATGGAGCTCATTGGCGACCTGCTCCCCGCCGGTGTGCTGAATGTGGTCAACGGCTTCGGCGTGGAGGCCGGCAAGCCGCTGGCGTCCAGTTCCCGGATCCGGAAGATCGCCTTCACCGGAGAAACCACCACCGGCCGGCTGATCAGCCAGTACGCCAGCCAGAACCTCATCCCCGTCACCCTGGAACTCGGCGGCAAGAGCCCGAACATCTTCTTCAACGATGTGGCCCAGGACAACGACGCGTTCTATGACAAGGCCCAGGAGGGCTTTGCGTTGTTTGCCTTCAACCAGGGTGAAGTCTGCACCTGCCCGTCCCGCGCGCTGATCCAGGAGGACATTTACGACTCCTTCATGGCGGACGCCGTGGCCAGGGTGGAAAGGATGGTCCAGGGCAACCCGCTGGACACCGATACCCAGGTGGGTGCACAGGCCTCCAACGACCAACTGGAGAAAATCCTGTCCTACATCGACATCGGAAAGCAGGAAGGCGCCAAGGTGCTCACCGGCGGCGCCCGCGCCGAACTCCCGGGCGACCTGGCGGGTGGCTTCTACGTCCAGCCCACCGTCTTTGAGGGCCACAACAGGATGCGGATCTTCCAGGAGGAGATCTTCGGGCCTGTAGTGGCGGTGACGAAGTTCAGCGACTACAACGACGCCATGGGCATCGCCAACGACACCCTTTACGGGCTGGGCGCCGGTGTCTGGTCCCGGAACGGCAACGTGGCCTACCGGGCCGGCAGGGAGATCCAGGCCGGCCGTGTCTGGGTCAACAACTACCACGCCTACCCGGCGGGAGCGGCCTTCGGCGGGTACAAGTCATCGGGCATCGGCCGTGAAAACCACGCGATGATGCTGGACCACTACCAGCAGACCAAGAACCTGCTGGTCAGCTACGACGAAAACAAGCTTGGTTTCTTCTAAGCCATGGCTTCCACCAGGCTTGATGCCGCCGTGACGCTGCCCGGGGAAGACTTTTCCCGGGTGGCGCTCACGCCGGCTGCCGTGGACCTGCTGCGGTTGCTGTGGGACCGGCATGGACCGCTCATGTTCCACCAGTCCGGCGGCTGCTGCGACGGCTCCTCGCCCATGTGCTACCCGGCAGGCGACTTCATCATTGGGGAGTCGGACGTCCTGCTGGGGCTGTTCGACCTGTCCGACGGGCTGCAGCCCCTGCCGCTGGAGTTCTGGATGTCCCGGGAGCAGTTCAATTACTGGAGCCACACGCACCTGACCGTGGATGTTGTACCGGGCCGGGGGAGCGGCTTTTCGGTGGAAGCGCCGGAGGGCAAACGCTTCCTGATCCGCTCAACGCTGATGGATTGGCCCGCCTAGCACGTTCGATGTTTACCCACTCGGGGCTCTCCTTTCGGAGGGCGCCTAGTGGGTTAACGGAAGAATATTCGGCCATAGGGCCATCTCACTATTCGGGACGATTGGGGCCGTCCAGTGGATGGACACTATCGTTGATAGGTCTGTTTCCCTCACAAACCAGGATTGTGACCCCTTATGAATCTTCTGCGGACAAAATCCATCGAGCAGTCGATTGCCGACGCCGATGAGCCCGGACGCAAGCTTAAGCGTTCCCTCAGCACCTGGGACCTCATGATCATGGGCGTCGCCGTTGCTGTGGGCGCCGGTATCTTCTCGGTGGGCGCCAAGGCCGCTGCCAACTTCGCGGGCCCCGCTGTTACCGTCTCGTTCGCCATCGCCGCCGTCACCTGCGCGCTGGCCATCATGTGCTACGCCGAGTTCGCCACCGCCATCCCCGTGGCCGGCTCGGCCTATGTCTTCACCTACGCCACTATGGGCGAACTCCTTGCCTGGATCATTGGCTGGAACCTGATCCTGGAACTGTTCACGGCCGCCGCCGTCATTGCCAAGTACTGGGGTATCTACCTCAGCAAGGTGTTTGCCCTGACGGGCCTCGACGTCCCGCCGGCCATCTCCCTGGGCGGCGTGGACCTCTACTGGGGCGCCTTCCTGATCGTGGCCATCTTCACCGTGCTGCTGGTGCTGGGCACCAAGCTGTCCGCCCGCGTGGGCAACATCTTCACCCTGATCAAGATCGGCGTGGTGCTGTTCGTGATCGTCGTGGGCTTCACCTACGTGAAGGTCGAAAACTACAGCCCGTTCATTCCCGCCGCCGAGCCCACGGCAGGCACCGGTGCCGCGGACGTCCTGAAGCAGTCCTTCTTCGGCTTCCTGACCGGTGCTGCTCCCGCCCAGTACGGCACCATGGGCATCTTCGCCGGCGCCGCACTGGTGTTCTTCGCCTTCATCGGATTCGACGTGGTGGCCACCTCCGCCGAGGAAGTCAAGAACCCCCAGAAGACGCTGCCCCGCGGCATCTTCGGCGGCCTGGCCCTGGTGACCCTGCTCTACATCCTCGTGTCCCTGGCCCTGACCGGCATGGTCTCCTACACCCAGCTGGCCGAGGCCAAGAGCCCCACCCTCACCACCGCCTTCGAGGCCGTGGGCGACACATCCGCCGCCAAGGTCATCGCCTTCGGCTCCCTGGTGGGCCTGACCACCGTGATCATGGTGCTCCTCATGGGCCTGTCCCGCGTGGTGCTGGCCATGAGCCGCGACGGCCTCCTGCCCCGCTCATTGTCCAAGACCAGCGACAAGCGCTCCACGCCGGCCCGCCTCCAGATCATCTGCGGCGCCGCGGTTGCCTTGGTGGCAGGCCTCACCAACGTGGACCTGCTCGAGGAAATGATCAACATCGGTACGCTGTCCGCGTTCGTGGTGGTAAGCCTGGGCATCCTGGTGCTCCGCAGGAAGCGCCCGGACCTGAAGCCCGCTTTCCGCGTCCCGTTCGGGAAGGTGCTGCCCGTCGTTTCCGCAGTGCTGTGCCTTTACCTGATGACCAACCTCGCTGTAGAGACCTGGATCTTCTTTGCCATCTGGCTGGTCATCGGCCTGGCCATCTACTTCGCCTACGGGCAGCGCCACTCCCGGCTCAATGAGCGCTTCGCGGAAGCCAGCGTGTCCGTCAACGGCGCCCGCGGGTCCGCCGCGCCGGCAGCCGGTGCGCGTGATGACGAGGACGAGCTGAGCCGGACCTGACGGCCCGCCTCTCCAGCTGTTGAACTGCCCGCCCGGCCTGTGCCGGGCGGGCAGCCGCGTTTCCGGCGATAGTGTTTCCAGAGGCTCCGCATTTCAGGACTCAGGGTGCCGCATACCTGCCCACCCACTCCACGAGGGGACGGAGCTGCCGCCACCGGTCAACAATCTCGTCCTTCGCCGCCGGGGTGGAGACCCACGCCGGCTGGCCTACCCCAACTCCGGCGGACAACGACTTGTGCTTGAGCAGTTCGGCACGCGGATGGTCCTTGTCGAAACCCCGCGGTACGGTTTTCAGCTTCTCGCCTTCGATGGCGAAACCGGCTCCGGCCACGGCGTCCACAATGTCCTGCAGGGCGGCGCCGCTGGCGGAAGCGTCGGCGGCGGCGCGGAACCGGGCCAGCTGGGCAGGTGTATGCGAGTGGTAGCCGCCGCCGATCAACAGTCCGTCGGCGCTGACCTGGAGATAGAATCCAACACCTTCCTGGCGCGCGGCGAAGGCGCCCTGGGCGGTCTTGTACGGTGACTTGTCCTGCGAAAAGCGGATGTCTCGGTTGGGGCGGAAGAGCTTCGCCGGGCCGAACTCGGGCTCGAGCTCCGACAGCAACAGGGTCAGCGGCTCCTTGACCGATTCTTCGTACGTTCGTTTGTGCTCCAGCCACCACTCGCGGTTGTTGTTGTCTTCCAGTTCCTCATAGAAGCGGAAGGCTTCCGGGGGAATGCCTGCGAAAGTGTTCATGTACGGAGCCTAGGGCTGCGAACCGGGAACCGGCCAGGGGCCAGTGCCGTATGTGCAAAAAGTGCCTGGGACGGAAAAGACCACCCCGCCACGGAAACCCGTGACGGGGTGGTCTTCAGCTACGAAGAGGGGCCGGATCAGCCGATCTTGTTGGCGGCCTCTGCGTCGGAGGTCGGTGCTGACGGAGCGGCGACGGCACCGAGGTTGGCCCGCAGCTTGGCGCCGAGTTCGGCATCAACGTTGGTCCAGTACTGGATGGCGCGTTCCTTGATGCCCGGGCTCTTGACGCCGCCCACGGCACCGGTGATGGTCTCCAGGAAGCGGGCCTTGGCTGCCTCGTCGTAGACCTCGCGGTACAGCGCGCCGGCCTGGACGAAGTCGCTGTCCTCGGCGTGGAGGGAGTGCGCGGCGAGGGTCAGTTCGCCGTCGTTCTCCCAGCCGCCGGCCGGGTTCTGCGGCTCAACCGCCGCCGGGCCGCCCACGGAGTTCGGGGCGTAGACCGGAACCGAGGGGGCGTTGAACAGGAAGCGTCCCTGGCCGTCCTGGCTGTAGTTGTTGACCTGGTTCTTGGGCTGGTTCACCGGGATCTGCGCGTGGTTGGTGCCCACGCGGTAGCGGTGTGCGTCCGCGTAGGAGAAGATGCGGGCCTGCAGCATCTTGTCCGGCGAGGCGGCGATGCCGGGGACGAAGTTCGACGGCGCAAAGGTGGCCTGTTCGATCTGCGCGAAGTAGTTCTCGGGGTTCCGGTTCAGCTCCATGGTGCCCACCTTGATCAGCGGGTAGTCAGCGTGCGGCCAGACCTTGGTCAGGTCGAACGGGTTGAAGCGGTAGGTCTTGGCATCCTCGTAGGGCATGACCTGGACGTGCAGGTCCCAGGACGGGAAGTTGCCGGCCGCGATGTTCTCGGACAGGTCGCGGATGTAGAAGTCGGCGTCGGAACCGGCAAGCTGTTCAGCCTGGTCCGAGCTCATGGAGTTCACGCCTTGGTTGGACTTGAAGTGGTACTTGACCCAGAAGCGCTCGCCGGCTTCGTTGATCCACTGGTAGGTGTGCGAGCCGTAGCCCTGCATCTCGCGCCAGGAGGCGGGCAGGCCGCGGTCACCCATGAGCCAGGTGACCTGGTGGGCGGACTCGGGGGACAGGGTCCAGAAGTCCCACTGCATGTCGGCGTCGCGCAGGTGGGTGCCCGGCAGGCGCTTCTGGGAGTGGATGAAGTCCGGGAACTTGATGCCGTCGCGGATGAAGAAGACCGGGGTGTTGTTGCCCACGAGGTCGTAGTTGCCCTCGGTCGTGTAGAACTTCACGGCGAAACCGCGCGGATCGCGCCAGGTGTCCGGGGAGCCGTTCTCGCCGGCGACGGAGGAGAAGCGGATCAGCATTTCGGTTTCGACGCCCGGCTGCAGGAACGCGGCCTTGGTGTACCTGGAGATGTCCTCGGTGGTCTTGAACGTGCCGAATGCACCGCCGCCCTTGGCGTGCACTACGCGCTCCGGAACCCGCTCGCGGTTGAACTGGGCGAGCTTTTCAACGAGGTAGTGGTCGGTCAGGATGATGGCACCATCGGCACCAACTGACTTCGAGTGAGCGTCGGATGTAACCGGCGCACCTGACTGGGTTGTGGAAACGGCAGCCATTGTTCTCCTATTTCTCTTTTTCTTGCGAGGGATTATGGGGAGGAAGTTGCTGGGCCAGCTGGCAGTCCTGGCAGATGCCCTGGTACATGACGTCCGCGATCTGGATGGTCATGGGCTTGGCGTCCGGGTTCCAGTGGGGCGTGAGGCAGGGGGCGTGGCCGACGGCGCAGTCCACGTCCTCCACGCGGCCGCAGGTGATGCAGATGGCGTGGTGGTGGTTGTCGCCCACGCGCGTCTCATACAGTGCGGGGGAGTGCGGCGGCTCGAAGCGGCGCAGCATGTGCAGGTCCGTCAGGTCGCCGAGGACAACATAGACGGACTGGGCCGTTAATTCGGGCAGTTCGGCCCGGGCGGCGGCGAGGATGCTTTCGGCGGGGGAGTGGGGGTGGCGTTCGACGGCGGCCAGCACGGCCAGCCGCTGCTTGGTCACCCTGCGGCCGTGGGCGCGCAGGGCTGCAGCCCATGCTTCCTGGCCGTCAAAGTGCTCCGTCATGGCTCCATTGAAACACTTATTTTTAGCAACTCACAATAAGGTAGGACTAACCTCATCGTGTCGCCCATTACTGTTACGGGGTGGGGAAATTACTTGCCGATGTCGCGCCGCTCAGGGAAAGCCCCGCATTCCGCCGGATGTGGCTCGGATCGGCAGTCTCCGCCGTCGGAAGCCAACTCACCCTGGTGGCTGTAAGCCTCGAGGTATACCGCCTGACGCAGGACAGCTTTTATGTGGGCCTGCTGGGCATCTTCGCGCTGGTTCCCCTGGTGGTGGGCGGCCTGATGGGCGGTTCCATCGCCGACGCCCACGACCGCAGGCGCATCGCCCTGCTGGCCACCACCGTGCTGTGGCTGACCACCGGCCTCATCGCGCTGCAGGCCTGGATCCAGCTCGGGAACGTGTGGGTGCTGTACCTGCTGGTGGCGCTGCAAAGCGGGGCGCAGGCCATCAACCAGCCGGCACGCAGCGCCATTATCCCCATGCTCATCCGCAAGGAACTCCTGCCGGCCGCCAACGCACTGAGTATGCTGACCCTCGGCCTTGCCATGACCGCGGGGCCGCTGCTGGCCGGCCTCCTGGTGGCGTGGCTCGGATTCGGCTGGACCTACACCATCGACTTCGTGAGCTTTGCCTTCGTCCTGTGGGCTGTCTACCGGCTGCCACCCATGCCACCCACCGGTGGCCGGACCAAGGTGGGCATCCGCTCCGTCATCGAGGGCTTCCGCTTCCTGGGCACCCGGCCCAACCTGCGCATGACCTTCATCATCGACCTCGTGGCCATGGTCCTTGCCCAGCCGCGGGCGCTGCTGCCCGCCGTCGCGGCCCTCATGATCGGCGGCGGCGAGGCAACCGTCGGCATCCTGCTGGCCTGCACCGCCGTCGGCGCTTTCCTTGCCGGCCTCTTCTCCGGCCCGCTGGGCAGCGTGCGCCGCCAAGGCACCGCCGTCGTCATTTCCGTGATGGGCTGGGGTGCCTCCATTGGGGCGTTCGGCCTGGTGGTGCTGCTGGCCGGCCCCGCGCCGGGCGGGGCGGTGACCCTGTGGCTGCTGCCTGCGGCCATCTGCTGTGGCCTTGCCGGCATCGCCGACTCCATCAGCAGCGTCTTCCGCAACACCATCCTGCAGGCCGCGGCCCCCGACCACCTCCGCGGCCGGCTGCAGGGCGTGTTCATCGTGGTGGTGGCCGGCGGCCCCCGGATCGGTGACCTGCTGGCCGGAGGAGCGACCAGGGTTCTGAATGAGGGCTGGGTCCTGCTGCTGGGTGGAGTGCTGTGCATCGCGGGGGCGTGGCTGGCGGCGAAACTGCAGCCGGGCTTCCGGACGTACGATGCGCGGAACCCGGTTCCCTAGCGGGCCGTTCCTTTACTGAGGAGGAAACGTGCACAAACATCACAACGGGCTCAAGACCGCGGCACTGTTCGGGGTGCTGTGGGCGGTGCTGCTGGGCCTTGGCGGGCTCATCGGGGTGGGGACCCGCAGCTCGGCCCCTATCTGGATCATGGCCCTGATCGGCGTCGCCACCACATTCTACGGCTACTGGAACAGTGACAAAATCGCCATCCGTTCCATGCAGGCCTTCCCAGTGTCCGAAGCGCAGGCGCCACAGCTTTACCAGATTGTCCGTGAGCTTTCGATGCGGGCCAGCCAGCCCATGCCCCGCATCTATGTTTCGCCCACCATGAACCCCAACGCGTTCGCCACCGGCCGCAACCCCCGGAATGCCGCAGTCTGCTGCACCGAGGGCATCCTGCAGCTCCTGGATACCCGCGAACTCCGCGGCGTCCTGGGGCACGAACTCATGCACGTCTACAACCGGGACATCCTCACCTCATCGGTGGCCGCCGCCGTCGCCGGTGTCATCACGTCGGTGGGGCAGATGCTGCTGTTCTTCGGCGGCGGTGACCGGCGCAACACCAACCCGCTGGCCATGATCGCCATGGCACTGTTGGCGCCGTTCGCGGCGTCGCTGATCCAGATGGCCATCTCCCGCACCAGGGAGTACGACGCCGACGAGGACGGTTCGCAGCTCACGGGTGATCCGCTGGCGCTCGCCTCAGCCCTGGCCAAGATTGAGCGCGGCGTCAGCATTGTGCCGCTGCCCCACGACCAGCGGCTGGTCAATGCCTCGCACCTGATGATCGCCAACCCGTTCCGCGGCGGTGCGATGAACAAACTGTTCGCCACCCACCCGCCCATGCGGGACCGGATTGCGCGGCTGGAGCGGATGGCCGGCAGGCAGCTGTAGCATTGCCGGGCGCACGGCGTCGGACGCCTGCGCGGCGACGCCCTGCCTCCACCAGCGGCCCGGCCTCCGCCCGGCGACCCGCACCTTCAATCTCGCTGCGCAGATTCCGTGGCGCCTCTGGTATTTCGGGTGCGTCAGGGAACCTGCGCAGCGGTTTGCCTTTTGCGCGTCGAAAACGACGGCGGGGCGCGGGTTGGCCGCCGCGGGCTTGGGCGGCCGCCCTAAGTGAAGAGGCCGTCGCCGATGAAGCCGCCCGGCTTCACGCCGCCGGGGACGGCGAACAGGCCGGAACCCGTGTGCTTCAGGTACTCAACAGCCAAGGTGTCGCCTTTCGCCATCGCCATCTGCATGGGCACGTAATGCGTCCGCGGATCGGTGACGAAAGCGATGAAGAACAGCCCGGCATCGAGGTGGCCCACGCCGTCCGAACCGTCGGTGTAGTTGTAGCCCCGGCGCAGCATCCGGACCCCGTTGTTGTGGCTGGGGTGGGCCATCCGCACATGCGAATCCAGCGGGATCAGCGGTTTGCCGCCGCGGCCCTGCCGATTAAAGTCGGGGTCCGTGAACTCTTCACCGCCGGACAGCGGGGCCCCGGTGCCTTTGGTCCTGCCGACCAGGGCTTCCTGCTCGCCCAGTGACGTGCGGTCCCAGATTTCGATGTGCATCCGGATCCGGCGGGCCACCAGGTAACTGCCGCCGGCCATCCAGGCGTCCTGGGGCCGCGCGGCGTGGGCCCACACGTGCTGGTCCAGCAACTGCTCATCCTCGACCTTGAGGTTGTTGGTGCCGTCCTTGAACCCGAACAGGTTGCGCGGGGTCTGTTGCGCCCGGGAGGTGGACGATGTCCGGCCAAAGCCCAGCTGGGACCAGCGGATCCGGACCTTCCCGAATCCGATCCTGGCCAGGTTCCGGATGGCGTGCACTGCCACCTGAGGGTCATCCGCGCAGGCCTGGACCACCAGGTCGCCGCCGCTGCGGGCCGGATCCAGGTCGTCGCCGGGAAAATGCGGCAGGTCGATCAGCGCCTCGGGCCGGCGGCCGTCGAGGCCGAAGCGGGCCGCCCCATCCTTTTCGAACAGGCTTGCCCCGAACCCGAACGTCAAGGTCAGCTTGCCGGCATTGAGGTCCAACGCTTCGCCGGTGTCCTCGGGCGGAGCCCCGTACGGCCCGTCCACGGCACCCGTTGCCCCGGCGGGACGCCCAGCGGTCAGCGCCTCCGCAGCCTTGGTCCAGTCCTTGAGCAGCTGAATCAGTTCGTCCCGTTTGGTGGTGGTGACGTCGAACGCTGCCATGTGCAGGCGGTCCTGGGCGGGGGTGGTGATGCCCGACTGGTGGTCGCCGTGGAAGGGGACCACCAGGCTGTCCGCAGCCGGCGGTGAGGCAGAGGCGGCCACGGCGTCGTGGCCCAGGAAGCCGGCGGCCATACCGGCGGCCGCACCGCCCAGTCCGGCGATGCCAAACAGGCCGCGCCTGCTCAGGCGCGCTCCCGCCGTCGGCTGTTCCCTGTCCATGCCAGCCGGCGCCGGGTCAGCGGAAACGGCAGCTCCGTCCGGCCCCGAGGCCTCCGGCGGGCGGCCGCCAAACGGGCACCCGGTCACAGGACCACGGCCGCTGTCAGCCGGGACAGCGGTTCCCCGAGCGCGTCCACCAGTGAGGCGAGCCGCTGGACCTGCTCGGGGCCCAGCTTGTCGTAGGAGGTGAATCCCGGGCCCTGCGCGTGGGTGGCAAGTTCGGCCTGTAGCGCGGCGAACTTCTCGTCCAGGGATGCGGCCAGCGCCGCGTCCTTCTGCTGAAGGGCGGGCTTGAGGTTCTCAAAGGCGATGCGGGCGCCGTCGACGTTCGCCTGGAAGTCCCACAGATCAGTGTGCGACCAGATTTCCTCTTCCCCGGTCACCTTTCCGGTGGCCACCTCGTCCAGCAGTTCCTTGGCGCCGTTGCCCAGCGCATCCGCGGTGAAGTCCAGGGTCTTCGTGCGTTCCACGAGGTCCTTGGTGTCGGCCACCATGCGGTCAGCGATGGCGGACCGCTCCGCCGGGGTCATGGCGGTGTACTCCGCGGGCGGGAAGAGGTCCTTTTCGGCGCGGTGCCAGCCGGTCCACTCCTGGCCGGGTTCAAGGTCGGCTTCCCGGGCGTCGAGCTGGGGGTCGAGGTCCCCGAAGGACTCCGCCACCGGCTCAATCCGTTCCCAGTGCTGGCGGGTTGCGGCATACAGGTCACGGGCCTGCGCGGTATTGCCGGCCGCGAAGGCGGCGGCGAACTGTTCCGTGCCGCTGAGCAGCTGCTCGCTTTGGTCCTTCACATAGGCCGCGTACTGGGCGGTGGCAGTGTCCAGGAGGTGCTGGAAGTCCGTGTCAGCCGACGGCTGGCTTCCGGACTGGGTGACTTCCAGCGCTCCCCTGATCCCGTCGCCTTCCATGCCGGGCTTGCACGCGGTTGTGTACGTACCGGCCGGGGCGGTGACCACCAGGTTGCGGGTCAGGCCCGGCCCGATGTTCTCCACCTCGCCCAGGATGCGGAGTCCGTCTGCCGCCAGGACGTAGAACTCCGTGACTTCGGTGCCTTCATTCTTCACCGAGAAGTTGAGGTTGCCGCTGGGCACGCTGGCGGTGGACACCTTGCAATCGGTGGTCGAACTGACAACCTCGATAACGCCCCCCGAGGTATCCGCGGCTTTGGTGTTGTCCGTGCAGCCGGCAAGGAGCAGTGGGACGGCGACGACGGCGGCAGCCAGGGATGCGGTCTTCGCCAGGGGAGTGACGCGGGTGGTTTTGGGCAGGGTGAAGCCAGGCATGGGGGATTCCTTTGTGCGGGTGGAGGGGGTCAGGCGGCCACTGTGGCTTTGACAGCAGCGTTGGTGCCGGAAGCGGCGGCGCCGGCCGGGGATTTGCGGCTTGTGCGCAGGTAGAAGAACAGCACGGGCACCACGTACAGGAGCCATGCGGCAGCTTCCAGCCAGGTGGTGGCCGGGGAGAAATTCAGGGTCCCCTTGAGCAGGGTGCCGTACCAGGACGACGGCGGGACCGCGGCGCTGATATCGAACGCCAGGGAGTGCAGCCCCGGAAGGAGGCGGGCCTCCTGGAGGTCATGGATGCCGTAGGACAGGACACCGCCCGCGATGATGACCAGGGCCGCGCCGGTCCAGGTGAAAAAGCGGGAAAGGTTGACCTTCAGGACGCCGCGGTGCAGCAGGTAGCCGAGGCCGGCGGCAGCTGCCAGGCCCAGCAGGGCGCCGACCAGCGGCTGGGTGGATTCACCCGTGGCCTTGGCAGCCGCCCAGAGGAAGAGCGCTGTTTCCAGGCCTTCACGCCCCACGGCAATGGCAGCCACCACGGCCAGGCCCCAGCCGGTTCCGCCGGCGGACCGGTCAATACGCGATTTCAGGTCGCTTCCGAGGGTCCGCGCCGTACGGGCCATCCAGAAGACCATCCACGTCACAAGGCCGACGGCGAGGATGGAGAGGCCGCCGCCGATCGCTTCCTGCGCCTCAAAGGTGAGCCCCTTGGGGCCGAAGGTCAGGAGGGCACCGAAACCAACGGAAACGGCCACCGCCGCCGCAACGCCTGTCCAGAGCCTGGGAATGAGGTGGCGGCGGCCCGTCTTGGCCAGGTATGCCATGAGGAGGACCACCACCAGGGTGGCTTCGAGTCCTTCGCGCAGGCCGATCAGGAAGTTGGCAGTCATGGATGTTCTTTCGCTCAGGTAAGCCTTACTTAGGCAGGCCTAAAGAAGAGGTTACCCGGCGCCGGCTATTACGCAAACCAAACGTGCTCTAATTGAGCATTCGTTACGCCCCCGCGGAACTGTCGGTTTCCCGATGGGCACGGCCAGACAGCGACACGCAAAAAGGCCGGCGCCCCCGATGTGTCGGGTGCGCCGGCCTTTAGGCCTGGCGGTGGAAACTCTCCGCGTCGAATACGACGGCGGGGGGAGGGTTAGCTGCGGAAGTTCACGAACTGCAGGTCGGCTTCCTCGAAGTCCTTGAGCAAGGCCATGGTGGCCTGCAGGTCGTCGCGGGATTTGGAGGAAACGCGCAGTTCATCGCCCTGGATCTGCGATTTGACCGATTTGGGTGCCTCGTCGCGGATCAGCTTGTTGATCTTCTTGGCCAGGTCCTGGGCAATGCCTTCCTTGATGGAGGCTTCCAGGCGGAACTCCTTGCCGGATGCGTAGGGTTCGCCGGTGTCCAGCGACTTCAGTGAAATCCCGCGGCGGATCAGCTTGGACTGGAGTACATCCAGGACGGCCAGGACGCGTTCCTCGGAGTTGGCCTTCATGAGGATCTTCTCGCCGCTGAAGTCCACCTCGGCGCCGACGCCCTTGAAGTCGTAGCGCTGGGCGAGTTCCTTCTGGGCCTGGTTGAGCGCGTTGGCCACTTCCTGCTTGTCCACTTTGCTTACGACGTCGAACGTTGACTCGCCTGCCATGACTCTCCTTTGTTGATGGGAGCCCTGCGCGGGGACAGGGCCGGATCACTGCCATTAAGCCTAGTACGGATGCCCCGGCCGGTGGGGGCCGCTTATTCACAGTTCCCTCTCAGCGGACGCACCGGGGGAACGAAGGAGCGCTGGACAGAGTTGGACCAGTTGTACTGCAGTCCGAAGGGAACCCCCATGCACCGCAAAGCCGCCCGTTATGTCACCCGGACCACAACAGCAGCAGCCGGGGCGGTGGCCACGGCGGCGACCACGGTGGCGGCAGCAGCAGTGGCCGCCTCTATCATTCTCAGCCCGGTGGCAGACGCCTCCTCCCGCATGGACGGAGTGCGGGCAGACCTTCAAAGGGCGGTGCAGTTGAACCAGATCACCGAGGAGCAGGCCCAGAGCTTCGAGGCCAAGCTCGCCGGACGCATCCTGGGCGAGGCCTGAACCGGCCGTTTCCCACCGCCGTTTCAAGGCTTTTCCGGCAGTCCGAGGCCCGATTCGATTCTTCGGCGGAAGTTCTGTAAAGTTGTCTTGCCCGCGGTTACTGAAGCGGAACGGACCGGAAACGGACGCTCCGAACACTGCATCAGCGGGTACTTCTTTTGAAGTTCGGCAGATTACCCGAGCGGCCAAAGGGGGCTGACTGTAAATCAGCTGGCAACGCCTACGGGGGTTCGAATCCCTCATCTGCCACCCAACGAAAAGCCTCCGGAACCACCAGGTTCCGGAGGCTTTTTCGTGTCCCCTTTTTGTGTCCCCCGGCGGGCAGTGGGCCGGCTGCAAACAGTGCCAAACCGCCGTCGACACCGTGTTGGTGCGGGCGTAGTCTGGCAGGATCGGCGCACCTGCCTCGATGCCCTGCGTCGATAATTCCATCGATGAAGGAGGATTCAATGAGTGCTGTACGCGAATTCATGACCACGGATGCGCGATGTATCCGTGAAAGCGAGTCCCTTGTGGACGCCGCCCGGATGATGATGGACCTCGACTGCGGCGCCCTTCCCATCTGCGGGGATGACGGCAAGTTGAAGGGCATGATCACCGACCGCGACATTGTGCTCAAGTGCGTCGCCGCCGGCCGTGACCCGGGCCAGATGATGGCCCGCGACCTCGCCTCCGGCAAGCCGTACTGCGTCGACGCCGACGCCAATGTCGATGCAGCCATCGACATGATGGAAAAGCACCAGATCCGCAGGCTTCCGGTGATCTCCGACCACAAGCTGGTGGGCATCATCAGCCAGGGCGACATTGCGCGCAACTACTCCGAACAGCGCGTGGGCGAACTGGTGGAGCACATCTCGGAGCGCCACGGGGTGTAGCGCCGGCAGCTCAGCATGGCCTTGTCCGCGGATCCACCCCTTGAAGGTTCGGACCCGCGGACAAGCTTTGGAAATTTCAGTTCAGTGCAATCAGTTCAGTGCGATCAGGAGCATTTGGCTGGTGCCCGGGATGCAGGTCTGCAGGATCGCCCGGGGGAAACCGCCGAAGACACCAATCACGTCATTGGTGGTTCCGGGGTTGGGGACCGTCCCGCGACCAGTCACCGTGAAGGTTCCATAGCCCGGGATGCTCACCGTCTCACCCACGCCGATCCCGGAGAACCTGGCCCACCCGCCGCAGAAATCGTGCTCGGTGATGAAGAGTGAGTAGCCGTCATTGGGCGTGTAGTGGATGGGCCCGATGCAGGCGTCAACCATGGACTGGCCGCCGGAGCCTGCAACATAAATGGTCCGGATTGCAGGTGCTGCGGGCACGAAGACCGGAGCCGGTGCCGGTGCTGCAGCCGGAGCCGGAGCCGGTGCCGCGGCGGCGGCAGGGGCAGGCGCCGCAGCCGGTGCCGGTGCAGGTGCGGCCACCGCGACGGGCGGGCCGGTCAACACGAGTGTCTGGCCAGGGTAGATGGTGCTGTAGGCACTGAGCCCGTTGGCCGCGAGCATGGCGTTCATATCCACGCCATGGCTGGCGGCAATCGCGCCCACCGTGTCGCCTGATGCCACTGTGTACAGGTTGGGGTCACCGGCAGGTTCGGGCGCCGGTGCAGGCGCAGGTTCCGGTGCTGGTGCGGCCGGTGCAGGTTCAGCCGTTGCCGGCGCGGGGGCAGGCGCTGCTTCGGCGACCGGCGCGGCAGCCTGGGCCGCGACCGCCGCCACCGCACCCGGATCGCTTTGGCCGGCTGCCCCGGCATCCGTGGTTGATCCGGCTGCGGCGCTTGGCGACGGCGGTGCGGCGGCCTCTGCGACCTGTGCGGCCGCCGTCGTGCCTCCGCTGAGGGTAGCGGGCGGAGCGGCCAATGCGCCCACGCCCACCGCGGCCACCACGGCTGCCGTGGCCATCCCGGCCCATAGCTTGTTGCTGATGACCGGCCGGCCGGTGTTGAGGTCTGTTCGCGGTTCGTCTGTGGCGAAGCTTCTGCTGCTGCCGTCGGGGGAGGGAAGGAAAGGCTGGTTCATGGAATTGGCCCATCTGGGTTCGGTCCAGCCAGGTCGTGCTGTTGCACGCCGGTGCGCCGGACGGATGGAGAAGTCATTGCACCGCCGGCTCCGGCAGCTGCCGGAGCCGCAGGCGGCACAGGTTGGAAGCATCCGCATACCCAGAAAATGCGGAACTCCGTGTGAAGGCAGGAATTTCCGGAAGCCACCCGGGGGACCTGCCAGTGCGTGTTGGTCCTAGGAATCCCGAGTCTAGGAACCGGCCAAGGCCGGGGCACCAGTAGGAATTACCCGAGTTTCAGGGGCCGCTACCCGCCCGAGGCAGCGAACCTACTCAACCGCGTGAGGTCCAATACTTGGAGCATGTTACTGGCGGGTAACATTAGGGCATGCACCTGCTCCTGAGAACACTGCTCATGCTCATCCGTTCCGCCCGGCGCCCGCCGCTGACCGTCTGGGACCCGTCATCCCTGCCGTTGCGCGTCCTGCCCACGGACATCGACATTGCCATGCACGTGAACAACGGCATGTACCTGTCCCTGATGGACCTGGGCCGGTTCGACCTTCTGGTGCGCAGCGGGGTCTGGAAGCGGATGCGCGGCCGCGGCTGGACCCCGGTGGTGTCGGCGGAAACCATATCCTTCCGCAAATCCCTTCAGCTGTGGCAGGACTACACCATCGAGACCCACATCATTGGGCTGGACACGAAGGCGATCTTCTTCGAGCAGCGCATGGTGGCCGACGGCGAAATTTACGCACGTGCCTACATCGCCACCCGGCTGGTCACCAAGGCCGGCCCGGTCAGCCAGGAGGACATCATGGCCGAGTTCGGGACCCCGCCCGCGGACCTGGTGCTCCCCGAATGGATCCACGAGTGGCGCGCTTCAAGCGCCCTCCCCGGCAGCCGCACCCCCGCCCCGCACCTGTGGAACGCCGTCCGCTGACCCCGCCTGCCGGCGTCGTTCCTCCCTTATTCCCGATGACGCGGGGAGCGAACACGGGCGACAGCCGCGGCCGTGGCGCGTAGCGTGGACACATGGCTACCCTCGACATCACAGGTGAACAGTTCGCATCCACGATCGAAGGCAACGACATTGTCCTGGTCGATTTCTGGGCAGAATGGTGCGGCCCCTGCAAGCAGTTCGGCCCCACATACTCAGCAGTCTCGGAGAAGCACCCCGACGTCCTCTTCACTAAGGTGGACACCGAAGCGGAGCAGCAGCTCGCGGCGGAGGCGGGCATCACCTCCATCCCCACGCTGATGGCCTTCCGCGAAAAGGTGCTGGTGTTCTCGCAGCCCGGCGCCCTGAACGCGCAGCAGCTGGAACAGGTGGTTGACGCGGTGAAGGCGCTGGACATGGACGAGGTCCACGCCCATGTAGCCCGTCAGCGTGAGGAAGCAGCCGCCGCGGCCGGCCAGCCTGCCGGTTCCCGGGACAGCACCCAGGACGGCACACAGATCCCCGACTTCTAAGACCCGGTTAAACGCGAAGAATGCGGGACCTCCCACTGGAGGTCCCGCATTCTTTGGGTTAAGGCTGCCTCAGACGCGTTCCACCTTGACCGGTTCGGCCAGCAGCGCGCTGAGCGATTCGTTCAGGTCCTGCACGGCGGTGCCCTTGGAATGCTTGTCCAGGTCCTCCTCGGACGCCCACTGTTCGGTCAGGACCAGCTTGTCCTCCGTGGCGTCGGTCAGCTCGTAACGGATGCAGCCTTGCTCGTTGACCACCTCATCGATCGCGATTTCCAGGGCCAGCTTGACGCGGAAGAACTCGCCGTCGTTGGGGATGAACGTTGCTATCAGATCAATGGGTGCACTCATGAATTTCACAATACCGGGGCTGCGGTGCCGCTCCGTTGTTTTGCGTCCGTTTCCCGCCTGTCCTCCTTCTCCTGCCGGGGTCCTGTTGGTAGCGTGCCATCATGCGTGCTTACACAGCCGGGGACACTGACGTCCCGCTCCTGGAGGAAACCATTGGTGCAAACTTTGAGCGGGTGGCCGCCCAGTTTCCCCTCCATGACGCCCTGATTGAGGCCGCTCCGGTGCCGGGCGCCGATGCACGCCGCTGGAGCTACACAAAAATGAATGACGACGTCGACCGGCTGGCGCGTGCGCTCCTCGCCCTGGGCATCGCAAAGGGGGAACGGGTGGGCATCTGGAGCCCCAACTGCGCCGAGTGGACGCTGCTGCAGTACGCCACCGCCAAAGCCGGGGCCATCCTGGTCAACGTCAACCCTGCCTACCGCAGCCATGAACTCGAATTCGTGGTCAAGCAGAACGGCATGCGCATGCTGTTTACGGCGCCGTCGGACAACACCAGCGATTACGTGGCCATGGCGCGCCAGGCACTCCTGACCAGCCCGGACCTGCGCGAGCTCGTCTTCCTGCCGGACCACGGCCTGGACGGGCTGACGGCCGGCAGCCCCCAAAGTGACGCCGAACTTCCGTACACCGAACTGCTCAAGCGGGCGGACGACGTCGGCCACGCTGCCCTGAAGGCCCGCATGGCCGAACTCCACCCGCACGATCCCATCAACCTGCAGTACACGTCCGGCACCACCGGATTTCCCAAAGGTGCCACGCTCACGCACCACAACATCCTGAACAACGGCTACGCCATTGGGGAGCTGCTGGGCTACACCGAACGGGACCGCGTGGTCATTCCCGTGCCGTTCTACCACTGCTTCGGCATGGTGATCGGCAACCTCAATGCGCTCAGCCACGGCGCCGCCACCATCATCCCGGGGCGCGGCTTCTCGCCCGCGGCCGCGCTTGAGGCAGTGCAGGACTTTGCCGGGACCTCCCTGTACGGGGTTCCCACCATGTTCATCGCCGAGCTCGCGCTGCCCGACTTCGGCTCCTATGACCTGTCCACGCTCCGGACCGGTGTGATGGCCGGGTCGCTGTGCCCCATCGAGGTGATGAACCGGGTGATTTCGGAGATGCACATGGTGGACGTGGCCATCTGCTACGGCATGACCGAAACCTCGCCCGTCTCCACCATGACCCGCAAGGGCGACACCCTCCAGCAGCGCACCGAGACCGTGGGCCGGACCATGCCGCAACTGGAGAGCCGGATCGTGGATCCCGCCACCGGGGAGGAGCTGGAGCGCGGGCAGATCGGCGAGCTCTGCACCCGGGGCTACGCCGTCATGGCAGGGTACTGGAACCAGCCTGACAAGACGGCCGAAGCCATCGACGCCGACGGCTGGATGCACACCGGCGACCTTGCCCGGATGGACGACGACGGCTACGTGGTGGTGGAAGGCCGGATCAAGGACATGGTGATCCGGGGCGGCGAAAACATCTACCCGCGCGAAATCGAGGAGTTCCTTTACACCCACCCCGCGATCCAGGACGTGCAGGTGATCGGAGTCCCGGATCCCAAATACGGCGAGGAACTGATGGCCTGCATCATCCTCAAGCCGGGTGCCGCGCCGCTGGACGCCGGGACGCTCGCGGAGTATTGCCGGGGGCGGCTGGCCCACTACAAGATCCCGCGTTACGTGGAGGTCCGCGAAAGTTTCCCCATGACGGTCTCGGGCAAGATCCGCAAGGTCCAGATGCGCGAGGAAGCAGTGGCCCGGCTGGGACTTTAGGAGTTCACTCCATCCCGGCCCTTGCCCGGCCGGATTGTGGCCGCCCGGAGTGTGCCTGCACGGCCTGTGCCTGCCCGGACTGCTATGACGGCCACGACGGCGGCCGCCGCCAGCGCGGCCAGGGCCAGGATGGCGCCACTTTCCCACCTGGTCAGCGTCCCCAGCGATGACGTGCGGGTGCTGCCGCCGGCATTTTCGCCGCCCGGAACGCTCCACTCGTCCGAAGCAGGAAAAATCCCGGCCGGGAGCTTCTCCTCCTGGAGCTCACGCCGGGAGGCGAGCCGGTCCCGGACGTCGTCGTTAGGCGCCGGCACCACAGCGTCCGCTGCCACCGCTGCGTTGAGGTCCACGATGTAGGGCTCACCGTAGAACGCCGACGAAGCCACCGACTCCACCCAGGTGCCGGGTGGCGGCTCCACGCCGTGGCGGGAAAAGGCGGCGAGCAGCATCTCCCGGATTTCGCTGAGGCTCTTGCCGCCGGCGTCGCGCGTGACCTCGAAGATGGCCAGCTGGAGCCGGACCTTCTCATCTGCCATGGGATCCGTGGCGCTCGGATCCTGCCCGGTGGGGTCCACGTCCGCCGATTCCGCGCCGGCGTGGTTGGTGCTGCCTGGATTGGTGCTCATGGGAATCCCCTCGGTCATGGTGGAGCCGTCCGCCTCGCCGGACGCGCTTACTGGGGCCGTACCCATTGCCAACCGGGTCAAGCGTTTGTTCGGCGGGATCCCGGGAGTTCAGTGTCCCCGGTGGTCCTGGATGGTCATCCGCGGGCCGAAGGTGGGCTTCCGGAAACCGGTGGCCTGGATCATCCGGACCACGCGCTGCCGGTGTCCCCGCCAGGGTTCCAGCAGCCGCAGCATTCCGGCGTCGTCGGTCCGGCGTCCGGTCAGCGCGGCCCCCACATAGGCGGCAAGGTGGTAGTCGCCCACCGAAATCGAGTCCGGGCAGCCGTGGGTGCGCTGTACCACCTCGGCGGCGGTCCAGACCCCAATGCCTGGAATGACCTGCATCTTCTCCGCAGCTTTCGCGGCCGGCAGCGCGGCGAGCCGTTCAAGCGCGGCGGCGGAGCGCAGCGCGCGCACGACGGTGGCCGAACGCTGGGGCCCCACGCCGGCCTTGTGCCACTCCCAGCTGGGAATCTGCAGCCACTGGGCTGCCGTTGGTGCCACCACCAGCCCGGCCGGGGTGGACGTTCCGGCCGGCGGTGCCGGGGTTCCGTAGCGGTGCACCAGGTAGCGGTAGGCGCGCCGTGCCTCAATAACCGTCACCTTTTGCTCCAGGATGATCGGCACCAGCTGGTCCACCATCCGGCCGCTCGAAGGCAGCCGGAGCGCCAGGCTGCGCCGCCGGGCCTCCTGGACCATGCGGGGCAGGGTGGCGTGGAAGGACGGTTGATCGAAAGCCCGCCAGTCGTCGTCGGCCCCCAGGAGCCGGGGCGCTGCGTTGACCGCGGCGGCGGCACCGGGACCCCACGCCTGGATGTCCACCAAGGGTCCGCCTGCTTCGCCGCCCGCCGGGGCGAGCCGCATGGTTGCCGGACCAGCCGGCGTCGTAAACGCATTCCAGATGACATCGCCCTGGACGCAGAAGGAAGGATCGCTGTTGCCGCGCAGGAGGGGCCCCAGCGTGCGGGAGAGGCTGTAGGGGGCCTCCGGATACCACCGGAGGGACACGTCGGCCGCGGCTGCAAGCCGGGGAGGTGCCTCTGCGATCGTCATATCTTCATGGTCCCACGGACCACTGACAGCGGCGGGACAACCGGCGGACCCGGGGTCCACTTCGAGGAGGAAGACGGCCGGAAGCAAAAGGTACAAAGGCCCTAATTCGCCGGGTGGGCAAAACCTAGAATCCACTCTGTGGCGCGGAACCAACTGCACCGCAACCACGGACGCGGCAGGAGGGCCACGATGGGCGGAGTAGTGCATTTCGAAATCCCGGCAGACGACCAGAAGCGGGCCAGGAAGTTCTACCAGGAAGCGCTGGGTTGGCAGATAGAACCGGTGCCGGGCATGGACTACAGCATGGTCATCACCACGGCCATGGACGACGCCGGGCAGCCCGTGTCCGCGGGCGCCATCAACGGCGGAATGATGGCCAGGGAGGGACAGATCACCAGCCCCGTCATCACCGTGGACGTTCCGGACATCAACGCGACCCTCAAGAGCGTGGAGGAGTTGGGCGGGTCAGTGGTCGTGCCCAAAAACGAGATCCCCGGCATGGGCTACACGGCGTACTTCAAGGATCCCGAAGGCAACGTGCTGGGACTCTGGGAGAACCTGCCGGCGGAAGGCGAACAACGCCAAGGCGCTTGACGGCGTCGCCTGCGGGGACGACTTTGCCTGCGGGGACGGCTCATGGCATGCCGGAAACCAGCCAGAGCGCCAGGACGGCCAGCGGCAACGTCAGCACCACGGCGACAAGGCCCGCCAGGGCGAACCCGCCCCACCTGATGGGGACATTCAGCACCCGCAGCCGCTCATGCCACAGCAGCGTGGCCAGCGAAGCCCACGGGGTCACCAGCGGACCGAGGTTCACCCCTATAAGCAGTGCCGCGAGCCTGGCCGGGGACCCCGCCACGGGTTCCAGTGCCAGGTAGGCGGGCAGGTTGTTGGCGGCGTTGGCAGCACCGGCCCCCAGCCAGGCCAACTGCAGGAGCGCTGGCAGGCTCTCACCGGAGCCGGCCACTCCCGCGAGCAGTGGGGTCAGGCCATGCGCGTGCAGTGCTTCCATGAGCATGAACAGGCCCACCGTCAGCATCAGCGGCCGCCAGGGAACCATGGCCCACCGCAGGACGGACGCCCGGCGCCGCAGGAAGACCACCAGGAGGACGGCGGCGGCTGCCAGTGCCGGGTACTGCACCGGGACGCCGGACACCAGGGCAGGCAGCAGGACCAGCAGCGTGACGGCGGCAACCTTCAGCAGGGTGCGGTCACGGACGGGATGCGCAGGCTGTGGCCCGTACGTTCCGTGCAGGTCCCGCCGGAACGCCAGCCATAGCAGGACAAGGGGGACCAGCAGGCCAACCAGGGCGGGGGCCCACACCAGCCCCGCAAAACGCCACGGGCTCAGGCCCAGCCGGTCCTGGGCGAGAAGATTGGTCAGGTTGGAAACGGGAAGCAGCAGGGACGCGGTATTGGCCAGCCAGATGCTGGTCAGCGCAAACGGCAGCGGCGGGATCCGGGCATGGACGGCCAGGAGCACAACCACCGGCGTCACCAGCACCGCCGTCGTGTCCAGGGACAGGAACACCGTGGACACCGCCGCCACCGCCACCACCAGCAGCCAGAGGGAAAAGACCCGGCCACGGCCGAAGGCGGCCAGCCGGTCCGTCAGCACCTTGAACAGCCCGGCTTCGTCCACCAGTTCGGTGACCAGGGACATCGCCAGCACGAAGGCCAGGATGGGGATGGTGCGGGAAGCCAGCTCCCCGAACGCGGGGAGGGGAAGCCAACCGACGGCAAGGGTGGCTGTCCCTGCGGCCAGCGTTGCGCCGGGCAGCAGGTAGCTGCGGGCGGCTTTCAGCCATGCGAACTGCTTCACCGGCCTATCCTCGCATCCGGCGCAGGGAAGGGCGCGCAGGAAGCGGTAGCTTTGTACCTATGAAGTACGCCCAGTCCATCCTGGACCTCATCGGCAACACCCCGCTCATCAAACTCAACCACGTGACCGAAGGCATCAAAGCCACTGTCCTGGTCAAACTTGAGTACCTGAACCCGGGCGGATCCATCAAGGACCGCATCGCGGCGCAAATGATCGAGGACGCCGAACGGGACGGCAAGCTGAAGCCCGGCGGCACCATCGTGGAGCCCACCTCCGGCAACACCGGAGTGGGCCTTGCCCTCGTGGCGCAGCAGAAGGGCTACAAGTGCATCTTCGTGGTCCCGGACAAGGTGGGCGAGGACAAGCGCGCCGTGCTGCAGGCTTACGGCGCGGAAGTGGTGGTCACGCCCACCTCCGTCCCGCCGGACAGCCCCCAAAGCTACTACGGTGTCTCGGACCGGATCACCCGGGAGACGCCGGGCGCCTACAAGCCGGACCAGTTCTCCAATCCGGCCGCCCCGGGCAGCCACTACAAAACCACCGGCCCGGAGATCTGGCAGGATACCGACGGCAAGGTCACGCACTGCGTCATTGGCGCCGGCACGGGCGGCACCATCACCGGTACCGGGCGGTACCTCAAGGAGGTCTCGGCGGACCGGCCGGAGTCCGACGGCGGCGTGGTCCGGATCATCGGCGCCGACCCCGCGGGCTCGGTCTACTCGGGTGGTACCGGGCGGCCCTACTTTGTGGAGGGCGTCGGCGAGGACATGTGGCCGGCCAACTATGACAAAACGATCCCGGACGACGTGATCGCCGTCAGCGACGCCGACTCCTTCGCCATGACCCGCCGCCTGGCCCGGGAAGAGGGACTGCTGGTGGGCGGCTCCTCGGGCATGGCCGTAGTAGCCGCGCTGCAGGCGGCGCGGGACCTGCCCGAAAGCGCCGTCGTCGTGGTCATCCTCCCTGACTCCGGACGCGGCTACCTGGCCAAGATCTTCAACGACCAGTGGATGCGCTCCTACGGCTTCCTCTCCGGCGGCGAGGAAACCTCCGTGGGGGAGGTCATCAAGTCCAAGAACGGCGAGCTGCCGGACCTGGTGCACATCCACCCCAACGAGTCGGTCCGCGACGTCATCAACATCATGAACGAGTTCGGCGTCAGCCACATCCCGGTGCTGTCGCAGGAACCGCCCGTTGTCATGGGCGAGGTCCTGGGTGCGGTGGACGAGCGCAGCCTCACGGCCAAACTGTTCCGCGGCGAAGCCAAGCTGACGGACAAGATTTCCGAGCACATGGGGCCCAAGTTGCCCGTCATCGGATCGCTGGAAACCATCTCCGCCGCCAGGGAACTGCTCTCCGACACGGACACCCTGATGGTCACGTTCGTGGGTGCCCCCGTTGGCATCCTCACCCGGCACGACCTGCTGGCCTACCTCAGCAACTGATCTGCGTCACAGCAAAGGAGCACCCATGCCCGCCTCTGAAAACCAAGGTTTCAACACCCGCGCCGTCCACGCCGGCCAGGACTTCGAGCCCCGCACCGGAGCCGTGGTGCCGCCGCTGCACTTCAGCTCCACCTACGCCCAGGACGGGATCGGCGGCCTGCGCAGCGGCTACGAATACGGACGCGGCGGCAACCCCACCAGGGACGCCCTGCAGGAACAGCTTGCGGCGCTGGAAGTGGGCACCCACGCCTACAGCTTCAGCTCCGGCCTGGCCGCGGAGGACGCTCTCATCCGCGCGCTCACCCGCCCCGGTGACCACATCGTGCTCGGCAACGACGCCTACGGCGGCACCTACCGGCTGATCAGCCGGGTCCTTGGCGACTGGGGGATCGGCAATACCCCCGTCGATATGGCCAACCTGGACATGGTCCGCGATGCCGTGGCTTCCCACAAGACCCGCTTCGTGTGGGTGGAGACGCCCTCCAATCCGCTGATGAAGATCACCGACATCGCAGCGCTCGCAGACATAGCGCACGACGCCGGGGCCCTCCTGGTGGTCGACAACACCTTCGCGTCCCCCTACCTGCAGACCCCGCTCACCCTGGGTGCCGACGTCGTTGTCCACTCCACCACCAAGTACATCGGCGGCCACTCGGACGTAGTCGGCGGCGCCGTCGTGGTGAAGGACGCGGAGCTGGCCGAAAAGATCGGCTTCGTCCAGTTCGCCGTGGGAGCCGTGTCCGGCCCGATGGACGCCTTCCTCACCACGCGCGGACTGAAGACCCTGGGCGTCCGCATGGACCGGCACAGTGAGAACGGCCAGGCCGTGGCCGAGTGGCTGCTGGAACGCCCGGAGGTGGAGGCCGTCCTGTATCCGGGCCTGCCCACCCACCCCGGCCACGAGCTCGCCAAAAAGCAGATGCGCAAGTTCGGCGGCATGGTCTCGGTGCAGTTCAAGGGCGGTGAGGCTGCGGCCCGGAAGGTGGCCGAGTCCACCTCCGTGTTCACCCTCGCGGAGTCCCTGGGCGGGATTGAGTCGCTCATGAACTACCCCTCCGAGATGACCCACGCGTCCGTCAAAGGCACCGAGCTGGCCGTCCCGGTCAACTTGCTGAGGCTGTCCTGCGGCATCGAGGACGTCGAGGACCTGATCGCGGACCTGGACCAGGCCTTCTCCGCCATCCCCTAGCATCTCCCACAGGGGGTGGCTTTCTTCAGGAAAGCCAGCTAGGGTTTGCCCTATGCCTCTTCGCTCCGACTGGTCCCAACGCAGCTGCAGCATGGCCCGCGGCCTGGACATCCTCGGCGACCCCTGGTCCATCCTGGTGCTCCGCGAGGTCTTCTTCGGGAACGGGCGCTTCGACGCCATGAAAAGCCGGCTGGAGGTGGCGGACTCCGTGCTCACCAAACGCCTGGCAGGCCTGGTTGAGTCCGGGCTGCTCGCGAAGAAGGCATACGACGACGGCGGCCGGACCCGCCAGGAGTACGTGCTCACTCCCAAGGGTGAGGACGCGCTCCCGGTCCTGAACGCGGTCACCATCTGGGCCGAGAAGCACCTGCCCGCGCCCTCGGACCAGGCACACCTGTATGTGATCCACACCGGCTGCGGGGAACCCACCACCTCGGCGGACACCTGCACCCGGTGCGGCGAACGGCTGACGGCGGCCAACACCAGCTGGCACAGCCGGTCCAGGTCCGAACAGCCGATTCCACTGTCCACTGCCGCCCGGGAAGGAACCGCAGCATGAGTGCCCTGCCCGGAAAAGCAGCAGCAGTGCCGGATGAAACCACAACCCTCCCAGCCCCCTCTGGGCAGCCGCGCCGCCTGCATCCGGCCTGGATCGTTGCCGCCGTCGCCTTCCTGGCGCTGGTGGGAGCTGCCGGTTTCCGGGCGGCCCCGGGGGTCCTCATGGTTCCGCTGCAGCAGGAATTCGGCTGGTCCACCACCGTACTCTCGGCCGCCGTCAGCATCAACCTGGTGCTCTTCGGCCTCACGGCGCCGTTCGCCGCCGCCCTGATGGAACGGTTCGGCATCCGGGCGGTCACGGCAACGGCCCTGGTCCTGATCGGCATGGGCAGCGCCCTGACGGTGCTGGTCAACCAGTCCTGGCAAATCCTGCTCACCTGGGGCCTCCTCATCGGCCTCGGCACGGGATCCATGGCCCTGGTCTTCGCCGCCACCATCGCCAACACCTGGTTCGTCAAGAGCCGCGGACTCGTGATCGGCATCCTCACCGCCGGCAGCGCCGCCGGTCAGTTGGTCTTCCTTCCAGTCATTGCCGTGCTCGCCCAGGATCCCGGCTGGCGGCAGGCCTCGCTGCTCATCGCCGCAGGCGCCTTGGCCGTGGTCCCGCTGGTGCTGAAGTTCCTCAAGAACTCTCCGGCCGACGCCGGGGTGCTGCCGTTCGGCGCGGAACCGGTGGCCGATGACGAGCAGGCAGCATCCCAGGCAGCCGAACTGGACGCCCGCCCGCGCAGCAACGCCGCCGTCCGGGCACTCCAGGTCCTCAAACGCGCCAGCAGGGTCCGCACGTTCTGGGCCCTCGTGGCCGGATTCGCGATCTGCGGGGCCACCACCAACGGCCTGATCGGCACCCACTTCATCCCCTCCGCCCACGACCACGGCATGCCGGAAACCACGGCCGCAGGGCTGCTCGCCGTCGTCGGAATTTTCGACATCATCGGGACCATCGCCTCAGGCTGGCTGACCGACCGGTTCAACCCCCGCGTCCTGCTCGCCGTCTACTACCAGTTCCGCGGCATCGGCCTGCTGGTGCTCCCGCTGCTGCTGAACGCCGAGGTGCAGCCCAGCATGATCGTGTTCGTGGTGATCTACGGCCTGGACTGGGTGGCCACCGTCCCACCGACGGCCGCCATCTGCCGCGAAACGTTCGGTGCTGACGGAAGCGTGGTCTTCGGGTGGGTGTTCGCAGCCCACCAGCTGGGTGCCGCCGCGGCCGCCATCACCGCCGGGGCCCTGCGGGACGCCACCGGCCACTACACCTACGCCTGGCTGGGGGCAGCGGCCATGTGCACTATTGCCGCGGTCATCAGTGCCACCATCCGCAGGAACCGCAGTCCGCAGGAAGCGGAGCCGGCTACGGCCTGAAGCGGGCCACCGCTAGGCTGGTCCGATGGAACCCGCCGCACCCGCCCCTGCCCGCCCGGTTGCCCTGGTCACCGGCGTCGGCCGGCTGGCCGGCATCGGTGCCGGTATTGCCCGGCAGCTCGCGGCGGACGGCTGGGACCTCACCCTGTCCTACTGGGCCGACTACGACGCCCGCATGCCGTGGGGGAGTGAACCCGAGGAAGTGGTCCGCCTTACCGCCGAGCTGGAAGCCATTGGCGCCAAGGTCCATGTCCTGTCAGCCGACCTCCAGGATCCCGGTGTCCCGGACCGGCTCGTGGCTGAGGCCGCACAGCTGGCCGGCCCGCTGCAGGGCCTGGTGCTCAGCCATGCGGAATCAGTGGACTCGGGCGTGCTGGACACCAGCGTTGAGTCGTTTGACCGGCACTTCGCCGTGAACACGCGCGCCAGCTGGCAGCTGATCGCCGCGTTTGCGCGGCAGGCAACGGACGACGGCGGCGCGATCGTTGCGCTGACCAGTGACCACACAGCGTTCAACCTTCCCTACGGGGCTTCGAAGGGGGCGCTGGACAGGATCATGATTGCAGCCGCCCGTGAGCTGGGTCCGCAGGGGATCTCGGCGAACGTGCTGAACCCCGGGCCTGTGGACACGGGCTGGATGACCCCGGAGATCCGCGTGGAACTCACCGCGCGGCAGCCCACCGGCAGGCTGGGCACCCCGGCCGACGTCGCCGGAACGGTAGCATTCCTGCTCTCACCCGCCGGCCGCTGGGTCTCCGGGCAACTCATCAAGGCCGACGGCGGCTTCTCGGCCTGACCCAACTAGGTAGCGCGAAGTGTCGTTTTGAGCCCCCAGAACGACACTTAGCGCTACCTAGTTGGGGGGGAAGGTCAGTGGAAGGCGTCCAGGCCGGTGATGTGGCGGCCGAGGATCAGGGTGTGCACCTCGTCCGTGCCCTCATAAGTGCGGACCGACTCCAGGTTCGCGGCGTGCCGCAGCGGTGAGTAATCCGTGGTGATGCCGTTGCCGCCCAGGATGGACCGGGCCTCCCGCGCCACGGCAATCGCCTCGCGGACGTTGTTCAGCTTGCCCATTGATATCTGCTCCGGCCGGATGGTCCCGGCGTCCTTCAGCCGGCCCAGGTGCAGCGCCAACAGGGTGCCCTTCTGGATCTCCAGCAGCATGTTCACCAGCTTTTCCTGCGTGAGCTGGTAGCCGGCCAGCGGCTTGCCGAACTGCAGCCGGTCCTGGGAGTAGGCCAGTGCGGCCTCGTAGGAATCCCGGGCCGCGCCCATGGCACCCCACGCAATGCCGTACCGGGCCTCGTTCAGGCAGGTGAACGGGCCGCGCAGCCCCCGCGCACCCGGCAGCAGGGCCTCAGGGCCCAGCCGGACGCCGTCGAACACCACATCGCACTGGATGGAGGCGCGCATGGACAGCTTCTGCCCGATGGGCGTGGCCGTCACGCCGGGCGTGCCGGCCGGCACCAGGAAACCGTGCACGCCGTCGTCCGTCATGGCCCACACCACCATTACACCGGCCACGGAGGCCAGCCCGATCCAGCGCTTGGCGCCGTTGAGCACCCAGCCGGCGTCATCTCCGCTGCCGTCCCGCTCGGCGAAGGTGGCCATGGAGGCGGGATCTGACCCGGCCGTCGGCTCGGTCAGGGCAAAACAGCCGATGACTTCCCCGGCCGCCATCCGGGGAAGCCACTCCTGTTTCTGCTCCTCGGACCCCCAGGCATGGATGGCCGTCATGGCCAACGAGCCCTGGACGGAGACGAAGGTGCGGATGCCGGAATCGCCGGCCTCCAGTTCCATGGCCGCGAGGCCGTATTCGACGGCGGACCGGCCGGGGCAGCCGTAGCCTTCCAGGTGCATCCCGAGGACCCCCAGTTCACCCAGCTCCGGGGCTAGCTCCAGGGGAAAGACGGCGTCGTCGTACCAGCGGGCAATCTCCGGTTTGATGCGCTGGTTGGTGAAGTCGCGGATCTTCTGCCGGAGCTCCAGTTCCCCGGCCGACAGCAGGGAATCGAGGTCCAGGACATCGGCCCCGGAGGTCATGGCTTCACCCGTCATTTCTTCACCGGTCATTTCTTCACCTTGAAGTAGCCGCGGGTGGAGGGCAGGAAACGGCAGACGACGGCGAGGACCACGCCGAGCGCCAGCAGCAGGACCCCGCTCACGAAGGCGCCCCCCACGCCGAAGATCTGGGTGTCACCATAGGCGGGGTCCCACATCTGCACGGCCGAGATGAAGAACGCCGCCGTCAGCAGCAGCGCCCCGGCCAGGGGCAGGATGCCGCGGAACCAGAGGTTGCGCGCCGATTCCCGCAGCGTTCCGCGGAAGTACCAGAAACAGGCGAAACCGGTCAGGGCGTAGTAGAACGCGATGAACAGGCTGATGGCACTGATGGAGTCCGCCAGCAGGTTTTCGCTTAGGAAGCTCATCGCCACGTAGTAGGCCCCCGCCGCTCCGCCCATCACCTGGGTGGAGAAACCCGGTGTCTGGTTGCGCGGGTGCACCTCTCCGAATTTGGCCGGCAGGGCGCCGTGGACACCCATGGAGAGGGTCCCCCGGGCCGTGGGCAGGATGGTGGTCTGGGTGGAGGACAGGACAGACGCCAAAACCGCGACGACGATCAGCCAGCCCCATGGGCCCAGCACCACGTCCTTCATGGCCAGGAAGACGTCGTCCTGGTTGGCCTCGTTGCCCAGCCCGATCCCCTCCGAGCCCACGGTGGCGTACATCATCACCAGCAGCGCCACGGAAACATAGATCGCCACCAGGACGAACGCCGAGATCACGGCCCCGCGGCCCGGAGTCGTAGAGGGGTTCTCGGTTTCCTCGTTCACCGCCAGGCAGGTGTCCCAGCCCCAGTAGATGAACAGGGCCAGGAGGGCGCCGTGGACCACGGCACCCGGGTCGGCGAAGGCGCCGGCCGGGTTGAACCATTCGGCATCAAAGGCCTGCCCCTCCGGCGCGCCGCCCACGATCCGCACCACGATGGCCAGTGCGAAAACGCCCAAGGCTATGTACTGCACGTACGTCAGCACCCGCTGGACGTGTTCGCCGAGCCGGATCCCGCGGTAGTTCACCAGGGTCATGAGGAGGATGAACAGCAGGCCCGTGCCGGTGACCAGCAGTTTGTTCTCCGCCAGCGATCCGTCGCCCACCAGCAGCCAGAGATACTGTCCTGCCACCTGGGCAAGGTTTGCCAGGACCACGATGCCGGCAAGTGCCACGCCCCACCCGCCCAGCCAGCCCGCCCAAGGCCCGAAGGCCTGGCGGGACCAGGTGAAGGTGGTGCCGCAGTCCGGGATGGCGCTGTTGAGCTCGCGGAAGGCGTAGGCGATGAACAGGACCGGAATGAAGCCCAGCAGCAGGATCAGGGGAGTGTAGTTGCCGTTGACCGCAACGATGAGGCCAAGGGTGGCGGCCAGCGAGTACACCGGGGCGGTGGAGGCAAGGCCCAGCATCACCGAGTCGCCCAAGTCGAGGATCCCGGCCCGCAACCCCTTGGCGGGCACCGTGGCGCCGGCCCCGCGGCGGGGGCCTCCCGTCGTCGTCATGTCCGTGCTCATGCTGTCACCGGTTTCATAGAACGATTCCTGCCTTGGTGGTATCGGCCACCGCGGAAAGCGGCGCCGGCGCGTCAATGGTGTTGGGAACGAAGCGGCAGTAGTAGTCCGTGACCGGCCCGTCCGATTCCCGGATGCCGCAGCCCACGGACTCGCCGTCCACCACCCAGAGGCCCAGGACCGGGTGGTTGCCGTCAAAGTCCGGCAGGGGGTGGTACTGCTGGTAGCACCAGCCCTCCCGGCCGTAGCCGCCGGGCTGCTCCAGGCTGATACCGTCCGCGTGGATCCGGATGTTGTCGCCTTCGCGGCCGTGGAGGGGCTTGGCCACCCATTCTTTCAGCGGCCCCGGATCGGTGAGGTAGGCAGGCAGCAGGTTGGGATGGCCGGGGTACAGGTGCCACAGGGCAGCGAGCAGGGCCTTGTTGGAGAGCAGCATCTTCCAGGCCGGCTCCACCCAGCGCGGGTTGTGCGCCCGCTCCAGGAGGCGGGGGCCGAACTCCTCCTTCATCATCAGCTCCCAGGGGTAGAGCTTGAAGATGGTGCTGATCAGAAAGTTGTCCAGGTCCACGAAGCGGTTCAGGTTGGGGTCCCAGCCGATATCGGACATATTGATCCCAATGGTGGTCCACCCGGCCTGGCCGGCGACGTCGCGCATGTAGGCCGCGGTCATCCAGTCCTCGCCCGATTCTTCCACCTCCGAATGGGCAACGTGCAGGGTACTCATGCCTGTGCGGTACTGGAACTTCTTCCACTGCCTGATCAGGGCTTCATGGATGCCGTTCCACTGGTCCTTCTCCGGGTGGACGTCCTGCAGCCAGAACCATTGGGCGACGGCGGCCTCGATGAGTCCGGTGGGGGTGTCGGCGTTGTATTCGAGCATCTTGGCCGGACCGCCCTGGCCGTCGTAGATGAAGTCGAACCGGCCGTACACGTCCACGTCGCCGGCCTGCAGCGATTCGGCCGCCAGTTCCAGGGCCTGGGGGCCGATGCCGATGCTGCCCATGGCGCCGGTGGCCAGGAATTTCGCGGCCTCCAGGCACATCCGGTGCATGTCCTCGGCCACCACCTCGAGGGTCTCCACCTCGTCCATGGTGAATTCGTAGTACGCGGACTCGTTCCAGTACTCGATCCGGCGCCCGTCATCCATCGTGGTGGTGGAGAACACCAGGCCCTGCTCTTCGATCTTCTGTTTCCACCCCGGACGGGGTTCGGACAACATCCTCTTCATTCGTCAGCCCCCCGAAACCTTGCCGCCGCCACCGCTTGAGCCGCTCTTGGCGCTTGAGCCGAAACCACCGCGGCTGACCGTGCCGCCCGTGCTGCTGTAGCCCGTGGACGCCTTGGCCCCGCTGGGAACAGTCCTGGTGTAATTGGGCGCGGATGACCGGTTCTGCCCTATCGGCGGGACGTAGGCGCCACGGGAGAAGAAGTACCAGGCGTAGATCCCGCCACCCCTCCCGGCCGAACTGTCGCAGTTCCTGTCCTCCACGCGCTCGCCGGTTTCGTCGTTGAAGCACACCTGTGCGTACTCGGGGTCGTCCTGGTTGCTGGCCACCACCGCCGTAATGGTTCCGGCCAGGAGGGCCGTCACGCCCAGGCCCACCACCACCGTGCGCCGCTGGGAGCGCTTCTTCCGCGCTGCCGCATCGTTGAGCTGTTTTTCCCGCTCCCGTGCGAACGGGTCAACAGGGGTGACGGGCTCGTTGAGGAGTTCGGGGCGCAGGTCCGGCTTGGGAACCTGCCAGGGCGGCGGCTTGGCGGTGCTGCCGGTCCCTGGTTCCGAGGGCCCCTGCCCCGCTTTGTCCTGGTCCTTGTTGGGGTCCTCGTTCGGGTCCATGGTGTTTGAGTCCACAGCGTCCCCTTCAGTTGTCCACGTGAATTGGGCACAGCGCTGCACCCCCAATTGCAATCCTCGGATCAGCCTAGCCCCAGACCCTAGACTGGAGCCATGGAAGCCGCCACCGTCCTCGCCGTCTGCCGCGTCCACCAGCTCATCGGGGACCAGGGGAACGTTGGCGTCACGGCCATCGACAAGCGCCCGGCGGATGGTCCGGTGAAGGTCCACAAGCTAGGCCTGCGCGGAGACATCCAGGCCAACAGGGCGCACCACGGCGGGGAGGACCAGGCCGTCTACGCCTACTCCCAGGCTGATGCCGACTTCTGGGCCCGGACGCTGGGACGCGAACTGCCGCCGGGCACCTTCGGTGAAAACCTGCGGGTGTCCGGCATCGAAGCCACCCACGCCGTCATCGGGGAGCGCTGGAAGGTGGGGACCGACGTCGAACTCGAAGTCACCTCCCCGCGCACCCCCTGCGCCACGTTCCAGCGCCGCATGAAGGAACCGCAGTGGGTAAAGCGGTTCACCGACGAGGGGCGGGTGGGGACGTACCTGCGCGTTATCCGCACCGGCAGCATCGGGGCCGGCGACACCATCGAGCGGACCTTCCTGCCGCGTCACGGCGTCACTATCGGCAGATGGTTCAGTGCGCCGGACGCGGAGGTCGTCGAGGCCCTCCGCAGTGCAGAGGCCGACGGCGAGATCAGGCTGCAGGACGAATACCACACCAAGTTCGAGGTGCTGCTGCGGCGGCTGGGGCAGTAGCACCCCCGCCTGGGGCGGGCAGTGTGCGCAAGCTCACCGCCGCCGTCGGACACTGAATTGGCGGTCAGTGGCGTCCATACCTTACACTTGAAACATCCCCCACTCCGGAAATCCCTTATTCCTGCCCAATTTTTGAGGCAGGACTGGCAAGTGTTGGGGCCCGCGCAAGCGATGCGGGCATTTTCATAGGGAGAGCCGGCTAAAGAAAACGCTGTACAGACTGCTGGGATAGCAGCCAAGAGATGCAGCGCGAAGTCCTGCCACGGGATTGCGAAAGCGCCGGACTTCTGTGACCGGCCGGTCAACGTTTGCCCGGCATCATCGGCACGCGTACTGCGGCTCCGCTCACCTCGGGTAGTGCCGCCTGGCCCCCTATGGATGAGGAATATCTCCCTATGCCCGAAAATCACAACGACGCCACCACCGAAGCAACCGCCAGCATCGAATTCACCGAGCCCGCTGCCCCCGCAGCAGAGGCGGCCGGCGTAACCGCCGAGGCTCCCGAAGCCGCCCCGGCCGCTCCCGAAGCGAAAGCCGAAGAAGCCCCGGCTCCCAAGGCTGACGAGGACGAAGAAGACGGCGTGCGCTTCGCCGACCTTGGTATCGACGGCCGTGTCCTGGCCGCCCTGCAGGATGTTGGCTACGAGAAGCCGTCGCCCATCCAGGCCGCCACCATCCCGCTGCTGCTCGAAGGCCGCGACGTGGTGGGCCTCGCCCAGACCGGCACCGGTAAGACTGCAGCATTCGCAGTACCGGCACTGTCCCGCCTGGCCGAACTCCACGACCTCAACGGCCCGTCCCGCAAGACGCAGGCCCTGGTGCTGGCCCCCACCCGTGAGCTCGCGCTCCAGGTGGCTGAGGCGTTCACCTCCTACGCCAAGCACATCGATGACTTCACTGTGCTGCCCGTCTACGGCGGCTCCGCCTACGGTCCCCAGCTCGCTGGCCTGCGCCGCGGTGCCCAGGTTGTAGTTGGTACCCCCGGCCGCGTGATCGACCACATCTCCAAGGGGTCCCTGGACCTCTCCGAGCTCCAGTACCTGGTGCTGGATGAGGCCGACGAGATGCTGCGCATGGGCTTCGCTGAAGACGTGGAGCAGATCTTCCAGCAGACCCCGTCGGACCGCCAGGTTGCGCTGTTCTCGGCCACGATGCCGAGCCAGATCCGCCGCATGTCCAAGCAGTACCTGAACAACCCGGCCGAGATCTCCGTCAAGTCCAAGACCACCACCGGCGCCAACACCCGCCAGCGGTACCTGCAGGTCATGGGCCCGCACAAGCTTGATGCCATGACCCGCATCCTCGAGGTGGAAGAGTTCGACGGCGTCATCGCCTTCGTGCGCACCAAGATGGCTACGGAGGACCTGGCTGACAAGCTGAAGTCCCGCGGTTTCCAGGCCGCCGCCATCAACGGTGACATCCCGCAGCAGCAGCGCGAGCGCACCGTGGACGCGCTGAAGGAAGGCCGCATCGACATCCTGGTGGCCACCGACGTCGCCGCCCGCGGCCTGGACGTGGAGCGCATCAGCCACGTGGTCAACTACGACATCCCGCACGACACCGAGTCCTACGTGCACCGCATCGGCCGCACGGGCCGCGCGGGCCGCAGCGGTGAGGCGATCCTGTTCATGACTCCGCGGGAGAAGTACCTGCTGCGTGCGATCGAAAAGGCCACCCGCCAGCCGGTGGAGCAGATGCACCTGCCCACCGCCGAGACCGTGAACTCGCTGCGCCTGGGCAAGTTCGCCGAGCGCATCACCGAGACCCTTGAATCCGAGGACGTCTCGATGTTCCGCGACCTGATCGCTTCCTACGAGGAAGAGCACAAGGTGCCGGCAGCAGAAATCGCTGCGGCACTGGCCGTCATGGCCCAGGGCGGGCAGCCGCTGCTGGTCAAGGAACTGCCGGCTGCTCCCGAGTTCCAGAAGCGTGAACGTTCCAAGGACGGCTTTGGCTCCCGTGGGCCTACCCGTGCACTGACCGAGGGCAACGCCACCTACCGCATCGCGGTGGGCCGCCGCCAGCGCGTCATGCCCGGCTCCATCGTTGGCGCCATTGCCAACGAGGGCGGCATCTCCTCGGCGCAGATCGGCGGGATCGACATCCGCTCGGACCACTCCCTTGTGGAGCTGCCCGCGGACCTGAGCCCCGAGCAGCTGCGCGCCCTGTCCCGCACCCGGATCGGCGGCGAGCTGATCCACCTCGAGCTGGACAACGGCCGCAAGCCCTCCGGTGACCGCGGCGCCTACCAGGGCAACCGTGGCGGCGACCGCGGGGGCAACTTCAAGGGCAACGGCGGGTTCAAGAAGGAATTCCGCAAGAACGACGGCGAGCGGTCCTCGGCTGACCGCGGCGGCCGTTCGTACAGCGAGCGTTCCTTCAGCGACCGTGGCCAGGCGGGCGACTCCCGCTTCTCCGGACACGGCGACGGCTCCCGCAAGCCCCGCAGCGGCGGCGACAGCGGACACCGCGACTTCAACCGCAAGGGCAAGTGGTAAACCACCCCTCGCGTTGAGGAATTGACGACGGCGATGGGCCGGCTTCCGAGCCGGCCCATCGGCGTTTAACCACCAGGGTGTGGGCCTCACCACATTCCTGCCCCGACGGGATGGTGCGACGCCCCCGGAAGGTGCTTCCCGCCGTCGTCCGTTGTGCTCTCTCCGGCCTCTACAGCCCCGGAATTCCGCGGAAAAAGCTGCTCCCGCTGTCCGTAAGAGGGCGTCTGCCAGCGGCCCGGAAGCGCTCCTGATGCCGATTTGTTGGTGCGTAAATCTTCCGGTAGAGTATTTACTCGTTGCCCCCCTAGCTCAGTGGTAGAGCGCGTTCTTGGTAAGAACGAGGTCACCGGATCGATTCCGGTGGGGGGCTCTGAATGAGGGCCTGTGTCAAGGCGGTTTGACCGGCTTGACACAGGTTTTTCTCATTCGTGGCGGTGTAGCTCAGTTGGTTAGAGCGCACGACTCATAATCGTGAGGTCGGGAGATCGAGCCTCCCCACCGCTACAGGCTAAGCCCCCGGAATCCATGGATCCCGGGGGCTTTCCTGTTTCCCGGATCCGCAGTAGCTTGGCAGCAACGTGCGGACGGGGGATCGGTGGACTTTTTCACGGCGGTGCTGGAGCCGTTCCGGTGGCTGGTGTCCGCCATCATGGTGGCTTTCCACGACGGACTGAGCACCCTGGGCATGCCGGCCGCGGGCGGCTGGACCTGGACACTGTCCATCATCGGGCTGGTGCTGGTCATCCGCGCGGCCTTGATCCCGGTGTTCCTGGCACAGGTGCGGGCCCAGCGCAGGATGCGGCTCCTGCAGCCGGACCTGAAGGAGCTCCAGGACAGGTACCGGGGCAGGACGGACCAGGCGTCGCGGCAGGCCATGGCCCAGGAACAGATGGACCTGTACCGGAAACACGGCACCAACCCATTCTCGGCGTGCCTGCCACTATTGATCCAGGCACCGTTCTTCCTGGCGCTTTTCCAGGTGCTGTCGGGAATTTCCAACGCCTCACGGCAGGGCGGGGGCATTGGCGTGATGGGCCACGACCAGGTGGTCCAGTTCGACTCCTCCAGCATCCTGGGGGCACCGCTGTCAGCTTCCCTGCTGCACGGCGGAGGAGAGCCGGCGGCCGTGGCCGTGCTCGCCGTCGTCATGATCCTGGTGATGATTGCCAGCCAATTCCTGACGCAGAAACTCGTGGCCTCACGGACCATGGCGGGCCAGGACAGCGAGAGCCCGCTGGTGCGCCAGCAGAAAATCCTCCTTTACGTCCTGCCCGTGGTCTTCGGCGTGGGCGGGATCTTCTTTCCCATTGGAGTCCTGGTCTACTGGACGGTCTCCAACCTCTGGACGCTGGGCCAACAGTTCCTGGTGTCGCGAAAGCAGTGAGCGCAGCGTCAGCCGCTGCCGTAGGCCCGGGCCTGCTCCCTGAGGAAATCGCTGACAGGCCTGGGGTCGATTCCGCGTTGGCGAAGGGGCTTGTCGTCCCAGGTGGCCTCGGTAAGGTCCGTCGTCAGGCCCGCCCCGAGCGCCGATGCCAGGCCGTCCTGGTGGCGGCTAAGGACACGTACTGCGAGGCGGGCCAGGATACGCGGCATGTGCTGCATCTTCATGGTGCGGTGCATCAGCTCCCCGGCGATTGCGCCGGCTTCGTTCTTCGTCAGCGGCTCCGGTCCGCCGAACTCGATGAGCCGGGGCGGGCCCGGCTCCAGGGCCACGGCGCAGAGGAGGTCTGCCACGTCCTGGGTCGCCACCCACCGCGCCTTCCTGTCGCCCTTTCCGATGACCGACACTTTGCCGCCCGCCATGTCAAAACGGGCGGTGGGAGAGAAGTGGACTTCCTGGAATCCGTCCGGCCGCACGACGACCGTTTGCATGACGGAGGCCGCCAGACGGCGCTCCATGGCCAGCTTTGCGTGCCTCAATGGCGTCTCGACAGCGGTTTCGATTCCGGCGAAGGACAGGTAGACGAAGCGGCGGACCCCCGCGGCCTCGGCAGCATCGATGAGATGACCCATCCCCAACTCGTCGATCTCCCGGATGCCGGCATTGCTGCTGCCCTGCAAACGGCGGGTCATGGCCGTGGCCGTAGCGATTACGGTATCGATGCCTTCGCACGCTGGTGCCAGCGAGGCAGCGTCGGTGAGGTCGCCGCGGGCAACTTCTGCGCCGAGCGCCTGCAGCTGCGAACCGTCCGTGTTCTGCCGGACCAGGCAGCGGACGCCGTGACCGGCATGGCGAAGTTGCCTGGCAACCCTGCCGCCCAGATCACCTGTAGCCCCGACCAGGAGGATCATGGCCGTGACCCTTCAGGACCCGCCCCGGCCACGGACCGCACTGCGGCGTTCACGTCACCCGTGTCGCGTTCCACCGGTTCCAGATAGAACCTGGCGGCCGACAGCCGGTCTCCGCGAAGGCTGAAGATCGCCACTCCCGCCTGCTCAACGGCCAAGCCGTCCCGGCGGGTGCCGTGCGACTCCCATTCCACCCAGACTTTCCCATCGGCACCGGTTGCCGCATCGCGTACCTCCACCTGCAGATCCGGAATCCCGGCGAACAGCGCAGACCAGTTGGACCGCACCTGTGCCCGTCCGGTGAAGCTGCGGGCCGGGTGGTTGGGGGTGGTGTTGACGTAGTCTTCGACAAACTCTGCCACCATGGCGTCGAGATCGTGCGTCCGGGCTGCTTGGAACATGCGGCGAACAGGGCCGTCCGGGAGGCGGTCCACGCCTGCTGGCGTGTCCATGGAGTGCTCCTTGGTGCTTGGCCCTGGGAGGCCATTGCCTGTTAGATTGATTTCAATACAGTTGACTGTATTGATTGGAGTGTAGGACTGCATGCAAAGCCCAGTCAATGCCTCCGGGAAACAGACCCCGAAGCGCGCCTATGATGCCCGCCGACGCCGGCAGCTCGCCGATGAGGCGTTGCATACCGTGCGTGCCCGGGCCAGGGAGTTGTTCCTGGCCAAGGGGTTCGGTGCCACGACGATCGCCGAGATCGCACGGGCAGCAGGGGTGTCGCCTGAAACGGTCTATAAGAACTTTGGCGGCAAGCCGGGGCTGGTGCGCGCGATTTACGAGGAGAGCCTCCTCGGTGCCGGCGGCGCGCCGGCCGAGCAGCGATCCGACCTGGCGCAGCTGACAACCAACGATCCTGCGGCGCTGATGGAGCAGTTGGGCCGCTTCACCACCGAGGTCAGCCCCCTGGGGGCTCCGGTCTTCCTTCTGATCCGGGACGCTGCGGCCGGAGGGGACGCAGCCATGGCTGCCTTGCTGGCGGAGGTGGACGACGCCCGGTACCGGCGGATGCTCCACAATGCCCGGCAACTTGTCGGCAGGGGACTCCTGCGGGCGGGCCTTGATGACACGGAGGCAGCGGACGTGATGTTTACCTGTACCGCAGCGGAGCTCTATGAAACCCTTGTCCTCAAACGGGGATGGTCCGCCGAACGGTACGGCACGTTCATCGCCCGGACGCTGGCGGCGAACCTGCTGTAGACCGGGGCGCATGGCGGGTCCGTGCCGGCTTTCCAGCGGCCAGGCCTGTTCGCAGGGGAACTCCGTCGGCAGAATGGGCCCATGGCGCAGCTGATCTATTCCGCAATCATGTCCCTCGACGGCTATACGGCAGACAAGGACGGGAACTTCAACTGGTCTGCTCCCGACGAGGAAGTCCACGCGTTCATCAACGACCTTGAGCGGGATGTGGGCACCTACCTCCTGGGCCGGCGGATGTACCAGGTGATGTCCGTTTGGGAAACCCTGGGCACTGCCGAGGACCCGCCGATAATCCAGGACTACGCCCGCATTTGGCAGGGGGCGGACAAGGTGGTGTACTCGACGTCGCTGGACAGCGCCGCCACGCCCCGGACCCGGCTGGAGCGGCGGTTCCTCCCGGAAGCGGTGCGGGAGCTGAAGGCCGGCACGGACAGGAACATCAGCATCGGCGGCCCCACCCTCGCGGCGCATGCCCTCAAAGCCGGGCTCGTCGACGAGTGCCAGTTCTTCATCACCCCGGTTGCCGTCGGCGGCGGCCTGCGCTTCCTGCCGGACGGACTGGACGCCCGGTTCGCACTGCTGGACGAGCGCCGGTTCGGAAACGGTGTGGTGTACCTGCGCTACGGACGCCTTGCCTAGAAGGCAGAATGGGGGCATGACACGCATCGCCATCATTGGCGGCCACGGGAAAGTGGCCCTCCTCCTGTCCCAGCTCCTCACCAGCGAAGGCCACTCCGTCACGTCGTTCATCCGGAATCCGGACCACGCGGGGGACGTCACTGCCACCGGCGCCTCGCCGTCGGTCCTGGACGTGGAGAATTCGACGACGGCGGAAATCACCGACGCGCTGGCTGGCCACGACGCCGTGGTCTGGTCTGCCGGCGCCGGTGGCGGCAATCCGGACCGCACCTACGCCGTGGACCGGGACGCCGCGATCCGTTCCATGGATGCCGCCGCCCAGGCGGGAGTGGACCGGTACGTCATGGTGTCCTACTTCGGCGCTGGCAAGGATCACGGGGTGCCGGAAGGCAACAGCTTCTTTGCCTATGCCGAAGCCAAGGCGGCAGCAGACGAGTATCTCCGCGGCACTGGGCTCGCCTGGACCATCCTCGGCCCCGGGGCACTAACGGACAAGCCGGGAACCGGGCTGATCGACGTCGACCCCTCCCCGGAGGGGGACCGTGACACCTCGCGCGCCAACACGGCGATCGTTGCGGCGGCGGTGCTGGACCTGCCCCAAACCGCGGGGCGGACCATTGAGTTCCGCGACGGCACCCTGCCGGTGGCGGCCGCGCTGGGACCGCGCGCGTAAGCCGCGGCGCGGGGAGGCGGCTATGCCGGAGCAGCCAGCTCCAGGTCCAGGGAATTCTTCTCCACGTAGTCCAGGGCGCAGCGCACGGCACCCACCGTGACGATGGAGTCGCCCAGCGGAGACACAGCCACACGGGCGGGGGTAGCGGTGAACCCGGTCAGGCGCTCGCTGATGGGCGCGAGCAGTACGTCCGCGGAATCGGCCACGCCGCCGCCAATCACCACCAGTTCCGGATTGAGCAGGGTGGAAATGGTCCCCACCACCCGTGCCATCCTGTCCGCCAGCCGGTCCAGGATACCCAGCGCCACAGCGTCGCCCTCCTTTGCAGCGGCGAAGACCTGCTCGGCCTCCACCCGCCCGTCCTGGAGCGAGCGGAGGGCGGTGGGGACCGGGGTGGCCAGGGCTTCGGCGGCCCACGTACGGGCAAGGTGCGCGATGCCGTAGGTGTCGCCCACGCCTTCCACCAGGTCCAGGTACGCAAGCTCTCCGGCGCTGCCCCGGGTTCCGTGGACCAGCCGCCCGCCCTCCACAATGCCGGAACCCAGCCGTTCGCTGGCCAGGATCACCACGACGTCGTCAATCCCCGCGGCGGCCCCCCGCCAGCGGTCACCCAGGGCCGCAAGGTTGGCGTCGTTTTCGAGGAGGACCGTCCATCCCCGGGTCTCTTTGAGGGCAGGCTGCAGCCCCAGGTCGAACAGTCCCCAGAACTTCTGCGTGGCCACCACGTCGCCGTGCCGGTCCACGGGCGCGGCAACTCCGGCGCAGACGGCCAGCACCTGGCCTGATCCCGCTCCGGCCGAGCGCAGTGCCGACTCGGCCACGCCGTCGATGAAGGCAATGCGTTCCCCGGAGTCCACCTCCCCGGCCTGGAAGGGCTGGCTGGACCGTCCCAGGGTCCTGCCCCGGAGGTCGGAAACCACCACGGTGACCTTGGAGTAGCCGATGTCCATGCCCAGGACCACGCCCGCGCGGTCGTTGATTTCGAACCGGCGGGCAGGGCGGCCCTTGTGGTACCCGCCGAACTCGCGCTGGTTCTCCCGCTCCAGGACCCAGCCCCGGCGGACCAGGTCCTCGCAGACGGCGATGGTGGTGGCGCGGGTCAGGCCCGTGGCTGCCATGACGTCCGTGACGGTCACGGCGGCGGAGGCGCGCAGGAACTCCAGGACCGCGCCGGCACTGACCCGCCGCAGCAGTTGGGGAGTCGCCGGAACCAGTTCAGCCATGCTGTTGACCTTCCTGTCCAAAGCACCGGATAATAGTTGGGAAGTAAATTTAGATTCAATATAAATGTACCTGCTTCGAAGAAAAGGACCACCCCTTGTCCACCACTGCCACGCTGGCAACCCTGTCCGACTCCGACCGTCCGGCCGACCCCAACTGGTGGCGCCAGGCCTCCGTCTACCAGATCTACCCGCGCAGCTTCGCTGACTCCAACGGTGATGGCATCGGTGACCTGAAAGGCATTACCGCCAAGGTTCCGTATCTGAAGTCGCTGGGAATCGACGCTGTATGGCTGAGCCCGTTCTACCCGTCCGCGCTCGCCGACGGCGGCTACGACGTGGACGACTACCGCGACGTGGATCCCAAGCTGGGCACGCTGGACGACTTTGACGAAATGGCCAAGGCCCTGCACGACGCCGGCATCAAGCTGATCGCGGACATCGTCCCGAACCACTCCTCCAACCGGCACAAGTGGTTCCAGGAAGCGCTGGCCTCGCCGAAGGGTTCGCCGGAACGCGACCGCTACATCTTCCGTGACGGCAAGGGCCCCAACGGTGAGTTCCCGCCGTCGGACTGGGACTCGGTGTTCGGCGGACCCGCCTGGGCGCGCATTACCGAACCGGACGGCACTCCCGGCCAGTGGTACATGCATATCTTTGCCAAGGAGCAGCCGGACCTGAACTGGTCCAACCGGGAAATCCGGGATGACTTCCTGAAGACCCTGCGCTTCTGGTCCGACCGCGGCGTGGACGGTTTCCGCGTCGACGTGGCGCACGCCCTCACCAAGGACCTCACCGAGCCGCTGCTCTCCAAGCTGGAACTGAGCGCCGCCAACACCGGCGTGGACGGATTCGACGACGGCTCGCACCCGTTCTGGGACCGCGACGAAGTCCACGAGATCTACGCCGAATGGCGTGAGGTGTTCAACGAGTACAACCCGCCGCGCACCGCCGTGGCCGAAGCCTGGGTGCACGCCACCCGCCGTGCCCGCTACGCCAGCCCCCAGGGCCTGGGCCAGGCGTTCAACTTCGACCTGCTGCAGGCCGACTTCGACGCCGCCGAGTACAAGGAGATCATCACCCGCAACCTGGCCGAGGCCGCCGCCACTGGTGCCTCCTCCACGTGGGTCTTCTCCAACCACGACGTGGTCCGGCACGCCACCCGCTACGGACTGCCCCAGGTGGCCAAGGAAAAGGCCGGCGCCAAGGGCCAGGACGGCAAGGACTGGCTGCTCGCCGGCGGCCCCAAGGACCAGCTGGACGTCGAACTGGGCGAACGCCGTGCACGGGCAGCCACCCTGCTGATGCTCGCCGTTCCCGGGTCCGCCTACCTGTACCAGGGCGAGGAACTGGGCCTTCAGGAAGTGGCCGAAATTCCCGAATCGGAGCGGCAGGATCCGTCCTTCTTCCGCAACAAGGGCGTGGAGATCGGCCGCGACGGCTGCCGCGTGCCCCTGCCCTGGAAGGTGGAAGGCACCTCCTTCGGATTCGGCGACGGCGGCTCCCACCTGCCGCAGCCGGACTGGTTCAGCAAGTACGCCGTGGAAGCGCAGGACGGCACCCAAGGCTCCACCCTGGAGCTCTACCGCACGGCCCTGAAGCTCCGCCGCGAGCTGCTGACCGATGAGGAACTCGAATGGGTTGGGAATGGCAACCCGGACGTCCTGCACTTCAAGCGGCCCAACGGCTGGCAGTCCGTGACCAACTTCGGGAACACCGCCGTCGACCTTCCGGCCGGCGAGGTGCTGGTCAGCAGCGGCCCGCTGGAAGACGGCAAGCTGCCGGCCAACACCACAGCCTGGCTGCGCTGAGTTGGGCGTGCCTGAAGTCCTGCCAAAGCCGGCTGTCCTGATGAGGGAGCAGGCCTGATGCAGGAAGTCATCTACGGGTGCATGGGACTGGGCGGCAGCTGGTCCGACGAGCCACACGAAAGCCACCATGTGGACCAGGCCGCTGCTGCCGTCCAGGCCGCCCTGGACGCGGGAATCACCCTGTTCGACCATGCCGACATCTACCGGAGCGGCAAGTCCGAGGCAGTGTTTGGTGAGGTCCTGGCCGCCACGCCGGGCCTGCGGGAGCGGATCCGGCTGCAGACCAAGTGCGGCATCCGGCTGAACGAACGCGGCCTGCAGACCCACTACGACCTGAGCCGGGAAGCCATTCTGGAGCGGGTCAACGGCAGCCTGGAACGGCTCCGGACCGACTACGTGGACGTCCTCCTGCTGCACCGCCCGGATCCCCTGGCGGACCCCGGGGAGGTGGCATCCGCCGTCCGGCAGCTCATGGACGAAGGCAAGGTCCGGCAACTGGGCGTCTCTAACATGTCCGCAGCCCAGATTGAGGTGCTGCAGGACCGGCTGGAAACCCCTGTGGTGGCCAACCAGCTGGAGATGAGCCTGCTCAAGCGGGCGTGGCTGGAAAGCCAGGTCCTGGTCAACCACCCGGAGCACCTGGACTACAGCTTCCCGCACGGGACGCTGGAGTACTGCGTCCGCAACAACATCACCCTGCAGGCGTACGGCTCCCTGGCCCGCGGCGTCTACACCGGCGCCGAACCGGACAACCCCACCTCAGCCGAAGCGGCAACTGCCGAACTCGTGGCGCAGCTCGCGGGGGAGTACGGCACCTCCGGCGAGGTTGTCCTGCTGGGCTGGCTGATGAAGCATCCGGCCGGCATCGCGCCGGTGATCGGGACCGTCAACCCGGACCGGATCCGGGCCTGCGGCGATGCCGCCCGGGTGGCAAAGGCCATGAGCCGGGCGGACTGGTACAAACTCTGGGTCACGGCGCGCGGGAGCAACATCCCCTGACCCCGGTCCAAACTGGGTAGCAGTAAGTGCCGTTATGGAGCCGCATAACGACACTTACTGCTACCTACATTCCCCGTCGACCCGGTCATATCCCGTTTAGTTCGTATTGATCCTCACAAGCTGGCCGTTTTCTTCGCCGTGCCGCTTGCGGGGCGGATACTGTAGAAAGCATGACGTCTACCATCGCCGCCGAAACTGTTAGGCCGGAACGCAATATCCCCGCAGAGATCGCCCGCTCCTGGCTGCTGGTCAATGCCATGAAGCCGGAGCTTTTCGACCAGTCGGCCGTCTCCCGCGCCGATTCGATCATCCTGGATATTGAAGATGCGGTGGACCCTTCCCAGAAGGACCAGGCCCGCAGTAACGTGGTCGACTGGCTGACCGCCGGCGGCAAGGCCTGGGTCCGGATCAACGACGCCACCAGCCCGTTCTGGGCCGATGACCTCGCCGGGCTGCGCGGCACCCCGGGCCTGCTGGGCGTCATGCTCGCCAAGACCGAATCCGCGGACCAGGTCACCGAGAGCTTCCACCGCATGGACGGCAAGACCCCCGTGATCCCGCTGGTGGAATCCGCCCTCGGTATCGAGGAAGCCAACCACATCGCCAAGGCGCAGGGCGCTTTCCGCCTGGCCTTCGGTTCCGGCGACTTCCGCCGCGACACCGGCATGGCCGCCACCCCCGAGGCAATGGCCTACCCGCGCGCCAAGCTCGTGGTTGCCAGCCGGGTGGGCAACCTGCCCGGTCCCATCGACGGCCCCACGGTCGGCACCAACCACCCCATCCTGCGCGAGCAGACCGGCATCACAGTGATGATGGGCATGACCGGCAAGCTGTGCCTGGCCATCGACCAGACCCCGGTCATCAACGAGGTCATCAGCCCCACGCCGTCGGACGTTGCCTGGGCCACCGACTTCATGAACGACTTCGAAGCCAACGGCCGCGTCATCCGTGACGGCTCGGATCTTCCCCGCCTGGGCCGCGCCGAGAAGATCATGAAGCTGGCGGTAGCCTTCGGGGTGCAGCCCGCGCTGTAGCCCACCACTTCACCTTTCAGGAGACCCCGTGACCGATACCCGCTATCTGGTCCACGGGGTCTTTTGGGATGGACCGCCGGGTTCCAGTGCGGCGAATCCTTTGAAGGCGGACGACGGCGGCGGCCCGGCTTTGCGCCTCCAGTCACCGGACGGGGACGTCCGGCAGCTCAGCCTGGGCCCCGGCGGACGCCTCGGCTTCGAAGTGGTGAAACCCGGCAGGTCCTGCCTGGGGCACGTCCGGGTCCAGTCGGCAAGCTCGCGCAGCCACATCCTCTGCGCCTCCGCCGCTCCGGCTCTCCGGGGAAAGCAGTGCGAGCGGTGTTTCGTGCTGGACGAGTCCCGGCTGATGCACGACTTCCACCGCGGCGGCCGGGTCACGCCGGGCCTGCGTGACTACCTGATGCAGGAACACTGGCTGTACGTTGCCACGTTCGCGGGCGGTGCCACCAAGGTGGGAACGGCCTCCGGTCCGCGGAAGTGGAACAGGCTCGCGGAGCAGGGGGCCGCAGCGGCGGCTTATGTCGCCAGGGCGCAGGACGGCCGGGTGGTGCGCATCCTCGAGGACCTGGTGACGGCCGTCGCCGGCCTGACGCAGCAAGTCCGCTCCACCGCCAAGGCGGACGCCCTGCTGCAGCCGCTCCCGCCGGGAGACTTGCTGGCCGCCAATGCCCGCGCGGCCGCCGACGTACGCGCGCTGCTGGCGCGCACCGCCGTCGACGGCTATGAAACTGTGGAGGAGCAGTGGGTGAGGCCGGCGCAGGCCGGCGCCCTGTACGAACCTGCCCAACGGCACGCCTACCCGCATGCCCTGGACCAGGGGCAGCACGGCTTCCGGATCGCCGCTGTGAGCGGCGCGAACGTGCTGGCCCGGCTCGATGGCACGGACGCCGCATTCGTGGTGAACCTGTCCCAACTGGCCGCCCGGACCATCACCCTGGGCGGCTTCGCCTCCCAGGTCCCGGCAGTGCAGGAATCCCTGTTCTAGCCGGCCCGCAAGGCCTGGACGGTAGACTTGCACGGTGCTGAACGAATTCTGGGCCACCGCGCCAACCCGTTACAAAGTCCTGGTCTTCAGCGCGATGGGGCTGATCGCCGTCGGCATCATCCTCAACATCATCGGCAACACCGGCGGCAACCAAACCCTGGCCTTTGCCTCCCTGCCGCTCATCGGGTTGGGCCTTGTCCTGCACGTCGTGGGCATCGTGGTCCGCGGCCAGTCGATCCGTAGGAACCTCAGGCGCTAGCCGCTGCGTTCCGCAGGACATGGCTGCGGGCGTGCTCCACGGCATCAGGAAGATGCTGGAACAGGTGTTTGTGGTGCCGCAGCGAACGGATCACGCCCACGTTGGTCACCAGGTCCAGGTGGTCTGGCCGCACACCCTTGAGCAGCACGGTAATGCCGCGCAGTTCCAGCGCAGCGATGACCTCCACCAGCGCGTGGGCGCCAGTGGCGTCAAGCATCCGCAGCTGCGAGAGTCTGATGATCGCCACCCGGATATCCTTGACCTGGCTGATTTCCTGGAGGATGCGCTCGGCGGCGCCGAAGAACATTGCGCCGTCCAGCCGGAGGACGGCTATGTGCTCATCGCCGTCGGCGGAAGGACCGGGGACCGGCTCGCGCTGGACGCCGCTCAAGGAGGCGAACTTTCGCAGCGCGAAGAGCGCAGCCGCGGCAAGCCCGATCTGGATGGCGACGATCAGGTCGAAGGCCACGGTGATGATCGCCGTGAGAACGAAGACTGCGGCGTCTGCCCGGGTGGAGCCCAGGATGGCGGCAACGGTGCGCCGGGAAACCATCCGTGTCGCCGTGACCATCAGGATTCCGCCCAGTGCTGCCAGCGGGATGCGGCTGACCATTCCTGAAGCAAGGTAAGTGATGCCCAGCAAAACGACGGCGTGAACGGCTGCGGCAAGGCGGGTCCGGGCCCCGGAACGGACGTTGACCGCAGTCCTAGCGATGGCTCCGGTGGCGGGCATGCCGCCAAACAGGCCGGCCGCGATGGAAGCCAAGCCCTGGCCCGTCAGCTCACGGTCCGGGCTGTAGGGTCCGGTGGGCCTGCCGTCGGGGCCGGCCATCCCCGCGGCCACCCTGGCTGAGAGCAGTGATTCGATAGCGGCAAGGACGGCGATTGCCACCGCAGGCATGGCAAGGCTGCCCAAGGTGGTCACGTCCACGGCCGGCACTGCCGGCGCTGGAAGGGAGTGGGGCAGGGGTCCGATCCGCGGGATATCCAGCTGCAGGAGTTCGGCTGCTGCCGCGGCCAGGAGAACCGCCACCAGGCTTGCCGGAATGGCCCGGAACAGCTTTTGCAGCAGGACCATGACGACGGCGACCAGCACTACGAGCGTCAGCGTCAACAGGACAGTGGGAGCCTGGGCGGCTGAGGCAGCTTCGACGGCGGCGACCACGGTGTTGTGTCCCGGGACGCCTGACGTGCCCGTTGCGAGCGGAACCTGCTGGAGGAAGATAATGGCCGCGATCCCCAGTGTGAACCCCTCCACCACCGGCCAGGGGATGAAGGCGACCGCGCGGCCCAGACCGCTGAATCCCATAATGCAGACCAGCAGCCCTGCCATCAGTGAGAGCGGGGCCACGCTGCCGGGGCCGTGGACGGCCACGACGGGCGCCAGGACCACCACCATGGCGCCAGTGGGGCCCGAAACCTGCACGGATGACCCGCCCATAAGGGCTGCCACCATGCCGGCCACGATGGCGGTGATAAGTCCAGCCTCGGCGCCCACCCCGGAGCTCACCCCGAACGCGAGGGCCAGCGGCAGGGCGACAATGCCCACGGTGATGCCGGCCAGCAGGTCTGTGCGCCACGACGAGCGAAGACCGGCGTAATCCTGCCGGGACGGGAGGAACCTGGTAAGCCTCTGGGCCGCCCTGGCGGCGGCGCGGCCGGTGGCGGCGGTGGCCGTCACGAGGCTGGTCCGCGGGACAGGTGCTCTGCCGGCAGCTGCTGTGCCAGCCGGAGCTGTTCGTTCGATTCGGACAGGTTGTCCAGGAGGAAGGTCCGGGCGATGGCGAGCAGTTGCGAAACCCCGGGGTGTGCCAGTTGGTACGTCACGGCATTGGCGGTACGGGCGGAGGTCACTACTTTGTGCCTGCGCAGGGTGGCGAGGTGCTGGGAGAGGTGCGAGGCTTCAAGCCCGGTCTCCGCCAGGAGGTAACTGACGGCCGCAGTTTCCTGCGGTGCTGCGGCCAGCAGTTCAAGGATCCGGATACGTGCCGGGTGCGCCAGGCCCTTGAACAGATTGGCTTTGATCTCGTACAGCGGTGCTTGGGCGGAAGACAGCAAAGGAGTCACTCCTGGCGGTTTGATGAAATGATGAATTCATCATACCGGTGGGTTGCGGAACCTGTGCCGGCTGCGCCGACGATAGGCTGGAATCCATGACTATCAATCCGGATCTGCAGGGCCGAAGCTACCCTGCCGCAGAGGTGTACGACGTTGGCCGCGAAAAAATCCGCGAGTTCGCCCGTGCCGTGAAGGCCACGCACCCCGCGCACTTCGATGCCGACGCGGCCAAGGCCCTGGGACACCCCGACCTGGTGGCGCCGCCCACCTTCGCCATCATCATCGCCCAGCGTGCCGACGCCCAGCTCATCGAGGATCCGGACGCAGGCATCGACTTCTCCCGCGTCGTCCACGCGGACCAGCGCTTCACCCACCACCGGCCCATCATTGCCGGGGACCGCCTCGTCGCGGAACTGCACGTCGACGGCGTCCGGGCCATGGGCGGCGGTGCCATGATCACCACCCGCTCCGAGATCTTCGCCCTCGGTTCCGGCGACTCCCGGGAACCGGTCACCACCACCACGTCATCCATCCTGGTCCGCGGAGAGGGACAGTAACCATGAGCCCCACCTTCAACGACCTCAGGGCCGGCCAGGAAATCGGCAGCCGCACCATCGAGGTCACCCGCACAGACCTGGTCAAGTACGCCGGTGCTTCCGGAGACTTCAACCCCATCCACTGGAATGAGGCCTTCGCCACCGGCGTGGAACTGCCGGGCGTCATCGCGCACGGCATGTTCACCATGGGCTCAGCCGTCCAGCTGGTGACCGACTGGGCGGGCGACCCCGCCGCCGTCGTGGACTTCCAGACCCGCTTCACCAAGCCGGTCCTGGTGGCCGACACCACGGGCACGGCCGAGCCCGGCGCCACCATCGAGGTCAGCGGCACCATCGGAAAACTCGACGCCGAAGCAGGCACCGCCCGCGTTGACCTCACCGTCGTCTCGGCCGGGCAAAAGGTCCTGATGAAGGCCCAGGCCGTCGTCAAGCTGTCCTGAGCAGCCTGGTGACGATGAGCTGCAAGCGTTGACCTCCGCGCCCAAAACCGGGGCTACCGCCGCCCAGGTCACCCACTGGCGCAACGCCGTGGTGGTGGCCTACGGGGCGAGCGGCGTGGCCTTCGCCTCCTGGGTGTCCCGGCTGCCCGCCATGCGGGACGCGCTGGACCTTAGCCCGGGCGCCGTCGGCGTCATCCTGCTGTGCATGACGCTGGGCTCCTTCGCCTCCGTCTCGGCCTCGGGGCTCATCGTGCTGCGGCTCGGGTCTAAACGGACCATCCGCACCGGCAGCATCATGGCTGGCGCCAGCCTGCTGACCGCCGGTTTTGGCACAACCGTGCTGGCCAGCCCGGTGGCGACTGCCATTGGGCTGGCCATCATCGGCTTGGGGACGGGAAGCTGGAACACCGCGTCGAATGTGGAAGGCGCGGCTGTCGAACGCGCCGTGGGCCGGCACATCATGCCGCGGCTTCATGGCGCGTTCAGCCTGGGCACGGTGGCGGGCGCCGGACTGGGTGCCGCTGCTGCGGCAGCATCCGTGCCCGTGTTCTGGCACCTTGCGGCGGCAGGAACGGTGGTGGCCGTGTCAGTGGCGACGGCGGCGTCATGGTTCCGCGCCGACGTTACCCCCGTGGCGGGGGAGCGCACCTACTCCCCGGACAACTTCGAAGACCCCATCACTGGCCCTATTCCCGTGATCCCTGCCGGAAGCACCGGGGATGCGCCGCTGGACAACAAGCGCAGGATCGCCCAGGCCTGGCGGGACCGCCGGACGCTGCTGCTGGGCGTCCTGGTGCTCGGCCTCGCCCTGGCCGAAGGCGCCGCGGGGGACTGGGTTGCCCTTGCCCTGGCAGACGGCCACGGGCAGAGCGATGCCGCCGGTGCTGCCGGATACGGCCTTTTTGTTACGTTCATGACCATCGGCCGGTTCGCCGGGACGCCGCTGCTGGACCGGTTCGGGCGGGTTCCCGTCATGCGCTGGTGCGCTGCGATGGCCGTCCTGGGCCTTGCCGTGTTCGTCTTCGCCCCGGCACCGTGGCTCGCTTACGTGGGCCTCGCGGTCTGGGGCCTGGGCGCATCGCTGGGTTTCCCGGTGGGCATGTCGGCCGCGGCCGACGATCCGGCCAAGGCCGCGGCGCGGGTGTCGGTGGTGTCCACGATCGGCTACGGCGCGTTCCTGTGCGGGCCGCCGCTGCTCGGCCTGCTGGCCGAACACGTGGGCATCCTGCACTCCCTCCTTGCCGTGATGGGGATGCTCGCTGTGAGCTTCGTGCTGTCCCCGGTGGCCCGGAAGCTCTACTAGGTTTCCCTAGTATTGTTGACGGGTGACTTCCACGCTGCTTTCCTCCCTGACCACGTCCGCCGTCGGCGGTCCCGCCGGCAAGTTCATCGAGGCCCGGACCGAGGCAGAAATCATCGACGCCGTACGGTCCGCGGATGCGGCCGGGGAGCAGGTCCTCATCATCAGCGGCGGGTCCAACCTCCTGGTGTCCGACGACGGGTTCCCCGGGACCGTCGTCAAGATCGCCTCGGAGGGTTTCGCCGTCAACGCGGAGGACTCATGCGGGGGAGTGGCGGTGGTGGTGCAGGCCGGCCATAACTGGGACAAGCTCGTGGAGCACGCCGTCCGTCACGCATGGTCGGGAATCGAGGCATTGTCCGGGATTCCCGGCTCAACCGGTGCCACCCCGGTCCAGAATGTGGGTGCCTACGGGGCCGAAGTTTCCCAGACCATTGCGGCCGTGCGCACCTGGGACCGCGAACGCAACGCCGTCCAAACGTTTACCAACTCGGAGCTGAAGTTCGGCTACCGGGACTCCATCCTCAAGCGCACCACCGTCAACGGCTCGCCCCGGTACGTCGTCCTCACGGTCGAGTTCCAGCTGCCGTTGGGGCGGATGAGCGCTCCCATCCGTTACGCCGAACTGGCCCGCTCCCTCGGCGTGGAGGCGGGCAAGCGCGCCTACGCCAACGACGTCCGCCGGGAAGTGCTCCGGCTGCGCGCCTCCAAGGGCATGGTGTGGGACGGCGCCGACCGCGATACCTACTCCACCGGTTCCTTCTTCACCAACCCCATCGTTTCCGCGGACGTGGCGGACACGCTGCCGGACTCGGCGCCCCGCTACCCTGCAGGCCAGGACGGACAGGTGAAACTGTCCGCAGCGTGGCTGATCGACCAGGCAGGGTTCGGCAAGGGCTTTGGCCTGGAACCGGAAGGCGTGGCCGGCGGCCGCGCCTCCCTGTCGACCAAGCACACCCTGGCCATCACCAACCGCGGCGCCGCCAGCGCCGCTGACATGGTGGCTGTGGCACGTGAGGTGCGGGCCGGCGTGGAACGCCGCTTTGGCATCCAGCTGCATCCGGAGCCGCTGCTCATCGGCCTGGACCTGTAGGCGTCCGACCGGGCCATACCGGGCCATACCGGGCCTAGGATGGGCCCATGGCTGCATCTGGTTCCCTGGGCGACCGCAGGATCATCGGCAGGCTCCGGCTGGCATCGCAACGGCTCGCCGGGGCCGGTGCCGCCTCAGTGCCGGAGCTGGTCCGGTGGATGACCGCAATGCAGGCGCAGGACCTGCCGGCGGCGCTGTGGGCCGTTGGGGTTCGCTTGCCCGGTGCCGGGATCACCGACGTTCGTGCTGCCATCGATTCCGGGACTGTGGTCCGGTCCTGGCCGATGCGGGGAACACTGCATCTCGTTGCCCCCGAGGACCTGCGCTGGATGCTGGACCTCACCGCCGAGCGGCTCACCAGGAGCATCGCGGCCAGGCACCGGCAGCTGGAGATCACCTGGGCTGATGTTGAGAAGGCGCGCGACCTGGCACTGGACCGAATCCTCACGGATGGTCCCGTCAGCCGTTCCGGGCTGTTTAACGTGTTCGACGCCGGCGGCCAGCCGACCCAGGGGCAGCGCGGCATCCATCTCCTGGGTACGCTCTGCCGGCACGGCTGGCTGGTGCTGGGGCCGCTTTCCGGAAACCAGCAGCTGATCGCGGCCTTCGATGAGTGGATCCCGGCGTCCCGCCGGCTCGGGCGGGAGGAGGCTATCGGTGAGTTCCTGGTGCGGTACTTCCGGAGCCATGGCCCGGCAACCCTCCGCGACTTCGCCTGGTGGACGCAGCTGCCGCTGACCGAGGTGCGCGCCGCGTTCCAGCAGGTCCGGAGCCAGCTGGTGGAGCTGGAAGTCGCTGGCACCAGCTACTGGCTCTCACAAGACGTCGCCGCCCTGCTGGATTCCGGTGTCCCCGGCGGCCGCTCGCTTCACCTGCTGCCCGGCTTCGATGAGTTCGTCCTTGGCTACACGGACCGGACGCCCGTCCTGGCACCGGAGCATGTCGATCTGATCGTTCCGGGCGGCAACGGCGTCTTCAAGAAGACCATGGTTGCGGCGGGGAAGGTGGTGGGCACCTGGGCGCTCCAGGGCACGGGCCGGGGTGCCGCCGTCGTCCCCGAACTCTTTGATGAGGCCAAGCCGCTGGGCCCGGCAGCCCAGGCAGCCCTTGCCAAGGCCGCGAGGCGCTACACCACGTTCCTGGCCACCTGACCTCCTCACGCACAAAAGCGGTCCCTGCCCGGTAGGCAAGGGCCGCTCGTGGGGCAGCTGTACGGGTTACAGGTTGCCGGTGGCGATGTTGAGCATGCGGCGCAGCGGCTCGGCGGCGCCCCAGAGGAGCTGGTCGCCCACGGTGAAGGCGCTGATGTACTGCGGGCCCATTTCCATCTTGCGGATACGGCCCACCGGGATGTCCAGGGTGCCGGACGCGGCCACGGGGGTCAGCTCGGCCATGGTCGCTTCCTTGGTGTTGGGAACCACCTTGGCCCACTGGTTGTCCTCGTCCAGCAGCTTCTCGATCTCGGCGACGGACAGGTCCTCACGGAGCTTGAGCGTCAGGGCCTGGGAGTGCGAGCGCATGGCGCCGATGCGCACGCAGAGGCCGTCCATGATCACCCGGTTTTCCTCGGAGGTGCCTAGGATCTTGTTGGTCTCAACCCCGGCCTTCCACTCTTCCTTGGACTGCCCGTTGCCCAGGTCCGCGTCGATCCAGGGGATCAGGGAGCCGGCCAGGGGGACGCCGAACTGGGTGGCGTCGATGTCCGTGCGCTGGTGGGCCAGGACTTTGCGGTCGATGTCCAGGATGGCCGACGCCGGGTCGTCCAGTTCCGTGCTGACCTCGGCGTTGAGCGTGCCGAACTGGCTGAGCAGCTCACGCATGTGCCGGGCTCCTCCGCCGGAGGCTGCCTGGTAGGTCATGGAGGTGCCCCACTCCACCAGGCCGTTCTTGAACAGCCCGCCCAGGCCCATGAGCATGCAGGATACGGTGCAGTTGCCGCCGATGAAGTCCTTGGTGCCGTTGACCAGGCCCTTGTCGATGACGTCGCGGTTGATGGGGTCCAGGACGATGATCGAGTCGTCGTTCATGCGCAGGGTGGAGGCGGCGTCGATCCAGAGGCCGTCCCAGCCGCGGCTCCGCAGCTCGCCGTGGACCTGCTTGGTGTAGTCCCCGCCCTGGGCGGTGACGATAATTGGCAGCTTGGCCAGCGTGTCGAGGTCGAACGCATTCTCGAGCTTGCCGGCGCCTTCAGCGAAGGACGGCGCGGCACCTCCCGCGTTGGAGGTGGAGAAGAACACCGGGTTGATGTTGGCGAAGTCGCCCTCGTCCTGCATGCGCTGCATGAGGACGGAACCGACCATGCCGCGCCATCCGACCAGGCCGACGGAAGGGGTAGCTGCTGTAGTCATTGGACTATTTTAGACGGCGCGGGCGGCAGCGCGCAGTCGGTTACGTCACTGTGGACGGATGCCCTGGCCGCGCTCGGACTCCTCCAGCACAGCGGCCTTCCGGGCCCGCAGCGCGAAGAACGCCCCGAAGGCGAAGGCCTGGGTAACGACCACCAACACGATGGCCCCGGCGATCCTGTTGCCGCCCAGGATCATGGTCAGCCCGACGATCGCGGACAGCAGCGCCAGCAGGGGCAGCAGCATGTAGCCCAGGACGAATAGGGTTTCGGGTTTTTTCAGCATGTTCCTAGCCCTCGGTCCGTGACCATTTGGTGAATCGATAGCGCGTGCCGTTGGCGGCGGTCAGCCAGCCGTCCGGCGGGACGGAAGCAGACGCCTCCCAACTGGTACCAAGCTCGGGGGCGAAGGTGTCGCCGTCGGCCTCCACGTCGATGGTGGTGACCACTGCAACGTTGGCGAGGTCCGTGGACTGGCGGAAGACCTCACCGCCGCCCAAAATCCACACCGTTTCGCCGCCGTCGACAAACTGCGACTCAAGGAGCGCGTCGTCCAGGGAGGGAACCACGACGGCGCCTTCCGCCTCGGGCGTGTTGGCCCAGCTTTTCTGCCGGGTGATGACGATGTTCGTCCGGCCGGGCAGGGGACGGTACTTGTCGGGAAAGGACAGCCAGGTCTTGCGGCCCATGATGACCGGGTGCCCGGTGGTGAGCCGGGTGAAGTGCTTGAGGTCCTCGGGAAGGTGCCAGGGCATGTCCCCGTCCTTGCCGATGACGCCGTCGGAGGTCTGCGCCCAGACCAGGCCGACGCCCGTGATGGAGGCGGCAAGTTCCTCAGTGAAGGACTGGGGATCGGTGAAGTTTTCGGTGCTCATACGGCGATCGGTGCCTTGATCGTGGGGTGGTGCTGGTAGCCCACCACTTCGAAGTCCTCGAGCGTGTAGTCGAAGATCGATGCCGGCTTGCGGATGATCTTCAACTGCGGGTAGTCATACGGCTCGCGTTCCAGCTGCTTGAGGACCTGGTCCATGTGGTTCTCGTAGATGTGGACGTCTCCGCCGGTCCAGACGAATTCGCCGGGCTCAAGCCCCACTTGCTGGGCCACCATGCAGGTGAGCAGCGCGTAGGAGGCGATGTTGAACGGCACGCCCAGGAACATGTCCGCGGACCGCTGGTAGAGCTGGCAGGAGAGTTTGCCGTTGGCCACGTAGAACTGGAAGAACGCGTGGCACGGCGGCAGCGCCATGTCGTGAAGCTCGGAGACGTTCCAGGCGGAGACGATGTGCCGCCGGGAGTCGGGGCTGGACTTCAGGTTCTCCACCAGCTCGGCGATCTGGTCGATGTGCCCGCCGTCCGGTGTGGGCCAGCTGCGCCACTGCACGCCGTAGACCGGGCCCAGGTCGCCGTCGTCGTCCGCCCATTCGTTCCAGATGGTGACGCCCTGGTCCTGCATCCACTTGATGTTGGTCTCGCCGCGCAGGAACCACAGGAGTTCAACCGCCACGGACTTGAAGTGGACCCGCTTGGTGGTGATCAGCGGGAAGCTCTTGGCCAGGTCAAAGCGCATCTGGCGGCCGAAAACGCTGGTGGTTCCGGTTCCCGTGCGGTCCGATTTATGGGTGCCGGAGGCCAGGACATCGCGCAGGAGGTCTTCATAAGGCGTAGGGATGCTCACGCCCCAAGTCTACTGGCTGGCCTAGTCGTCGAACGGTTTGAACTGCTCCACCGCCACTATCCGTTTCTTCCCCCCGTTGGCCACATGGCACACCACCACTTCGCCGGGGGACAAGTACGGTTCCTTGGCCGGCAGCAGTTTGGCCAGGTGTGACGGCATGTGCCCGGCCAGCTGGTTGAGGACGGTCGGCAGCGCCGGCCGGTGTGTGCAGGCAACCACGGGCCGCTGCTTGTCGAAAAAGGATTCGATGACGGCAGCCGTCTTTTTGGGATTGCGCTGGTGCTTGTGCTCGGTCAGGCCTTCCGCCAGCTTCACCTTGGCGCCGGTGGTCCGCGCATAGGGGGCCACAGTTGCCACGCAGCGCAGCCATGGGCTGGTGACCACCCGCATCGGCTTCCACGCCTGCAGGAGCCGGCCGACGGCCTGCGCCTGGCGGGTCCCGGTGGCCGCCAGCGGACGCTCGCCCTCCGCCTTGCTCCAGGATGAGCGCGGCTTGGCTTTGGCGTGGCGGAGCACCAGGAGCGGCCACGTGTCCAGCGTTCCCCGTTCGTGCGCGTCCCGCAGGAACTCAAGAGGTACGACGTCGGAGGGGTTGGACAGCAGGCGGGCCGCCTTTTCGGGGGCGCACCACATTACGCTGTCCACCTCCTTTCCGTCCGGGACCAGGGTGTCACCGTTGACCTTGACCGCCCAGTAGTAGACCACCTTGAGGCCGGATGATACGTGGTAGTGGATGGGCGGCAGGGGTATGCCCAGCGGCGCCCGGAGGCCGATCTCCTCCCACACCTCACGGACGGCGCACTCCGGGACGGTCTCGCCGCTGTCAATTTTTCCCTTGGGCCAGGACCAGTCGTCATAACGCGGCCGGTGGATCAGCAGGACTTCAAGCCCGTCCTTGCCGACCCGCCAGGGGATGGCCCCGGCAGCGGTTACGGCGATGGGTTCCCCGGGGTGGTCAGTCTGGTCGGCTACGAGTGCATCGCTCGACAACGCGGCTGCCTATCGCCGGCTCAGGCTGCGCTGACGCGGCCGGGAAGCCAGCAGCCAGGACTGGACGTCTTCCAGCGGGGTCCCGTCCTCGGACAGGTGGTGCCGGATCCAGCGGCCCTCGTTGTCCAGATGCCAACTGGAAGTCTCCGGCGCCATGTAGCGGCGCAGGAGGTCAAGGACATAGGCGATGTCGTCCGCGCTGGACAATTGGACCAGCGCCTCCACCCTGCGGTCCAAGTTCCGGTGCATCATGTCTGCCGAGCCGATGTACACCACCGGATCGCCGGCGTTGGCAAAGGCGAACACCCGCGAGTGCTCCAGAAAACGGCCCAGGATGGAGCGGACGGTGATGTTGTCGCTCAAACCGGGAACGCCGGGCCGCAGCGAGCAGATGCCGCGGACCACCACGTCCACCTTGACCCCCGCCTGCGAAGCGCGGTACAGCGAATCGATGATGGCCTCGTCCACCATGGAGTTCACCTTGATCTGAACGAGTCCGGGCACCCCCGCCCGGGCGTTGCGGATCTCGGTCTCGATCCGGTCGATGAGCCCGGACCGGACGGAACGGGGCGCCACCAGGAGCCGTTTGAAGGTGGACTTGGGCGCGTAGCCGGACAGCTGGTTGAACAGCTTGGACAGGTCCTCGCCCACTTGTTCGTTCGCCGTCAGCAGGCCCAGGTCCTCGTAGTACCTCGCGGTCCGCGGGTGGTAGTTGCCGGTGCCGATGTGGCAGTAGCGGCGAAGCCCGTCCACTTCCTGCCGGACCACCAGCGAAAGCTTGCAGTGCGTCTTCAGGCCGACAATCCCGTACACCACGTGCACGCCGGCCTGCTCGAGTTTGCGGGCCCAGGAGATGTTGGCCTGCTCGTCGAACCGCGCCTTGATCTCCACCAGGGCCAGGACCTGCTTGCCGGCCTCGGCGGCGTCAATCAGGGCGTCCACAATGGGGGAGTCCCCGGAGGTGCGGTACAGGGTCTGCTTGATGGCTTGCACCTTGGGGTCCGCCGCGGCCTGTTCCAGGAAGGCCTGCACGGAGGTGGAGAACGAATCGTATGGGTGGTGCAGCAGGATGTCGCGTCGGCGCATCGCGGCGAAGACGTTCGCCGCCTTGGAGGTTTCGGACTCGTTCAGGTACCGCGAGGTGTGCGGGACATGCTTGGGGTAGTGCAGGTCCGCCCGGTCGATGGCGGCGATGACGGACAGGCCCCGGAGGTCCAGCGGTGCCGGCACCGAGTAGACCTCGGACTCTTCCACACCCAGCTCGCGGATCAGCAGCGCGCGGATGTTGGGGTTGATGTCGTGGGTGACCTCAAGCCGCACGGGCGGGCCGAAGCGGCGGCGCAGGAGTTCCTTCTCCAGGGCCTGCAGGAGGTTCTCGGCGTCGTCCTCCTCCACTTCCACATCCTCGTTCCGGGTGACGCGGAAGGTGTGGTGCTCCAGGACTTCCATGCCCGGGAACAGCTTGTCCAGGTGGACGGCGATGACTTCCTCGAGCGCAATGAAGCGGGCCACCCGGCCGGGTATCGCGCCGGCCCGGGGACCGTCGATGGAGATCAGGCGGGGAAGCTGGTCCGGGACCTTGACGCGGGCGAAGAGCTCCTTGTCGCTGACCGGGTTCCGGACCACCACGGCAAGGTTCAGCGACAGGCCCGAGATATAGGGGAAGGGGTGCGCCGGGTCAACGGCCAAGGGGGTGAGGATGGGGAAGACCTTTTCCGCGAACATCACGCTCAGCTGCTGCTTGGCGGCGTCGTCCAGTTCTTCCCAGTGCATGAGGTGGATGTGCTCGTAGGCCAGGGCAGGGCGGATCTGGTCGGCGTAGACCTGGGCGTGCCGTTCCTGCAGCCGGTGGGCTTCCTCGCTGATCCGCTCCAGAACCTCTACGGGGCTCAGGCCGGCCGGGGAGGGGACGGCCAGTCCGGTGGCGATGCGGCGCTTGAGGCCGGCCACGCGGACCATGAAGAACTCGTCCAAGTTTGAGGCAAAGATGGAGAGGAAGCCGACGCGTTCCAGCAGGTGCAGGGTGGGGTCCTCGGCCAGTTCCAGGACCCGGGAATTGAAGGCGAGCCAGCTCAGTTCGCGGTCCAGGAAGCGGTCCGGCCGGATGTCGCCTTCCGGCTGCAGGTTCGGGGCGAACTCCGGGATGTCAATGCGGTCCTGGGTGGCCCTGGATGCCGGTACTTCGGAGGAGCCGAAGCGTGCCCGGACGGGCACTGCAACATCCTGGGACGTAGCTGTTCCGGAGGGTTCCGGGTTCATGGCTTCTCCTTTAGCTTGCGCTTTGGTGCCGGCGCTTCCGCCCCGCGCGGTTCCCTTCAACCTTACAAGCATTCACCTGCGCCACGGCCCTTGTTTTACGCGGTGCGGGGGATGGGCGTGGCTGCCGTGCCTAGCCTGCCGCCGGGCCATACATCACGTCCATATCCCAGCGGGTGAAACCAAGCCGGCGGTACAGGGCGACGGCGGCGGCATTGCCTGCGTCCACGTAGAGCATGACCCCGTTCAGCCCGGCGTCGCGGAGGTGCCTGATGCCGGCAATGGTCAGTGCCTTTCCCAGGCCCATGCCCTGGGCTTCCGGAGTCACGCCCACCACATACACCTCGCCGATCGCGGGGTGCGAGCCGTGCCGGGGGTGGACCTTGGTCCAGTGGTAGCCCAGCAGGCGGCCGTCCCGGTCCTCGGCCAGGAAGAACCCGGCCGGATCGAACCAGTCCTCCGCCATGCGCGCCTCAAGGTCAGCCCGGGTGAGGTTCCCCTGTTCCGGATGGTCGGCGAAGGCTGCCCTGTTGGCCGCCAGCCAGGCGTCCTCATCCTTGCCAGGCACAAAGGCGCGGATGGTTACCCCGTCCGGCAGGCCGGCGTCGGGAAGGTCCGCACCCGCCGTCGTCATCCGCATCTTCCACAACTCACGCACTGGCGCGTACCCGTACCGCGCAGCAAGGTCCGCAGCGGCCTCATGGTTGCCGTGGGACCAGGCGTTCAACCCGTCAAAGCCCCGGACCTCCTTGAGCGCGCCCACCAGCCGGTCCGCCACTCCCTGGTTCCGGTAGGAGGGGTGGACGGCGATTTCCAGGATGCCGTGGCCGTCCGGCTCCTCAACCACGACGGCGAACCCCGCCAGGTCCTGACCGGTCGCGGGGTCGGAGTCCTCGTCGGGTGCGTAGAGGGCCAGCGTCAGCAGAGTGTGTTCCGCGGAATCCCCGGCGCGCATGGTTACCAGGCTCTGCTCCGAAATGGACGGGTTTCCATCCGATTCCTCAGCCGCGGCCAGGAGGTCGCGGCAGTCTTTCAGGAGCTGCTGGTCAACTCCGCCCCGGACGACATGGACGGGCCACTTCTGCGGATGCGCTGGAGTCATGAGCCAAGGCTATACGCCAACGGCGTGCCGGGGCTTAGGCCTCGGTGAGTTCGTCTTCCTGCTGCCGGACGAGGGTGAGGCGGTAGCCAACGTTCCTGACCGTGCTGATGAGGTTCTCGTGGTCGGCGCCGAGTTTTGCGCGGAGGCGCCGGACGTGGACGTCCACGGTGCGGGTTCCGCCGTAGTAGTCGTAGCCCCAGACCTCGGTCAGCAGCTGCTGGCGGGTGAACACACGGCCGGGATGCTGGGCCAGGTACTTCAGGAGCTCGAATTCCTTGAAGGTGAGGTTCAGCGGCGCGCCATTAACCCGTGCCGTGTAGCTTGCCTCGTCGATGATGACGCCGGCGGCGCGGATCTCGCTCGGGGCGTCCTCCTGCTCCGGTACCGCCCGGGCAACGGACAGCCGGATACGCGCCTCCACTTCGGCCGGACCGGCGGAATCGAGGACGATGTCGTCAACGGCCCACGCCGAGGAAACCGCGGCCATGCCGCCTTCGGTCAGGATCAGGACCAGCGGGGCGCTGAGTCCGGTGGCCTTCAGGAGCTGGGTGAGTGAACGGGCACCCACCAGGTCCTTGCGGGCATCCAGCAGGACGATGTCGCAGGGGTCCGTTTCGAGGAGGGCCGTGGGCTCGGCCGGGAGGATATGGACCCGGTGGTTCAGCAACTCAAGGGCAGGCAGGATGTCCACCGAAGAACCGGTGCTGTTGGTCAGTAACAGGATGTGCGACATTGTTCCTCCAAGGGCCGTCCGCGCATCATTGGGCGACTGAACCGGATTCTCACCGGCCGGTACGGGCTTCCTGCACGAGGTTCCAGGCCGTCAGCACGCCGCCGGCCAGCCACCTCAGCAGGGAGCGTAGCTGAACCTTGAGTATACCCGGCGGCCTCCTCCGGACCACAGATTCAGGCCGTGGACAGGCACGTTTTGCGACATATGCGGTTCACATAAGGCAGGATTGAAGGAGGGCGGACCAGCCCTGCCATGAGGGGGCGGACCAGCCTTCCGGCCGACGCCAGGATGGGAAAACAGCGCAGTGAGTGCACCGACGAACCACAGGCCGGGCCCCGCATGACGGCGGAACTGCAGGCACCCGTGCGTTCGCTTGGTTCCTGGACCATCGGCGTTATCGGGATCGCCGGCCTCGTCGCCATCATCGCCGGGGTCTATGCCTCGCCTGTTGCGCTCGTCGCCGTCGGCATTGTCATTGCCGCCGCGGTGGGTATCGGTTGGCCGCACTTCCTCCGCATTCCCGCCAAGAAAACCCTCGCCGCCGTCATCGCCCTGCCGGGTGCCGGCGCTGCGGTGGCGGCCGGTGTGGCGCCGGCCCCGGGCTACTTGGACTGGACACCTGGTCTGGTGGCGCTCGGAATGATGGCGGTCTTTGTGGTGCAGCTGATCCGCGGCACGGGACAGGCGCAACGGCTGGAGTCCACGCTGGGATGCTGCGCCGGCGTCCTCTTGTCCTGCCTCGGGGCAGGCTGGGTTGCCGGTGCCCGGTTCAACGGCGTCCGCGAAATGCTGCTGGTGGCGGCGGTCAGCGCGGCCGTGGCCCTGCTCGCCGGCCTCATCCGCTGGCCCGACAGCATCATCGCTCCGCTGGGCATTGTGCTCGCCGGCCTCGCCGGGCCGCTCGCCGGCCTGGTCCTGTCGGACATCGCCGTCCTTCCAGCCGCAGTCTTCGGCGTTGTGGTGGGCGCGGTCCTGGCAAGCTTCCGCAGACTGGCCACACTCCGCGGCGCCCCGCTGAATCTTCCCGCCGCACTGAGCATGGGCCTCGCCCCGGTCTCGGCAGTGGGATCCCTCGCTTACTTCATAGACAAACTACTCATCTACTAACGGGTTAGGATGGCACCATGTCCGTACTTGCTTTTGAAATCTTCTTCCTTGTCCTGCTCGGCATCGCGAGCCTGTCCATGGCCTGGTTCGCCGGTTTCGTGGTCTACCGCCTCTTCAAGGGCCAGAAGTAGCCACCCACTTTCCGGAGCCGGCCGTATCTCGAGGTAACACCAAATGCCCATTGAGATTCCTACAGATCTGACCCCTGAACTCGTTCCCCTTTCATGGCTCATTGGTGAGTGGGAGGGCCGCGGCCGGCTGGGCAGCGGCGACGAGGACTCGGAACACTTCCTGCAGCATGTCTCCTTCACCCACAACGGCCTCCCGTACCTCCAGTACCGTGCCGAAAGCTGGTTGACCGACGACGAGGGCACGCGCCTGCGGCCGCTCACCGTTGAGACGGGCTTCTGGGCGCTGGAGCGCAAGCAGCTGGATGCCGACGGCGGCCCCGGCCTGGTGCCGGCCGACATCGTCCCGGTGTTGAAGAGCGCCGACGAAGTGGAAGCCCTGCGCAACAAGGACGGCGGCTTCGACATCTCGGTGTCCATCGCCCACCCCGGCGGCATCACCGAGCTGTACTACGGCCAGATCAAGGGCCCGCAGATCCAGCTGACCACCGACATGGTGATGCGCGGCAGCCACTCCAAGGACTACAGCGCAGCCACCCGGATCTTCGGCCTGGTGGACGGCAACCTGTTGTGGCGGTGGGACGTCGCAACAGGCGGAGAAGGCGGCAACGGCCTCGAAGCCCACGCCTCCGCGTTCCTGCACAGACTCTCCTGACAAAACAGGGTCTCCTGACAAAACAGGGTCTCCTGACCTGGAAAGGCCTCTCATGGCTGACGGCACGGAACAAGCAGGGAAGCCCGGCGGCTACAGCGGCCTCAAAGCCGTCTTCTTCAACGGCACCCTGAAGAAGTCGCCGCAAACCTCCAACACGGACGGCCTGATCACCATCAGCCGCCGGATCATGGAAAAACAGGGTGTGACCACCACGGTGATCCGCACCGTGGACCACGACATCGCCAGCGGCGTCTACCCGGACATGACCCAGCACGGATGGGCCACCGACGAATGGCCGGACCTGTATCCCGCCGTCCGGGAAGCCGACATCGTGGTGGTGGCGGGTCCCATCTGGCTGGGTGACAACTCGTCCCAGACCAAGAAACTCATTGAGCGCCTCTACGCCCATTCCGGCGAACTGAACGGCAACGGGCAGTGGGCGTTCTATCCCAAGGTGGGCGGCTGCCTCATCACCGGCAACGAGGACGGCATCAAGCACTGTTCGATGAACATCCTCTACAGCCTGCAGCACATCGGCTTCAGCATCCCGCCGCAGGCCGACGCAGGCTGGATCGGGCCGGTTGGTCCCGGTCCGAGCTACCTGGATGAGGGCTCCGGCGGTCCGGAAAGCGACTTCACCAACCGCAACACAACGTTCATGACCTGGAACCTCCTGCACCTGGCCAAGATCCTGAAGGATGCCGGGGGCTACCCGGCATACGGCAACCTGCCCAACGAATGGAAAGCCGGAACCCATTTCGATTTCGAAAACCCGGAATACCGTTAGCCTTCAAGGACTTCTACTTCATATGACTACGCCCAGCCCTTTGTTGTCGCGCCCCGGCGCCGTCGAGGCCGCCGCTTCTGACGCCGGAGTCGCCGCCCACTACGGCGAGCCACTGCGCGAGCAGCGCGCACTCGCCGCCGGAACCGCCGTCGTCGACCTTTCCCACCGCGGCGTTGTCACCGTCACCGGGCCGGACCGGCTGAGCTGGCTCAACACCCTGTCCTCGCAGCAAGTGGCGGCGCTGAAGCCGGGGGAGTCCAGTGAACTGCTCCTCCTCAGCGTCCAGGGCCGCATCGATTTTGACGCCCGGGTCATTGACGACGGCGGGACCACCTGGCTGATCGTGGAGGCCGCCGAGGCGGCGCCGCTGGCTGAGTACCTCAACCGGATGAAGTTCATGCTGCGCGTGGAAATCGCCGACGCCTCGGCAGACTGGGCCGTGGTGGGCAGCACCCGGGCGGTCCCGGAGTGGTCCGGGCGCCTTGCCTGGCAGGACCCGTGGCCGCACGTGTCCGCCGGCGGATACTCCTACGCCACCGTCTCCGAGGAAAACCATCCGGGGCGTGAGCGCCCCTGGTTCGAGTACCTTGTTCCCGCGGCGGAACTGGAAGAAGCGGTCTCCGGACACGCGCTGGCCGGTGTCCTCGCCGCCGAAGCCCTGCGCATCGCCGCGTGGCGGCCCAGGATCGGTGCCGAGACGGACGACAAGACCATCCCGCACGAACTCGACCTGCTGCGCACCGCCGTCCACCTGGCCAAGGGCTGCTACAAGGGCCAGGAAACCATCGCCCGCGTCCACAACCTGGGCCACCCGCCCCGCCGGCTGGTGTTCCTGCAGCTGGACGGCTCCCAGCACACCCTCCCCGCCGCCGGCAGCCCGGTCATGGCAGGGGAGCGGAAAGTCGGGACCGTCACCTCGGTGGCACAGCACTACGAGATGGGCCCGGTGGGCCTGGCAGTCATAAAACGTTCCGTGGCCCCGGATGAGATACTGACGGTCCTGGACGGCGATGAGCCGTATCCGGCCGTCCAGGAACTCATTGTCGCCCCGGATGCCGGCCAGGTGGTGGGGCGCCAGACCGGATTCCTGAGGGGGCCACGCTGATGACCGAACATACCGGGACCACGCCTGCGGGCGTTGGGGCAGAGGCAGCGGAAGGGCACGACGACGACGCGCTGGCTTTGGCGCAGACGCTCTTCCAGGCTGCGCGTGAAGGAAGCGACGCGCTGCTGGGTGCCTATCTTGACGCCGGAGTTCCCGCCACCCTGACCAACTCGGCGGGTGATTCCCTGCTGATGCTGGCCGCCTACCACGGCCATGCCGGCACAGTTGGGTTGCTCCTCCAGCATGGCGCCGACGCCAACACCGCCAACGACCGGGGCCAGACCCCGCTGGCTGGCGCGGTATTCAAGGGCTACACGGACGTTGCCCGGGTCCTGCTGGACGCCGGTGCGGATCCGGACGCCGGCGCGCCGTCGGCACGGGCCGCGGCGCAAATGTTCGCCCGCACGGAGATCCTGGGCCTGCTGGGCTAGCTTCACCCGGGTTTCGCCCGGCACCTGCAAAAACTCCTGAAGGATGACCGAGTGGAAAACGTAGCAAAGCCCTGGCCGGCACTGTGGTCGCTGGTGATCGGATTCTTCATGATCCTGATCGACACCACCATCGTGTCCGTGGCCAACCCCCGCATCATGGAAGGCCTGGATGCCGACATCAACTCGGTGATCTGGGTGACCAGCGCCTACCTGCTGGCCTACGCCGTCCCGCTGCTCATCACCGGCAGGCTCGGGGACAGGTTCGGGCCCAAGAAGCTGTACCTCTCCGGCCTGGTGGTCTTTACCCTGGCCTCGTTGTGGTGCGGATTCTCCGGGGACGTCCGGATCCTGATTGCCGCCCGTGTCCTCCAGGGCCTTGGTGCTGCCATGATGACACCCCAGACCATGGCAGTGATCACCCGGATCTTCCCGCCGGACCGCCGGGGATCGGCCATGGCCGTCTGGGGCGCAACCGCCGGGATGGCAACCCTCGTGGGCCCCATCCTGGGCGGCGTCCTGGTGGACGGCCTTGGCTGGGAGTGGATCTTCTTCATCAACGTGCCCATCGGCGTCGTAGGCTTCATCCTCGCTTGGCGCAACGTTCCCGCCCTGAGCACCCACCCGCACAAGTTCGACATTCCCGGCGTCCTGCTGAGCGCCGTCGGACTGTTCCTGCTGGTTTTCGGGATCCAGGAAGGCGAGACCTACAACTGGGGCACTATCACCGGGCCCATCAGCGTGTGGGGCCTGATCATCGCCGGCATCGTTGTACTGTCCGGCTTCGTCCTGTGGCAGCGGTTCAACAGGGGTGAGCCGCTCCTGCCGCTTGCCCTGTTCCGGGACCGCAACTTTTCCCTGGCCAACATCGGGATCACCACCGTGGGCTTCACCGTGACCGCCTTCAGCCTGCCGCTGATCTTCTACTACCAGCTGGTCCGGGGCCTCACCCCCACGCAGTCCGCCCTGATGATGGTGCCCATGGCACTGATCTCCGGCGGCCTTGCCCCCGTGGTGGGAAAGCTGGTGGACCGGGTGAACCCGAAATTCATTACGGCCACGGGTCTGGTGCTCATGGCGGTGGCGCTGCTGTGGAACTCCGCCCTGATGCAGCCGGATACGCCCATCCTGCTGTTCCTGCTGCCCAGCGCCGTCCTCGGCTTCGCCAACGCAGGCATCTGGGCCCCGCTGAGCACCACTGCCACCAGGAACCTGCCGCCGCGCCAGGCAGGGGCCGGTTCGGGCGTCTACAACACCACCCGCCAGATCGGCGCGGTGCTGGGCAGTGCCGCCATCGCCGTACTGATCCAGTCGCGGCTTGCCGCCGAGCTTCCCTCGGGAGGGCCCGGTGGGGCTGCGGGGGAAGGATTCGCCATGGGCGGCTCACTGCCGGAATTCCTGCATGCCGGATTCTCGACGGCGATGGGCCAGTCCATCCTGCTGCCCGCCGGCGTGATCCTGGTGGGGGCGGCGGTGGCGCTGTTCTTCGCCAAGCCGCAGCCGGTCCAGGGCTGGGGAACGCAGGGGCAGGACCAGGCGTCAGCGAAGGTGGACGCTGGTCTGGATTCCGCCGGCTGACAAGCCAAGCTGCCTGGCCAGCGCCAGGCAGCCGGTGTTGCTGACGTCCGCACGCCACTGCAGCGTCAGCCCCGCGGCGAGGGCCTCGTGGGCCGCGATGGAGCCGGCCAGCGAGCCGAGGCCGCGCCGGCGCCAGTCCGGATCCACCAGTACACCCATGTTGGCCAGCAGGCCCTCCCATTCCCCGTACGCCCCGCAAGCCAGGGGCACGCGCCGCCCATCCACCTCATGCACGATCGTGTAGCGGTTGTCGAGGTCGGAGAGCCCCACTTCGTTGACGTCGTCCGGGGGGCAGCGGCCCTCCAGTTCAATGGCCTCAGGGTTCCCGCGCGAGACCGTCAGTTCCCCGGAGGGCTGCTGAAGCGGCAGGTCGTCCGCGAAGAACAGGGCCGCAGCGCCAAGCCCATGGCCGCCCTGGTCCCTGGTGAGTTTCAGCAGCGTGACATGCTGGGCCATCTCCTCGTCGGGGATGTCCGTCGCGGCATCTATGACGCTCTGCGGGCCCACGAGTGCGGAACTTCCGAACAACCGGACGAACTCGACGCTCCGGGCTGATTCGTCCGCGCGGACTATCCGTTCCCCCGAAGCCAGGGCGTCACCGAATGCGTCGTCGTCAAGGCCCAGGCGGCGCGCCCACGCCAGCTGGATAATGGCCGCTGAGCCGGGATCGAGTGTCATGGTCCCAGCCTAGGGCGGCCCACTGACTTAGCCGAACAGGACCGCGGCTTCGTCGTAGCGGTTTTGCGGGACGGTCTTCAGCTGGCCCAGGGCCTCCTCGAAGGCGACGTGCTGGATGTCGGTGCCCTTCAGCGCAACCATGGTGCCCCAGTAGCCTTCCACCACGGAGTCGATGGCAGCCATGCCAAGCCGCGTGGCCAGGACCCGGTCGAACGCCGAGGGAACGCCGCCGCGCTGGATGTGGCCCAGGATGGTGGCGCGGGTTTCAATGCCAGTCCGGGCCTCCAGCTCGGGGGCCAGCTGGTCGGCGATGCCGCCCAGGCGGGGACGGCCAAAGGTGTCCAGGCCGCGCTCGGAGTGGGGGGTCTCCATGTGCTCCGGTACGAAGCCTTCGGCCACCACCACCAGGGGTGCACGGCCACGTGCGTGGGCCTCCTTCACCCATTCGGTGATCTGCTCGATGCTGACCTTCTGCTCCGGGATGAGGATGGCGTGCGCGCCTGCAGCCATCCCGGCGTGCAGGGCGATCCAGCCCACGTGCCGGCCCATTACTTCGGCGATCATGCAGCGGTGGTGGGATTCGCCGGTAGTGCGGAGCCGGTCGATCGCTTCGGTGGCGATCTGCACGGCGGTGTCGAACCCGAAGGTGTAGTCGGTGGCGTCAAGGTCGTTGTCAACGGTCTTGGGGACACCCACGATCTTCAGTCCGGCGTCCGTCAGGCGCTTGGCGGCAGCGAGGGTTCCCTCACCGCCGATCGCGATGATGGCGTCGATGCCCAGCCGGTCCATGTGGGCCTTGATGGCCTCGGGGCCGCCGCCGTTTTCGAAGGGGTTGGTGCGGGAGGTGCCCAGGATGGTGCCGCCCTGCTTGGCGATGCCGCGGACCATGGTGCGGGGGATGTCGATGATGTCCCCCTCCACCACACCCCGCCAGCCGTCGCGGAATCCCACGAATTCCTGGCCGTGGACGGCGATGCCCTTCAGCACAGCGCCGCGGATCACGGCGTTCAATCCGGGGCAGTCGCCACCGCTGGTAAGGATTCCAATTTTCATGTTCGGCTCAAATCCTGGGGAGAGGGTTTACAGGCAGAGCGCCACGCTGAGCTCACCTAGAAGTGTAGTGGGGTGTGTGGGGTACGACACAAACCGGTTACATGGGGAGGCGCCGGGCAGGGACAGCCGGGCATGGAAGGGCCCCCGCTTTCGCGGATTGTCCGCGAAGGCAGGGGCCGTGGTCTCTGGCCAGTGGTGGTCAGGGCCGGTTGAGCGACCGGCGGTCCAGGAATGTCTGGAGCAGGATGTCGTTGCGCTGGTCCGGGATGATCACCCATGCCAGGAGGTAGAAGATCACCGCTGGTCCCGGGAGCAGGCAGAACAGCAGGAAGGCGATGCGAACATAGGCCACGTCAACGTTGAGCTTGGCTGCGACGCCGCCCAGCACTCCGCCGAGCCAGCGCTGGGGTCCACGCCTCAGGCCGAGGCCCCTGACAATGCTGAAGAACTTATCCATGGATCAAGACTTCCCTGTAGTTGATTCGTTGTCACGTTTACGGGCCGAGAGCAGGCCGCCTGCCACCAGGGCCACGCCCGCACCGATCATGAGGCCGATCAGGACGTAGGTGCCGTTGAGGGTCACGATGCCCAGCTGCGCCACGATGATCAGTGCGGCCAGCGCCAGGACGATCAGGCCCCACACCACCGTCCCCACCCTGGGAGGTGCCGTTCCCGTGGTGTCCTGGCCCGACGTCGTCGGGATGTTGCTGCTGTCCATGTCAGTTGCCTTCCTGGATTGTGACGTTGCTGAAGGTGCCGTCGATCCGCACCACCAGGTGGTTGCCGGGCCTGTCCGCGTTGTAGCTGCTTTCCCGGGTGGTGGTACCGCCGCGCTGGCCGTTTGCCTCGTTCAGGTTGCCCATGGTCATGTCCGCCTTGATATCGACGGGCACGTTCTGCGGGATCACCACGGTCACGTTGCTGGCGGTGATGTCCAGGGGAACCACGACGTCGAACGTCAGGGGGGCGGTGGCGGAGAGGTCCGTGAGGTCCACGGTTCCGCGCCCGGCGGTGATGTCGATGCCGCCGCGTGCCTCCTCGATGCTGGCCGGGTTCCAGTCCACCTGCTGGAAACGCATCCGGCCGTCGTCCAGCGTGTTGAAGATGCCGCCGGTCACGAGTGCGATCACGGCAAACAGGCTCAGGATGCCGGAGGTCCGGCCGCGGAAGCCCGCCACCAGGATGCCCAGGCCGAGGACTGCTGCGGCGCTGGCCCACACAATGGCGTTGGCGGAACCGCCCAGGTCGATGATGTGTGCGGCATCGAGCGCCTTGAGGCCGCCGCCCACCAGCAGGGCAGACCCCGTTGCGATGGCGACGGCGGGGGCGCCGGGACCGGCGGGGCGGGGCTTTTGCGGCCGCGGCGGAACCCACGGTGTGGGGTAGCTGCTTCCGCCGGGTACTCCGCTGCCGGCGCCGCCCGCGCCGGAGCTGCCTGCGCCGGGGCCGCCTGCGCCGGAGCTGCCTGCGCCGGGGCCGCCTGCGCCGGAGCTGCCTGCGCCGGGGCCGCCTGCGCCGGAGCTGCCTGCGCCGGGGCCGCCTGCGCCGGTGCCCGTTCCGCTGGCAGGTCCGCCGCCGTACCGTGGCGCCGCAGGGAAGCCAGCTTCCGAGCCTGCGGCAGTGCCAGCGGAGAACGCAGAGGTGTATTCCGTGGAGGTGTATCCAGCGCCCGGGCGGCCCGTTGTGTAGGCCGCACCGGGGGCCGCCGCCATGTGGGCGGCCACCGTGGGGTTGGACTTGTTGCGCTGGGAGAGGTAGTAAACCAGGTAGATCGCGGCGGCCACCCAGAACACGGTCCACAGCAGACCGCCCAGGCCGTTATGGCTCCAGCCCCAGAAGCCTCCGCCCAGGCCGGTGAGCCCCAGGACAGTGGCGATCAGGGAGCCGGTCATGCCACTGGACCAGCGGCCCGCACCGGCTTCCTGGACGTGGATCCGTCCGTCCGGTTCCGGGAGGAAGGCCCATGCCAGGCCGTAGAGGAACACCCCGATGCCGGCCAGGAGGGTCAGGACAATGAAGACGCCGCGGATGATGACCGGGTCCACATTCAGCCGGTGGGCGATGCCGCTGCAGACACCGCCAACCCACCGGTCGTTCCCCCGGTAGATGCCGTTGCTGCGGATCCAGCCGAAGAAGTCGGTGGAAGGAGCCGGGGCGGTGGAGCTGCTGCGGTATGCGTAGCCCTGCGTCGGATCAGCAGGACCAGCGCCCGGATCAGCATTTGGACCGGCCGCGGGCTCCGAAGGCTTTGCGGAAGGGGACTGCAGCGGCTCCGTGGGCCGCTCGCCGTCGGGACCGGGGAGGGCCCCGGCAGGATGTTCGTCGTCAGGGGAAGGGGTCTGCGAGTTCATACTTCGATCCTCCCGTCCGGGCCCGTTGGCGCTCTACTGGGGGAAACCCTGAACGGCCCCTGAGCTGCCCCCGGTAAGCGGCCGGATGCGGTCCGGGCAACCCTGATCCGTGTTTGGATTGATCCATGACAACCCTCCCGGTGCGCCCGCCCCTGGCGCGGAGCAGCGACCGAGTCATCGCCGGGGTGTGCTCTGGCCTCGCCGCGCACTTGGGCTGGCCGGTCAGGAATGTCCGGCTGGGCATGGTCCTGGCCGCGTTCGCAGGAGGGGCCGGCCTGGTCTTCTACGCGTGGCTCTGGATCATGGTGCCCACCGCTGACGAGGCCGCGCGCCGCAACGCCCGCCGGCCGGCGTCGCCCATTGCTCCCGCCGTAAGCCAACCGACCCTAAGCCATCCAACGCAGGGCCAGCCGTTGCAGAGCCAGCCGCTGCACGGCCGGCCGGCGCAGGAAACACCGTCCGACGGCGGAACATCCGCAGGCGCCGGTGGGTCTGTTGTGCCCGGTGCAGGCGGGACGGCAGGGGCGCCCTGGTTCCGCGTGGGCGGGATGCGGTACGGCAAGGAAATCCTGCTCGGCTGCGGGCTCCTGCTGGTGGCCGGCATCATGATCGCCCAACTGCTGGGAGTGGACGTGTCCCTGGGCACGCTGATCCCAGCTGCAGCTGTCCTCGGCGGCGCGTCGATCGCCTGGATGCAGCTGGACGAGACCCGGCGGGCAGGGCTGGTGGACAAAACCAAAGCGGACCAGGCCGGCGGGTGGGGCAGGCTCGCTGCAGGGTTGGCCCTGGTGGTTGCCGGGGTCCTGGTGATGGTATCCGGCTCGGGGTCCTGGGAACAGACGTGGCTGGCGCTGCTGGCGTCCGTGGCCGTCCTGGGCGGTGTTGTGCTGGTCCTGCTGCCGTGGGCGCTGAAGTTCTGGCGGGACCTGGAAACCGAACGCGCAGGCAGGATCCGGGAGACGGAACGGGCTGAGATTGCGGCGCACCTCCACGATTCCGTGCTGCAGACGCTTGCCCTGATCCAGCGCCGGGCCGGCAACGAGCATGACGTTGTCCGGCTGGCCCGTGCGCAGGAACGCGAGCTGCGCGGCTGGCTGTTCCAGGATCCCGGCCGTGAAAGCGGACAGCTTTCAGACCGGATCAAGGCGGTTGCCGCCGAAGTGGAAGACCTGCTCGGCCATCCCGTGGAGGTGGTCACGGTTGGTGATGCCGCCATGACCGAGGCACACGAGGCCCTGGTCCAGGCAAGCCGCGAGGCAATGCTCAACGCCGCACGGCACGGCGGCGGAACCGTCTCGGTCTACCTTGAAGCATCAGACGGCCAGGCCGAGATCTTCATCAAGGACAGGGGGCCCGGTTTCCGGCTGGGGGACGTCCCGGCGGACCGGCTGGGTATTCGGGAATCAATCATCGGCAGGATGAAACGGCACGGCGGCTCGGCCGCCATCCACAGCACGGGGGACGGCACCGAGGTCCGCCTGAGGCTGCCGGCTGCAGCAGAACACGCGGAAGGAAAATCATGAACACGACCCAGGGGACAGGCGCAGGAAGCGCCCGGCCGGCCAATTCCGTGCGGGTGGTCATCGTGGACGATCACGCCATCTTCCGGTCGGGGCTCAAAGCGGACCTCGATGCCAGCATCCAGGTGGTGGGTGAAGCCGCCACTGTTGAACAGGCCATCGCCGTGATCGCCCAGCAGCGGCCCGACGTCGTCCTCCTGGATGTCCACCTCCCCGGCGGGCTGGGCGGCGGCGGCCGGGAGGTCATCGCAGGCTCCGCCGCGCTCCTGTCCACCACCCGCTTCCTGGCCCTGAGCGTCTCCGACGCCGCGGAGGACGTGGTGGCCGTCATCCGCGCCGGTGCCCGCGGCTACGTCACCAAGACCATCTCCGGCGTCGAGATCACCGACGCCGTGTTCCGCGTGGCCGGCGGCGACGCCGTCTTCTCCCCGCGCCTCGCCGGGTTCGTCCTGGACGCCTTCGGCACCGCTCCCGCGGATATCGCCGATGACGAGCTGGACAGGCTCTCCGCCCGCGAACTCGAGGTCATGCGCCTCATTGCCCGGGGTTACAGCTACAAGGAGGTGGCCAAGGAGCTCTTCATCAGCATCAAGACCGTGGAGACCCACGTGTCAGCCGTGCTGCGCAAGCTCCAGCTCTCAAGCCGCCACGAACTGACCAAGTGGGCCGCCGAGCGCCGCCTCCTCTAGTCCCAACGCCTGCTCACCTTTCGCAGCTGTTCCCCAAACGCCCGCTCACCTATGACGGCATAAATACCAACGCCCGCTCACTTTCCTTGAGGAAGTGAGCGGGCGTTGGTGTTTGGGCTGCCGGAAATGAGCGGGCGCCTACTGGGCCTTCCCCAGGAAGTCCTGCAGGCGCTGGACGCCGGTGGCCAGATCCTCATCACCAAGGGCGTAGGAAAGGCGCAGGTAGCCGGAGGGGCCGAAGGCTTCGCCCGGAACCACTGCCACCTCAACCTCGTCGAGGATGAGCGAAGCCAGCTCGGCGGAGGTCTGCGGCGTGGCGGTGCCGGACGCCGTCGGGAATTCCTTGCCCAGCAACGCACGGACGTCCGCGTACACGTAGAAGGCGCCCTTCGGCGTCGGGCACTCCACTCCGTCGATCGCGTTCAGGCCCGCGACGATCGCCTTGCGCCGGCGGTCAAATGCGACCTTCATTTCGTCTACGGCGGTCAGCGGGCCGGACACCGCGGCGAGTGCAGCGATCTGCATGATGTTGGACACGTTGGAGGTGGCGTGCGACTGGAGGTTGGTGGCCGCCTTGATGACGTCGGCCGGGCCGATCATCCAGCCCACGCGCCAGCCGGTCATGGCGTACGTCTTGGCGACACCGTTGAGGATGACCACCTTGTCGCCCAGTTCCGGGGCCGCGGTGGCGATGGATGTGAAGGAAACACCGTCGTACGTCAGGTGTTCATAGATTTCGTCCGTGACCACCCACAGGCCCTTCGCGGCAGCCCACTTGCCGATCTCTGCCACCTGTTCAGGGGAGTAGACGGCGCCGGTGGGGTTCGACGGCGAGACGAACAGCAGGATCTTGGTGCGGTCCGTCACGGCTGCTTCGAGCTGCTCGACCGTTACCAGGTAGTCCTGTTCCGGCCCGGCGAAAACCTCCACGGGGACGCCGCCGGCGAGCCGGATGGCCTCCGGGTATGTGGTCCAGAACGGGGTGGGCACGATGACTTCGTCGCCCGGATCCACCAAGGTGGCGAACGTGTTGTACACGGCTTGCTTGCCGCCGTTGGTGACCAGCACCTGGGAAGCGTCCACCTGATAGCCGGAATCGCGGAGTGTCTTCTCGGCGATGGCCTTCTTCAGCTCGGGCAGGCCGCCGGCGGGGGAGTACCGGTGGAACTTGGGCTGGCCCGCCGCCTCGATGGCTGCCTGCACGATGTAGTCCGGGGTGGGGAAGTCGGGTTCGCCCGCGCCGAAGCCAATAACGGGCCGGCCTGCTGCCTTCAGCGCCTTGGCCTTGGCATCGACGGCCAGGGTTGCGGATTCGGCAATTGCGGAAATGCGCTGGGAAACGCGTGCGGCAGACATGGCAGGTCCGTTCTTCGCTTGCAGCCGGGAGGCTGGAATGTGGGATTCGACGAGTTCTACTCTATGCTGTTCACCGGACCCTCCGGGGAGCCGGTTTTGATTTATGACTGCCCCGCGCAGCACCTTTCAGGCCGGACTTCGGATGGACCGGGCCAGGCTGGTTTTACCTACGCGAAGTTCTTGCGTAGACTGGTTCACCGGTGTTGAAACACGGATGATGACGTGCGCCCCAGTTCAAGCTGGTGTTGGGTCGTCAAAGAGTGGCATTCACTCCATAGGGTAGTGGCGCAATTGGTAGCGCAGCGGTCTCCAAAACCGCAGGTTGCAGGTTCGAGTCCTGTCTGCCCTGCGCAAGCTGCTCCGGGCGAAAGCCCGGGGCAGGCGCAGCAACCATGGTTCTGATCAGGGCCGGGTAATCCACCATTGCAAAGATGAGCGAGGACCAGGTGACCGAAACAGCTGCCAGCAGCTCCAAGGGCCGCCCAGCTAAGAAGGAAGCCAAGGCAAACTTCTTCGCCCGCATTGCACTCTTTGTCCGCCAGATCATTGGCGAACTGAAGAAGGTTGTTGCCCCCACCCGCAAGGAACTGATCAACTACACGCTCGTGGTGCTGGTGTTCGTGGCCATCATGATGGTCATCGTCAGCCTGCTGGACATTGGTTTCGGAACCGCTGTCAGCTGGATCTTCGGCGGCACCGGCCCCAAGGACAGCTAAGGCTGCACGGTCCGCAGGCCGCGCGTTTCGCCCGGGAAACCGGAAGGGATGCGCCGGTGTGCGGGATTGAGCCATTTAAATAGGCATGTTAGGCAATGAGGAAGCAGGAGACCAAGTGTCTGAGCAGGAGCTCGAGGTAACCGAGACGGGGCTGGAAGAATCCCCGGACGTCACGGCAGAAGCCGGTGAAGAGTCCGAGGTTGAGTCCTCCACGCCCGAATTCGACGACGCCGCCTCCGACGATGCAGAAGCCGCCGAAGGCGACGCTTCAGACGCTGACGGGGAAGACGAGCCCGCCGACGCCCTTGCCGCCGCGGCAGCGACCGCAGCCATGGACCCCGCAGAGGAGTTCAAGGCGAAGCTGCGCCGCCAGGAAGGTGACTGGTACGTCATCCACTCCTACGCCGGTTACGAAAACCGCGTGAAGGCCAACCTTGAAACCCGCATCCAGACCCTGGACATGGAAGATTACATCTTCGAAATCCAGGTGCCCATGGAAGAAGTCGTGGAGATCAAGAACGCCCAGCGCAAGGTGATCAATCGCGTCCGCATCCCCGGCTACGTCCTGGTCCGCATGGACTTGACCGACGCCTCCTGGGGCGCCGTCCGTCACACCCCCGGCGTCACCGGCTTCGTGGGCAACGCCCACAACCCGGTCCCGCTGCGCCTGGACGAGGTCTTCTCCATGCTCGCCCCTGTCTTCGAAGAGGAGCAGGCCGAGAAGGGCAAGCCGGTCAACAAGCAGAACCAGGCTCCCGTGGCCGTCGACTTCGAGGTCGGCGAGTCCGTCATCGTTAAGGAAGGTCCCTTCGAGACCCTTCCCGCCACGATCTCCGAGATCAAGCCCGAGTCCCAGACCCTCGTGGTCCTGGTCTCCATCTTCGAGCGCGAAACGCCCGTCACCCTGGCGTTCAACCAGGTCACCAAGATCTGAGAATCCTAGAATTCGTCCCGGCGCCGCCTGCTTAGCGGCTCCGGAACGGCCGGCCGCCTTGCCATGGCGGCCAGAAACCTGAGGCACGCTCCTGTGCCCCAGGACGTTATTGAGAGAAGGACCCTACATTGGCTCCCAAGAAGAAGGTCACCGGCCTCATCAAGCTGCAGATCCAGGCAGGTGCCGCCAACCCGGCCCCGCCGATCGGTCCTGCGCTTGGCCAGCACGGTGTCAACATCATGGAATTCTGCAAGGCGTACAACGCTGCGACGGAAGCCCAGCGCGGAAACGTCATCCCCGTGGAAATCACGGTCTACGAGGACCGTTCCTTCACGTTCATCACCAAGACCCCGCCGGCTGCAGAACTCATCAAGAAGGCTGCAGGCGTCGCCAAGGGTTCAGCAACCCCGCACACCGTCAAGGTTGCCAAGCTGACCCAGGCCCAGGTCAACGAGATCGCCTCCACCAAGATGGAAGACCTCAACGCCACCAGCCTCGAAGGCGCAGCGAAGATCATCGCCGGCACCGCCCGCTCCATGGGCATCACCGTCGAGGGCTAATAACCCGTCCCGCTGTCCAGCGTCAGGGTAATTGACGACGACGGGCCGCACCGCCGGGAACACCGGCACCAAACACATTGAAATGTTGGTCATCCGGGCCGGATAACGAACCGGATCACCGACTGTGGCAGGGCCCAGCGCGGTCCGCAGACCACAACTGCACAAGGAGAAATAAGCAGCATGGCAAAGCGCAGCAAAGCATATGAGGCAGCAGCCGCCAAGATCGACGCGGAGAAGCACTACGCACCGTTCGAGGCAGTAACGCTGGCCAAGGACACCAACCCGTCCAAGTTCGACGCCACGGTTGAGGTTGCCTTCCGCCTGGGCGTCGACCCCCGCAAGGCTGACCAGATGGTCCGCGGTACGGTCAACCTGCCCCACGGCACCGGTAAGACCGCCCGCGTCCTGGTCTTCGCCACGGGCGACAAGGCTGAGGCCGCAATCGCAGCCGGCGCCGACTTCGTTGGTTCCGACGACCTGATCGAAAAGATCGCCGCCGGCTGGACCGACTTCGACGCCGCCGTTGCCACCCCTGACCTCATGGGCAAGGTTGGCCGCCTCGGTAAGGTCCTGGGTCCGCGTAACCTGATGCCGAACCCGAAGACGGGCACCGTGACCCCCGACGTCACCAAGGCCGTCAACGACATCAAGGGTGGAAAGATCGACTTCCGCGTCGACAAGCACTCCAACCTGCACTTCATCATCGGCAAGGTTTCCTTCGACGCTCTGAAGCTGGCCGAGAACTACGCCGCCGCACTGGAAGAGGTTCTTCGCCTGAAGCCGTCCGCAGCCAAGGGCCGCTACATCCAGAAGGCCACCGTGGCCACCACGTTCGGCCCGGGCATCTCCGTTGACCCCAACGTCACCAAGGTGCTCACCGAGTCGTAGTCCTTGAACGAAGTTCCTGCACCGGAATGATTCCGGCGCAACCGAAGACCGTCCCGGCGCGAAAGCGCCGGGACGGTCTTCTCTTTTGTCTGCCCTATTTGCCTATGCTGGCTGCATGGACCGGACCGAGCCGACCGAACCCCCGCCAAGCCCTGGCCCCAGTTCTTTGATGATTGCCGCCGTCGGCCTTCCGCCGGGAGGGGTCCAGGGCAGCCAGGGCGGCGACGGCGCCGTCGAACCGTCCCCGGATTTCCTGGCCTGCCAGGCCATGAAGGAAGCCCATGCCATGGCTGTCTGGGGGAGCCTGGAGCGCTGCCTCACCCTGGCTGAGGCGCTGGAGTTCTGGCGCGGGAGCAGGTATGAGGAACGGCATCTGTTCCTGGCACGGATCGGCCCGGAACCGGTGGGGCAGTACTCGGTCACGCTGCCCCTGCGCGAGAACCTTGCGACCGCGGGAATCGATGTCCTGGTGGCTCCCCGATGGCGGCGCAGGGGAGTGGGGCGGGCGTTGCTGGAGCAGGCCGAAGCCATGGCGCGGGAGCGCGGCAGGTTGTCCCTCGACGCCTTCCATGAACTGCCCCTGGAAGCTGTGCGCCCTGGTCAGGGCATGGTCACGGCGAAGTCCGGGGCCGGGCAACTGCCGTTGGATGACCCGGCCACCGCGTTTGCCCTGGCCGCCGGGTACCAGCTCGAACAGGTGGAGCGTTCCAGCCGGCTTACGCTTCCTGTCCGGGAAGAACTCCTTGCACCGTTGGAAGCTGATGCGGTTGACCGCGCCGGCGACTATGTGTTGACGGGCTGGGACGGGCGCTGCCCGGAAGGGCTTGTCGCCGGTTATGCCGCGCTAAGGGCGCAGATGAGCACGGATGCGCCCACCGCCGGCATGGACTGGGAGCGCGAGGACTGGGACTCCGGCCGCGTGCGTGACGATGAAGCGGCGCTGGCCCGGGGCGGCGTACAGTCGTCCGTGACGGCGGCGCTGCACCGGCGAACCGGTGAGCTCGTGGCTTATACCGTCCTGACCTGGCGCCCGCTGGTGCCGGAGTCACTAATGCAGGAGGACACTTTGGTGGCGGAGGAGCACCGCGGCCACCGGCTGGGCATGCTGGTCAAGGCGGCTAACCTCCGCCGGGCACAGGTGAAGTGGCCCCGGGCGCGCTCGGTCCTGACATGGAATGCCAGCGAAAACCAGCATATGCTGGCGATTAATACCGCACTTGAATTCAGGCCCGCTGGCTATGAAGGTGAGTGGCAGAAACGGCTGGGATGATGCCCGAATGGCAATAGACGTAAAGATCGAGCAGCTATGGATCCCCGACTCACTGGACACACCCGACGCAACGGACTTCCTCGCCGCCGTCGAAGTGGGGCGCAAGGTGCGGATGCAGACGTGGGGCAGCGACGATCTGGCCTACGGTCCGCTGGAGAAGCTGCTTGAGTTCGCCGACCCGTATGAGCGCCAGCTGATCCTCGTGGCCAAGGTGGACGGCGCCATCGTCGGAACGGTCGACATTGCACTGCCGCTGACGGACCACCTGGACCTCGCCGAGCTCACCCTGGACATCCTGCCTGAGTTTCAGCGGCAGGGCGTGGGACGGCGGCTGCTCGAGGCCGCCGAACAGCTGGTCAGGGGCGAAGGCCGCACCCTGATGGTGGTTGATACCAACCACCCCGGCGCTTCCCTGCATGAGTTTGAAAAGGCCCAGTTGGTCCCCGGCGCCGGCCAGGGATTCGTGCCGCTGGAGAGCCGCGAAGTGGAGTTCGCGCAGAAGACCGGGTACACGCTGCAGCATATCGAGCAGTTCAGCTCCTGCATCCTGCCCCTGGACAGCAAGCTGGTGGCCGACCTCCAGGCCGAGGCCGACGAGGCAAACAACGGCAGGTACCGGCTGCATCACTGGACCGACCGCTGCCCGGAACGGTGGCTGGAGGCCGTAGCCGTCCTGGAAAACCAGGCGGGCGCCGACCTGGATCCGTCGCTGGACGCGCCCGTTGAGCAGGAAATGGTGTTCGACGGCGGGATCCTGCGCGAAGCCGAGGACGTCGCCATTGCGCAGGGCCGCCGAACGGTAGTCACCGCAGTTGAGCACATCGCCACGGGAGCCCTCGTGGGACTGACCACCATCACCGTGCTGGCGCACCGGGCCGACGTCGTGTTCCAGGACGATACCCTGGTGCTGCAGGAACACCGCGGCAACAAGCTGGGCCTGCTCATCAAGGTGGCGAACATGGAGCGCCTCAGCGAACAGTTCCCGGACGCCCGCGTCATCTACACCTGGAACGCGCCGGAGAACCGGTACCTCCTGACCGTGAACCGGCAGCTCGGATTCCAGACAGCCGGCGTGACCGGGATCTGGCAAAAGGAACTCCCCACGCTGCATACCAGCACCAGTTGAGAGCCCGATTTGGTGGAGGGGCAAAGCCTCACGTAAGCTGGGAGTACCAAAGACCGTCGGTTGTTGGAAATCCACTCTCCTGAACATGGCTCAACTCTGTAGTTGTGCGCTGGAGGCCACAGTGGTTTTCCGGACGAAGGACCCTCAACGCAGGGCGGCCGGCGCAGGTGAACGAAGCAAAGCTCCGCGGTAAAACCGTGTTGAGCCAAGCCCCGTGCATCTGCGCGGGGCGTTTTTAGTTTTAGCTCTCTTGAGCGGGGACCGTCGAATACCGGCACTATCCCCGGAAGGAGGGTTATGGCAACGCCTACCAAGGTTTCAGCAGTAGCTGAGATCACTAACGATTTCAAGGAATCGAACGCCGCTGTCCTGACCGAATACCGCGGGCTCACCGTTGCACAGCTCAAGCAGCTGCGTGTTTCTCTCGGCCAGGACACCAAGTTCGCGGTCGTCAAGAACACCCTGACCGCCATTGCAGCCAAGGAAGCCGGCGTCGAAGCATTCGACGGCCAGCTTGCCGGCCCCACTGCAATCGCGTTCATCAAGGGTGACGCAGTTGCCGCTGCCAAGAGCCTGACGGATTTTGCCAAGGCCAACAAGCAGCTGGTCATCAAGACCGGTTACTTTGAGGGCAAGGCGCTGGACGCCAGCGAGGTTGCCGCACTGGCTGCCCTCGAGTCCCGTGAGCTGCAGCTCGCCAAGGTTGCAGGTGTCCTCAAGGCACCCGCCGCCGCAGCTGCACGCATCATCGACGCGCTGCGCCTCAAGCTTGAAGAAGAGAACGGTGCACCGGCAGCTGCCGAAGCGCCCGCCGCTGAAGAAGCCCCCGCCGCTGAAGCTGAAGCTGCCGCCGAAGCTCCCGCTGCCGAAGAGAACTGATTCTCTTACCCCCACCAGACTCCGGTGCCCGCCCGGCCACGCGCCGTTCGAACACCACAACAGGAAGGACGCCTACCATGGCGAAGCTCAGCAACGAAGAGCTCATTGAAGCTTTCAAGGAACTGACCATCATCGAGCTCTCCGAGTTCGTCAAGCTCTTCGAAGAGACCTTCGAAGTTACCGCCGCTGCTGTTGCAGTTGCCGGCCCCGCCGGTGCTGCTGCTGAAGAGGTTGAAGAGAAGACCGACTTCGACGTCATCCTCGAAGCTGCCGGCGACAAGAAGATCGCAGTCATCAAGGAAGTTCGCGCCATCACCTCCCTCGGCCTCAAGGAAGCCAAGGACCTGGTTGACGGTGCCCCCAAGGCTGTCCTCGAAGGCGCCAACAAGGAAGCTGCCGAGAAGGCCAAGGAGCAGCTCGAGGCTGCAGGCGCCACCGTTACCCTCAAGTAACAACGCCTTTTCCTTCGGAAACCCCGTCCACTCCGGTGGGCGGGGTTTCCTGCTTTAAGCACGCTCCTGCGTTACGCCCCGCTTCTGCCTTAGGCGGGGTCGCTGATGTCAGCTACGACGGCGCCCAGGGCCGCGGTCAGCGCGTCGGCGTCCACGAACGCACTGTACCCGTGGGCGCCGGCACCCATGGAGATCCGGCGTCCGGTGATGGTGGCGTCGGCATAGACCGGCCAGGCGGTGGTGCTCCCCAACGGCGTGATGGTGCCCCGTTCGTAGCCGGTCGCCTCCAGTGCGGTGGCTGCGGGTGGGAGGGACAGCTTGTTGACGCCGACCAGGGAGCGGAGCTTCGGCCAGGAAATCTGCCGGTCTCCCGGGATCAGGGCAAACAGGAAGGTGCCGTCCTTGTGCTTGACCACCAGGGACTTGACGATGTCGGCCGGGCTGATGCCCAGGATGCCCGCGGCCTCTTCGAGGCTTTTCGCTGCGGGGCGCTCCACCACGTCCACCTGCAGGCCCCGGGCCGCGGCGTCGGCCAGGAAGCGTTCCCGTCCGACGCCGTCCGTTCCGTTTCCGGACCCGCCCGCCATCAGTCGCGGTACAGCAGCAAAGCTTCGCCCTGCCCGCCCCCGCCGCAGAGGGATACGGCGGCCTTGCCCGTTCCGCGCCGTTTCAGCTCATGCGCGGCATGGGCCGCCAGCCGTGCTCCCGACGCCCCGATCGGGTGCCCCAGCGCGATGGCACCGCCGTGGATGTTGCACTTCTCCAGGGGGTAGTCCAGGTCCTTGAGGGACTGGACGGCCACGGAGCCGAAGGCCTCGTTAATCTCGATGAAGTCAAGGTCCGCGGTGCCCCACCCGGCCTTGCCCAGGGCGTTCATGATCGCGTTTGAAGGCTGGGAATGCAGGGAGTTGTCCGGACCGGCCACTTGTCCTGGCTTTCCCACAACCGCCAGGTACTCCAGCCCGTGTTCCTCCGCATAACCGCGGGATGTGAGCACCAGGGCTGCGGCGCCGTCGGACAGGGGAGAGGAGTTGCCGGCGGTGATGGTGCCGTCGGTCACGAACGCTGCGCGCAGGCCCGCCAGTGATTCCACGGAAGTGTTGGGGCGCACGCCTTCGTCGGTGTCCACCACCAGGGGCTCACCTTTACGCTGCTTGACGCTGATCGGTGCGATCTCGCCGTCGAACGTTCCGTTCTTCGCCGCCAGCGCCGCACGCTGGTGGGACTGGGCGGCAACGTTGTCCTGCGAGGTGCGGTCGATGCCCAGCGTGAGGTTCCGGGTCTCGGTGGAAAGGCCCATGGACTGCCCGTCAAAGGCATCGGTCAGTCCGTCATGCGCGGCCGCGTCCAGCGCCTGGATGGAGCCGTACGTCCATCCCTGGCGGGAACCGGGGAGCAGGTGCGGCGCCCGGCTCATCGATTCCTGGCCGCCTGCCACCACCACGGCGGCCTCGCCGGCGCGGATCATCCGTGCGGCGTCAATCACCGCGGTCAGGCCGGAAAGGCACACCTTGTTGACGGTCACAGAGGGAACGTTCCATCCGATGCCGGCGCCGATGGCACTCTGCCGCGCTGGATTCTGCCCGGCGCCTGCCTGCAGCACCTGGCCCATGATCACGGCCTCCACGTCGCCGGCGTCCACACCGCTTGACTCCAAGGCGGCCTTGATGGCGTGGGCGCCAAGGTCCACTGCTGTGAGACTGGACAGTTGGCCGTTGATCCGGCCCTGCGGGGTCCGCGCTGCCCCAAGGATGACAACGTCATTGCTGTCAGGAGAATTGCCCATGGTTATCACTTTCAATCCGGTTCCGGTGTAAGCCACCAAGGCTATCGTGAGCCTTGTCACCCATCTATTCAAACGCTGGAACACCCTATGTGCATTCCTGGGGCCAGTGCATGCCCTGGGGCCAGTGCATTCCTGGATGGGAGGGGAGTGGTCCCCATCGGGAGCGTTGTGCACGACGGCGGCCGCTTGCGTAGGGTGGACGGCGAGGCTTTGCAGGGGGAGACGCTTTGCAGGGGGACGTAAGGTCCGGAGCCGGGACGGACGGAGCGGGATCGTGAAGAAAACATCTACCGCGGCAGCCATCGCTGTGGTGGCGGTATTGACGGGTGGATGCCTGGCCGGCTGTTCGGTGTCCACCCCGGCCCCGGCAGAACCGGTTCAGCCAACCGCATCAACGCAGCAGACCCGGGATGCGGCCGGCAGCAGCCCCTCGGCCAGACAGGGCGCCAAGGCAAGCAGCACCAGGGAAGCCTGCGAACTGTTCAACAAGCTGGTGGCGGACTATGCCGCTGTTTCAGCCACTGACTCCAAGGGCTATGAGGACGTGTACCTGAACGCCCAGGATGCCAAGGATACTGTCACCGGTGACCTGCAGGGGCTGTTTGCCTCCCTTAGCCTGCTCGCCATCGACCACTCATCCGCGGCGGAGTCCGGCGGCAAGCCGGGGCAGGAGTCCCAGGACGCTGTCCGGGACGCCGTCTTCGCAAACTCCGCAGCCTGCACGGCGGAAGGCGTAACGCTCCGGCTCTAGCAGCCGGAGGCGGCTGCTAGAGCCCATGAAATCAGGTGCTTGCAATCCGGCCGGATGTGGGGTAGACATGTAGGTTGTTTTGCCGTATCGTAGATATTTGCGTCTTCCCTGTTTACCTTCAGCCTTCATATAGCGGTGGGCTTTGCCTGGCAGCTGGCAATCAACGTGCCGTAACAACGGTCACAGCATAGTCAGTCCAGGTCCCGGGTCATATAGCGGAACCGGATGGTAGCGCTGCGGAGTCACTCCGCAGGGTGCACAGCGGGGGAGATCTGAAAACGCCTGAAGGTCTGTGGAAGGATCCCTCTTGGTCGCCTCGAGCACCTCTAATAACGAAACCGCTAACACTGCCGACAGCACTGATGGTGCCACTCGCCGGCTCTCATTCGCAAAGATTCACGAACCTCTTGACGTTCCGAATCTGCTTGCCCTGCAGACGGACAGCTTTGACTGGCTGGTCGGCAATGAGCGCTGGCAGGCACGCGTGGCAAAGGCTGTCGAAGAAAACGATCTCAGCGTCGCCACCACGTCCGGCCTGTCGGACATCTTCGAAGAAATCTCCCCGATCGAGGATTTCCAGGGCACCATGTCCCTGAGCTTCTCCGATCCGGAGTTCGCTGACCCCAAGTACACCATGGCCGAGTGCAAGGACCGGGACGCAACGTACTCGGCTCCGCTGTACGTCAAGGCCGAGTTCATGAACAACAACACGGGCGAAATCAAGCAGCAGACCGTGTTCATGGGTGACTTCCCGCTGATGACCGAGAAGGGCACCTTCGTCGTAAACGGCACCGAGCGTGTCGTCGTCTCCCAGCTGGTCCGTTCGCCGGGCGCCTACTTCGAGCGCGCCGCCGACAAGACCAGCGACAAGGACATCTTCACCGCCAAGATCATCCCGTCCCGCGGTGCCTGGTTCGAGCTCGAGATCGACAAGCGCGACCAGGTCGGTGTCCGCCTCGACCGCAAGCGCAAGCAGTCCGTCACCGTCCTGCTGAAGGCCCTTGGCTGGACCGAAGGCCAGATCCTCGAAGAGTTCGGCCAGTACGACTCCATGCGGGCAACCCTGGAGAAGGACGCCACCGAGACCCGCGAAGACGCCCTGCTGGACATCTACCGCAAGCTGCGTCCGGGCGAGCCGCCCACCGTCGAGGCTGCCCAGTCCCTGCTGGACAACCTGTACTTCAACTCCAAGCGCTACGATCTGGCCAAGGTTGGCCGCTACAAGATCAACCGCAAGCTGGGTATCGACCGCTCCCTTGGCGACAAGGAAGCCTCTGTCCTGCACGTTGAAGACATCGTCGCCATGATCAAGTTCCTCGTCGCGCTGCACGCCGGCGAGAAGACCATCAAGGGCACCCGCGATGGCCAGGAAGTGGACCTGCGCGTCGAAATCGACGACATCGACCACTTCGGCAACCGCCGCATCCGCGCCGTCGGCGAGCTCATCGAGAACCAGGTCCGCACCGGCCTGTCCCGCATGGAGCGCGTTGTCCGCGAGCGTATGACCACCCAGGACGTCGAGGCCATCACGCCGCAGACCCTGATCAACATCCGCCCCGTGGTTGCTGCCATCAAGGAGTTCTTCGGAACCTCCCAGCTGTCGCAGTTCATGGACCAGAACAACCCGCTCTCGGGCCTGACCCACAAGCGCCGCCTGTCCGCGCTTGGCCCCGGTGGTCTGTCCCGTGACCGCGCCGGCATGGAAGTCCGTGACGTGCACCCGTCCCACTACGGACGCATGTGCCCCATCGAAACTCCTGAAGGCCCGAACATCGGCCTGATCGGTTCGCTGGCATCCTACGGACGCATCAACCCGTTCGGCTTCATCGAGACCCCGTACCGCCTGGTCAAGAACGGCGTCGTGTCCGACGACGTCCAGTACCTGACGGCCGACGACGAGGCCGAGGTCCTGATCGCCCAGGCCAACGCGCCGCTGGACGAGAACAACAAGTTCGCTGAAGACACCGTGCTGGTCCGTGCCCGCGGTGGTGGGGGCGAGCCCGTCCTCGTTCCGGCCGACGACGTCGAGTTCATGGACGTCTCCCCGCGCCAGATGGTGTCCGTGGCTACCGCGCTGATCCCGTTCCTCGAGCACGACGACGCCAACCGCGCACTTATGGGTGCTAACATGCAGCGCCAGGCTGTGCCGCTGGTCCGTTCCGAGGCTCCGTTCGTGGGCACCGGCATGGAGCGCGCTGCCGCCGTCGACGCCGGTGACGTTGTCATCGCCAAGAAGGCCGGTGTGGTCACCGAGGTTTCCGCCGAGCTCGTCATCATGCTCAACGACGACGGCACCGAGACCAACTACCGCATCAACAAGTTCGCCCGCTCCAACCAGGGCAACTGCTACAACCACCGTGTCCTGGTCAACGAAGGCCAGCGCCTGGAAGTTGGCGGCATCATCGCTGACGGCCCGGCAACCGACCAGGGTGAACTCGCACTGGGCAAGAACCTGCTCGTGGCATTCATGTCCTGGGAAGGCCACAACTTCGAGGACGCCATCATCCTCTCGCAGCGCATCGTTGCCGAGGACGTCCTTTCCTCCATCCACATCGAGGAGCACGAGATCGACGCCCGCGACACCAAGCTTGGTGCCGAGGAAATCACCCGTGACATCCCCAACGTGTCCGAGGAAGTCCTCGCAGGCCTGGACGAGCGCGGCATCATCCACATCGGTGCCGAGGTTGAAGCAGGGGACATCCTGGTTGGAAAGGTCACCCCGAAGGGTGAAACCGAGCTGACCCCGGAAGAGCGCCTGCTGCGCGCCATCTTCGGCGAGAAGTCCCGCGAAGTCCGCGACACCTCCCTGAAGGTGCCCCACGGCGAGTCCGGCACCGTCATCGGCGTGCGCGTCTTCGACCGCGACAACGACGACGAACTGCCCCCGGGCGTGAACCAGCTGGTCCGCGTCTACGTGGCTGCCAAGCGCAAGATCACCGACGGCGACAAGCTCGCCGGCCGCCACGGCAACAAGGGTGTTATCTCCAAGATCCTCCCCGTTGAGGACATGCCCTTCCTTGCCGACGGTACGCCCGTTGACATCGTCCTGAACCCGCTGGGTGTTCCGGGCCGTATGAACGTGGGCCAGGTGCTCGAAACCCACCTTGGCTGGGTCGCCAAGACCGGTTGGAAGATCGAAGGCGAGCCCGAGTGGGTCAAGCAGCTGCCGAACCTGCCGCGCGAGAGTGGTCCCACCACTGTTGCAACGCCGGTGTTCGACGGTGCCCGCGAAGAGGAAATCACGGGCCTGCTGGATTCCACCAACGTCACCCGCGACGGTGAGCGCCTGATCAACTCCTCCGGCAAGACCCGCCTGTTTGACGGCCGCTCCGGCGAGCCGTTCCCGGATCCGATCTCGGTCGGCTACATGTACATCCTGAAGCTCCACCACCTGGTGGACGACAAGATCCACGCACGCTCCACCGGCCCGTACTCCATGATCACGCAGCAGCCGCTGGGTGGTAAGGCACAGTTCGGTGGCCAGCGCTTCGGTGAAATGGAAGTGTGGGCGCTCGAAGCTTACGGCGCCGCCTACACGCTCCAGGAACTCCTCACGATCAAGTCGGACGACATCCACGGTCGTGTGAAGGTCTACGAAGCGATCGTCAAGGGCGAGAACATCCCCGAGCCGGGCGTTCCCGAATCCTTCAAGGTCTTGATCAAGGAAATGCAGTCGCTGTGCCTGAACGTGGAAGTTCTTTCCACGGACGGAACCACAATTGAAATGCGTGACTCTGATGACGCAGTCTTCACGGCTGCGGAGGAACTGGGCATCGATCTGTCTCGTGCAGAGCCCAGTTCCGTAGAAGAGGTCTAGCAGGCGGTTTACGACGGCGGGTGACCACCCGCCGTCGTATGCCCCCTCCCTCATCCCGCACCAAGACTTCAGAATTTAGAGAACAAGAGAGAACAGGGACCATATGTCCAGCGAATCCTCCTTCGGCCTCATGCAGATCGGCCTCGCCACCGCGGAAGACATCCGCGGCTGGTCGTACGGCGAGGTTAAGAAGCCGGAAACCATCAACTACCGCACGCTCAAGCCCGAGAAGGACGGCCTCTTCTGCGAGAAGATCTTCGGCCCGTCCCGGGACTGGGAATGCTACTGCGGCAAGTACAAGCGCGTGCGCTTCAAGGGCATCATCTGTGAGCGCTGTGGCGTTGAAGTCACCCGCGCCAAGGTCCGCCGTGAGCGCATGGGCCACATCGAACTGGCCGCCCCAGTCACGCACATCTGGTACTTCAAGGGTGTTCCCTCCCGCCTGGGCTACCTCCTTGACCTGGCCCCGAAGGACCTCGAAAAGGTCATCTACTTCGCTGCCTACATGATCACCAGCGTCGACGAGGCTGCCCGCCACGAGGAACTGCCCAACCTGCAGGTTGAGCACGACATCGAGAAGAAGCAGCTGATCGACAACCGCGACGCCGACATCGCCGCGATCGCCCGCGACCTCGAAGGCGAAATCGCACGCCTCGAGGGCGAAGGCGCCAAGGCTGCCGACAAGAAGAAGGCCCGCGACTCCGCCGACCGCCAGATGGCCAACGTCCGCAAGCGCGCAGATGCCGACATCGAGCGCCTCGAGCAGGTCTGGGACCGCTTCAAGAACCTCAAGGTCGCCGACCTCGAAGGTGACGAAGGCCTGTACCGCGAACTGCGCGACCGCTACGGCATGTACTTCGAAGGCTCCATGGGTGCCGAAGCCATCAAGAAGCGCCTTGAGAACTTCGACATGCAGGCCGAGTCCGACCTGCTGCGCGACGTCATCGCCAACGGCAAGGGCCAGCGCAAGACCCGCGCCCTCAAGCGCCTGAAGGTGGTCAACGCGTTCCTGACCACCAACAACAGCCCGCTTGGCATGGTCCTCGACGCCGTCCCGGTGATCCCGCCGGAACTGCGCCCCATGGTCCAGCTGGACGGTGGCCGCTTCGCGACCTCCGACCTCAACGACCTGTACCGCCGCGTGATCAACCGCAACAACCGCCTCAAGCGCCTGCTTGACCTGGGTGCTCCGGAGATCATCGTCAACAACGAGAAGCGCATGCTTCAGGAAGCTGTTGACAGCCTCTTCGACAACGGCCGCCGCGGCCGTCCGGTAACCGGACCGGGCAACCGTCCGCTGAAGTCCCTGAGCGACATGCTCAAGGGCAAGCAGGGCCGTTTCCGCCAGAACCTCCTCGGCAAGCGCGTCGACTACTCCGGCCGTTCGGTCATCGTCGTCGGCCCGCAGCTGAAGCTGCACCAGTGCGGCCTGCCCAAGCAGATGGCCCTGGAGCTCTTCAAGCCGTTCGTGATGAAGCGCCTGGTTGACCTCAACCACGCCCAGAACATCAAGTCGGCCAAGCGGATGGTGGAGCGCTACCGCCCGCAGGTCTGGGACGTCCTGGAAGAGATCATCACCGAACACCCGGTGCTGCTCAACCGTGCACCTACCCTGCACCGCCTGGGCATCCAGGCGTTCGAGCCGCAGCTTGTTGAAGGCAAGGCAATCCAGCTGCACCCGCTGGTTTGTGGCGCCTTCAACGCCGACTTCGACGGCGACCAGATGGCAGTCCACCTGCCGCTGAGCCCCGAGGCGCAGGCTGAGGCCCGCATCCTGATGCTGTCCTCGAACAACATCCTGAAGCCCTCCGACGGACGCCCGGTCACCCTGCCTTCGCAGGATATGATCATCGGCCTCTACCACCTGACCACCAAGCGCAAGGGATCAGCCGGCGAAGGCCGGATCTTCGGTTCTGTTTCAGAGGCCATCATGGCGTTCGACGCCCGCGAGCTGCACCTGAACTCGCAGGTCAAGATCCGGCTCGAAGGCTTCGTGCCCTACGCCGGCTGGGAAGCTCCGGAAGGCTGGGAGCCGGGTCAGCCCGCGCTCGTCCAGACCTCCCTGGGCCAGGTCCTCTTCAACGAGACCCTGCCTGAGGACTACCCCTGGGTTGAGGCTGTTGCCGACAAGGGCGAACTGTCCCGCATCGTCAACGACCTCGCCGAGCGCTACCCGAAGGTTGTCACCGCCGCAACGCTGGACAACCTGAAGGATGCCGGTTTCTACTGGGCCACCCGTTCAGGCGTCACCGTCGCCATCTCCGACATCGAGGTCCCGGCCGCCAAGCCGGAAATCCTTGCCGGGTACGAGGAGCGGGCCGCCAAGATCCAGGGCCAGTACGACAAGGGCCTGATCGACGACGACGAGCGCCGCCAGGAACTGATCGAGATCTGGAACAAGGCCACCAACGACATCGCCTCGGTGATGCGCGAAAGCCTGTCCCCGATGAACACCATCAACCGCATGGTGTCCTCCGGTGCACGTGGTAACTGGATGCAGGTCCGCCAGATCGCGGGTATCCGCGGCCTGGTGGCCAACCCGAAGGGTGAGATCATCCCGCGCCCCATCAAGTCCTCTTACCGTGAGGGCCTGTCGGTGCTGGAATACTTCATCGCCACGCACGGTGCCCGTAAGGGCCTGGCCGATACCGCTCTGCGTACCGCCAACTCGGGTTACCTGACCCGTCGTCTGGTGGACGTCTCGCAGGACGTTATCGTCCGTGAAGAGGACTGCGGCACCGAGCGTGGCCTGGTCACGCCGATTGCCGTGGCTGACTCCAACGGTGAGCTCGTCCTGGATGAGAATGTCGAGAACAGCGCGTACGCACGTACGCTGGCCGTCGACGTCGTGGACTCCGAGGGCAACGTCCTCGCAGCCGCCGGCACCGACTGCGGCGACGTCGTTATCGACGAGCTCTTCAAGGCAGGCATCACCGAGGTCAAGGTCCGCTCCGTACTCACCTGTGAGTCCAGCGTTGGCACCTGCGCCCTGTGCTACGGCCGTTCGCTGGCCACCGGCAAGACCGTGGACATCGGCGAGGCCGTCGGCATCATCGCCGCACAGTCCATCGGTGAGCCCGGTACCCAGCTGACCATGCGTACGTTCCACACCGGTGGTGCTGTCTCCGCCGGCGGCGGCGACGACATCACCCAGGGTCTGCCCCGTATCCAGGAGCTCTTCGAAGCCCGTACTCCGAAGGGTGTCGCGCCGATTGCTGAAGCAGCCGGCCGTATCACCATCGAAGAGTCCGAGCGCCAGATGCGCCTGGTCATCACTCCGGATGACGGAACGGAAGAGATCGCTTACCCGGTCCTGCGCCGTTCACGCCTGCTGATCGAAGACGGCGACCACGTCGCCGTCGGCCAGAAGCTGATCAACGGCCCGGTGGACCCCAAGCAGGTCCTGCGCATCATGGGTCCGCGTGCGGCTCAGAAGTTCCTGGTGGACGAAGTCCAGGGCGTGTACCGCAGCCAGGGCATCGGTATCCACGACAAGCACGTCGAGGTTATCGTCCGCCAGATGCTGCGCCGCGTCACGGTCATCGAGTCCGGGGAATCGGATCTGCTGCCCGGCGAGCTCGCCGAGCGCAGCCGCTTCGAGGAAGCCAACCGCCGCGTTGTGTCCGAAGGCAAGACTCCGGCTTCCGGACGTCCTGAGCTCATGGGTATCACCAAGGCGTCCCTGGCCACCGAGTCCTGGCTGTCCGCAGCTTCCTTCCAGGAGACCACCCGCGTCCTGACGCAGGCGGCCATGGAAGGCAAGAGCGATCCGCTGCTCGGCCTCAAGGAGAACGTCATCATCGGTAAGCTGATCCCGGCCGGCACGGGCCTCCCGCGCTACACCGAGGTCACCGTGGAGCCCACTGAGGAAGCAAAGGCCAACCTGTTCACCGGCCCGAGCGCATTCAGTGACTTCTCGTACGACACCCTGGGCGGCGACGGAGCTCCTGAGTTCCACGCCATCCCGCTGGATGACTACGACCTGGGCAACGACTTCCGGTAACAAGTCCCGGTAGAGCCTTGCAAGGGATGGTCCCGTACCGAAAGGTGGGGGACCATCCCTCTTTAACCCCTCGATTAAGGCATGGAGACTGTCCATGCTAGACTTGTTACCAATTGTTATTGTGGCAGTGGATGAGAGCGCCGGTTTGGCTGAAAAGCTGGATCAGAGCGACGTTTCCGGTTTGCAGGGTTCTTGTGCAACGTATGCCACATTTTTGCATGCCTAGGGACTTGTCCGACGCGAGTCGCTGCCCGGGAATGCGATCCGACTATTAAGGCTTCGCCTTCGCCGCCCTGGAGATCTTCTTCAAGGCCCGGGCGGCGGGGCAACGCAACAGGAGAGTGGCCGGAAACAGCCACTCCGGATAAAACGGAGAACACGAGAGTGCCTACGATTAACCAGCTGGTCCGCAAGGGCCGCACGCCTAAGGTCTCAAAGACCAAGGCTCCCGCGCTTAAGGGCAGCCCCATGCGCCGCGGTGTCTGCACCCGCGTCTACACCACCACCCCGAAGAAGCCGAACTCGGCTCTGCGTAAGGTGGCACGTGTGCGCCTCAATGGCGGCGTGGAAGTTACCGCCTACATCCCCGGTGTTGGCCACAACCTGCAGGAGCACTCCATTGTGCTCGTTCGCGGTGGTCGCGTGAAGGACCTCCCGGGTGTCCGCTACAAGATCGTCCGTGGCGCCCTCGATACCCAGGGTGTGAAGAACCGTAAGCAGGCCCGCAGCCGCTACGGCGCAAAGATGGAGAAGAAGTAATATGCCTCGCAAGGGTCCGGCCCCCAAGCGGCCGCTCGTTTCGGATCCGGTATACGGTTCCCCGCTGGTAACCCAGCTCATCAACAAGGTGCTCGTTGACGGTAAGAAGTCCACGGCAGAGCGCATTGTCTACGGTGCACTCGAAGGCGCACGCGCCAAGTCCGGCGGCGACCCCGTTGCAGCCCTGAAGAAGGCCATGGACAACGTCAAGCCTTCGCTTGAGGTTCGCTCCCGCCGTGTCGGTGGCGCCACCTACCAGGTTCCGGTTGAGGTCAAGCCGGGCCGCTCCACCGCACTCGCCCTGCGCTGGCTGGTTGGCTACTCCAAGGCCCGCCGCGAGAAGACGATGACCGAGCGCCTCCAGAACGAAATCCTGGATGCCTCCAACGGTCTCGGTGCCGCTGTGAAGCGCCGCGAAGACACCCACAAGATGGCCGAGTCCAACAAGGCCTTCGCACACTACCGCTGGTAATACTCCCCGGGCGCCGCCGGCTCAACCGAGCCGGCGGCGAACGTGTAGTCCATCCCAAAAGGAGACCCCGTGGCACAGGACGTGCTTACCGACCTTAGTAAGGTCCGCAACATCGGCATCATGGCCCACATTGATGCCGGCAAGACCACCACCACCGAGCGCATCCTGTTCTACACGGGTGTGAACCACAAGATCGGCGAAACGCACGACGGCGCTTCGACCACCGACTGGATGGAACAGGAAAAGGAACGCGGCATCACCATCACGTCTGCCGCCGTGACCTGCTTCTGGGAAAACAACCAGATCAACATCATCGACACCCCCGGCCACGTGGACTTCACTGTTGAGGTTGAGCGCTCCCTGCGCGTCCTCGATGGTGCTGTCGCCGTGTTCGACGGCAAGGAAGGTGTTGAGCCCCAGTCTGAGACCGTTTGGCGCCAGGCTGACAAGTACAACGTTCCGCGCATCTGCTTCGTCAACAAGATGGACAAGCTCGGTGCCGACTTCTACTTCACCGTAGACACCATCATCAGCCGCCTCGGTGCCAAGCCGCTGGTAATGCAGCTGCCGATCGGCGCCGAGAACGACTTCATCGGCGTCGTGGATCTGCTCTACATGCGCGCTCTGGTGTGGCCCGGCGATGCCAAGGGCGACGTGACCATGGGGGCCAAGTACGAGATCCGCGAGATCCCGGCTGACCTCCAGGAAAAGGCCGAAGAGTACCGCGCGAACCTCGTTGAGACCGTCGCTGAGTCCTCCGAGGAACTCATGGAGAAGTACCTCGAGGGTGAAGAAATCTCGATCGACGAGCTCAAGGCCGGCATCCGCAAGATGACGATCAACTCCGAGCTGTACCCGATCTTCTGCGGTTCCGCATTCAAGAACCGCGGCGTGCAGCCCATGCTCGACGCAGTTGTCGACTACCTGCCGAACCCGCTCGACGTCCCCCCGATGGTCGGCCACGATCCCCGCGACGAAGAGAAGGAACTGACCCGCAAGCCTTCTTCCGAAGAGCCGTTCTCCGCACTGGCCTTCAAGATTGCTGCGCACCCGTTCTTCGGCCAGCTCACCTTCATCCGCGTGTACTCCGGTCACGTGGAAGCAGGCGCCCAGGTGGTCAACTCCACCAAGGGCAAGAAGGAGCGCATCGGCAAGCTGTTCCAGATGCACGCCAACAAGGAAATGCCCGTCGAGGGCGCTACCGCCGGCCACATCTACGCAGCCATCGGTCTGAAGGACACCACCACGGGTGACACCCTGTGCGACTCCGCCAACCAGATCGTCCTCGAGTCCATGAGCTTCCCGGAGCCCGTGATCTCGGTTGCCATCGAGCCGAACACCAAGGGTGACCAGGAGAAGCTCTCCACGGCCATCCAGAAGCTCTCCGCTGAGGACCCCACCTTCCAGGTGTCCCTCAACGAAGACACCGGCCAGACCATCATCGCCGGCATGGGCGAGCTCCACCTGGACATCCTGGTGGACCGCATGCGCCGCGAATTCAAGGTCGAGGCAAACGTGGGCAAGCCCCAGGTTGCCTACCGCGAAACCATCAAGCGCGCGGTCGAACGCCACGACTACACGCACAAGAAGCAGACCGGTGGTTCGGGCCAGTTCGCAAAGATCCAGATTGCCATCGAGCCGCTGGACACCGCCGAGGGCGAGCTGTACGAGTTCGAGAACAAGGTCACCGGTGGCCGCGTTCCCCGCGAGTACATCCCGTCTGTTGACGCGGGCATCCAGGACGCGCTGAACGACGGCGTCCTGGCTGGCTACCCGGTTGTCGGCATCAAGGCCACGCTGATCGACGGCGCGTACCACGATGTTGACTCCTCGGAAATGGCCTTCAAGATCGCCGGCCGTATGGCTTTCAAGGAAGCTGCACGCAAGGCGAACCCGGTTCTGCTCGAACCGCTGATGGATGTCGAGGTCCGCACCCCTGAGGAATACATGGGTGAAGTTATCGGTGACCTCAACTCCCGCCGTGGCCAGATGCAGTCCATGGAAGATGCACAGGGCGTCAAGGTCATCCGTGCGCACGTTCCGCTGTCCGGCATGTTCGGCTACATCGGTGACCTGCGCTCCAAGACCCAGGGCCGTGCTGTGTACTCCATGACGTTCAACAGCTACGCCGAGGTCCCGAAGGCTGTTGCCGACGAGATCATCCAGAAGTCCCGCGGCGAATAGTCTCTGACTTCTCAAAGCAACAAACTCGGGTGCGCTTGCCGGTAACGGAGAGCACAGCCTGTGCAGGTGGCCGGGCGCGGTTGACGCCGGACTCGGCCATCTGCACGAACAGGATCCTGGGACTAGTATTAGTTCCTGAATCTGCAATTTCACCAATCCAAAGCCCCCCAAGTAGACTTACCTGAGTTTCTGCCGCGACAAGAGCGGCAGAAGGGTATGTCATTTGAAAACGTTCTAGGAGGAACCTGTGGCAAAGGCAAAGTTCGAGCGGACTAAGCCGCACGTCAACATCGGCACCATTGGTCACGTTGACCACGGTAAGACGACGCTGACGGCCGCCATTTCCAAGGTGCTGTACGACAAGTACCCGGATCTCAACGAGAAGCGCGACTTCGCGTCGATCGACTCTGCTCCCGAAGAGCGTCAGCGTGGCATTACCATCAACATCTCCCACGTGGAGTACCAGACCGAAAAGCGCCACTACGCACACGTAGACGCCCCGGGTCACGCTGACTACATCAAGAACATGATCACCGGTGCTGCCCAGATGGACGGCGCTATCCTCGTGGTTGCCGCTACCGACGGCCCGATGGCTCAGACCCGCGAGCACGTTCTGCTGGCCCGCCAGGTTGGTGTTCCCTACCTGCTGGTCGCCCTGAACAAGGCCGACATGGTTGACGATGAGGAACTGCTGGACCTCGTTGAAATGGAAGTTCGTGAGCTCCTGAGCTCGCAGGGCTTCGATGGTGACGAAGCTCCCGTGGTCCGCGTTTCCGGCCTCAAGGCCCTGGAAGGCGACCCCGAGTGGGTCAAGTCCGTTGAGGACCTGATGGCTGCGGTCGACGAGTCCGTTCCGGACCCCGTACGTGACCGTGACAAGCCGTTCCTGATGCCGATCGAAGACGTCTTCACCATCACCGGCCGTGGCACCGTTGTTACGGGCCGCGCCGAGCGTGGAACCCTCGCCATCAACTCCGAGGTCGAGATCGTCGGCATCCGCCCGGTCCAGAAGACCACGGTTACCGGTATCGAGATGTTCCACAAGCAGCTCGACGAAGCATGGGCCGGCGAGAACTGTGGCCTCCTGCTCCGCGGTCTGAAGCGCGACGATGTCGAGCGTGGCCAGGTTGTCGTCAAGCCGGGTTCCATCACCCCGCACACCGACTTCGAGGCCAACGTCTACATCCTCTCCAAGGACGAAGGCGGACGTCACAACCCGTTCTACTCCAACTACCGCCCGCAGTTCTACTTCCGTACCACGGACGTAACCGGCGTTATCACCCTGCCCGAGGGCACGGAAATGGTTATGCCTGGCGACAACACTGAGATGACCGTTGCGCTCATCCAGCCCATCGCCATGGAAGAGGGCCTCGGCTTCGCAATCCGCGAAGGCGGCCGTACCGTTGGTTCGGGACGTGTCACCAAGATCATCAAGTAATACTTGCTGAACTGAAGGACAGCCCCGCTGCATAGCAGCGGGGCTGTCCTTTTTCGTTAACAGGCCACTGATACTGTTGCAACCATTGAAAGGAGGTCATCATGGGATGGCTTATTTTCCTGATCATCGCGGTTGCTGTTGTAGCCGGCGTGTTCTGGACCAGGAAGTATTTCCGGCGCGAGATTGACCGCGCCAAGCGGATCAACCGGGCAAACAAGAACCAGTAGCAGGGGCGGCCGCGCAGTGATTTGCCGGCATCCCTTACTACTACTTTTCGGTATACCTAAACTCGCGGTATCCTCGTCGTATTAACACCCGCATTGACGCCCGCAACGACGAGGACACGTAATGGCTGTTTCAACAATGGCGGCAGAATCCGCCGGCACCAGGTTCTGGTCCCGCCTGCTGCTGCTGGGGCCGGCGTTCGTGGCGGCCATTGCGTACGTCGACCCCGGAAATGTCGCCGCGAACCTGACCGCCGGTGCCAGCTTCGGGTACCTCCTGGTATGGGTCCTCGTTGCCGCCAACGGGATGGCCGTGCTGATTCAGTACCAGTCAGCCAAGCTGGGCCTCGCCACCGGCATGAGCCTGCCGGAAATACTCGCCCAACGCCTGGGAACGCGGCGCCGCCGGGCCTACTGGGTCCAGGCCGAGATTGTCGCCGGCGCCACCGACATGGCTGAGGTCATCGGCGGGGCAGTGGCACTTAACCTGCTGTTCGGTCTGCCCCTGTTGACGGGCGGCGTCATTATCGGCCTGGCCTCCATGCTGCTGCTGACACTGCAGTCGCACCGCAGCCAAAAATCCTTTGAGATTGCGATCCTCACCCTGCTGGGCGTGATCGCTGTCGGTTTCGTATCCGGCCTGTTCGTCGCACCGCCGGACGCCGGTGGGGCCCTGGCCGGGCTGGTGCCCCGGTTCGAGGGAACCGACACAGTGCTGCTCGCAGCGAGCATGCTCGGAGCGACCGTCATGCCGCACGCCATCTACCTGCATTCCGCCCTAGCCCGCGACCGCCATGGATTCTCGGAAGATCCGGTGGTCAGGACGCGGCTGATCCGGACCACGCGCGTGGATGTTGCCGGAGCTTTGCTGCTTGCCGGCGTCGTCAATATCGCCATGCTGCTGCTGGCTGCCTCCAGCCTGCGCGGCGTGGAAGGAACCGACACTATCGCCGGTGCCCATGCTGCCGTGACGTCCGCACTCGGGCCGGTAATCGGCGTCGTCTTCGCTGTGGGCCTCCTGGCCTCCGGCCTGGCGTCCACGTCCGTGGGCTGCTACGCGGGGGCGACCATCATGGGCGGCCTGCTGAAGGTACGGATTCCACTGCTGGTCCGCCGGACCGTCACCCTGATTCCCGCGCTTGCCGTCCTGGGCGCCGGCATCGAACCCACGCTGGCTTTGGTCCTCAGCCAGGTCCTCCTGAGCTTCGGCATTCCCTTCGCGCTGATTCCCTTGATCCGGCTCACCGGCAGCCGCAAGGTGATGGGCATCCACGTCGACTCGAAGCCGCTGCGGATTGCCGGATGGACCAGCGCCACCCTGATCGTCGGCCTGAACTGCGTCCTGATCTTCCTCACGGTCCTGGGACAGGGCTGACCGCAGGGACAGCTTAAGCGCGCGCCACCGCTAGGCGCTCCGGTGGCCCCGCGCCCTGGACAGTGCCTGGTACCAGTAGAAGGACCGCTTGGGCGTCCGCTCCAGCGTCTCGAAGTCCACGTGCACCAGGCCAAAGCGCTGCGAGTAGCCGGCGGCCCACTCAAAGTTGTCCATCAGCGTCCAGACGTAGTAGCCCCGGAGGTCCACGCCCTCGGCAATGCCGCCCGGGGCGGTGGCATCAAGCGCGGCCCCCAGATGGGCGGCCAGGTACTCCACCCGGTCGGTGTCCTCAAGGGTTCCGTCAACACTGTCGGGCTCAGGAAAGCTGGCGCCACCCTCAGTGATGTACACCGGCGGGAGGGCTTCTCCGTAGCGGTCCCGCATTTCCTGCAGCAGGATTCCCAAATGGTCCGGCGCCACCGGCCAGCCGAATCCGGTGCTGCCGAACTCCGCGTAGCCCACCTCATGGAAAGGCAGCCTGGCCACCTCCTTGTGCATATCCGCAGGCATCGGCGTGATCCCCGGCCCCAGGGCCACCTTGACCGGGAAATAATAGTTGAGCCCGTAGAAGTCCAGCGGCTGGTGGATGGTCCGGAGGTCGGCATCGGAGATTTTTCCAATGGAGCGCAGCCAGGGCTTCGCGTACAACGGCAGGGTGGGATACCGGCCCAGCAGGACCGGGTCGGCATAGATCCTGTTCGCCAGCAGGTCGTACAGATGCGCCACCAGCCGGTCGCCGATCTTCCGGGTGGCAGGCCGGACCGGCGAGTGCAGGTTGGTCAGGCCGATGCCCCCCGCAACTCCGGCCGACCGCAACGCCTGCACGCCGAGCCCGTGCGCCAGGAGCTGGTGGTGGATCGCCGGCAGGGCGTTGAACATCAACCGGCGCCCGGGCGCGTGCACGCCCAGGGCGTATCCGTTCAAGGTGACCGAGACGGGTTCGTTCAGGGTGACCCACTGCGCCACCCTGTCCCCAAACCGCTCCCCGGCGGCCCTTGCATACTCGCCAAACCGCTCTGCAGTGTCCCGGTTCAGCCAGCCGCCACGGTGTTCCAGCGGCAACGGCGTGTCCCAGTGGTAAAGCGTTGCCATGGGGGAGATGCCGGCCTCGAGGACCTGGTCAATCAGCCGGTCGTAGAAGTCCAGGCCTTCGGCATTGAAGGCACCCTGGCCGTCCGGCTGGATGCGCGGCCAGGACAGCGAGAACCGGTAGGAATCGACGCCCAACTCCTTGAGCAGCGCCACATCCTCAGGCAACCTGTTGTAGTGGTCGCAGGCCACAGCGGGGGAGTGCCCGTCCTGGATGGCACCAGGCTTCTCAGCAAAGGCATCCCACCCCGATGGTCCGCGGCCGCCGGCCTTTAGCGCGCCTTCGATCTGGAACGCCGCCGCCGCGACGCCAAGGGTGAACGACGGCGGTATGCGTCCGGCCAGTTCGGTCACCGATTCAGTGCCTTCCAGGGTCATGCCCCTATCATCCAGTGCGTTCCCGTCCTCGGCAATGGCCCTTGACCAGGCCGGACCAGGAGACGATTCGCATCTGCAGCCGATTTCCGGCATACTAGATGAGTTGTTCAAGCGCTTCTTCGCGTCCCGATCCGGATAATGCCGGGTGCAGGGTCCAAGCTGAAGACCAAACATAACCCACCCCCAAGGAACTGCGGATCTACATGTGCGCCCAGCGCGACACGCCCGACCGCGGGGGTCGGTTACGCCGGCAAGGTGAGGAACCCGGATTCATCCGGATTCAGTTTGTGCGGCGGATGGTGGTTACGACCTCAAATGCTTCGGCAGCCATACAACGAGTAAGTGAACAGGGCAGCCCTAAACCGGGGAAGCACAGACTGAAAGAGAGTCAGGCGACATGGCGGGACAAAAAATCCGCATCCGGCTGAAGTCATACGACCACGAGGTCATTGACGTTTCAGCACGGAAGATCGTTGAGACGGTCACGCGCGCAGGCGCAACGGTAGTCGGCCCCGTGCCGCTGCCGACGGAGAAGAACGTGTACTGCGTGATCCGCTCTCCGCACAAGTACAAGGACAGCCGCGAGCACTTTGAAATGCGCACGCACAAGCGTCTTATCGACATCATCGATCCCACGCCGAAGGCTGTTGACTCGCTCATGCGTCTCGACCTGCCGGCTGACGTGAACATCGAAATCAAGCTGTAGGGAGGTGCTGAGAAACTATGACCGCAACCCGTAACGTAAAGGGCCTGCTGGGCACGAAGCTCGGCATGACCCAGGTCTGGGACGAGAACAACAAGCTCATCCCCGTCACTGTGGTCCAGGCAGACTCGAACGTCATCACCCAGCTGCGTAACGCAGAAGCTGATGGCTACGTCGCCGTTCAGATCGGCTACGGCCAGATCGATCCCCGCAAGGTCACCAAGCCGCTGGCTGGTCACTTTGAAAAGGCAGGCGTCACGCCTCGCCGCCACGTCGTCGAACTCCGTACCGCAGATGCTGCTGAGTACGAGCTGGGCCAGGAGCTCTCCGTAGAGGTCTTCGAAGCCGGCCAGAAGATCGACGTCATCGGCACCACCAAGGGTAAGGGCTTCGCCGGTGTTATGAAGCGTCACGGCTTCCACGGCGTTGGAGCTTCCCACGGTGCCCACAAGAACCACCGTAAGCCCGGTTCAATCGGTGGCGCATCCACCCCGAGCCGCGTCTTCAAGGGCATGAAAATGGCCGGCCGCATGGGCGCCGTTCGTCACACCACGCTGAACCTCACGGTCCACGCGGTTGACGTCGAGAAGTCGCTGCTCCTTATCAAGGGTGCCGTTCCCGGCGCCCGCGGCCAGGTCGTCCTCGTACGCACCGCCGTGAAGGGAGCCTAATTCAATGGCTAACACTGTCCAGGTTGACCTGCCTGCAGAGATCTTCGACGTTCAGACCAACGTGCCGCTGCTGCACCAGGTTGTCGTTGCCCAGCTCGCTGCTGCCCGCCAGGGAACCCACAAGACCAAGACCCGCGCTGAAGTTTCCGGTGCAGGACGCAAGCCGTTCAAGCAGAAGGGCACCGGCCGCGCCCGTCAGGGTTCAATCCGTGCTCCGCATATGACCGGCGGTGGCATTGTCCACGGTCCCACCCCGCGTGACTACAGCCAGCGCACCCCCAAGAAGATGATTGCTGCTGCACTGCGCGGCGCACTGTCCGACCGGGCCCGCAACGGTCGCATCCACGTTGTCGCAGAACTGGTTGAAGGCACCAAGCCCTCCGCCAAGACCGCACTGGCAACGCTCCGCGGTGTTTCCGACCGCAAGAACCTGCTGGTCGTCATCGAGCGCGATAACGACGTTGCCGCACTGTCCGTGCGCAACCTCGCCGGCGTTCACGTTCTGTACGTAGACCAGCTGAACACCTACGACGTTCTCGTCTCTGATGACGTTGTCTTCACCAAGGCTGCCTACGACGCATTCGTTGCCGCTAAGGCAGCTAAGAACGAGGAGGATGCCAAGTGAGTGCAGCCACCATCAAGGATCCCCGCGACGTCGTGCTTGCACCCGTCGTGTCGGAAAAGAGCTACGGCCTGATCGACGAGGGCAAGTACACCTTCCTGGTGGACCCCCGTTCGAACAAGACCGAGATCAAGCTGGCCGTGGAGAAGATCTTCTCCGTCAAGGTCGAATCGATCAACACCATCAACCGTGCCGGTAAGCGCAAGCGCACCAAATTCGGATGGGGTACCCGCAAGAACACCAAGCGTGCGATTGTCACCCTCAAAGAAGGCACCATCGACATCTTCGGCGGTCCGCTCGCGTAGCGGAGACCACTTTAACGAGGAAATAAATTATGGGAATCCGTAAGTACAAGCCGACTACCCCGGGCCGTCGTGGCTCGAGCGTAGCGGACTTCATCGAAATTACGCGGTCGACGCCGGAAAAGTCGTTGGTACGTCCGCTGCCCAAAAAGGGCGGCCGTAACAACACCGGTAAGATCACCACCCGTCACAAGGGTGGCGGACACAAGCGCCAGTACCGTCTGATCGACTTCCGTCGCCACGACAAGGACGGCGTAAACGCCCGCGTTGCTGAAATCGAGTACGATCCGAACCGCACGGCTCGCATCGCCCTCCTGCACTACGTTGATGGCACCAAGCGTTACATCATCGCTCCCAACAAGCTCTCCCAGGGTGACGTGGTTGAGGCCGGTGCCGGTGCTGACATCAAGCCCGGTAACAACCTGCCGCTGCTCAACATCCCGGTGGGTACCGTTATCCACGCAGTGGAGCTGCGTCCGGGCGGCGGCGCCAAGATGGGCCGCTCCGCCGGCGCATCCATCCAGCTTGTTGCCAAGGAAGGCCGCTTCGCCCAGCTGCGCCTGCCTTCCGGTGAAATCCGCAACGTTGACGTGCGCTGCCGCGCAACCGTCGGCGAGGTGGGCAACGCCGAGCAGTCGAACATCAACTGGGGCAAGGCCGGCCGTATGCGGTGGAAGGGCGTCCGCCCGACCGTCCGTGGTGTCGCCATGAACCCGGTTGACCACCCGCACGGTGGTGGTGAGGGTAAGACGTCCGGTGGACGTAACCCCGTCAACCCGAACGGTAAGCGGGAAGGCCGCACGCGCCGCCCCAACAAAGAGAGCGACAAGCTTATTGTGCGTCGCCGTCGTACTGGCAAGAACAAGCGATAGGAGCCTGGACACATGCCACGCAGCCTGAAAAAAGGTCCTTTCGTTGACCAGCACCTCTTTGTGAAGGTAGCCAGGGAAAACGAAAAGGGCACCAAGAACGTCATCAAGACCTGGTCCCGCCGTTCGATGATCATCCCCGACATGCTCGGGCACACGATCGCCGTACACGACGGACGCAAGCACATCCCGGTGTTTGTCACTGAGTCGATGGTCGGGCACAAGCTCGGCGAATTCGCTCCCACGCGGACATTCCGCGGCCATGTCAAGGACGACCGTAAGGGCAAGCGCCGCTAGGCGCCTGCGTTTACGTCAAAGACGAGAGAAGGAAAGCAATGGAAGCCAAGGCAATTGCGCGCCACATCCGCGTAACGCCTATGAAGGCCCGGCGCGTCGTCAACCTTGTTCGTGGATTGCAAGCGAATGAGGCTCTGGCAATTCTGAAGTTTGCCCCGCAGGCAGCTTCGGAGCCGGTATTCAAGGTAGTTCAGTCGGCAATCTCCAACGCCCGGGTCCTCGCGGACCGCGACGGCGTGGCGTTTGACGAAGGCGACCTCATCATCAGCGAAGCGTTTGTTGATGAAGGCCCGACCATGAAGCGGTTCCAGCCGCGTGCCCAGGGTCGTGCATTTCAGATCAAGAAGCGCACCAGCCACATCACCGTGGTAGTCGCTACCCCGGAGAAAGAGGAGGCTCGCTAAGTGGGACAGAAAGTAAACCCGCACGGGTTCCGACTCGGCATCACCACCGATCACGTATCGCACTGGTTCGCTGACAGCACCAAGGCCGGCCAGCGGTACAAGGACTTCGTTCGCGAAGACATCCGCATCCGCCAGCTCATGTCCACGGGCATGGAGCGTGCCGGTATCGCCAAGGTCGAAATCGAGCGCACCCGTGACCGTGTCCGCGTGGACATCCACACGGCCCGTCCCGGCATCGTCATCGGTCGCCGTGGAGCAGAAGCAGACCGCATCCGCGGCGAGCTCGAAAAGCTCACCGGCAAGCAGGTCCAGCTGAACATCCTCGAGGTCAAGAACCCCGAGATGGAAGCCCAGCTTGTGGCCCAGGGCGTTGCAGAGCAGCTGACTTCCCGCGTGGCGTTCCGCCGTGCGATGAAGAAGGCCATGCAGTCCGCACAGCGTGCAGGTGCCAAGGGCATCCGTATCGCCTGCTCGGGCCGCCTGGGTGGCGCTGAAATGTCCCGCTCGGAGTTCTACCGCGAAGGCCGTGTGCCCCTGCACACCCTCCGCGCGAACATCGACTACGGCTTCTACGAAGCCAAGACCACCTTCGGCCGCATCGGCGTGAAGGTCTGGATCTACAAGGGTGACGTCACCGCCAAGGAACTGGCCGCGCAGGCCGCTGCCGCACCGTCCCGCGGTAACCGTGGCGAGCGTCCCGGCCGCCCGGGTGGCGCTGACCGCGGTGACCGCCGCCGTCGCAACGACCGCCCGGCCGCTGACGCAGCTCCTGCTGCCGAGGCACCGGCAGTTGAAGCAGCACCGGCTGCTGCAGAAGGAGGACAGGCTTAAATGCTTATCCCACGTCGAGTCAAGCACCGTAAGCAGCACCACCCGGGTCGTTCCGGCGCTGCCACGGGCGGCACCGAGGTCTCGTTCGGTGAGTGGGGTATCCAGGCTCTGAGCCCGGCATACGTCACCAACCGTCAGATCGAATCTGCCCGTATCGCGATGACCCGCCACATCAAGCGTGGCGGTAAGGTCTGGATCAACATCTACCCGGACCGTCCCCTGACCAAGAAGCCGGCCGAAACCCGCATGGGTTCCGGTAAGGGTTCACCGGAATGGTGGGTCGCCAACGTCAAGCCGGGCCGGGTTCTGTTCGAACTCTCCGGTGTCAATGAAGAGGTAGCTCGCGAGGCCCTGCGCCTGGCAATCCACAAGCTGCCGTTGAAGGCACGCATTGTGCGTCGCGAAGGTGGTGAGTAGAAATGGCAGTAGGATCCAAGGATCTGGCTCCCGCACAGCTGGACGGTTTCGACAACGAGCGTCTCGTTGAAGAACTCCGCAAGGCCAAGGAAGAGCTGTTCAACCTGCGTTTCCAGTCCGCCACCGGACAGCTGGAGAACCACGGTCGCCTGCGCGCGGTAAAGAAGGACATCGCCCGCATCTACACCGTTCTCCGCGAACGCGAGCTGGGCATTCGTGCCGAGGTTGCCGCACCGGTTGTGGAAGCCAAGGAAGAAAAGAAGTCCAAGAAGGCTTCAACCAAGAAGGCCGACAAGGCTGAAAAGGCTGAGACCGAGGAGGACGCCAAGTGAGTGAAAAGGACCAGAACGTGACCGAAACTGCTACCGCAGCCAAGGCTGGGCAGCGCGGTTACCGCAAGACCCGTCGCGGCTACGTGGTCTCCGACAAGATGGAAAAGACCATCGTTGTCGAGGTTGAAGACCGCGTGAAGCACGCACTGTACGGCAAGGTCATCCGCCGCACCTCCAAGGTCAAGGCGCACGACGAAGAGAACACCGCCGGCATCGGCGACCTCGTAGTCATCGCCGAGACCCGTCCGCTGTCCGCCACCAAGAACTGGCGGCTCGTGGAAATCCTCGAGAAGGCCAAGTAGCACCTGCTGCTTAGCTGTTGCCCCTGCTCCCTTTCGGGAGCGGGGGCTTCCTCGTTTAACAGCCCCCGGATTGGTTGCCGGCGGCGTCACACCGGGCAGGTTTTGCAGGCCGCGGACGACGGCGGCGCCTGGACTGGCGGGGGAGTGGCACCCGGGTGCGCCGAAAGGCTGCCGTGCGTGACGCCGTCGTGCGTCCCACCCAAACGCCCGCTCACCTTTGGTGCCTTCCCCTGCGACGCCCGCTCACCTTTGGTGCCTTCCCCTGCGACGCCCGCTCACTGTCTTCAAGAGGGTGAGCGGGCGTTGCGTTGGGCACTGCCAAAGGTGAGCGGGCGTTACGTCGAAACGTGCGAAAGGTGAGCGGGCGTCCGACGGCGGGACCCGGCCGGGCGGGGAGCGGCACCCGGGGTGCGCCGAAAGGCTGCCGTGCGTGACGCCGTCGTGCGTCTTGCGGGGCGTCTCTTCGTCTTGCAGGGCAGGGGACGGTGGTGATATGGGGACCGGCGGAAAACGTGCTAGGATATTGAGTTTGTATGGCGCCTTTCTGGCGCCATCATCAACCTCGTAAACAAGCGTGCCACAGCATAGTGCCCCTGTGCGCCCGGGATTCGTCCCGGACCGGATGGGAGCAACTGCTTCTGGCACGGGCGTTTAGGCCTGGTCTGGCAAAATCCAGGCAGGTCAAGAGACACCCCGATCAACCGTTCCGCAAGGCTCATTCCGTAGCAAGATCACGGCCTGAGAACCGGCGCGACGCAAGGAGTAAATAGTGATTCAGCAGGAGTCGCGACTCAAGGTCGCCGACAACACGGGTGCTAAGGAAATCCTTACCATTCGCGTTCTCGGTGGATCCGGCCGTCGCTACGCAGGCATCGGTGACGTCATTGTCGCCACCGTCAAGGATGCAATTCCGGGCGGCAACGTAAAGAAGGGCGATGTGGTTAAGGCCGTCATCGTCCGTACCAAGAAGGAACGCCGCCGTGCGGATGGTTCCTACATCAAGTTTGACGAGAACGCAGCTGTGATCCTGAAGAACGACGGTGACCCCCGCGGTACCCGTATCTTCGGACCGGTTGGTCGTGAACTGCGTGACAAGAAGTTCATGAAGATCGTTTCTCTGGCTCCGGAGGTGCTCTAGTCCATGGCTGCAAAGATTAAGAAGGGTGACCTGGTTCAGGTCATCACTGGCGCCAAGGCTGAGCGCGGCGGCGACCGTGGCAAGCAGGGCAAGGTTCTGCGCGTCTTCACCGACACCAACCGCGTGCTGGTTGAGGGTATCAACCGCGTCACCAAGCACACCCGGGTTGGACAGTCGCAGCGCGGCACCAAGACCGGCGGCATCGAGGTCGTAGAGGCCCCGATCCACATTTCCAACGTGGCCCTGGTTGACCCGTCGACCAAGAAGCCGACCCGCGTGGGCTTCCGCCTCGACACCGTGGAGAAGAACGGCGTCCAGAAGACCGTCCGCATCCGCGTGTCCAAGAGCTCCGGGAAGGACATCTAATGACTGAGACTCTCGAGACTCCGGCAACGAAGATCGTTCCTCGTCTGAAGACCAAGTACGCCGAAACCATCAAGGGCCAGCTCCAGGATGAGTTCGAGTACGCCAACGTGAACCAGGTTCCCCGTCTGGTCAAGGTTGTTGTGAACATGGGTGTTGGAGATGCCGCCAAGGACTCCAAGCTGATCGACGGCGCCGTCCGCGACCTCACCCAGATCACCGGCCAGAAGCCGCAGGTTACCAAGGCCCGCAAGTCGATCGCACAGTTCAAGCTGCGCGAAGGCATGCCCATCGGTGCACACGCAACCCTGCGTGGCGACCGCATGTGGGAATTCGTGGACCGTCTGGTCACCCTGGCGCTGCCCCGTATCCGCGACTTCCGCGGCCTGAGCGGCAAGCAGTTCGATGGCAACGGCAACTACACCTTCGGTCTGACCGAACAGGTTATGTTCCACGAAATCGACCAGGACAAGATCGACCGCGTCCGCGGTATGGACATCACGGTTGTCACCACCGCCAAGACCGATGACGAAGGCCGCGCGCTGCTCAAGGCGCTTGGTTTCCCGTTCAAAACCGAAGCTTAATTAACTACGTAAAAGGTCCGGCCGCTCCGCTCCGTCAAGGACGGAACGGCGGAAACCGTTACGAGGAAGGGCATGAGCCCACATGACAATGACAGATCCTGTCGCAGATATGCTTACGCGCCTGCGTAATGCAAACTCGGCATACCACGACTCCGTGTCTATGCCTTACAGCAAGCTCAAGGCACGCGTTGCCGACATCCTCAAGGCCGAAGGTTTCATCGCCGGCTGGAAGGAAGAGGACGCCGAGGTTGGCAAGAAGCTGACCCTCGAACTCAAGTTCGGTCCGAACCGCGAGCGTTCCATCGCCGGTGTACGCCGCATCTCCAAGCCGGGTCTCCGCGTTTACGCGAAGTCCACCAACCTGCCTCACGTGCTCGGTGGCCTGGGTATCGCAATCCTGTCCACCTCTTCCGGCCTCCTGACTGACAAGCAGGCCGGCAAGAAGGGCGTGGGCGGCGAAGTCCTCGCGTACGTCTGGTAACGGGAAAGGAAGAGAATAATGTCACGTATTGGACGTCTCCCCATCACCGTTCCTGCCGGCGTTGAGGTCAAGGTTGACGGCTCTGTCGTCAGCGTCAAGGGTTCCAAGGGGGAGCTGACCCACACTGTGGCCAGCCCCATCGAGGTTGCCCTGGACGAGAACACCCTGACCGTCACCCGCCCGAACGACGAGCGCGCCTCCCGTTCGCTCCACGGCCTGACCCGCACCCTGATCGCCAACATGATCCAGGGCGTCACCGCAGGCTACGAGAAGAAGCTTGAAATCGTTGGTACCGGTTACCGCGTTCAGGCCAAGGGATCTGACCTTGAGTTCGCTCTCGGCTACAGCCACCCGGTCAGCGTTACCGCTCCGGCCGGCATCACCTTTGCAGTAGAGGGACCGACCAAGCTCTCTGTCTCAGGTATCAATAAGCAGCAGGTCGGCGAAGTTGCTGCCAACATTCGTAAGCTGCGGAAGCCTGACCCCTACAAGGGCAAGGGCATCCGTTACGCCGGCGAAGTCATCCGCCGCAAGGTCGGAAAGGCTGGTAAGTAACCATGGCCATCTCCATTAACAAGAAGCGTACGAACAAGAGCAAGGCTGCTGCCCGCAGCCGCCGCCAGCTTCGTATCCGCAAGCGCATTGCCGGTACGGCTGCCCGCCCCCGCCTGGTGGTCAACCGCTCCGCACGCCACGTATTTGTCCAGGTTGTCGATGACAGCATTGGCCAGACCGTAGCAAGCGCATCCACTCTGGAAGCTGACCTTCGTGCATTCGACGGTGACAAGACTGCCAAGGCCAAGCGCGTCGGCGAGCTCGTTGCCGAACGTGCCAAGGCTGCCGGCGTCGAGGCTGTCGTGTTCGACCGTGGTGGTAACAAGTACCACGGCCGCATTGCCGCCGTCGCCGACGGTGCACGCGAAGGTGGGCTGTCACTGTGACCGAAGCAAACAACGAAAAGGACACTGTGTCTGCAGATCAGAAGGCCCCCGAGGCCGCCGCTGCTGAGACCACTGCCCCCGCTGCCGAGGACCGCCGTGGTGGCGCCCGTCGCGGCGAGCGTGGCGACCGCGGCCAGGGCCGCGGCGACCGCGGTGGCCGTGGCGGCCGCGACGGTGGCCGTGAAGCCGAGAAGAACCAGTTCGTAGAGCGCGTTGTCACCATCAACCGCGTTTCCAAGGTCGTCAAGGGTGGTCGTCGCTTCAGCTTCACCGCACTGGTCGTCGTTGGTGACGGTAACGGCATGGTCGGCGTGGGCTACGGCAAGGCCAAGGAAGTTCCCGCTGCTATCGCCAAGGGCGTTGAAGAGGCCAAGAAGTCCTTCTTCCGCGTTCCCCGCGTTGGCAACACCATCCCGCACCGCGTTCAGGGTGAAGCCGCTGCCGGCGTCGTAATGCTGCGTCCGGCCTCCGCCGGTACCGGTGTTATCGCCGGTGGTCCGGTCCGCGCAGTACTGGAGTGCGTGGGCATCCACGACATCCTCTCCAAGTCGCTCGGTTCCTCCAACGCCATCAACATCGTTCACGCGACCGTTGATGCCCTGAAGCGCCTCGAAGAGCCGGCAGCAGTGGCAGCACGCCGCGGCCTGCCGCTGGACGAGATCGCTCCGGCGGCACTGGTGAAGGCCCTCCTGGCTCCGAAGGCAGGTGCATAGTCATGGCTAAGAACCTTGTCCCCTCCGACGCTCAGTTGGAGATCACTCAGATCAAGTCCGCCATTGGCGGCAAGCAGAACCAGCGCGACACCCTGCGGTCCCTCGGCCTGAAGCGGATCGGACACACCGTTGTCCGCACCGCCGATGCCGTAACCGTTGGAATGCTCAACACGGTTCCGCACCTGGTAAAGGTAGAGGAGGCGAAGTAAATGGCAGAGAACACTGCTGATAAGGCGGCTGCTGAGAAGCAGAACGCCCTGAAGGTTCACCACCTGCGTCCCGCTCCGGGTGCCAAGACCGCCAAGACCCGTGTTGGTCGTGGTGAGGCATCCAAGGGTAAGACCGCCGGCCGCGGTACCAAGGGTACGGCTGCCCGCTACCAGGTGAAGGCTGGCTTTGCCGGCGGCCAGCTGCCGCTGCACATGCGCCTGCCGAAGCTGCGTGGCTTCAAGAACCCGTTCCGGGTCGAGTTCCAGGTTGTAAACCTGGACAAGCTCAGCGAGCTGTTCCCGGAAGGTGGCGCAGTCACCGTGGAGAACCTGGTCGAAAAGGGTGCCGTTCGCAAGAACCAGCCCGTCAAGGTGCTGGGCACCGGCGACATCACCGTCAAGGTTGACGTCACCGCCCACGCATTCTCGGCCAGTGCCGCTGAAAAGATTGCTGCAGCAGGCGGAAGCACCACCGCCCTCTAGGGGACGGCGCCAGCTGTTGAACTCCCGGTATCCGCAGGCTTCGGCCCCGGATACCGGGAGTTTTTCACATCCGCCGGGCGAATTTTTCCCGCCTTCCAGCGCATCGGCGCTGGTGCGGATTGTTCGCACGGCACATTGAACCGTTAGACTCGGTTGTCGGGATTTATCAAGTTCCGCCACCCCACTCTTATTGACACCACAGGAGGACGCTTGCTTAGCGCATTTGGCCGGGCCTTTCGCACGCCTGATCTGCGACGCAAGTTGTTGTTCACGCTGGGAATCATCACCATCTTCCGCTTGGGTGCTTTCATTCCCTCGCCAGGTGTGAACTACCAGAATGTCCAGCAATGCTTGCAGAACGGTCAGACCGCCGGCGGGCTGTACCAGCTCGTTAACCTCTTCAGCGGCGGTGCGCTGCTCCAGGTGTCCATCTTCGCCCTGGGCATCATGCCCTACATCACGGCGAGCATCATCGTCCAGCTGCTCCGGGTGGTCATTCCCCGGTTCCAGCAACTTTACGACGAGGGCGCGTCGGGCCAGTCCAAGCTGACCCAGTACACCCGCTACCTCACCATCGCGCTGGGACTGCTCAACGCCACCACCCTGATATCCCTGGCCCGCTCCGGGCAGCTGCTTCCCGGCTGCCAGCTGCCGATCATCCCGGATACCAGCATCATCACCACCATCCTGATCATCATCACGCTGACGGCCGGCACCGGCCTGATCATGTGGATGGGCGAGCTCGTCACGGAGAAGGGCGTGGGCAACGGCATGTCGCTGCTCATTTTCACGTCCATCGCGGCGCAGTTCCCCACGTCGCTGGGTGCCATCTGGACCTCGCAGGGCCCCGGGACGTTCTTCATCGTCCTGGCCGTGGGCCTGCTCACCGTGGCACTGGTGGTTTTCGTGGAGCAGTCGCAGCGGCGCGTTCCGGTCCAGTACGCCAAGCGTATGATCGGGCGGCGCACCGTGGGCGGCACCAGCACCTACATTCCCATCAAGGTGAACATGGCCGGCGTTATTCCGGTGATCTTCGCTTCCTCCATGCTCTACATCCCCGGGCTGATCGCGCAGTTCAACCAGCCCCGGAACGGCGAGCCAATGCAACCGTGGGTTGAGTGGATCAACAACAACCTGACCCGCGGTGACCACCCGATCTACATGGCGGTTTACTTCGTCCTGATCGTGTTCTTCACCTACTTCTACGTCGCGATTACCTTCAACCCTGAAGAAGTCTCGGACAACATGAAGAAGTACGGCGGCTTCATTCCAGGTATCCGCGCCGGCAGGCCGACCGCTGATTACCTGCAGTACGTGCTCTCAAGGATCACCCTGCCCGGCGCCCTCTACCTGGGCTTCGTGGCACTGATCCCGCTGGTGGCACTGGTACTGATCAACGCGAACCAGAACTTCCCGTTCGGTGGCACCTCGATCCTGATCATGGTGGGCGTTGGTTTGGAGACCGTAAAGCAGATTGATGCGCAGCTACAACAACGTCACTACGAAGGGCTTTTGCGATGACGAGAATGCTGATTATTGGACCTCCCGGCTCCGGAAAAGGAACGCAGGCGGAGCGGATCTCAGAACGCCTCGGCGTTGTGGCCATCTCCACTGGCGACATCTTCCGTGCCAACGTGAAGGGTGAGACCCCGCTGGGCCTCGAGGCCAAGAAGTACATGGACAACGGGGACTTCGTGCCGGACAGCGTGACCAACAAGATGGTCCGCGACCGCCTGGGCGAGTCCGACGTCGAAAACGGCTTCCTGCTGGACGGCTACCCGCGCACCACCGCGCAGGTGGATTACCTTGACGAGATCCTCGCCGACGGCGACGAGAAGCTCGACGTGGTGCTGCAGCTGACCGCTGATGACGAGGAACTGGTCCACCGCCTCCTGGGCCGGGCTAAGGAAACGGGCCGGAGCGACGACAACGAAGCCGTCATCCGCCACCGCCTGGACCTCTACCACGAGCAGACCGAAGCCGTTGTGGCGAAGTACGCCGAACGCGGCATCCTCACCCAGGTTGACGGGATCGGTCCCATCGACGAAGTCACCAACCGCGTGATGCAGGCCATCAAGGCCGCACAGGCAGCCTGACCCAGGCGCCCGGTTTTATCGAGGCTCCTCCCGGCATCCGGGAGGAGCCTCAGCCATTTGAAAGGACACACCATGGCCTTCGGCCAGCCCCGCATCGAATTCAAGAACAACGCCCAGATGCGCACCATGCACGAGGCCGGCCTGGTCCTCAGCCGTGCATTGGATGCCGCCGTTGCCGCCGCGGTGCCGGGGGTTACCACCAAGCACCTGGACGACGTCTTCGCCGCCGTCCTCAATGAGGCAGGGGCCAAGTCCAACTTCCTGGGCTACCACGGCTTCCCGGCCACCATCTGCACGTCCGTCAATGAGGAAGTGGTGCACGGAATCCCCGGCAGCCGCATCCTTCAGGATGGGGACATCATCTCCATCGACGGCGGCGCCATCGTCAACGGCTGGCACTCGGACTCCGCACGCACGGTGATCGTGGGAACCGCGGACCCCGAGGACCAGCGGCTCTCCGACGTCACCCAGGCAGCCATGTGGCGGGGGATCGCGGCGCTTGCCACCGGCACGCACGTGGGGGACATTGGGGCCGCGATCGACGACTACGTTTCGTCCGTCCCGGGCAAGCCCCTGGGCATCCTGGAGGACTATGTGGGCCACGGCATCGGCTCCGAGATGCACATGGCACCGGACGTCCTGAACTACCGCACCAACCACCGCGGCCCCAGGATCAAGCCGGGCCTGTGCCTGGCCATCGAGCCCATGCTGGTCCGGGGCAGCATTGACACCGCAGTCCTGGACGACGACTGGACGGTGGTCACCACCGACGGCAAGCGGTCCTGCCAGTGGGAGCACTCCGTGGCCGTGCACGAAAAGGGCATTTGGGTGCTGTCAGCGCCCGACGGGGGTGCGGAGCACCTGGTGCCCCTCGGCGTCACCCCGGTCCCGATTCCGTAAGGGACGTGCTTCTTTCCCTCCGACACGCAAAATCCCTGTCGACCCCTAAATCACGGTGTCGGCAGGGATTTTGCGTGTCGCTCGGGGGTATCCGGGTCGAAAACGGTCAGGACTTCAGTTTCGGCTTCACGTCGCGGTCGTAGATGCTCTGCAGCGTGTTCTTCAAGTCGGTCATGGTGGACTTGACGTCGCCCTGCTGCGTGAGGATCTTCGCGGCGGCCTTGGCCATTTCCTGGTCGGCGCCCGGCAGGAACACCCGGGCGTTGTCCTGGACCTTGGTCACTGCGAGTTGGTCCATGGCCGTCCTGATCTGCGGCGTCTTGGCCAGCACGGCCGCCATGTCCGCCGACTTGCGGGTGGGCATGTAGCCGGTGGCCGCGGAGAACTCAGCGGTGCTCTGCGGTTGGGTGACGAAGTCCAGGAACATGCCCGCCGCGAGCTGTTCCTCCTTGGAGATCCCGCTGGGGATGCCCAGGCCTGCACCGCCCGTGGGGCACACGTTGGACTGCGCCTTTGGGCCACCGGGGAGGAACCCGACGCCCACGTTGAACTTGGCCGATTTCAGGATCCCCAGCAGGGAACCGGTAGATGAGATGGTGGTGGACGTCAGGCCGGCAGAGAAGTCATCCGCAGCTTCCTTGGATGAGACGCCGGCCCACTTGTCCTTGTAAATCGAGTCCTGCGCCCATTGCAGGGCGGCCACGGATTCGGTGGAGTCGCACGTGATGTCCCATTCCTTGGACCAGCCGCCGCCCCAGCCCCACAGCATGTTCTGCAGTGTCCAGCCCGCGTACCCGGCGAGGGCGGGGTAGATGTAGGCGTACTGGGCGCCGGAGCTTGCCTTCAGCTTGGGTGCCCATTGGCTGAATTCGTCCCACGTCTTGGGGGCGCGGTCGGGAAGGCCGGCCGCCGCGAAGTGGTCCTTGTTGTAGTAGAACAGCGGCGTTGACCGGCCGTACGGCAGCGCCCACTGCTTGTTGTCGTATTTGTAGTCATTGACCAGCGACTGCTGGAAATCGTCCATCTTCATGTCCAGCTGCTTGATCAGGCCGTCAACGGGAATGATGCTGCCGTTGGTGTAGTAGCGGAACCACCAGACGTCGGACAGGACCACCACACCCGGCAGGCCCGACTTCGCCGCCTGGGCGGTCTGGAACTTCTGCGCGATTTCCTCGTAGTTGGCTCCTGCGGTGACCAGGTTGACGGTGATGTCCGGGTTCTTGGCGTGGAATTTCTCGATCAGGCTCTTCTCCACGTCCTGCGACTGGCCCGGGTGGCTGGACCAGAAGTCGATCTTGGCCGCCGGCTTCACCCCTTTGAAGTCGATCTCGGCCGCCTGGGAGGTAGCCTGGCCGCCGCCGGTTGTTGATGGTCCGCCGCATGCGGCCAGGGCAGCGGCAGAGGCGCTTACCCCTGCCAGGCCCAGGAAATGCCTCCGGTCCAGATGCAGTGTCATGACTGTTCCTTTCGGTTGTTGCCTTTGTAAAGGTTGGAAAGTACGACGGCGGCCGGCGGCTTAGCCGGTCACGCTGCCTTGGGTGAGGCCCGCAACGATGTAGCGCTGCAGAGCCGCGAAGATGATCAGGATGGGGACGATGACCAGGACCGCCCCGGCCATGAGGACGCCCCAGCCGGCGGCATTGCTTTCGTTGTTCTGCAGCAGGGTGAGCCCCACGGGCAGGGTCATGGTTTCCGGGCGGTCCGTGATGATGAGCGGCCAGATGTAGTCGTTCCATTCGGTCACGATCGTCACGAGCGCCACGGTGGCGATGGACGGGACCGAGACGGGAACCACGATTTGCCACAACCGGCGCCAGTGGCCGGCACCGTCCATCTCGGCCGATTCCAGGATGGAGGCGGGGAGGGTGCGGAAGTGCTGCCGCAGCAGGAACGTGCCGAACGCGGTGCCAAGGCCGGGGAGGATGATGCCCCACAGGGTGTTCTTTCCACCGATGCCCGCGATCAGGATGAAGTTGGGCAGGATGGACACCTGCGGCGGCACCATGAGGGCCACCAGGATCAGCAGGAAGATGAAGTTCCTGAACGGGAAGCGGACAAACACCAAGGCGTAGGCGGTCAGGATCGCCAGCAGCACCTTGATGGTGGCCCCGGCCAGCGTGACGATGGTGCTGTTCAGGAAGAACTGGCCAAACGGCACCGTGGTCATGGCGGTCCGGTAGTTCTCAAGGTTCAGGCTTTCCGGGAGGACCTTCAGATCCGTGGTGACGATCTCGCCGGACTGCTTGAAGGAGCTCAGGACCATCCACAGCAGGGGCAGGAACACCACCAGGGTGGCCACGAGCAACGGCACGTAGCCACCCATCACGGTCCGGATGAGGTTGCGGCGCGACAACGGCCGGTCGCGGTGGAGGCCTGGCTCCGGTGCGGCGATCGCGGGGGCTGCGGGGTCGGGGCTGACCGGGGACAGGGAGGTCATGAGTAATGCACCTTTCGTTCCACGAACCGCAGCTGCAGCACGGTGATCACCAGGAGGATGGCGAACAGGACCACCGAAATGGCTGCCGAGTAGCCTGCCCTGTTGTAGGCGCCAAAGGCCTGCAGGTATGCCTCATAGATCAGGGTGCTGGTACCGGTGCCCAGCGGCGTCATGATCCGGATGAGGTCGAAGGCTTGCAGTGAACTGAGCATGGTGGTGATCAGGAGGAAGAACGTGGTGGGGGACAGCAGGGGCAGCGAGATGCTGGTGAAGCGGCGGAATCCGTTGGCGCCGTCAAGGGATGCGGCCTCCATGACATCCTGCGGAAGGGACTGGAGCCCGGCCAGGTACACCACGGCGCAGTAGCCCAGGTTCTTCCAGACGTAGACCAGGATCACCATGACCAGCGAGAGCTGGGGGTCGTTGATCCATTGCGGGCTCTGCTGCCCGACGCCGCGCAACAGCCAGGCCAGGACGCCGTAGCCGGGGTCGAAGATGAACAGCCACACCAGGCCCACCCCGACGCCGGAAAGCACGTACGGGGCAAAGACCGCCGAACGGGCGAACGTGGTGCCCCGGATCTTCGCATTCAGGGCCAGTGCCACCAGCAGGCCCAGCACCATGGAACCGCCCACCGTGACCAGGGTGAACACCGCCGTGGTCCCCAGGACTTTCGGCGCATCATTGCTGCTGAAGAAGGTGACGTAGTTGTTGAGGCCAACCACCGTGGCGCTGGGGGAGCCCAGGGTCCAGTCCAGGGTGGAGTAATACATGTTGCTGAACAGCGGACGGTAGGTGAAGACGGCGATCAGCACCAGGTTGGGCAGCGCCATGGCGAGGAAAACGAAGAAGTCCCGCCGGGTCCTCGCGGTCCACCGCCGCTTTGGGACTTTCGCTGAGCGGCCCGGAGGCCTCTTCGGCTTGGCGGCTGGGTGCGGGGCGAGTTGACGGGTCATGCGTGTCTCTCCCGGGTTGGGAGCCTGCTTGTGGCCGGCCCTGGCTTGATCTAGGGACTACTACACCAGACCGTCAGGGGGCTGAAACCCGCATATGCCCTTGTCAGGGGACTGTTATCCAAGGCTTCGTCGCCCGTTAACGCTGTGTTGAATGCAGTCTCGCACAAAGTTCCCCGATGCGGCAGGGGCACGCCTGCGGAGGGGAGAATAGGGGGATGGGATCCATCAACGATGTTCCGGGCATCCGGGTAGGCCACGTCCACAAGGACAGCGGGGGCTGGCTGACCGGGGTCACCGTGGTCCTGCCGCCGCCGGGCTGCGTGGGATCGGTGGATGTCCAGGGCGGCGGGCCTGCCACCCACGAAACGGACGCCCTTGACCCCACCACCCTTGTCAGCACAGTGGACGCCGTAGTGCTCACCGGCGGCAGCGCCTATGGGCTGGCGGCCGCTGCCGGCGCCCAGCGCTGGTGCGAGGAAAACGGCAGGGGATTCGCCGTTCCCGGCGGCGTCGTGCCCATCGTGCCCGCCGCCGCCATCTTCGACCTCGGCAGGGGCGGGGACTTCGCAGCGCGTCCGACGCCGGACATGGGCTACGCGGCAACGGCCGCCGCGGCGGCACAAAAGGAAGGGCACGACGTCGGACGCGGCAACGTCGGTGCGGGAACCGGCGCAGTCATCGCCAGGACGTTCAAAGGGGGAGTGGGCACCGCGTCGGTCACCCTGGAGAACGGCGTTATTGTGGGGGCCATTGCTGTTGTGAACGCGCTGGGACTGCCATTTGACCCGACCAAACCTGAAGTACCAGCGCCGCCCAAAGCAGCCACCACGACGAACACAACGCTGGTTGTTGTGGCAACGAACGCATTCCTGGACGTGGCCGAGTGCAAGCGGACCGCTGCTGCTTCCCATGCTGGAATCGCCCGGGCTCTGAATCCGTCCCACACCCTCGCCGACGGGGACATCGTCTTTTGCCTTGCAACCGGGGCCATCCCGCTGGACCGCTCGGACGAAGCTGCCCGGCAGGTCAGTCTCATTACGCTGCAGAGTGCGGCAGCCGGCGTCGTCCGTTTGGCCATCCTGGACGGCGTGGCCAGTGCGGAAGGAATCAGCACTCCTGCAGGTGAATATGGTGCGTACCGCACCGCGTAGGCTACTATGGCCGATTTAACTTTTACCGGCCAACAGGGTAGTGTTGTTTGTTGGTTGTCTGGACTGCCACGCCCTTTTGGGCCTGGAACCGGCAATCGATCCAACAAAAACGTTCGTGGTCATGACCGGTGCAATCCGGCGGGGCTGCGGCAACAACAGTTAGCGGAGGGTATGGCCAAGAAGGACGGGGTCATTGAGATCGAAGGCGTTGTGACCGAGGCGCTGCCTAACGCGATGTTTCGCGTTGAGCTCACCAACAAGCACATCGTTCTGGCACACATCTCTGGAAAGATGCGTCAGCACTACATCCGGATCCTCCCCGAGGACCGCGTAGTGGTGGAGCTGAGCCCGTACGACCTCACCCGTGGTCGTATCGTCTACCGCTACAAGTAAATTGCTGGGCGGCTTCAGCGCGAGCTGACCGCTGCTCCAGTTGACCACACTGCTACACGCAAAGGAACGCCATGAAGGTCAAGCCGAGCGTCAAGCAGATCTGCGAAAAGTGCAAAGTGATCCGCCGTAATGGCCGGGTCATGGTGATCTGCGAGAACCCGCGCCACAAGCAGCGCCAGGGCTAATTTCCTTCCCTGAAGGAATCCTGGGTTGCTAACCCACGCAAGTAAATAAAGGCAGCACAAGCTGATCTGGAACATTGAGCTCGAAAGAGTCCGGACAGCTAACCCCCGGTCGGAGGCTGGGGCCGCACGGACCGTGCGGGTGTACTGCCTACGACCTCCGGTTTATCAAGGAGTACTGCCACTATGGCTCGTCTCGCTGGCGTAGACATTCCCCGCGAAAAGCGGCTGGAAATTGCGCTTACTTACATCTACGGCGTGGGCAAGACCCGTGCACACGAAACCCTGGCTGCCACTGGCATCAGCGCTGACGTTCGCGTCAAGGACCTGACTGACGCCCAGCTGGTTGAGCTGCGTGACTACATTGAAGGCAACTACAAGGTTGAGGGTGACCTTCGCCGCGAAGTAGCAGCAGATATCCGCCGCAAGGTTGAAATCGGCAGCTACGAAGGCCTGCGCCACCGCAAGGGCCTGCCCGTACGCGGTCAGCGTACGAAGACGAACGCACGTACCCGCAAGGGCCCGAAGCGCACCGTCGCCGGCAAGAAGAAGGCCCGTTAAAATCCCCGCCCGGGATTTACGGACTTTCCCCAATAACTTTCTGTAGGAGAAAAAATGCCCCCGAAGACTCGTGGCGCGGTTCGCAAGCCGCGTAAGAAGGACAAGAAGAATATCGCGCTTGGCCAGGCGCACATCAAGAGCACCTTTAACAACACCATCGTTTCCATCACGGATCCGTCCGGCGCTGTTATTTCCTGGGCTTCCTCCGGTGAGGTTGGCTTCAAGGGCTCGCGCAAGTCCACCCCGTTCGCTGCCCAGATGGCTGCCGAAGCCGCTGCCAAGCGTGCGCAGGAGCACGGCATGCGCAAGGTAGACGTTTTCGTCAAGGGACCGGGTTCCGGACGCGAAACCGCGATCCGTTCGCTGCAGGCCGCAGGCCTCGAGGTTGGCTCCATCCAGGACGTCACCCCCGCAGCGCACAACGGCTGCCGCCCGCCGAAGCGCCGCCGCGTCTAATTCTTTTCCGCAGCAGGAGCTTGCCCGGACCAGCGATGGTCCGGGCAAGCCCAGCGCGTTAAGTCTTCAGACCGAATTTCCACCACCTGTGTTGCGTCATATAGCGGATGCTCGCCGAAAGGAAACCTAAGTGCTCATTGCACAGCGCCCCACCCTCTCCGAAGAGGTAGTCTCCGAAAACCGTTCGCGTTTCATCATCGAACCGCTGGAACCGGGCTTCGGCTACACCCTCGGAAACTCCCTCCGCCGTACCCTGCTCTCCTCCATCCCCGGTGCTGCCGTAACCAGCATCCGGATCGATGGTGTGCTGCACGAGTTCACCACGGTTCCGGGTGTCAAGGAAGATGTCACCGAGATCATCCTTAACATCAAGAGCCTGTCGGTTTCCTCCGAGCACGACGAGCCCGTCGTTGCCTACCTGCGCAAGCAGGGCCCCGGAGTCGTCACCGCCGCGGACATCGCTCCGCCGGCCGGCGTCGAATTCCACAACCCGGATCTGCACATCGCCACGCTGAACTCGAAGGGCAAGTTCGAACTCGAACTGACCATCGAGCGCGGCCGCGGCTACGTTTCGGCAGCTCAGAACAAGTCCGGCGATGCAGAGATCGGCCGTATCCCGGTCGACTCCATCTACTCGCCGGTGCTGAAGGTTACTTTCCGCGTGGAAGCAACCCGTGTTGAGCAGCGCACCGACTTCGACAAGCTGATCGTCGACGTCGAGACCAAGCAGGCCATCGCCCCGCGCGATGCCGTTGCTTCCGCAGGCACCACCCTGGTGGAACTGTTCGGTCTGGCCCGTGAGCTGAACACCGCAGCTGAAGGTATCGAGATCGGCCCGTCGCCCACCGACGCTGCCCTGGCAGCCGACATGGCACTGCCGATCGAGGATCTGGACCTCACCGTCCGTTCCTACAACTGCCTCAAGCGTGAGGGCATCCACACCGTGGGTGAACTCGTTGCCCGCTCCGAGGCTGACCTGATGGACATCCGCAACTTCGGTGCAAAGTCCATTGACGAGGTCAAGGCAAAGCTGGTTGAACTGGGCCTGTCCCTCAAGGACTCGCCTCCCGGTTTTGACCTCGCAGCACGCGCCGCAGCAATCGAAGAGGACGACGCCGCCTTCGGCGACGACGAACTCTAAACCAGACCTTGGCCGGCGGGCAGCACCACGGTGTGCCGCCCACGGCTTCCACATGAGGAGAAACAATTATGCCTACCCCCACTAAGGGTCCGCGCCTCGGCGGCGGCCCGGCTCACGAGCGCCTCATGCTCGCGAACCTGGCAGCATCCCTGTTCGAGCACAAGCGGATCACCACCACGGTCACCAAGGCCAAGCGCCTGAAGCCGTACGCAGAGCGCCTGGTGACCTTCGCCAAGCGCGGCGACCTCGCTTCCCGCCGCCGGGTTCTCGGCCTGATCAGCAACAAGGGCATCGTCCACGAGCTGTTCACCGACATCGCCCAGGCTGTGGAGAACCGCGACGGCGGCTACACCCGCATCACCAAGATCGGCAACCGCAAGGGCGACAACGCTCCCATGGCTGTCATCGAGCTTGTCCTCGAGCCCGTTTCCGCCAAGCAGGCTGTCGTAGCCGAGGCTACGTCCGCTGCCAAGCGCGACGCTGACAAGAAGGAAGCTGCTGCTGCTCCCGTTGCAGAAGAAGCTCCCGAGACCGAAGCTGCTGAGGCTCCGGCCGAAGAGGCTCCCGCCGCTGAGGAAGCTGCTGCAACCGAAGAGGCTCCCGCCGCTGAGGAAGCTGCCGAGGCTCCGGCTGCCGAGGAGAAGGACGCGAAGTAATTCGCTGATTCCCTTCGCATAGACTTAGGTCTGTGAACCACCAAAAACCCGCGGCCCCCGTTCCAGGGGGCGGCGGGTTTTTGCGTATCCGGCTTGATCTTTCGTACGACGGCGGCCCGTTCAGCGGGTGGGCGCTGCAGCCGGGACTGCGCACCGTCCAGGGCGTCCTGGAGGAGGCGATCGCGCTGCTGATCCGCCGTGCCGTCCGTGTCACCGTCGCGGGACGGACCGACGCAGGCGTGCACGCCCGGGGCCAGGTGGTCCATCTGGACCTCACGGACGACGAGTGGCAGGGACTGCCACGCGGGCACGAACTGGATCCCGCCGTCGCCATGATGCGCAGGCTCCGCGGTGCTCTGAGCCGCATCCTGGGAGACCTGACCGGCGCGGTGGAGGTGCACGACATTTCGCTGGCCCCCGAGGGCTTTGACGCCCGGTTCTCCGCCCTGTGGCGCCGTTACAGCTACCGCATTGCGGACGGCCCCGCCCGGTGGGATCCGTTGGAGCGGTACTTCACGCTGTGGCACAAAAATCCGCTGGACGTGGCGCTCCTGAACGAGGGCGCCTCGAAGCTGCTGGGCCTCCAGAATTTCCTGTCCTTCTGCAAGCCGCGGGAGGGTGCCACCACCATCCGGGAACTCCAGCGCTTTGAATTCCGGCGCGGCGAGGACGGCGTCATTGTGGCCACAGTGCAGGCCGATGCGTTCTGCCACAACATGGTGCGGGCACTCATCGGCTCCGCCCTGTACGTGGGTGAAGGCGTCGAGGAGCCGGGCTGGCTGTACGAGCGGCTGCTGCTGCAAAAGCGCGATGCCAAGTCCGTCCTGGCCGCCCCGCATCCGTTGGTGCTTGAGGAAGTGGCTTACCCCTCGGACAGCGAACTCTTGGCCCGGGCGGAACAGACACGCGCCCTCCGCGATTCCCCACCCGCCCCCTAACCTCGCAAGCTCGGCCAGGGAACCCTGCGGGCGTGGGCCCACTAGAACGAAGGCGGCGGGCCCTCGGCCGGCAGCGTCACGGTGAAGGTGCTGCCCTGGCCCTCACCGCTCTCGCACGCGATGGTGCCGCCATGCCGCTCCACGATCATCCGGGTAATCGATAGACCCAGCCCGGCGCCCGGGATGGCGGCCTTCTGCGCGGATTCGGCGCGGAAGAAGCGGTTGAAGGCCCTCGCCGCGTCCTCGCTGGTCATGCCCATCCCGGTGTCCGTGACGCTCAACCGGACCCACTGCCGGTCTGCATCCGCGCTGATGCTGACCCTGCCGCCGTCGGGGGAGTACTTGATGGCATTCGAGACCAGGTTGTCCAGCACCTGCCCGATCCGGAGCGGGTCCGCATAGGCCCACAGCGGCGAGGGGACGTCGGCGGCGATCTCCACGTGGGACCGGAGCGCCAGGGCCTGGGCTGAACCGAGGCTGGTCTCCACCAGGCTGGCCAGGTCGGTCCGCTTGGGGTGGACGTTCAGGGTGGTGGAGGCTGAGGCGGTCAGGTCGGCCACGAGGTCCAGCAGCCTTTCCGCGTTGCGCTGCACCACGAGCAGGCGCTGGGCCACCTGCCGGGGCAGGCTGTCGGCCTCGTCCAGCACCAGGTCAATGTTGCCGAGGATCGAGTTCAGCGGGTTCTTGAATTCGTGCGAGACGTTGGAAACCAGCTCCTGGTTTGCTGCCAGGGATTCCACCCAGCCGGTGACGTCGCTGTAGACCACCACAGCCCCGGTCAATTCGCCGTCTTCATTGACCAGCGGGCGGGCGGCGGCGGATACCGCCCGCTGCTCCGGGCCCTCGCCGGCCCACACCAGGTAGTCGGCGAAGGACTCGCCCGCCATGGCCCTGTTAATGGGCCGCCGGTCCTGGGGGAGCAGGGTGCGGCGGTCCTGTCCGAAGATGAGCTGGTGGCCTTGGCCGGGAACGGCGTCGTCCGCGCCCGTGACACGGCGGAAGTTGCGCTGGCGGCTGTTGGACACCAGGAAGTGGCCGGAGCGGTCGACGGCGGCAATTCCGACGTCGGTGGCGTCCAGAACGGTTTCCAGCAGCTTCTCCCGTTCCCGGCTTGCGGCGAGCAGTTCCCGGAGTTCCCGGTCCTTGTCGGCGAGCTCGGCCTGCTGCTGCCTGAGGCTGACGCTCGCAAACCGGATGGCCAGGGACACCGCGAGCATCATGACGGGGAAGAGGACGGCGCTGGTGATGTCGGCGGCCGTGACCGCGGGGAGGTGGGCCACCACCGAGGGGACCATGATCAGGAAAGGTCCCAGAAAGCTGAGCACCAAGCTGCTGCGCGCCAGCATGCCGGAGGCGGAGAGCCAGATGACGGGGAAGATCACGAGCACCGCCAGGCCCGGGAGGAGCGGTGCCGCACCGTTGCGCAGGAACCCGATCGCTGCGAAGTCCAGCACGGGGATCAGCAGGTACGGGCGGTGTGCCAGGCGTTCCCAGGGCATCAGGAAGCAGCCGAGGAACAGGACCGCGTGAAGGACAAGGCCGGCCACGTACAGGGGGCTGTGCAGGAGCGAGGGCCATGCGAAGGGGGTAGCCACGGCAATCGCGGCAACAATGAGGGTAAGGGGGAGCTGGCACAACGCCACTTGGGCGCGTGTTCCCAGCCGCCGGAAGATGCGGCCGGGGCCACGGTGGAACAACGGCTCGGCCATGGTTCTGACTCGTACCCCTTTACGTCCGGAAAGCAGGTGCCGCCAAGGTGTAGCAATTCCCCCCGGTTACCTTGGCATCCACCCTTTCCTTTGGATAATGCACATGTCTTGTCATAATAATTGACTTTTCAATTTTCGGTGCCGATTGGGATGTCATCAGTCCGGCTTACTAGTAGCGTATAAATGGTTGGAGCGGGATTGGCATTGGCGCTGGGCCAATGGGGGGCCATTTCCGCCTGGCGCAGGGATAGCAATGGACGATCTTGGTGTAGCTGTAGTCATCGAGGATGACGCCGATGTACGTAACCTCCTTGAAGGTGTTTTGACCCAGGCGGGCTTCGAAGTGCATACAGCAGTTGATGGGCGTGCCGGGGTTGAGGTGGTCCGCAGTAAGCAGGCCAATGTTGTGACGCTCGATATCGGGCTGCCGGATATTGACGGGTTTGAGGTTTTGCGTCGGATCCGGAATTTCAGCAACGCCTACGTGGTGATGCTGACAGGCCGGACCGATGAACCGGACCTGCTGTCCGCCCTGAACGCGGGGGCGGATGACTACATAGCAAAACCCTTCAGGCCCAGGGAACTTCGGGCCAGGGTTTCTGCCATGATGCGCAGGCCGCGCCATGAAGTAAACGGGCAGAACCCGTCCACTTCACAGTGGGGACAGCCGCAGGCGCCTGCCGCCCGGCAGCCCGAGCCCGGGGTCCTGCAGCACAACGGGCTCCTGCTGAACCACCGGACACGCACGGTGGAGATCAAGGGTGAGCCGCTGGGCCTGACCCGCAGTGAGTTCGACCTGCTCCATGTGCTGCTCAAGGGCGGCGGTGCCGTGTGTACCCGGGCGGACCTGGTGCGGGCGGTGCGGGGCGACTTTTATGACCGGGATACGTACATCAGTGAGGCGGACGAGCGCGCCGTGGAGGTTCACGTGGGAAACCTGCGGCGCAAGCTCAAAGAAGACCAGTTGTCCCCGCGTTGGCTGCAGACAGTCCGTGGGGTGGGGTACCGGCTGGCGCCGCGGCGGCCGGATGATGCGTAACTGCTAGCCGTTTTCCAGGATGTAGGTTGCCTGCAGTTCGGACACGGTGCGGGCGCCATCCAGGGCCACGCCGGTCATCAGGGCCTGGCCCTGGACAAAGTCGCCCTGCCGGATCAGGCCTTCGAGGAGTTCGGCGAGCTTGGCCAGCCGTACGCCGCCAACCATGGCGGAGCTGATCTTGAGGCTGATGACGGCGTCCAGGGCGGACTCTTCGTCCTGGCTCTCGACTGCTGTTCCCAGCCGGGCCAGCCGCAGGTCCCACATGGCGGCGTAGTCGCGGGCGAAGCGCTGCGCCAGCCCGGATCCGGCCAGCTCATCTTCGAGTTCTTCCAGTACTGCGGCATCAACCAACGGCAAGAGAGCGGCCTCTTCCAGTGAAGGGGCCGCGGCGGCGGCCGGAACGGGAGCGGCAGGCAAACCGACCCCGGACAGCGGGTAGTCCGCAGCGGGGCTCTTTCCGCTGGAACCGGGATCGGGACTGTTCATTGTTCAAGGCTACTTCCTGGAAATCCTTCGGTGTCCTGTTTCTTGTCATTCTGTGTAAACCTTGAGGCAACCTTGCCGCCGCACTGAGTATCTTTACTGTCCGCTGAAGGTCACCACTGCATTGATCACGGCCGGGCCCAGAATGGCGATAAAGAGGACCGGAAAGATGAAGAACAGCAGCGGGAAAAGAATCATGACGGGCAGTTTCATTGCCTTTTCCTCGGCCCGCTGGCGCCGCTTGACCCGCATGACCTTGGCCTGGACGCGCAGGACCCGGCTGATGGCGATTCCGTAGGTGTCGGCCTGCACCACGGCCTGCACGAAGCTGCGCAGTTCCGGGATGCTGGTCCTTTCGGCCAGGGCGATGTAGGACTCGCGCCGGCTCCGTCCCACCTGCATGTCCTGCAGCGTGCGGACCAGTTCCTCCGCGAGGGGGCCCTTGCCGTTCTCGCCGGCCCGGGCCATGGCGCCTTCAAAACCCAGTCCGGCTTCCACCGAGATCAGCATCTGGTCCAGGGTGTTGGCCAGCTCCAGCTGCATCGCCTTCTGCCGCTCCTGGCCCTTGCTGTACAGGAGGAGGTCCGGAATGAAGTAGCCGAGGACAATCAGGAACAAGCCGGCGAGCTTCATGAGGGGGCTCGCGCCGATGCTCACGAGCCAGAGTCCCGCTGCCAGACCAGCCATTCCGAGGCCCAGCTTAGAGCCCAGCACCTTGCCCATCGGCATTGAGGCGGGCCGGCCGGCGAGGGACAGGAGCCGGTCAAGGAAGGCCACATAGGCCGGGGGAGTCAGGCGGCGCCCCACGGTTTCGAGGATGCCCGGTTTCCCGGCAGGCGCAACGAGGGCCGCCGGAGCACCGCGGCCCAACAGTTCAGCGGCGGCGATGCGCCCCTGCTTGTCCACGGTCAGCATGGACCAGGTCACGGCCGCGAGGGGGATGCAGACCAGGAGTACGGCGAGGAGGACGATCAGGTTCATGGGGTCCTCAGAACTTCAGGTCGATGATCTTGCGCATCCACAGCGCGCCGATGGTCATCAGGACAAAGGAGGCGCCGATCATCGCCCAGCCCAGGGGGTGGGTGAACATGGAGTTCATGTAGCTGGGGCTCACGGCAAGCAGCATGGTCACGATGCCGAACGGCATGGCGATCAGGATGTAGGCGGAGAACTTGCCTTCCGCCGCTAGGGCCTTGATGTGGCCCTTGATTTCCGCGCGCTCGCGGATGGTCTCGTTCACCTGGTCCAGCACCTCCGCCAGGTTGCCGCCCACCTCGCGGTTGATCTGGATGGCCTGCGAGATCCAGACGAAGTCCTCGTTCTTCATCCGGTCCGCGGTGTCGTTCAGTGCGGCCAGCAGGTCGCGGCCCAGGCTTGTTTCGGTGATCACCCGCCGCATCTCTTCCGACGTCGGCTTCTGGGACTCGGTGGCGGCGGCGTCGATGGCGCGCAGGATGCTGTGGCCGGCCCGGAGGCCGCCGGAGAGCAGCTGCAGCGTGTCGCCGAGCTGGCTGTCGAAGGCGGTGCGCCGCTTGCCGGCCAGGAATCCGAGGACGAGTTTGCCCACGAAAGGTGCCAGCAGTGCCAGCAGCACCCCCACCAGGGGACCCACCGTGACCGTGCCCACCAGCATCCCGACGCAGGCGCCGATCCCCACCAGCAGGAAGAATTCGGCCTGGCTGAGGCGCAGGCCGGCGTTTTCCAGCTCAGGGCGGGGGAACAGCTTGACGTTCCGTCCCCCGAGGAGCCGTTCGAAGGATCTCACGCCGGACAGCGCCAGGCGGGACAGTGAGGACGGCGGTTCCGGTTCAAATGGACGACGGCGGTCCAGCGGCACGGCGGGGGCGCCCGGCAGGAGCACGGCCACACCGAGAAGGCAGATGGCTGCCAGCAGGATGACGCTTCCGATGGCGATGATCATGGCCGCGTCCCTACTTCGCGCCCGGCGACAGCGGCCCGGCGAACACTGCCGGGGACACGTGGATGCCCAGGTCCTCGAACCGGTCAATGAACCGCGGCCGGATGCCCGTGGCCACCGGCCGGCCCAGGAAGCGGCCCTGGGCGTCAACACCTGCAGAGTAATCGAACACAAATGCATCCTGCAGCGTCACGATATCGCCCTCCATGCCCTGCACCTCGGTGACGTGGGTGATGCGGCGGGAGCCGTCGCGGAGCCTGGAGATCTGGACGATGAGGTTTACGGCGGAGGCGATCTGCTCGCGGATGGCGCGCAGCGGAAGGTCCATGCCGGCCATCAGCACCAGGGTTTCGAGGCGGGCCACGGCGTCCCTGGGCGAGTTGGAGTGGACCGTGGACAGGGAGCCGTCGTGGCCGGTGTTCATGGCCTGCAGCATGTCCAGCGATTCGCCGCCGCGGACCTCACCCACCACGATCCGGTCGGGGCGCATACGGAGGGAGTTGCGGAGGAGCTCGCGGATGGTGACTTCGCCTTTGCCTTCGGTGTTGGGCGGGCGGCTTTCCAGCCGGACCACGTGGTCCTGTTGGATCTGCAGTTCCACGGCGTCCTCGATGGTGACGATGCGTTCGTCGTGCGGAAGGAACGAGGACAGGACGTTGAGGAGCGTGGTCTTGCCCGTGCCCGTACCGCCGGAAACGATGATGTTCAGCTTGGCCTTCACGCACGCGTTCAGCAGTTCGGCCATCTCCGGGGTCAGGGTGCCAAAGTCGATGAGGTTGCGGACCGTCAACGGGGTCTTGCTGAACTTTCGGATGGTCAGGGAGGAACCGCCAACGGCCAGGGGAGGGATGACGGCGTTGACGCGCGAACCGTCCTCCAGACGGGCGTCCACCAGCGGGGAGGACTCGTCGATGCGGCGTCCCACCTTGGACACGATCCGTTCGATGACCTTGCGCAGGTGTTCCTCGGAGCTGAAGCGGGACTCGGAAAGGGTCAGCTTGCCTTTGCGTTCCACATAGATCTGGTCCATGCGGTTGACCATGATTTCGGTGACGGCGGGGTCGTCCAGCAGGCGTTGGAGGGGGCCGTAGCCCAGTACGTCGTCGGCCACGTCCTGGACCAGGCGGGTGCGTTCCTCCGGTGTCAGCGGCACCTGTTCGGCGTCGATGATGCGGGTGAGTTCCTTCTTGGCGGTGCTGCGCAGTTCCTGTTCGGTGACGGCGGCGTCGTTGAAGCGCGATCCCATGCGTTCAAAGAGGGCGGTGGCCGCCCTGTCCTTCATGGCTGCGAAGACGTCCACCTTGGGTGCCGTGGGCACCTGCTGCGCGCCGTCGTCGTACGTTGAATGCGCGACGGCGGCCGGTGCCGGAAGGTGCCGCTCCGCACCTTCCGCAGGGGAGGGCGAAGGCGCCGGGCGCGGGGCCTCGAGCACGGCGGTGCCCGTGCCCGACCCGGAGCCAGAGGCCTGGTCGCGGGTCTGGACCGCGTTGATGCGTTCAGAGAGTTTCATCAGATGACCACCCTTCGGTGAAGCTTCTTCTGTGCCTGGGCGCGCCAGGCCGGGTTGAAGCGCTCCACGAGCTGGCGGAGGCTTTTGACGGCGGGGTCCTTCCTGGATTCCTGGAGGACCGGGATGCCGCGGTTGGTGGATAGTGCAACCGCGCGGGACCGGGGGACGCTGACGTCCACGGGCGCGCCGATGGTGGATTCGACGTCCTGCACGTTCAGGCCGGCTTTGGCGTCGGCCATGTTCAGGACCACATGCCGGGATTCGGGCATGATGTCCAGCTGGCGGAGGACTTCCAGGCCCGAGCGGAGGCCGCGGAGGCTGGGGATGTCCATGGCGCTGACCCAGACCACGTCCGTGCACTGTTCCATGGCGGCGAGGCCGATTTCCGGCATGCCGGGGGCGGTGTCCAGGACCACGTACTGGAATTCGTGGGACAGCTGTTCCACCAGGCGGCTGACCTGTTCCGGGGTGATGTGGTCCGCGTCCACGGGGTTGGGTGGGGCGCAGAGGGCGTAGATGCCGGCCGGGTGCACGGTGAGGAAGGCCTTGAGGACCAGGGAGTCCTGGGCGGCGGCGGGCGTGACGGCATCGGTGACGGTGTGCTGAGGGTTGAGGTACAGGCCGGAGGCGACGTCGCCGAACTGCAGGTCCAGGTCTACGATCACCACGCTCATGGGCGCGATCTGGCCCAGGCCGATGGCGATGTTCGTGGCGAGGGTGGTTTTGCCGACGCCGCCCTTGGGGGAGAAGACGCCGATCACCAGGCCTTTGCCGTTCTCTGTTTGTTGAGCTTCGGGGCTGCGGTGGCGCGTGGCGAAGGACTGGCAGGCGCGTTCGAGCAGCACCCTGATTTCCGCCGGGTCCGCTTGGGGGCTGAGGATGTCGCGGATGCCGGCGCGCATGGCGTGCAGCAGGAATTCCGGCTGCACGTCGCTGACCAGCACCAGGCTGAGGCCGGGGAGCTGGACGTCGAAGACCTTGGCGAACTTCAGAGCTTCCTCGTAGGGGACGTCCGGTCCGATGATGAGCACCTCGGGCTGTTCCTGGTTGAGGAGGGCGAACAGTTCCGCCGGGCCTGCGGGGAGGATGTCACTCGCGATGGTTTGGACAGACCCGCGCAGGCCGTGGGCGACGGCGTCGCGCAGTTTCTGGTCGAAGTCGGCGTTGGGGGAGAGGAGGACGAAGCGGCTCATTTGTACACCGTGTCCTTCCTGGCGATGAAGCCGCCGTTGTCCTGGGCGTCGAGGGGTTCCTTGGTGAGCCACAGGCTGCCATTCAGCGTTGTGAAGATGATCTTGTTGGCGTCGACGTCGTTGACCGCGACGGTGACCATGAACTGGCCTTCGGGAAGGGTTGTGTCCTGGGGGTTGGTGCCGTCGGTGGGCTTCGCAGTTGGTTGCGCGGCGCGCTGGACGGCTGTGACCAGGACCTTTCGGAGGGCGAGCTGTGTTGTTGGTTCGCCCGGCTTTGTCTTGTCTGCACCACCGCTGAAGCTGAAGCCAATTGCAACATGGTCGCCCGCTTCAAGACGGCCTCCCACAACCATCTTGGGTTCCAGTTCGAAAGTGACTTCCTGCATGCCTGTCGGCACCTTGACGGCGCCGCTGGTCTTGGCGTCTGCCGGGTTGACCAGGCGTTCGGCCAGAAGTTGCTCGCCGGGGACAAGGTCGACAGCGGCGACTTTGCCAACCGAGTCGTCAAGGTTCTTCAGTGCGGTCTTCGAAACAGCAGTGGAGGGCACCTGCTGTAGGGTCACGGACGCCCTCACTATATCGAGGGAAGAGCCTGCAGACACGGCCTTTGTCACCACCAGTACCCCGGTGGGATCCATGTCTTTCATGGCTCGCTGATCGGCACCTTGGGCATAGGTGACGATGAGGACCGCTCCGATGATGGCCAGCACGACTGCTGATACACCGGCCAACATACGTGACTTCACTGACTGCTCCTGTGGTCTTGCTGCTTGCTATGGGGTGAGACGGACAATTGAAGCCCCATAATTTGGGACGTTGCCAAGCTCGAAGGCTTGGGACAAGGAGACGAACTTTACGAAATAGCCGCGGATCATCTTGTTTTGGACATTGCCCCCGGTGGACCAGTTGAAATTTGCAAAGTGATAACCGGTGACGTGGAAGGCGGCAAAACCCTTCACGTAATACTTGACTGCGGTACCAGTGCCGGTGGCCACGTCAAACAGTGGCAGGAGCACGGTCTGGTCGTTCATCTGACTGAAGTCGGCAGTGGTGCAGATAGCTGGCGCGCTGGCCCCCGGGTCACTGTCGAACCAGATGCCTGAATTGCCCGATTGGCCTGCAGTCATTGTGACTGAGCATTTTGTCCCTGGCGTCGTGATCCAGCCGAATCCGCCGGGGAGCTTGTTATTGCACGCGGGCGACGACTGATCCAGCACCTGTTCATTGCCCTTGGTTCCGCCGATCGGGATATCCAGCTTGCAATAAGCAATGGCTAGGGGAAGGATCGCCGGGCCTTTGGACGGCGTACCCCACTGTGCTTTTGAGGTTGCGATCACTTCGGCCGATGAGATGCCGAGGACCCGGGCAAAGAAGAGCGAGACATGATTGGGTGTCTTGCCTGCTTCTTGGGATCCAGCAGTGACGGTTACGGACTGGTTCGGTAAATCGAGTGCCGTTGCCTTCATGTTGGTGAGGCCGTCGCTTGCGTTGCCATTGGCGAGGCCGGCAGCGAGGGACGAGGTGTTCGAGCAGTCAGTGTCGCTGGTGTTCTTGGCACATTTTTGGGCGATGGCGAGGGCGGCAGCGTCGGCACCATTGCGAAGTTGGGTTCGCTCTGCGTACATCATGCTCACGTCTACGGCGATGGCCGCGAAGCCGAGGAGTACGACCAGCATTATGGCGACGATTAGGCTTACAGCTCCGTGCTCAGGCCCGTTCATGGATTTGCGGTCAATCAGCCGCCACACAACATGGCTCCTTTGGCGGTCATGGTGAACGGCCCGGCAATCCCTGTCAGCGTCGAAAGACTGTAAGTGATGGTTACCGTTGTTTGCGGGTTTGTTCCAGACGGAATCGTTGAGGGGCAGGCGGTCCCAAACTGGATTGCGCTGTCTGGCAACCCAGGCTGCAGGGATACCGCAGTGGTTTTTGCCGTGGTTATTGCGTTTGCTTTGGCGGTCGCTACGGCGGCGGGCGTTCGGTCCGATGTTGCCATCACTCGGACGGCCTCCCGGGCAGCTGCCGAAAGTGACGCCTGGGCGTTATATGCCCTGCTGAATTCCATGATGCCGAGCAGCAACGCGACGAGGACAGGCACCACGATCGCGAACTCGACCGCGGCTGCGCCGCGCTCGGCTGCTTGGGACATGGAGGTGCCTTTCAATCGGATCCATCATTCAAGGGCCGGAAACCGGAGTGGCGGCGGCTACTTTTGCCGCCGCCACTCTCACTCGGCGCTGGAGAAACGCTTCCTGGCTAGGGGGCGCAGGTGCCGGCAGCGCCGCCTACACCTGCGGTGTAGGTTCCGCCAGTCACTGAACACTGCACGTTCAGGAACATGTCGTTGATGGTGCCGCCAAGGGTCGTAACGGCGACGATGATGGCGACCGCGATAAGGGCGACCATGATGCCGTATTCAACGGCGGTTGCGCCCTTTTCGTCGCGGATGCGGACTGAGAGGTTGGTGTAGAGAGAAAGCATTTTGACTCCTGAGCGAGACGGATTGGCTGGTCCTGCACCAGCACTGAAATGAAGTTAGCAGCGCTTGACGCGACATTGACCGGAACTTGCAGCTTCCTGCGCAAAGGCTTTAGGGGCTGCGCCTTTCCTGCGCTTCCGCTGTGCCGGTCCTGTGTTAAAGCTGGGATGGACGGAAATGTCTGGGGACGTAGAAGGACCCCCTCGGTTCTGGGTGCCGAGGGGGTCCGGTCTATGGGGCGTCTAGCGACGCGTTCTTTGGTTTCTCAGGTGTGACTGAAGGCTTCGATGATGTTGATAGCAGCGGGCCCGAGTAGAACTATGAACAGCACGGGAAAGATGAAGAAGATCAGCGGAAACAAGACCTTTACGGGAAGCTTCATGGCCTTTTCTTCTGCCCGCTGGCGCCGTTTTACTCGCGCATCCTTGGCCTGTGCACGCAGAACTTTGGCTATACCAATGCCATATTTATCGGCCTGCACGACCGCCCGAACAAAACCCTTCAAGTCCTGCACGGAGGACCTTGCCGCCATGGCCTCGTAGGCTTCCTGCCGCGGTCTGCCAACTTGAATGTCTTGCAACGTGCGCACCAGCTCCTGGGCCAGAGGTCCTCCGCCATATGAGCCTGCTCGGGCCATTGCCGATTCGAAACCTAGCCCAGCCTCTACAGAGATCAGCATTTGGTCCAAGGTGTTGGGGAGTTCCAGTTCAATGGCTTCCTGCCGCTTTATCGCCTTGTTGTACACCAACAGGTCTGGGACGAAATAGAAGAAGACAGTCGCAAAGATCGCCAATGCGATGTTGCTTGAAGTAAGTGAATTGGACAGCATGAGGATTCCTGCGAGCGCACCTGCAAGAGCCAGCAAGGGTTTAGATACGATCAACTTATCCAGCGGCATAGACGCTGGTCGTCCGGCCAGCGATAGCCATTGGTCAAGTTTCGACTCATAGCTGCCCGGTGTAAGCCGTTTTGATATTCCCAGAAGCATTGGAGCTTGCTGGCCAGCGTCGCGGCCTGCGAGGTTGAAGCCGCGAGCAAGGTTTCCTCGGATGGCGAGGGTACCTTTGCGGTCCAGTGTGGCCCAAGACCAAACGAAATAAGTGAGAGGAAGAATAACCGTGGCGATTATCATCCAGGCAATTGGAGTCATTCTTTATCCTTAGAACTTAATCTTCACAATGCGGCTCATCCAGAAACCGCCGATGATGAACATCAATGCGCTCAGGCCCAGCATGAACCAGCCGATCGGTTTTTGAACAAAGACGTCCAAGTAGCCCGGGTTGATCATTCCGACGAAGAACGCGACCCCTACCGGCAACGCCATGAGAATATACGCGGATATCCTTCCTTCCGCGCTTAGTGACCGCACGTGGCCCTTGATTTCGCTACGCTCACGTATTGTGCCGGCGACTTGCTCCAAGACTTCCGCAAGGTCTCCGCCGACTTCGCGATTGATCTGGATAGCCTGACCAACCCATCGGAAATCTTCGCTGTCCATACGATTGGCGGAGTCCTCAATTGCCTCCCGGGCGTCTTTGCCGATTCGTGTCTCGTTAACGATTCTGGTCAGTTCCTCCGATGTGGGCGCCTCGGACTCGTTCGCCGCGGCCTCGATTGTCCGCATCACGCTGTGGCCAACACGCAGTCCGCCTATCAGCATTTGAATGGTGCCCGTCAACTGCCCATCGAATTTACTCCGGCGCTTGTCCCTACGAACTGTCAGCACAAGCCTGGCCACGAACGGCGTCGCAAGCGCTAGTAGAATTCCGAACGCCACGTTACTGATAAGACTGGACATGAGCCCAACAGCTATGGCCATGGCGGCTACGAAGGCGCTGAACTCTGCCGGCGACATCTTCACGCCCGCGTTGTAGAGCAGTTCACGGCTGTAGGGTCCTCCGGACTTACCGATCACACCGCCCATCGCGTTGGCAGCCGACTCTGAAAATTTGGTCAGTGCCGATGGCTCAGGTTGCCCGTCGGGTCGGCGGCGTTCGATCGGGATGGCCGAGTAGCGGGGCCTGAGGACCACCAGCACCAGGACAAGAAGCGCACCGAAGCATAGGCTGATGGCACCGATGAAAACCAAGGGCGAGTCCATGGGACTACCTCCTGCCGGTCGGAACTGCGGCTCCGAATACGGCCGGGGAGACAGTGATACCGAGTTCGGAAAACCGGTCAAGGAACCGCGGACGAATGCCCGTAGGTATTGGTTTGCCTAGGAATCTGCCGTGCTGGTCAACTCCGGCTGAGTAGTCGAAAAGGAACGCATCCTGGAGCGTGACAATCTCGCCTTCCATACCTTGGACTTCTGTGACGTGCGTGACTCTGCGGCTGCCATCACGCAAGCGGGTGACCTGGATAATGAGGTCGACAGCCGAGGCAACCTGTTCACGGATAGCTCGTAGCGGAAGATCCATACCTGCCATTAGCACCAGAGTCTCCAGCCGGGCGACAGCATCCCGTGGAGAGTTTGCATGGACTGTGGAAAGGGACCCGTCGTGGCCGGTGTTCATTGCCTGCAACATGTCCAGTGATTCGCCGCCTCGGACCTCGCCTACAATGATGCGATCAGGGCGCATGCGAAGGGAGTTACGCACTAGCTCGCGGATTCCAACCGCGCCTTTACCTTCAATGTTCGGAGGACGGCTTTCCAATCGGACAACGTGCTCTTGCTGCAGCTGAAGTTCCACAGCGTCCTCGATGGTGACGATGCGGTCGTCTTCGGGTATGAACGATGACAGGACGTTGAGGAGCGTCGTTTTGCCTGTACCGGTTCCGCCCGAAACTATGACATTCAACCGTGCGCGTACACAAGCGCTTAGCAATTCGGCCATTTCCGGTGTCAGAGACCCCCACTCGATGAGGTTTCGGACGGTCAGAGGGACGTGGCTGAACTTCCTGATGGTCAACGAGGGTCCGTTTACAGCCAGGGGCGGGATAATCGCGTTGACGCGCGAGCCGTCTTCAAGCCGAGCATCCACCAGGGGCGACGACTCATCAATTCGCCGGCCCACTCTCGAAACGATACGGTCGATCACTTTTCGTAGGTGGTCGTCCGAGCTGAATTGGGACCCAGTTAGGCTCAAGTGCCCGTTACGCTCGATGTAGATTTGGTCGTACTTGTTGACCATTATTTCCGTCACCGATGGGTCTTCGAGCAGTTTCTGAAGCGGACCGTAGCCCATTACTTCGTCTGCAATTTCCCGAATAAGCCTGCGTCGTTCTTCGGGCGAAAGTGGCACTTGTTCGTCGTCGATGACTGCCGACAGCTCGTCGACGGCTATGGTTCGAAGTTCCTCATCCGACGAAGATGTGTCGCCAAAACGCGTCCCGAGACGGTCGAATAGTGCCAGCGCAGCTCTTTGTTTGAGTCCGGCAAGAGCATCAATTGGCTGGGAGATCACATTGCCGCCCAGTGAGGAAGCAGGTGGAGCCGAGGCGCCAACCGAAGCGAAAGATGCGCTCTCGGGCTGACCGCCCGTTTTCGATATATCAGACAACGTACGAACATTGGGCGTAGCGGCATTTGGCACATCAGAATTGCCATGGGAACCAGCGAGCCGATCTGAGAGTTTCATGACACGACCACCCTTCGGTGCAGCTTGGTGCGTGGGGAGGATACCCACTCCGGATCAAACCGATCTACGAGCTTCTTTAGCCCCTTGGCCGCGGCATCCCTCGCGGAACCCTGTAGAACGGGTATGCCGCGGTTCGTGGAAAACGGAAGGGTGCGTGAGCGCGAGATGACAGCGTCGACAGGAACGCCCACGGTTGCTTCCACGTCCTGGACCGAAAGGCCGCTTTTGCGGTCGGCAAAGTTGAGGATCGTGTGCCTTCCCTGGGGCATGAGCTGCAGTTCTTTTAGTACTCCGAAGCACTTCCGCAAACCACGGACACTTGGAACGTCCATGCCGCATACCCAAACGCCATCGGTGGCCTGCTCCAAAGTAGCGAGTACATGCTCGCCCAGGCCTGGAGCGGTATCCACCACTACGTATTTGAACTCGCTGGCCAATTGTTCGAGGAGCCGGCCCACGTGTTCGCCAGTGATGTAATCGGCTTCGGCGGGGGTCCGAGGTGCGCAAAGGGCGTATATCCCGGCAGGGTGAACTGTCAGGAATGCCTTGAGAACCATGGAGTCTTGGGATGCAATGCCATGAACCGCATCTGTAATCGAGTGCTCAGGCTCAAGCAACAAACCTGAGGCAACATCTCCGAACTGCAGGTCCAGGTCAACGAGGACTACGCTCATCGGAGCTACTTTGCCTAATCCAACGGCAAGGTTGGTGGCGACGGTGGTCTTGCCAACTCCTCCCTTTGGCGACATAACGGCGATAACCCGACCCCGTTCCTGCCCTGGGTCCGTGGGTAACGACATTCCCCGGCGCCGGCTGGCGGATGCCAAGCAGGCGCGTTCAAGTAGAACCCGCAGGTCGTTTACCTCGATGTCGGGTTTCAATACATCCCGGATACCTGAGTGCATTGCGCGGAGTACCAGCTCAGGTGAAGGCTCTGCGACGAGGAGCAGGCTGATTTCCGGATACTGGAGGTCAAAGACGGTCGCGAGTTTTAACGCGTCCTCTTCGCTGACGCCGGGGCCTAGGATAAGAACTTCGGGCGGTGCTCCCGTCAGCTGCCGGAAAACATCTTCCGGGCCGCCGGACAGAATTGCGGGGCTAAGTGTCTCCAGGTCCCCGTGAAGGGCAGTTGATACTGCCTCGCGCACCCGGGATTCGAAGTCGCGTACTCCCGTTATTGCTACGAAGCGGCTCACCGGTACAGCCCACCAAAGGTCGTCACGGGTGGCTGGGACTTGCCGCTCTTGTCGGTCTGCTTCGAGAGCCAAAGAGTGCCGTATTCGGCTCCGAACACCATTTTGGCCGCGTCAGCATCGCTCCTGGCTACCGTTACAAATGCAGAGCCGTTCGGCATGGCCACGGCTGCACCGCCTGAAGTGTTAGACGAGTTTTTGCTGTCGTCCGGTGCCGCTTTCTGAACGGCTGTTACCAGGACATCGTGGAACAACAGACCCGTAGATTGCTTCCAGCCTTTCACTTCAGCCGGGACGTTGGCGTCGGCGGGCATGTTGTCTTCACTCTTGAAGGAGCTGTAAACGGTCACCACGTCGCCGGCTTCGAGCCGGCCTCCGAGGATACGTTCCGGCGCCAGCAGGAAGGTAACTTCCTGCATGCCATCCGGTACCGGCACAGTGCCGGGTACGAGTTCCTTCGGATCAACCAGCTTTGCTGTGAGCAATTGTTCGCCAGGTTGCAGGGCGGCCGCGGTGACCCGGCCCGACTGGCCATCCAGGCTTTCCAGCGCCGCTGCCGGAACGGCAGATTGCGGAAGCTCTTCTACCTGTACCTTGCCGGCCAAGTCTTCCGCCTTGGTGCCGGCGGGGACAGCTTCTTTAATGACGAGAACTTTTACGGGGTTCAGTCCCTGCGCCGCTCTGCTGTCTGCGCCTTGGACGTAGACGACCAATAGGACTGTTCCAATGATTGCCAGCACCAGTGCTGCAATGCCTCCCAGTAGGCGAGATTTCACGATGGTTACTCCTTTGCGATGGTGTGTGTCGATTTAGCGGGTGAGGCCCACCGGTGCTAGTTCTTGAGGAAGACCTCGGAGCCGCCGTAGTTAGCAACCGTGTTGCTCGTCGACAGCCCTTCAGCAAGGGACACAAAGCGGGTGAAATAGCCTTGGATGCCGCGACAGTTTCCGGAGCAGGACGGTGCGAGCGGGTCAGGGCTGGCAACGTTGCCGCTGAACTTGTAGCCCGTCACTTTGAAGGCCAGAAAACCAACGATGGTGTATTTGGTGTTGTTGCCGTTGGCAAGTGGAACAGCCGAAGAAAACACAGGAACGAGAATCGGCTCATTCATGATGAGTGATGGCATGGTTGAGCAAACGTTTGGAAGGTCATTACCAGGGTTCGTACCAACTACGGTTGTCCCTGCGTCAATCGTCGCCTTGCAATCCGAACCGGTATTTAGCCAACCAAACCCGCCTGGGGCGTAGCCGTTTTGCACTGCGCATCCCGAGTAGGCGGGAGTGTTGGTGTCGTATCGAAGGAGGATGTGGGTAGGGGTTGGAGTGCCCGTGAAGGTACCGGTCGAATTGAACTCATTGAGCTGAGAAGCGCTGAGGTACTTTTTGAAGACGCAATCGCTGATGGTCCAAGGAAAGGACGTTGCGCCTGATACTGATCCCCAGGAAGCTTCTGCCGTCGCATGAATCTGCGTGTTGTTAAAGCCCATTACACGTGCAAAGAACAGTCCAAATCCATCGGTTGTCGATCCAGCCGCCCGAGCTTTGGTTTCTACGTGCACGGTTGTCGAATTGGGAAAAGTGACCGTGGCTCCGCTGGAACCGTCGTTGGCGTTGCTGTTGGCGAAGAGATCTCCGGTGTCGGTCGTATTCCCACATGAGCCTTTGGCGCACTGATTGGCAACTGCCAGGGCGGCCGAGTCCGCGCCATTTTGCAGCTGTGCCTTTTCGGCGTACATTGCGCCGACGTCTACTGCCAAGGCCGCAAAACCGAGAAGAACGACCAGAACAATCGCCACAATGACGCTTGCCGCACCTCGCTCATTCACCTTCATGCTCTTAACTCGCTGCTCGCCTTGCCCCTTTATGCTGCTCACCCGCCGCATCTCATAACTCCTACTCCTGTGAGGGTCATTGGGAAGATGCCAGGGGTGCCAAAGAAGCCAGCATTTAGGAATCCGGAGAGTGAAGGCAGCGTGACCGTGGTGGTCACTGTCACGTTGCTGCCGGCAGCACAGCTGCTCGCATTGTTGGTGACGCCAACCGGGAGCCCGGAGAGTGAGGGTGCAGCCGCGAGGGTAGCTGCTGTCACGTTCAACCCGGCCTCCTTATAGTGGATAGCCGCGTAGCGTGCGCCTTCTCGGGCGGCCTGGGTCATTGAGATCTGTACGTTCAGTACTCGGCCGAACTCGATCGTTCCCATGAGGATTAGAAGTAGGAGCGGCAAAAGCATTGCCATTTCCACGGCGACAGCTCCACGCTGACCCTCTTTTGATTTGTTGCATAGATTTGATGCCATGGTGGTCTCCCAGGCCAGGTCCTCGATGAGAAGAATTCGCTGACGTCTATATGACGAAAACCGGCGCTGGTGGTAGTTAGAGACTCCACCAGCGCCGGCTGCCGGACCTACGGAGCGGGGGTTCCGCCGAGGCTGGTCGTGACGCCGTTGAACAGAGTGAAGATTGCCTGTCCAAGCGGGCCGACTGCCGCAAGGACGATGACGGCGATGAGGGCGACCATGATGCCGTACTCCACCATCGTGGCGCCCTTTTCTTCGCGGGTAAAACGATCCTTGACGCCGGCGATGAAAGCAGTCATTGAGACCATGAGAGAAGTCATTGTAATTTCCTTTAATTCGGTGAAATGATTTATTGGATTTCAACGAATTTCCAGCTGCCCCCATAAATCCTTAGCGGCTGGACTTCGCTAAGAAGAGATTGTCACTGGGGGGCGTAGGGCAACAATGCGTAGTGGTACTCGACTTTTTCGAGGAGTGCGCAAAGGATGTACCTGAAAAATGACGGGGGTACTCGGAAGTGAAACACGAGTACACGGCTGACTACTTGGAGTGACCTGTGGAAGACGCGGCGACCGTCGGGAGATTGCTCGGCGCGGGCTAACCCATGAAGAACGTTACGGCCGTAAGTGCGCCGAGCATCGATGGGCCGTGCGGTACTTCTGTGGCTTTATTTCGGCCTTTTCTGCTGAGCACAAGCGCCGTGACTACGCCGTTCAAGATGAAACCGAGCAACCCGCCGTAGAGGAGGTGGCTCCAACCTAAGTACCCCAGGTAAAGACCCACGGGCGCCGCGAGCTTCACGTCGCCCATCCCGATGCCGCCAGGAGAAATAAGTCCCAAAATCAAGTAGACGACAAACAAAATGATGGCCCCGAGGGCTGCCCGAAGCAGATCGTCAGATTGCTTATTAAATAAACCTGGCAATAAAAACAGTAAGAGTCCGCCGGCCAGCAGCGTCAGCACCAACGGGTTGGGTAGTAAGTGGAGTGCCACGTCTATCCGGGCCAGCTGCACGCCTAGCACCGCAAGGAATAGGAAAGTTGGAAGGCTGAAAGTAATCCCAAAATGCAAAGTAAAGGCGACGCATGCGAGGCCGGTGACTGCCGCCGTCGCAATTTGCACCCCCAGGGTAGGTATTCTGCCCAGCCGGGGAAGCAGCTTTGCGATCAGGATCTCGGCGGTGGGGGAGAGGATGCCTCCGAGGAGCCCGGCCCCTAAGACAAGCAGCCAGCTGTTGGAGTCCACGTTCGCCACTGACAGCACTGCATCCCCCGTATTGGTTGAGCCGGCATGGGCCCCAGCGGCCGTCGGCTACCTCATTTTGACCCTGAACCCCCTGACGCGCTAATCTTGGGAGTCGTTGTGCGTGTCCTATTCCGATGGTGCGTGCCCGCTTGAGAATCCGGTTGCAGGATAACTACTCAACGTGCACATTCGGAACTTCAGGATGACTGGTTACATGGAGCCCTCACCTCTGTTCCGGTAGCGCGCAGACAGTAGGTGCGCGAGCTAGCGACACCTAAACAAGAACGCCAGAACAAGAACGAGGCAAACACCGTGCGTACGTACACCCCGAAGCCCGGCGATATCAACCGCCAGTGGCACGTCATTGACGCCACCGACGTTGTCCTTGGTCGTCTTGCAAGCCAGACCGCAATCCTGCTGCGCGGCAAGCACAAGGCCACTTTCGCATCCCACATGGACATGGGCGACTTTGTCATCATCATCAACGCTGAGAAGGTAGCCCTGACCGGCGCCAAGCTGGAGCAGAAGCGCGCATACCGCCACTCCGGCTACCCGGGCGGCCTGACCTCCGTCAACTACGCGGAACTGCTGGAATCCAACCCGGTCCGCGCCGTTGAGAAGGCCATCAAGGGCATGCTCCCCAAGAACTCCCTTGCTGCCCAGCAGCTCGGCAAGCTGAAGGTGTACCGCGGTGCTGAGCACCCGCACGCCGCCCAGCAGCCCAAGACTTTCGAAATCACCCAGGTCGCCCAGTAGTCCTGGCCACCAAACAACTTATCTATACAAGGAGAATCGTGGCTCAGAACGAAGAGACCACCGAGGTCGTCGAGGCCGAGGAAAACCTGACCAGCTACACCTCTGAAAGCTCAGCTGCCGAAGCTGCGCCCAAGAAGGAGCGCCCGGCACTGACCGTAGCCGGTGCCGCAGTTGGCCGTCGCAAGGAAGCCGTTGCACGCGTTCGCGTTGTTCCCGGCTCCGGCAAGTGGACCATCAACGGCCGCGCGCTGGACAACTACTTCCCGAACAAGCTGCACCAGCAGGACGTCAACGAGCCCTTCAAGATCCTTGATCTCGAAGGTGCCTACGACGTCATCGCCCGCATTCACGGCGGCGGCATCTCCGGCCAGGCCGGCGCCCTGCGCCTCGGCATCGCCCGTTCGCTGAACGAGATCGACGTCGAGAACAATCGCGCCACCCTGAAGAAGGCCGGTTACCTGTCCCGCGACGCTCGTGTCATCGAGCGTAAGAAGGCCGGTCTCAAGAAGGCCCGCAAGGCCCAGCAGTACTCCAAGCGCTAAATCCGCTTGCACAGAAGCCCGTCCCGCCGTTTGGTGGGGCGGGCTTCCGTCGTTGACGACTCTATCCATCGCTGTGGCAATGTCGAGGCCACCTAGACGAGCCGCAAAAGGGGCCTATGCGTGCCTCTGGCCAGCCGGTTCAAGCCGCGGCAACCCCATCCTCTACACTTGACCGGTGTCTAGATTATTTGGAACTGATGGTGTCCGGGGGCTGGCCAACGGCCTGCTGACAGCAGAACTGGCCCTGCAGCTGGCCCAGGCGGCCGCCGTCGTGCTCGGCCACGACCGCAACTCCAACGGCTCCCGGCCCCGCGCCGTGCTGGCCCGTGACCCGCGCGCCAGCGGCGAATTCATCGCCGCCGCCGTGGAAGCCGGGCTCTCCAGCTCAGGCATCGACGTCTATGACGCCGGCGTTCTGCCCACCCCCGCCGCCGCCTACCTGGTGGCGGACCTGGACGCTGACTTCGGCGTCATGATCTCCGCCTCCCACAACCCGGCGCCGGACAACGGCATCAAGTTCTTTGCCCGGGGCGGCCAGAAGCTGCCTGACGAGGTGGAGGACGCCATCGAGGCCCAGATGGGCAAGGAAGCAGTCCGCCCCACCGGCGCCGACGTCGGCCGCATCCAGCGCTTCTCCGACGCCGAAGACCGCTACATCGTCCACCTGCTCCGCACCCTCCCGCACCGCCTGGACGGCCTCACCGTGGTCCTGGACTGCGCCAACGGCGCCGCCAGCGGCTGCTCACCCCAGCTCTTCAAGGACGCCGGCGCGGACGTGATCGTCATCGGCGCCGATCCGGACGGCCTCAACATCAACGACGGCGTCGGCTCCACCCACCTCGGACCGCTCAAGGAAGCCGTGGTCAAGTACGGTGCCAACCTGGGCATCGCCCACGACGGCGACGCCGACCGCTGCCTTGCCGTGGACCACGAGGGCAATGAGGTGGACGGCGACCAGATCATGGCCATCCTCGCAGTCGCGCTCAAGAAGTCCGGCAAGCTCAAGAACGACGTCCTGGTGGCCACCGTCATGAGCAACCTGGGGCTCAAGATCGCGCTCCGCGACGCAGGCATCACCATCGTGGAAACCGGTGTGGGGGACCGCTACGTGCTGGAGGGCATGCGCGACGGCGGCTACAACCTGGGCGGCGAACAGTCCGGCCACGTCATTTTCGCCGACCATGCCACCACCGGCGACGGCCTCCTCACCGGCCTGCAGCTCGCCGCACAGGTGGCCCTGACGGGAAAGACCCTCAAGGAGCTCTCCACGGTCATGACCAAGCTCCCGCAGGTCCTCATCAACGTCAAGGGGGTGGACCGGAGCCGCGTGGGCAGCAGCGACGTCCTGGCCCAGGCCGTCGCGGCCGCGGAAGCGGCGCTGGGTGAAACCGGCCGCGTCCTGCTCCGTCCCTCCGGCACCGAGCCCGTTGTCCGCGTGATGGTGGAGGCCGCAGACGAAGTGACGGCCCAGTCCATCGCCGAACACCTGGCACAGGTGGTCCGCACCGAACTCGCACTGGAACTCGCCTCAAACTAGCAGTCAAAATATGTGGCCCGCCTCCTGATAAGGAAGCGGGCCACTTTCGGTAGGGTAGACCTACTCGCGCGGTCCCTTAGGGAGTCGCGGATAAGGTTAAGCTCCCGCCCGCTGGCGGTACCTGCCACACAAGCAGCAGGGTCAGAACAGGCCTGGCACGAATCGCGTAGTCCGCAGCTTGTATGCGGCATATTCGGGCAAGTTATCCGCTAGTAGCTGTTCCTCCTGAATTGCCCGGTACGCCTGAACGGCTGCCAGTGCCACAAGGATTGCCGTCTTCAACAATGTGGGGCTAAAGCACACTGCCCCGGTCAGAGTGATCATCTCTCCGACGTAAAGAGGGTTACGGATCAGCCGATAGGGGCCGTGCTGCACGAGCGTTCTTACCTGGGGCTCTACGCCGAAACTCTTACCGAGCGTCATCAGGGACCAGACAGTGAAGGCCATTCCCAGGGTCATGAGTCCCACCGCAAACAAGGCTAGACCTTGAGATACTTCCGACCCACCCGCAAACGCGAACAGAAAAGGCAGGAAGGTCCCGATGTATGCCGCGATTGTGGGAGCAATCCGTCCGCTCCGGGCACTTGCAGGGTTCCTTGTGAGAAGGAAGAAAATCGCCATGATATAAAAAACGGTCAGCAGCACTTGGTAGGTGAGGCGCAATGCAGCGTCTAGGACAGAAGCCGAAGCGCCGTTCGCACCGGAGAATAGTGCGGAGACCGCCGACAATAGCAAGAGCGCCATGATCGGGACAAGAATTACCCGTTCAATGTCAATTGACGTTGACTCCTCGCGAAGTTTCATCGAAAAAGCCTTCCAGAGAGTTGCAGACCCAAAATCTGCAGTCACAGTTCCGCCGCCTCCCCGGCGAGGTGGCGGTGCGATGAGCCTAATAGGACTTGGATACTTAATGAGGGGAATTTCCCATAAATTGCCCCGATCCTGAGCAAACTCCGCAGGTAATCAGGACATCTCGGGCCTTGACCGGCGCGACGTGCCCTGACTTCATCGCCGAGCACCTTGCGCAAGTGGTCCGGACGGAGCTTGCGCTGGAGCTCGCCTCAAACTAGCCGAGCCGCCTCAAAAAACCCAGCAAGAAAAAATGGCCTGCCTCCTAAACAGGAGGCAGGCCAATGCGGTTAACGAACGACTTAGACGCGCTCCTTCAGCGCGTCCCGGATCTCGGTCAGCAGCGCAACCTGCGGATCCTCGGCAGCGTCCTTCTTCACGTCCTTGTTGATCCCCAGCCGGCGGTTGCGCCGCTCGATCATGATGTTCATCGGCATCACCACCACAAAGTAGATAGCCGCTGCAATCAGCAGGAAGTTCACCACGGCGGTCAGGAGCACCCCGAACTCGATTGCATTGCCGTTAAGGTCCACCCTTGCGAAGCTGTCAAAGTTGGGCGCACCCACCAGGCCCGAGACGAACGGCATGAGCACCTTGTTCACCAGCGCCGTCACCACCGCGCCGAACGCGGTACCCATGACAACGGCGACGGCCAGGTCAACCACGTTGCCCTTCATGATGAAATTCTTGAATCCACTAAGCATGGAGACCAACCTAGCGCAGATTTCAGTACCCGAACTTATCGGGACGTGCCGAGCGGGGAGCCAACAGCGTGACGCATGGTGGTGCAGAGGCCGGCAGCGGATCCACTAGCCAGTCCGTTCTTCCGTGTGAAAGGGAATGCTCATGTCCCGATGCCTCAACACAAACGCCTTCCCCGGATCCCGACCGTGAGGGCCTTCAACTGCAAAGAAATACTGCGGTCAGCATCTACGACCCGCCGCTTGTTCGAATATCACGGTTCCTCAGCAGGCAAATCGATGGAAGACACTGCGCTCGCCTTCCAGTCGCAAGATTGTTACACGATCACATCGCTTTGCCTGATCATGCCGGTCACCGTCATTCTGCAATCGTCCGTGACCGAGTGCGTGGATAACTGGAAGGGCCACGGGAGCATTCCAGGACCTATGCAATAGCTCGGGTCGGAAATCAAAGCTGACCACGTCCAGCGGTTACTGCGCCTGAGGCTACTTCTACTCCTCGTCGGCGGGTCCGGGACGCGCACCTTTTCCGATGTCGCGACCTGGCGATTTTGTGGGTAGAGCATGGCATGTATCACCAAACGCGTCTCAGGTAGTGGCTGCGCGATTCTTTTGCGCTCGAAAGGTCAGGTCCAGGGCCCAGTCTTGGGGAGCTGAGGGACCAAGCTGCCAGACGTACTCGTTTTTGAGTTTCGCGCCATCAGATCTGAACGGGCCGGTACGCAGTGCATAGAATGCAACTGTGGGCAGGCTCGACTCCGCCGATGTCAGAATTGCGTTGTTGAAATCACCGTTCATTGCTCTCAGCTGCTCAAGAATGTAATTCCTGTACGCCACCTGGTCCAAAGTGCGCTCATGGGTGGCTTTTGCGGTTAGCTGGAGCGCGATGTGCAGCTGCCGGTCTCCTTGCTCGTCTTCGAAACTGACAAGGCGGTGGTTTTCTACGGCTGCGAGAAGCCTGCCGTCGCTGCTGAGGACGTCCCGCAGGGCATCCGGTGCAACAACCGCGCCGTTGAAGTCAACGGACAGGTCGCTCCGACCGTAGTGGAAGAGCAGGGGGAGATCGAGGAACTGCTGGTTAATGATGTGTCCGAGCCCGAATTCCTTGAGTACGGCGTTGAGGTCGCGGACGCGCAGCACGTGCCCACGGTCATGGATGTTGTAGCGGATCCGCGGGTTGACGTTCTCTTTCCGCACGATCGTGACGATCAGTTCGCCATCCGCATTTGTTTCAAGGAGGTAGTCGTAGGGGTTGAACTGGAAGATCATCGGCAGCACGCCGTACTCGTCCTGCTTGGTGAGCCGCGCCGACAGGGCGGGATTCGCGGCGATGGCCTGACGGAGCGCCACTGTGTAGTCAGTCTCTATTGCAATGTTGATTTCCAGGTCGGAGGCCCCGTAGGAGCCGAAAGCGCTGTGGGCGTACTTTGTGATGTGCCCGCGCATGTTCTCGCTGATGCCCTCGCCGCCGAACGCCGCGACGATGTCGTAGTCTTCCCAGTTGATGCGTTCATCTTCGAACAAAGCCTTCAGGAAGGGCGGGTAACTGAGGACGATGTAGGTGTAGTCCGTCCCGAATTCGAGCATCGTGGCGATGACCTTGTCTCGGTCCGGCCCGATGGATTTGATCATTGTGACATCCGTGAGGGAAGTGCTGACGTTCATCCCCGTCGCCCATGCGCCAAGGGAGAAGCAGTTGAGCACGAAGGGTTGCTTCTTGAGCGTCTCGGCAGTCCGCGAAAAACCAACCTGGAGCAACTGCCGGGTGGCGAGGCGTTCCTCCAGGCCCCGAACCCAACTGGTGGGAACACCTGAGCTTCCGGACGATTCATCCACTACGACACCGTGCCGGGGAAGAACGCCGCCCACGCTGCGGGCAGGAATGGACCAGCGCTTGATATAGCTGTCCTTGTCCATTTCCGGGAGCGCTGCGAACGCCTGCGTGAGCGTATTGCCACTGAGGGAGAGCTTTCCGGGTACCTCATGCTCGGCGAGGAACTCGCGATAGGCAGGCACTCGTTTAGCCGCCATTTCAAAGGTCCGCCACGCCCTCCACCGCCCGGCGGTCCACCGGAAAGGTTCGATTCCAGGCATGAGCAGCATTCGGTGCGTGGAAATCCTTGGGGTGAACAGGCCAACGAACCTGTCCATCAGAAAAACGAATGCGAATACGAACGTTTTATTCACGGAGGGGCTCCTGTAGTGATGTGTCCTCAGGCAATGGACTAAGCAGGGTGGAGGTGGCCGGGCGGCGGTGCGCGGCTGGAGGGGTGGCGCTGTATCCGAACCTGAAGAGCATCCAGGCCATTCTGCCCGCGGTTTCATTTAGTCCCGCCGCCCGAACGAATTCGGAGTGAGAGACCGGGTTGGTGATGACAGTGCCGAAGGGATGAAGGCACACGCCGTTTTCGGAGAAGAATAGCCAGACCCGCATGAACGTACGCCCGGCTTCCAAGTAATCCGCCGGCTTGTCGAACGGGCCTTCGAGCCACCCAAGCTGGCGCACGCCACGCATGGTGCGCAAGTAGATGGCTCTGATTAAGCCGCCGATTACGGGGAAGGACCACAAGCCGCGGTGCCGCATGGCGAAACGAAGCACAGGACCCGGCATGATCATGGTTTCTGCACTAAGACCGTCGGCCAGCGCGGCCGCTTCATCTTTCGAGAACCGCAGCCAATGCATAATCTCGGCGTAGACGGCGTCATTGCGCAAGTCGGAAAACAGGGTCTTCTGGTTGATTTGCACAAGCAAAGAAACAATGCGGGCGTCGGTGGTCGATCGGAATTCGTATCCTTGCGCCGCGGCGATCGAATAAGCTGACGTCAGTAGCTCGGCGTCAACAAGCTTGCTGTCATAGGGCCGGCGGGAAGTTCGTCTTGACCGGAATGCAGCCAACCGACGTTGAGCCGCGGACTGCAACTCGTCGTCCTGGGGGACGGGTTCCAACCGCACTGTCCCAATACGATGCAAGCGGTCTGCGGCAGCGAAATCCATTTCTGAATGTTCGAGGAATTCCACTGTCCTGTAGCCGCGGGCTTCCGCCACCACAGATAAGGACTCCAAGAAGACACCTGCACAGACATGGCCAAAAGGGATACCGAACGATTCGGCAGGTAATCCGAGGTCGAGATCATAATAAACAACTGCCGCCGTGTCACTGATGGCCCTCAGCTTGATCGGCTGGGAGTTATGGGGTGAGGGATACCAGCGAACGTCATCAACGAGGTCGAGCCAAAGGGCTCCGGCATCCATAACCATGTGGTCAATCTATGAGGACCGGCTACCAATAACCATCTTGGCGCTAAATCCTTCGCAAGACTTGAGGAAACGACGGCCTACGAGCAGACGGGAATTGAAGGTTGTCAGAGTGCACAGTCCAAATTCGGCCGGTTCACACTTTCGACCCACTCAGGTGAAGCGATATCCACTGGTGGTGTGCAGAGGCGGGCGGGCGGGTACTGACCTGGCGGGGGACAGTGACTATCCCTTGTCACAGGTACCCCGCCGCCGCCTCCAGGCCGAAATATTCCTCCAGCGTCCCGATGCCGCGGTTCGCCATGTCCGTGGCCGCCTCCACCCCCACGTACCGCAGGTGCCACGGCTCGTAGTAGTACCCCGTGATCGGGTGCAGCATCCACGGATACCGCACCACAAACCCGAACCGGTGCCCGTTCGCCTTCGCCCAGGTAGCCGCCGGCTGGTCGGCAAAGCACGGCTGGAAGCTGCAGGCGCCCCCGCCATCCGCGATGTCGAACGCCCACCCCGTCTGGTGCTCGGAGTGCCCGGGCCGCGCACTGGCCGTGTCGGCGTCCGCCTGTCCCCGCGCCGCAACGTACCCGTTGTACGTGGTCACCTGCGTACTGTACGAGCGGTACCCGCTGGCCAGGACCATCGCCACGCCATCTCCTGCGGCCGCCGCGAACATCGCCTCGGCCGCTGCCGCCGTCGTACTGTTCAGCAGCGCAGCCTCGCCCGCTGCGGAAATGGCGACGGCGGGACGCACCAGGTCAGTCGGCACAAAGTCCGCCGGCTTCAGGGGCCGGTGCTTGTTGACGATGACCCACGGGCTGGCCGGGTCATCGAGCGAAAACTGCCGCGCCAGGGTGGCCGACGGCGACGGCGTGGGGGACGGCACCTCCGGTGACTGGCCCACCGTGGCGGCTTCCGCCGTCGGGCCCGCTGACGCGGTGACGGCAGCAGGGGAGGGGGACGCTGAAGCGGCAGCGGACGACGGCGGCACGGCCTTTGGTGCCTCAGGCGTGCACGCTGACAGGACGGTGAGTCCGGCGCCCGCTGCGAGGAACCGGGTGAAGCTGCGCCGGCTGGGGGACCCGCATTTATAGCACACCTGTGCTACACCTTCCGGAGGAGCATGCGGCGGATGGAGTGATCCGCATCCTTTGTCAGCACCAGCTGTGCCCGGCCGCGCGTGGGAAGGACGTTCTCCTCCAGGTTGGGCTCGTTGATCCGCTTCCAGATGTCGCGGGCGGTGCTTTCGGCTTCCTCGTCCGAGAGCGTGGCGTAGCGGTGGAAGTAGGACTCCGGCTGCGCGAACGCGGTGCTCCGCAGCTTCCGGAACCGGTCCACGTACCACTCCTCAATGTAGGAGGTCTTGGCGTCGACGTAGATGGAAAAGTCAAAGAAGTCGCTCAGGGCCAGGCCCTGGCGGCCGTCGTGCCGCGGCCGCGCGGGAGCCAGCACGTTCAGGCCCTCAACGATCAGCACGTCGGGGCGGCGGACCACCACTTCCTTGCCGGGCACGATGTCGTACGTGACGTGGGAGTACCACGGCGCGCGCACTTCCTCGGCGCCGCTCTTGATTTCGCTGACGAACCGCAGCAGTGCGCGGCGGTCGTAGGACTCCGGGAAGCCCTTCCGCTCCAGCAGCTGCCGGCGCTTGAGCTCGGCCAGGGGATAGAGGAAGCCGTCGGTGGTGATGAGCTCCACGTTGGGGGTGCCCGGCCACCGGCGGAGCATCTCACGCAGCACACGGGCGATGGTGGACTTCCCCACGGCAACCGAACCGGCCACACCGATCACGAACGGGGTGCGCTGGGTCTGTTCACCCAGGAACGTTGTGGTTGCCGCGTGCAGCTGGCCGGCCGCCTCCACATACAGGTGCAGGAGCCGTGACAGCGGCAGGTAGACCTCCCTGACTTCGTCGATGTCCAGGGGATCACCGAGCCCGCGAAGGCGCAGCACGTCCTCTTCATTAAGGGGCTGTTCCATCTGGGCTGCGAGCCGGGACCAGGTTTGCCGGTCCAGCTCCACGAACGGCGAGGCACCCTCCCCGTTCGCTTCATTGCGTTGCGAAGTCACGCTAAAGATTCTGCCCCGCGCCCGGCGCATCACGAAATGGCGGCCCTGCTCAGCGCGGCGGCGCACGTCACCCAAGCCCTGCAGGACGGCGTGCCGGCCGGCCCGCCGGTTTAGAGCAACAGCCGCGCTGCCGATAGTCTTGTGCCTATGTGTGGAATCGTGGGATTAGAGCAACAGCCGCGCTGCCGATAGTCTTGTGCCTATGTGTGGAATCGTGGGATACGTAGGCCGTCCGGTTGACGGTGCAATTAACGGTCACAGTGCCCTGGATGTGGTCCTTGAGGGACTGCGCCGCCTGGAGTACCGCGGTTATGACTCTGCCGGGGTAGCGGTGGTGTCCCAGGGCGCCATCGAGTCGCGGAAGAAGTCCGGAAAGCTGAGCAACCTGATTGCTGAGCTGGAGGCCCGCCCGTTGCCGGAGGCGGTGACCGGTATTGGGCACACCCGCTGGGCCACGCACGGCGGCCCCACGGACCGCAACGCGCACCCGCACCTGGCGGATGACGGCAAGCTGGCCGTGATCCACAACGGCATCATCGAAAACTTCGCCGAGCTCAAGCTCGAACTGCTGGAAAAGGGCGTCACGTTCCTGTCCGAAACGGACACCGAGGTCGCCGCAGCCCTGCTGGCCGACATCCTCCGGAACAAGCTGGGCGGCGACACGGCGAACGGCGGCCTGACCCACGCCATGGAGCTGGCCTGCCAGCGCCTGGAGGGCGCCTTCACCCTGCTCGCGGTCCACGCGGACCAGCCCGACGTCGTAGTGGCCGCCCGCCGCAACTCACCGCTGGTGGTGGGCCTGGGCGAGGGCGAGAACTTCCTGGGCTCGGACGTGTCCGGGTTCATCGACTACACCCGCCGCGCGGTGGAGCTGGGCCAGGACCAGATCGTCACGATCACCGCGGACACGGTGGAAATCACCGATTTCTACGGCAACCCGGCCCAGGGCAAGGAATACCACGTGGACTGGGACCCGGCCTCGGCGGAAAAGGGAGGCTTCTCCTCCTTCATGGAGAAGGAAATCCATGACCAGCCCGACGCCGTGGCGCAGACCCTGCTGGGGCGTTCGGACATCAAGGGCAAGCTGACCCTGGACGAGCTCCGGATCGACCCTGAACTGCTGAAGCAGGTGGACAAGATCATCGTGCTGGCCTGCGGCACCGCCGCCTACGCGGGCATGGTGGCCAAGTACGCCATCGAGAACTGGTGCCGGATCCCCACCGAAGTGGAGCTCGCGCACGAGTTCCGCTACCGCGACCCGATCCTGGACGAGAAGACCCTGGTGGTCTCCATCAGCCAGTCCGGCGAGACCATGGACACGCTGATGGCAGTCCGATACGCCCGGGAACAGGGCGCCAAGACCATCTCCATCTGCAACACCAACGGCTCCACCATCCCGCGTGAATCCGACGCCGTGCTCTACACGCACGCCGGCCCGGAAATCGCGGTGGCCTCCACCAAGGCGTTCCTGGCGCAGATCACCGCCGCGTACCTGCTGGGCCTGTACCTGGCGCAGCTGCGCGGGAACATCTTCTCCGGCCAGATCAAGGACGTCCTCGCGGACCTGAACAAGATCCCCGCGAAGATCCAGACCATCCTGGACAAGGCCGGGCCGCTGCGCGAACTGGCCCGCAGCATGGCCAACGAGAAGTCGGTGCTGTTCCTGGGCCGGCACGTGGGTTACCCCGTGGCCCTCGAGGGCGCGCTTAAGCTCAAGGAAATCGCGTACATCCACGCCGAGGGCTTCGCCGCAGGAGAGCTCAAGCACGGCCCCATCGCCCTGATCGACGATGGCCAGCCCGTGTTCGTGGTGGTCCCCTCCCCGCGCGGCCGCGACTCCCTGCACTCCAAGGTGGTCTCCAACATCCAGGAAGTCCGCGCCCGCGGCGCCCGCACCCTGGTCATCGCCGAGGAAGGCGACGAAGCCGTCAAGGCCTACGCCGAGTACGTCTTCTACGTCCCCGAAACCCCCACCCTGCTCATGCCCCTGCTCACGACCGTCCCGCTGCAGATCTTCGCCGCGGAACTGGCAGCAGCCAAGGGCTACGACGTGGACCAGCCCCGCAACCTCGCCAAGAGCGTCACCGTCGAGTAACGGCTGGCTAGCCGAAAGCCTCAGACCCTGTGGTCTGGGGCTTTCGTCTTTAACACCGCCGTGCCAAAACCCAACGGTTTGCGCTGATGGCGGACAAGGGCAATATCCGGGAAGAACAGCGGCGTGCGCCGGCAACCCGGCCAGGACCGCCCCCGTAGAATGAACCGCATGATCGTTGGCATTGGGGTAGACGTAGTAGACATCGAGCGGTTCGGCCGCCAGCTGGAACGGACGCCGGGCCTGAGGGACCGCCTGTTCGTGCCGGCGGAGCGGGAACTGAATACCCGCTCCCTGGCAGCCCGGTTCGCCGCGAAGGAAGCCGTGGCCAAGGTCCTCGGTGCCCCTGCCGGCATGAACTGGCAGGACTGCTGGATCGGACTCGACCACAACGGACCCACCGTCCAGGTCAAGGGGACCGTCCTGGCGGTCGCCGAGGCCAAGGGCGTCAAACGCTGGCACCTGTCCATCAGCCACGATGGCGGCATCGCCACGGCCACGGTCCTGGCCGAAGGCTGACCCGGCCGCCGCATGCTCAGCGCCTACACCGGAAGGCAGGTCCGGGCAGCCGAGGAGCCCCTCCTGGCCACCGGCTTGGGGGACGTGCTCATGCAGCGCGCCGCGCACGGCCTGGCCAACGCCGTCGTCCATGAACTCAAGGCCCGGGGCCGCCGACTGACCGGCGCGCGCGTGGTGGTGCTGGCAGGCAAGGGCAACAACGGGGGCGACGGCCTGGACGCCGGCGCCTTCCTTGCTGCCCGCGGCATGCGGACGACGGCGGTACTCACCGGGGATTCCGCCCATCCGGCTGGTCTGGGGGCCTTCGAGCGCGCGGGCGGCCGGGTGCACCGGCTCACTGACGCGGCATTTCCGGAACTGGCGGCGGAAACCGCCGCGGCCGACGTCGTGATTGACGCCGTACTGGGGACCGGCGCCAAGGGTGGGCTGCGGGGGAGTGCCGCGGATTTGGTCCAGGCTGTCGCTGACGCACACGGCCACGGCTTTGTGGTGGCCTGCGACCTTCCCAGCGGCGTGGACGCGGATACCGGCGAGGCCGCCGTTCCGGTCCTGCCGGCCGACCTGACCGTCACCTTCGGGGGAGTAAAGGCCGGCCTGCTGGCCGATCCTGGCGCTGATTACGCCGGGCGCGTCCTGGTGGTGCCGATCGGGATCGAGGAGCACCTGCCGCAGCCGTCCCTGCGCCGGTTTGAGGACGCCGACCTTGCGTGGCTCCTGCCGCACCCCGCACGGCGCGCGCAGAAGTATTCCCGCGGGGTGCTGGGAGTGGTGGCCGGCTCCGAGGACTACCCCGGCGCCGCAGTCCTGGCATGCCGGGGCGCCCTCGCCGCAGGAGTGGGCATGGTCCGGTACCTTGGGCCACCGGCCGTGGCCGACCTGGTCCGGCAGTCCTGCCCGGAGGTGGTGTGCAGCACGGGGAACGTGGCCGACAACCGGGTGCAGGCCTGGCTGGTGGGCTCGGGCATGGGCCCGCAGGACCACCACCAGCTGGCGCGTGCCCGTGATGCCATCGCGTCCGGCCTTCCCGTCGTGGCCGACGCCGGCGCGCTGCCCGCGCTTCCCGAAGCCCTCGCCCCGCACGTGGTGCTGACACCGCACGCCGGGGAGCTTGCCTCGCTGTTCCAGCGCCTGGGCGGCGGGGAGGACCGGGAGGCGGTGGAGGCGGGGACGCTTGCCGCCGTCCGCCAGGCGGCCCGCCGCACTGGCGCCACCGTCCTGCTCAAAGGCGCCAGCACCCTCGTGGCCGCACCCTCCGGCGATACCTTCAGCCAGGCGGACGGTACGCCCTGGCTCGCCACTGCCGGCAGCGGGGACGTCCTGGCCGGCGTCATCGGGGCGCTGCTCGCCCAGGCCGGGTCCGACGTCGGCCGCTTCAGTGCGGCGGGCATCGCGGCGGACGGCCGGTGGGCTGGCATCGCCGCACTTGGGGCCGCATTGCACGGCCGCGCGGGGAGGGCGGCGTCGGAGGCGGTGTCCGGCGGCCCGATCACCGCCGGCGGGGTTGCGGATTCCATACCTGAAATTTGGGGTAAAGTCAGCATGCTTAGTAAACATGGAGCCTGGAAACGTAATAGTCACAGCCAGCCACTACGGTAGGCATTAGTTCGCACCAGCAGCAGGGGCGTCCCGATGCCGTTCGCTGCTGACCACAAAATGAGGAGCACGATGGAAGTCTGGCCTGGAAATGCCTACCCGCTGGGAGCTACCTTTGACGGCACCGGCACCAATTTCGCCCTGTTCAGCGAACGGGCTGAGCGGGTGGAACTCTGCCTCCTGTCCGATGACCTGACCGAAACCCGGATCGAACTGACGGAAGTGGACGGCTATGTGTGGCACTGCTACCTGCCCCACATCCAGCCCGGCCAGAAGTACGGCTACCGTGTCCACGGGCCGTACGACCCCGCCAGCGGCAACCGTTTCAACCCCAACAAGCTGCTGATGGACCCCTACGCCAAGGCCGTCCAGGGCCAGATCGACTGGGACCCCGCGCTCTTCTCCTACGAATTCGGCGACCCCGATTCCCGCAATGACGCCGATTCCGCCCCGCACACGATGCACGGCGTCGTCATCAACCCCTTCTTCGAATGGGACGGCGACCGCCAACTGAAGATCCCGTACCACCAGTCGGTGATCTACGAAGCCCACGTCAAGGGCCTCACGGAACTGCACCCGGAGATCCCCGAGGAACAGCGCGGCACCTACGCCGGCGTGGCGCACCCCGCGGTCATCGAGCACATGAAGAAGCTCGGCGTCACGGCGATCGAGCTCATGCCGGTCCACCAGTTCGTCAACGACGGCACCCTGGTGGAGAAGGGGCTCAACAACTACTGGGGCTACAACACCATCGGCTTCTTCGCCCCGCAGAACACCTACAGCTCCACCGGCGACGTCGGGCACCAGGTCCAGGAATTCAAGGCCATGGTCCGCGACCTGCACCGCGCCGGCATCGAGGTGATCCTCGACGTCGTCTACAACCACACCGCCGAAGGCAACCACCTGGGCCCCACGCTGTCCTTCAAGGGGATCGACAACCAGGCCTACTACCGCCTGGTGGACAACGACCTCAAGCACTACATGGACTACACCGGCACCGGCAACTCGCTCAACGTGCGCCACCCGCATTCCCTGCAGTTGCTCATGGACTCCCTGCGCTACTGGGTCACGGAAATGCACGTGGACGGCTTCCGCTTCGACCTCGCCTCCACCCTGGCCCGCGAGTTCTACGACGTGGACAAGCTCTCCACCTTCTTCGAACTCATCCAGCAGGACCCCGTAGTCTCCCAGGTCAAGCTGATCGCTGAGCCGTGGGACGTTGGCCCCGGCGGCTACCAGGTGGGCAACTTCCCGCCGCAGTGGACCGAATGGAACGGCAAGTACCGCGACACTGTCCGTGACTTCTGGCGCGGCGAGCCCTCCACCCTGGGCGAGTTCGCGTCCCGGCTGACCGGCTCCGCTGACCTGTACGAAAGCTCCGCCCGCCGCCCGGTGGCCTCGATCAACTTCGTCACCGCCCACGACGGCTTCACTATGCGGGACCTGGTCTCCTACAACGAGAAGCACAACGAGGCCAACGGCGAAGGCAACAACGACGGCGAATCGCACAACCGGTCCTGGAACTGCGGTGTTGAAGGCGACACGGACGACGACAAGGTCCTGACCCTGCGTGCCCGGCAGCAGCGCAACTTCATCGCCACCCTGCTGCTCTCCCAGGGTGTGCCCATGCTGCTGCACGGCGACGAACTTGGCCGCACCCAGCAGGGCAACAACAACACCTACTGCCAGGACTCCGAGCTCAGCTGGATCCACTGGGAAGCCATGGACCAGCCGCTGGTGGAGTTCACCGCCTTCGTCAACAGGATCCGGCACGACCACCCCACATTCCGCCGCAGCCGCTTCTTCGACGGCCGCCCGGTACGCCGCGGCGAGGGCGAAAAACTGCCGGACATCGTCTGGCTGAAGACCGACGGCACCGAAATGCTGCCGGAGGACTGGGGCAGCGGCTTCGGCCGGACCATCGGCGTGTTCTACAACGGCGACGGCATCCAGGAACAGGACTCCCGCGGCCGCCGGATCACCGACGACAGCTTCATCATGGCCTTCAACGCGCACGACGACGCCGTGGACTTCTGCCTGCCGTCCGACGAGTACTCCCAGTACTGGGAGGTGCTGATTGATACGGCCAAGCAGGCCGATGCCTACGAGCCCCTCAAAGCGAAGGCGACACTGACGCTGGAAGCGAAGTCGATGGTGGTGCTGCGCGCCTACTCCGGCCCCGAGGAAGAAGTGGACCTTTCCGCCGCCGCTTCCCTGGCCTCCATGGCCGAGCATGAGGAAGCCCAGGAGGAGATGGTGGAAGCCCAGACCAAGGCAGCGGAAGCAAGCGAGGAAAGGGCAACGAAGGCATGAGGACCCCGGCCTCCACCTATCGTTTTCAGATCCGCAGCAGCTTCACCCTTTTCGACGCCGCCGAAAAGGTCCCGTACCTGAAGGACCTCGGCGTGGACTGGGTGTACCTCTCGCCCATCCTCACCGCGGAGAAGGGCTCGGACCACGGCTATGACGTGACCGATCCCTCCGCCGTGGACCCGGACCGCGGCGGCCCGGAAGGCCTGCTGGCCCTGTCCAGGGCGGCCCGCGAGCACGGCATGGGCGTCCTGGTGGACATCGTGCCCAACCATGTGGGCGTGGCATCCCCGCCGCAGAACCCATGGTGGTGGTCCCTGCTCAAGGAAGGCCGCGAATCACCCTACGCCGAAGCGTTCGACGTCGACTGGGACCTGGGCGGCGGAAAGGTCCGGCTCCCCATGCTGGGCTCCGATGAGGACCTGGACAAGCTCGAGGTCAAGGACGGCGAACTCCGCTACTACGACCACCGGTTCCCCCTGGCCGAGGGCACGTACAGCGAGGGTGACTCCCCGCAGGAGGTGCACAGCCGCCAGCACTACCAGCTGATGGACTGGCGCCGGGCCGACGCCGAGCTTAACTACCGCCGCTTCTTTGCGGTCACCACGCTCGCCGGCATCCGCGTGGAGGTGCCGTCCGTCTTCGAAAAGGCCCATTCCGAGGTGGGCCGCTGGTTCAGCGAGGGCCTGGTGGACGGGCTCCGCGTGGACCACCCTGACGGCCTGGCCGAACCCGCCGGCTACCTGCGCTGGCTCAAGGACCTCAGCGGCGGCGCGTACGTCCTGGTGGAGAAGATCCTGGAACCGGGCGAGGTGCTGCCGCAGGAGTTCGCGTGCGAAGGCACCACCGGATACGACGCCCTGGCGGACGTGGACCGCCTGTTCGTGGACCCGGCAGGGCAGCAGGCCTTGGACGCACTGGATGCGAAGCTGCGCGGTTCCTCTGAACCGGCGGACTATGCCGACATGATCCGCGGCACCAAGCGCATGATCGCCGACGGCATCCTCCGCTCGGAGGTGCTGAGGCTGGCACGGCTGGTTCCCGAATCCTACGGGCTTGAACTGGAGCAGGCAGCCGACGCCATCGCCGAGATCATCGCGTCCTTCCCGGTGTACCGGTCGTACCTGCCGGTGGGCGCCGACGTCCTCAAGGAGGCATGCGAGTCCGCCGCCGCGCATCGGCCGGACCTGGACGTGGCGGTTGGCACACTCCTTCCGCTGCTGCTGGATCCCGCCAATCCCATCGCCATCCGGTTCCAGCAAACCTCCGGCATGGTCATGGCCAAGGGCGTGGAGGACACAGCCTTCTACCGCTACACCCGGCTGGGCACCCTGACCGAGGTCGGCGCCGAACCCACCGAATTCGCGGTGGCGCCGGAGGAATTCCACCGGCGGATGCAGCGGCGCCAGCAGGACCTGCCGCTGTCCATGACCACCCTGTCCACCCACGACACCAAGCGCAGTGAGGATGCCCGGGCACGGATCTCGGTCATCGCCGAGCTGCCGCAGGAGTGGACGGAAACGCTGGAGACCCTTCGCGGCCTGGCGCCGATCCCGGACGGCCCGTACGAGAACCTGCTGTGGCAGGCAATCATCGGAGCCTGGCCTGCAAGCCGGGAACGGCTGCAGGGCTACGCCGAGAAGGCGGCCCGGGAGGCCGGCAACTCCACCAAGTGGACCGACCCCAACGAGGATTTCGAGTCGACGGTGAAGGCCGCGGTGGACGCAGTCTTCGACGACACCAAGGTTGCCACAGTGGTGACGGATTTCGTGGCACGCATCGACGCCTTCTCCGCCGCCAACTCGGTGTCCGCCAAGCTGGTGCAGCTGACCATGCCTGGCGTGCCGGACGTGTACCAGGGCAGCGAGTTCTGGGAACGCTCGCTGACTGACCCGGACAACCGCCGCCCCGTGGACTTTGGCGCCCGGCAGGCTGAGTTGGCAAAGCTCGACGCCGGCACCTTGCCGGACGCGGGCACCGAGGCCAGCAAGCTCTTGGTCACCTCGCGGGCCCTCCGCCTGCGCCGGGACCGGCCGGAACTGTTCCAGGGGTACACGCCGGTGGCAGCCACCGGCGCGGCTGCCGGACACCTGCTCGCCTTCAGCCGGGGAACGGATGCCTCTTCCGGTGCCCTCACGCTTGCCACCCGGCTCCCCGCCGGACTGGAAGCCGGCGGCGGATGGCGGGACACCGCCGTCGACCTTTCCACCACCATGCGGGACGAACTCACGGGAAGCAGCTACGGGCCAGGCCCGGTTTCGGTGGCAGAGGTCCTGGGTACCTACCCCGTGGCTTTGCTGGTACCCGCGGATGGAGAAAAGGCATGACCCTGGTCAACGTTGGACCCGAACGCTTCGACGTCTGGGCGCCGGACGCCGAGTCCGTCATCCTCCTGGCTGCCGGCCGGCAGTATCCGATGCGGAAGAAGGACACGGCGCCGGGATCCGAAGGGTGGTGGACCGCCCCCGACGCTCCCTCTGAGGGTGACGTGGACTACGGCTACCTGCTGGACGGAGACACCACCCCCATCCCGGATCCCCGGTCCCGACGGCTCCCCGCCGGCGTGCATGAGCAGTCCCGGACGTACGATCCCGCAGCCTATGCGTGGCAGGATTCCGGCTGGCGCGGCAAGGACCTGCAGGGTGCGGTGATCTACGAACTCCACGTGGGCACCTTTACCCCCGAAGGAACCCTGGACGCCGCCGTCGAGAAACTGGGCTACCTGGTGGACCTGGGCATCGACTTCGTGGAACTGCTGCCGGTCAACGGTTTCAACGGCACCCACAACTGGGGCTACGACGGCGTGCAGTGGTACACGGTGCACGAAGGCTACGGCGGGCCGGAGGCCTACCAGCGTTTCGTCGATGCAGCCCACGCCGCGGGGCTCGGCGTCATCCAGGACGTGGTGTACAACCACCTCGGCCCCAGCGGAAACTACCTGCCCAAGTTCGGCCCGTACCTCAAGCAGGGCGACGCCAACACCTGGGGCGACTCCGTGAACCTGGACGGCCCCGGCTCGGACGTGGTGCGCGAATACATCCTGGACAACCTCGCGCTGTGGCTGCGCGACTACCACGTGGACGGGCTCCGCCTCGACGCCGTGCACGCGCTGCGGGACGAGCGCGCGGTGCACATCCTCGAGGAGTTCGGGGCGTTGGGCGACGCCATTTCGGCCGAAACCGGTCTGCCCAAGACACTCATCGCGGAATCGGACCTCAACAACCCGCGCCTGATCTACCCCCGTGACGCCAACGGCTATGGGCTGGCCGGGCAGTGGAGCGACGACTTCCACCACGCGGTGCACGTCAGCGTCAGCGGCGAAACCACCGGCTACTACTCCGACTTTGAGTCCCTGGCCGTGCTGGCCAAGGTGCTGAAGGACGGGTTCCTGCACGACGGCAGCTACTCCAGTTTCCGTGGCCGCCACCATGGACGGCCCATCAAGGGCTCGCTGGCGCATCCGGCGGCGCTGGTGGTCTGCAACCAGAACCACGACCAGATCGGCAACCGGGCCACGGGGGACCGGCTCTCCCAGTCCCTGTCCTACGGGCAGCTCGCCGTGGCCGCGGTTCTCACGCTGACGTCCCCGTTCACGCCGATGCTGTTCATGGGCGAGGAATACGGCGCCACCACACCGTGGCAGTTCTTCACCTCCCACCCCGAACCAGAGCTCGGGAAGGCCACCGCGGAAGGGCGCATCAAGGAATTCGAGCGCATGGGGTGGGATCCCGCCGTCGTGCCTGACCCGCAGGACCCGGAAACCTTCCGCCGGTCCAAGCTGGACTGGGCTGAGGCCGCCACCGGCGACCACGCGCGGCTCCTGCAGCTGTACCGGGCTCTGACCGCGTTGCGCCGCGAGCATCCGGAGCTGGCGGGGCTTGGCTTTGATGAGACGGCGGTGTCGTTCGACGACGACGCCGGCTGGCTGCGGTTCCGGCGCGGATCCGTCGAGGTCCTGGTGAATTTCTCGGATTCGAAGGTCCAGTTGGACGAGGCCCCGGGCAGCGTCCTCCTGGCCACGGACGAAGGGACCGCACTCGACAGTGGATCCCTGGAACTCGCGCCGTGGAGTGCCGCGATCCTCAAGTCCTGAAAAAGTTACGCCGCGGACAATGTCCGCGGCGTAACTTTTCTGCTGTGCGCTAACCCCTGGCGTGTAGCGCACGTCACAACTGGCAGGATGGAACGTATGACTTATTCAGCAGCGGACAACCGCTACGAATCCATGCCCTACCGCCGGGTGGGCCGCAGCGGACTCAAGCTCCCGGCCATCTCCCTGGGCCTGTGGCACAACTTCGGCGACGACAAGCGCTTCGAGGAACAGCGGGACATCCTCCGCCGTGCCTTCGACCTCGGCGTCAACCACTTCGACCTTGCGAATAACTACGGCCCGCCGGACGGGTCCGCCGAAACCAACTTCGGCCGGCACCTGCGGGACGACTTCAAGCCGTACCGCGAGGAACTGGTGATCTCCACCAAGGCCGGCTACTACATGTGGCCGGGTCCCTACGGTGAGTGGGGTTCCCGCAAATACCTGATCTCCAGCCTGGACCAATCGCTGCAGCGCATGGGTCTGGACTACGTGGACATCTTCTATAGCCACCGGCCCGATCCGGAAACGCCCATGGAAGAGACCATGGGTGCCCTGGACTACGCCGTCCGTTCGGGCAAGGCACTGTACGCCGGCATTTCCTCCTACACGCCGGAGCAGACCCTCGAGGCCGCCCGCATCCTCAAGGAACTGGGTACGCCGCTGCTGATCCACCAGCCCAGCTACTCCATGCTCAACCGCTGGACCGAGGACGGCTCGCCCAACCTGTACGAGGTGCTGGACCAGGTGGGCGCCGGATCCATCGCCTTCTCGCCGCTGGCGCAGGGCATGCTGACGGACCGCTACCTCCACGGCATCCCCGCCGACTCACGGGCAGCCAAGGCCCGCTTCCTTTCGGAGGACTCCATCACCGAGGAGAAACTGGACCGGGTCCGCGGGCTGCGGAAAATCGCCGAAGGCCGCGGACAGTCCCTGGCGCAGATGGCCATCGCCTGGATCCTGCGGGACCAGCCCAAGGGCTCGCCCGTCACCTCGGCACTCGTTGGTGCGTCCAGCGTCCGGCAACTGGAGGACACCTTGTCCTCCATCAACAACCTCAGCTTCTCCGCTGAGGAACTGACCGCGATCGACGAATTTGCCGTGGAGTCGGACATCAACCTCTGGAAGCAAAACGCCTGACGGATGATTTCTTACGCAGCGGGACCGGGCGTACCGCGCCCGGTCCCGCTGCGTTGGGTAGTATGAAAAGGCGCCGCGTGGCGCCGTGCCAGCCGGCCGCCGTCGTACTGTCTGCGAAGCAAACCCGGCCGGCTGACGTTTGTCCCCAAAGGAGTTCTGTGTCTTCACATCCGATCCGTGTTGCAATCGTTGGCGTGGGCAACTGCGCCGCCTCGCTGGTGCAGGGCGTCCAGTACTACAAGGATGCCGATCCGGCAGAGACTGTTCCGGGCTTGATGCACGTTGAGTTTGGCCAGTACCACGTGGGTGACGTTCAGTTCGTCGCCGCGTTTGATGTTGACGGCAAGAAGGTCGGCGTTGACCTGGCCGACGCCATCCTGGCCAGCGAAAACAACACCATCAAGATCGCCGACGTCCCGCCCACCGGTGTCACCGTCCAGCGCGGCCACACCCTGGACGGCCTCGGCAAGTACTACCTCGAGACCATCGAGGAATCCACCGAAGAGCCCGTGGACGTGGTCCAGGCCCTCAAGGACGCTGCCGTTGACGTCCTGGTCTGCTACCTGCCCGTCGGGTCCCAGCAAGCTGCTGAGTTCTACGCCCAGGCCGCGATCGACGCGGGCGTGGCGTTCGTCAACGCCCTGCCGGTCTTCATCGCCGGTACCAAGGAGTGGGCGGACAAGTTCACCGCCGCAGGCGTGCCGATTGTTGGCGACGACATCAAGAGCCAGATCGGTGCCACCATCACCCACCGTGTCATGGCCAAGCTGTTCGAAGACCGCGGTGTCACCCTGGACCGGACGTACCAGCTGAACGTCGGCGGCAACATGGACTTCAAGAACATGCTGGAGCGCGACCGCCTGGAGTCCAAGAAGATCTCCAAGACCCAGGCCGTGACCTCCAACGTGGAAGCCGAGCTGGCCGCCAAGGACGTGCACATCGGCCCGTCCGACTACGTCCAGTGGCTTGATGACCGCAAGTGGGCCTTCGTCCGCCTGGAGGGCCGCAACTTCGGTGACGCCCCGGTCTCGCTCGAGTACAAGCTCGAGGTCTGGGACTCGCCGAACTCCGCCGGTGTGATCATCGACGCGATCCGTGCCGCCAAGATCGGCCTGGACCGAGGCATCGGCGGGCCGCTGCTGTCCGCGTCGAGCTACTTCATGAAGTCCCCGCCGGAGCAGTTCAACGACGACCTCGCCCGCGAGAAGGTCGAAGCCTTCATCCGCGGCGACCTGGAGCGCTAAACCTCCGGTCTTCTGTCGTTCGGGGCGCTCCCTCACCCTCCGGGTGGGGGAGCGTCCCCGGTTAACACGCCCGCTCACTTTTGACGGGTTTTTTGGCAACGCCCGCTCACGTTTGGTGGGTTTTTTGGCAACGCCCGCTCACTTTTGACGGGTTTTTTGGCGACCCCCGCTCACCTTTGGTGGGTTTTCAGAAGACGACCGCTCACCTTTGGTGGGTTTTCAGAAGATGCCTGCTCACATTTGGTTTGGGGCGGCAAATCCCGCAGCGACCGCCGCATCCGCCACACAATTCTTCAGGGCTCGCTTGATCGTCTTGATGGCGATATCGAATCCGTCCTTCTGATCGGCCTTGCCGACAATGATGACCGTCCATCCAGCCGTTTCGAAGGCCTTGTCCCTGCGCCGATCGCTCAGCCGCTGTGCTTCGAGAAGGTGGTGGCCGCCGTCGTACTGGACAGCAATTTTTCGACGTCGAAAGGCAAGGTCGGCGGACGGCGATCGAGGGTCTCCGGGACGAAGCGACAGCTGCAACTCGGGCTCCGGAAGACCTGCGTCTAACATGGCCAACCTGAGGAAGGTCTCGGGCGCAGAGTCCGATCCAACCCGCACAAGGTCCAGAGCCTGCCTCGCACGCACAACCCCTTGAAGGTTTGGATGACGGGCAATCATGTCCCGTAGTTCCTCAACTGTTGAGTACGCGTCCTCCCGGCCCTCCAATTCGGGCCGAGGCCGTCGAACTAGCTGGTCCGCCATGGCCACCAGGTCTTCCAGGGGCAGCAGCCTTGCCATGTCCAGCCAAGTCCGGGCCCGTGTGCTGAGCCACATCCCCTCGACGAACTCCACCTCGCCAGGTTTCACAATGAGGCGGTGGCCGTGGATACCTTTCCGCCGGGCTCCGGGAAGCACCGTGGGCTTACTGAGATGCAGTTCTCTTGAGTCGGACAACCAGGCGGGCAGTAGCGAACACTGTAGGCGCGCCGCGGTGACGTGGGAGATCCATGCGCCGGGTGTCGCTTCCGACAACGCGCGGGCAGCTTCTTCCAAGCAGAAGTCCCATTCAGCAGGGCGATAGAGGCCCCGGCTGATGTGCTCGATGTCGGTGCGGCGCAGGCGGTTGTAGTCCAGTCCCGCGCTCTTGAAGCTCTCGACCGTGAAGGGTCTGCTGGCCAGATGCGCAGGTAAGGGCGGGCGGGATCGCATACTGCATTCTCATGCAAATGGTGGGCGGCCGTGTGAAGTTATCCACAGGCTGAAGCCCCTCCCGGTTAACACCCTCGCTGGCCAAGGGGTGGGGCCTGAGCGGGGGTTTCAGGACCGGCTGCCAAAGGTGAGCGGGGGTTTCAGGACCGGCTGCCAAAGGTGAGCGGGGGTTTCAGGGAGGGCGGCGAAAGGTGAGCGGGCGTCGGTGGGAGGGCGGCGAAAGGTGAGCGGGGGTTTCAGGACCGGCTGCCAAAGGTGAGCGGGCGTCGGAAAATTTGGTGCGAAAGGTGAGCGGGGGTGTCAGGTGAGGCCGACGGGGTTGCCGTCCGCGTCCACGTCCATTCGCAGGGCGGCCGGGACGGCGGGGAGGCCGGGCATGGTCATCACCGCACCCGTCAGGGCCACAATGAAGCCCGCACCGGTTTTGGGCAGCAGGTCGCGGACATGGATGGTGAAGCCCTTGGGGGCGCCCAATCGGGAGGCATCATCCGTGAAGGAGTACTGCGTCTTGGCCATGCACACCGGCAGCCCGCTCCAGCCGTTCCGCTCGATGTCGGCCAACCGCTTCAACGCCGGGACGGAAAAGTCCACGCCGTCCGCGCCGTAAATCTCCTGCACGATGGTCCGGATCTTGTCCTCAACCGACAGCCCCAAGCTATAGAGGTGCCTGAAGCTGTTGGGCCCGGCCACCGCCTCGGCAACCAAAGCCGCGAGTTCATCACCGCCGTCCCCGCCACCGCCCCGGCCCCACACATCCGCAACGGCCGCCGGGACGCCCTCGGCCGCGCACCATGCGAGCAGCCAGTCGAGTTCCTCGGGCGAATCGGACGAGAACTGGTTGATGGCCACCACGGGGGTCACGCCGAACTTCTCCACGTTGCGGATGTGCCGGCGCAGGTTCTCCGCGCCGGCTTCCAGTGCGGCCAGGTCCGGCCGGGCCAGGTCGGCCTTGGCCAGCCCGCCCTGCATCTTGAGGGCACGGACTGTGGCCACCACCACCACGGCGGAGGGTGCCAGGGCGCCGATCCGGGCTTTGATGTCCATGAACTTCTCCGCCCCCAGGTCTGCGCCGAAGCCCGCCTCGGTCACCACGATGTCCGCCAGCCGCCGGGCTGTCTGGGTGGCGATCAGGGAGTTGCAGCCATGGGCGATGTTTGCGAACGGGCCGCCGTGCACCAGGGCAGGGGTGCCCGCGATGGTCTGCACCAGGTTCGGTTTGATGGCTTCCTTCAGCAGCAGGGTCAGGGCCCCCTGCACGCCCAGGTCGGCCACTGTCACGGGTGCGCGGTCGTAGGTGTACCCGAAGGTGATCCGGCCCAGGCGCTCCCTGAGGTCAGCGATGTCCGTGGCCAGGCAGAAAACAGCCATTATCTCGGAGGCCACGGTAATGTCGAACCCGTCCTGGCGCGGGACTCCCTGGGAGGGGCCGCCCAGGCCGATCACCACTTCCCGCAGGGCCCGGTCGTTCATGTCCAGCACCCGCTTGAACGTCATCCGTCGCGGGTCGATATTTAGGGCGTTGCCCTGGTAGATGTGGTTGTCCACCAGGGCCATCAGGGCGTTGTTGGCCGACGTGATGGCATGGAAGTCACCGGTGAAGTGCAGGTTGATCTCATCCATGGGGAGCACCTGTGAGTAGCCGCCTCCAGTGGCACCGCCCTTCATGCCCAGCACCGGACCGAGCGACGGCTCCCGCAGGGCGATCATCACCTTGTGGCCGGCGCGGGCCAGGGAATCGGCCAGCCCCACCGTGGTAGTCGACTTTCCTTCGCCTGCCGGCGTGGGGGACATGGCCGACACCAGCACCACCTTCCCGGCCGGTGGCGGTGCGTCCAGGCGTGCGGGGTCGATCTTTGCCTTGTACCGCCCATACAGCTCGAGGGCTTCAGGGTTGATCCCTGCGGCAGCCGCGATGTCCTCGATGGGCCGGATCCGCGCAGCACGGGCTATCTGAAGATCCGAAGGGAGAGCAGACATCCTTGTCCTTTCCTGCACGGGCCAGCGCCGGCATCTGCCCCTAAGCTAACAGCTTCCGCGCTTGCAGGGGGCAGTTTCAGGAAGCCGGAACCACCGGGGCCAGGCGCCGGCCCACAAAGTTCTCGACGGCGGCGTGGTAGCTCTCCAACGTAATCGCGGCAGTGCGCTGCCAGCCGGAGTTCTGGGCGCGGATGGCGGCGGCGCGGCCCAGGTCCTCCCGGGTGGCGGGGTCGTCGTACAGGGCTTCCAGGGCATCAGCCCAGTCGGCAGCATGGTGGCCATCCACAAGCAAGCCGGTCCGGCCGTGGAAGATGGCGCGGGAAAGCCCACCAACCCGGGTGGCTACCACGGGCGTGCCGCAGGCCTGGGCCTCGAGCGCCACCAGCCCGAAGGATTCGCTGAAGGACGGCATCACCACGACGTCGGCCGCGCGGAACCAGGACGCCAGCTCCGGTGCCTTCACCGGTGGAAGCTGCGTGACGACGTCGTTCATTCCTGCCTCCGCAATCAGGCAGCGCAGGTTGAATTCCTTGTTGCCGCTCAAGGCGCCCAGGATGGTGACGCGAAGATCGATGTCCGGGCGGCGTTTGCGCAGCAGCGCCGCAGCCTTGACCAGGACGTGCGGGCCTTTCAGCCGTTGGATGCGGCCGGCAAACACCAGGTGGAAGGTGTCCGGGCTGATGCCGTGTTGTGCCCGGGACCGCGCACGGAACGCGGGGGTGAAGGTGGCCAGGTCCACGCCGGGAGGCGCGATGTCGATCCGGTCGTACGTGGCGCCGTAGTGGGAGACGAGCTCGGCTGCTTCGGAGCTTGTGTTGGCGATAAGCCGCGCGGCGCCGTCCACGATGCGGTGCTCGCCCACCTCGCGCCGCCGGGGCTCGGGCTGTTCGCCGGACTCCAGCAGCAGGTTCTTGACCTTGGCCATGGTGTGCATAGTGTGTACCAGCGGCACACCCCACAGCTCGGACAGCTCCAGGCCGGCGATCCCCGAGACCCAGTAATGAGAATGGATGACGTCGTAGCGGCCGTGCGGCTGGCGGCGCCGGATCTGCTCGATCTCGGCCACCATGGCGTGCAGCAGCCCGGGAAGCTCCTCCTTGGGGATCTTCTTCGGCGGCCCGGCCAGGACATTGTGCACGCACACACCGGGATCGGGATGTTCGACGGCGGGCTGGTCGGCGGAGGTGGCGCGCGTGAAGATTTCCACCTCCACGCCCGCCTCGGCCAGGGCAGATGCCAGCTCGCGGATGTAGACGTTCATTCCACCGGCATCACCGGAACCCGGCTGTTCCATGGGAGAAGTGTGGAGGGAGAGTAACGCGACCCTGCGGATCAGTGCCACGGGACCTCCTTCCGGCAGCCGGCAGATGTCAGGGGAGCCGGCTCAGTGCGCATTCGATAAAACATTACTCCTTCGCCTAACGCCTGCCGCCCTCCCACATCTTCCCCAGAGCCGGGAAGGCCTGCTCGTAACCCGCCAGAAGCTTCGCGGCCAGTTCGGGCGAATCCACGAGCGGGTGCCGGCCGAAGGCCTCCAGGGCCGCGTCGCGGTTGCCGGTGGTGGCAGCGCGGACCACGAGCCGTTCCACCTCCTTGACCCGCTGGAGCAGGCCCAGCTGCGGGCCGTCCGGTGCCTTCTGCGCCAGGGGGACCGCGCCGTTGGCGGTCACGGTACAGGGAACTTCGACGACGGCGTCTGCCGGGAGTCCGGGAATGGCGGGTTGGGAAGCTGCCGCCGCAGCCGTGGCGGACACGGGTGGGTGGGCTTCGGGTTGCCGGGCGGGCACCGGCGCGTTCCGGGTGTTCAGGACCAGGTGGGTGTCGCCGCCCCCGGACAGAGCGCGCATGGCCGCCAGCGCAACCCGCTCATAACCGCCGCCGGCCAGGTCCTCCTCGGCCCGGCGTTCGCCGTCGCGCCGCGCCTCGGCCAGGTACCCCTCTTCACGGGAGCGCCGCGCCTCCTCCCACAACCGGTAGGCCCCACGCCCCGCAGCGGCCAGCCGCGGATACAGCTCCTGCTGCTGGCTGTGGATGCTTTCACCGCGGGTCTGGGCCATGGCCTGCATCGCCTGCCGGGCTGCGTCGCGCTGGTAGTAGTAATACAGATACTCGTTCGGAAGCATGCCCAGTTCCGCCAGGAACGGCTGCGGGAAGAGCCTGCCTTCCTCGAACGACTGCAGGGCCCCGGCGTCCGCCAAAAGGCCAGGCAGCACGTCCCGGCCGCCGGACTCCAGCCGGTACAGCCAGCCCAGGTGGTTCAGCCCGTAGTAGCCCACGCCGTCGAGCCGGCCTTCCGGCGACGGCACACGGGCAGCACTCGCCGCCCGCTGCACCAGGCCGCCCGCAGAGTCGCAGATCCCGATGACCCGGGGCCCCAGGACGGGAACCAGCGCCTCGGTGACCATTCCGGCGGGGTTGGTGAAGTTGATCAGCCACGCCTCCGGGCAGTGTTCCCGCATCAGCCCCGCAAGGTGCAGCATGTGCGGAATGGTCCGCAAGGCGTAGGAAATTCCCCCGGCGCCCGTGGTTTCCTGTCCCAGCAGTCCCAGGTCCTGCGCCACTTTCTCGTCCGCGACGCGTCCCGCTGTGCCGCCCGGCCGGATCGCCGCGAAGACCATGTCCGTGCCGGGCAGGGCTTCGGCAAGATCGGTGGTGGCGTGGACGGGAAGGCGGGCGCCTTCACCACCGGGCATACTGTCCAGCACGGCGGTGACGGCCTCAAGGCGGGCGGGATCGACGTCGTACAGCACCAGTTCGGTGACCAGCCCGGAAAAGGGACCGGCTACCAGGGCCCGGAATATCAACGGAACCCGGAAACCCCCGCCGCCGGCAATCAAAAGCCGCATACCATGCAGTTTAGGACCAGCCTCCGACAACCCGCCCACCTGTCCTACGCCCCTACCGCGGGAGTGTGGCACGGCGTATCCTGCGCACTATGGACGCCATCCCAGCACGCCCCTTCGACCCCCTGGCTGCCGTCCGTTCACCCCTTGAACCCGGATTCGACCTGCTGCTGGCAGGGACCGTGTTCCAGGACATCATCTTCACGGGCCTGCCCCACGGGCCCGAGCCCGGCACGGAAATCTGGAGCGACGGCATGGGAAGCTGCCCCGGCGGGGTGGCGAACCAGGCCATTGCCGCTGCCCGGCTGGGACTGCGCACCGGGTTGGCTGCCGCATTCGGGGACGACGGCTACGGGGACTTCAACTGGAAGATCCTCTCGGGCCAGGAGCACGTGGACCTCAGCCTCTCCCGCCGCGTCCCGGGATGGCACTCCCCGGTGACGATCTCTCTCTGCGTGGACCAGGACCGCTCCCTGGTGACCCACGGGCACTCGGCGCCGGTGACAAACTCCGAGCTGATCGGAACCCCGCCCAGGACGCTCGCGGGCATCGCGGAGGTGGGCCTGGAAGTGGAGCCGTGGGCCCGGGCAGCCCATGGTGCCGGGGTGAGGCTGTTCGGGGATGTGGGGTGGGATCCCAGCGGCGAATGGGCGCCGGTGCGGCTCGAAAACCTGCAGTACTTTTACGCTTTCCTGCCGAACCAGCGCGAGGCCATGGCGTTCACGGGCAAGGACAATCCGTGGAGTGCCCTCTATGCGCTGGCGGAGCATGTTCCGGTGGCCGTCGTGACCCTGGGCCCCCAGGGTGCCATGGCCGTGGACTCGGAAACCGGTGAGGAGGAGTGGGTCCCGTCGCTTCCGGTCAAGGCCCACGACCCCACCGGTGCCGGCGACTGCTTCGACGCGGCGTTCATCGTGGGAACCCTGGCCGGCTGGCCCCTGGGGGACAGGCTGCGGTTCGCCAACCTGTGCGCAGCCCTGGCAGTGCAGGAGGTGGGCGGCTCGCTGGCGGCCCCGGGCTGGGGCGACATCGCTGACTGGTGGAGACGCGCCAACGCCCGCCCCGAACGGCAGACGAGCCAATGGCTGCGGCGCTTCGGGTTCCTCGCGGACATCATTGAAGACGTGCCGCTGGCAGCCCAGCGCCGGGCAGCAGCCACCATCGCGCACCTGTCGGATGCTTAAGGAGCGCTGGAGGCCCTGATTATTCGGCGCGAAGTGCCAGCACTAGAATCACTTAGGTGACTTACCCCGCAAGAACCGGTGAATTCAGCGCTGCCCCCGGGCCGGACCCCCGCCATGAGCGGTCCGCCGTGATCGACCTCGACGCCATCCGGCACAACGTCCGCCGGCTTGCCGCCGCTGCTTCCCCGGCAAAAGTCATGGCCGTCGTCAAGGCTGATGCCTACGGGCACGGCGCCGTCCCGGTGGCCCGGGCAGCCCTGCAGGCAGGTGCGGCCTGGCTCGGCGTGGCCCACATTTCCGAGGCCCTCGCGCTGCGTGCCGCCGGCATCGATGCCCCGCTCCTGGCGTGGCTGCACACCACGGACAGCAACTTCGGCGCCGCCGTGGCCGCCGGCGTCGACATTGGCTGCTCCGGCTGGGAGCTGGAACGCATCGTGGCCGCGGCCCGTGAACAGGAGCGTCCGGCGCGGGTGCACCTGAAGGTGGACACCGGCCTGGGACGCAACGGAGCCACGCCGGAGGACTGGGACCGGCTGGTGGGGGAGGCCGTGGAATACCAGGACCAGGGTCTCCTGCGCGTGGTGGGCATCTTCTCCCACCTGGCCGTGGCCGACGAGCCGGAGCGGCCCGAGACGGACGAGCAGCTGGCCGCATTCCGGGAGGCGCTTGCCATCGCCGAGGACGCGGGCGTGGATCCCGAGGTCCGGCACCTTGCCAACACCCCCGCCACCCTGTCCCGGCCGGACACCCACTTCGACCTGGTCAGGGTTGGCCTGGGGATCTACGGGCTTTCGCCGTTTGACGGCCAGACCTCGGCAGAGCTCGGGCTCCGCCCCGCCATGACGCTGCGCACCCTCGTGTCGCAGTGCAAGCAGGTTCCGGAGGGGCAGGGCGTCTCCTACGGACTGCATTACCGCACCAGGACGGCGAGCACCCTGGCCCTGATTCCCATGGGCTATGCCGACGGCGTCCCCCGCATCGCCACCGGTGGACCGGTCCGCGTGGCTGGGAGGACCTACCCGGTTGTCGGCCGGATCGCCATGGACCAGATGGTCATCGACCTCGGGCCGGAGGCGTCCGGGGCTCCCGTGCAGGGTGCGGAAGCGGAGCTGTTCGGGGACGGCGCCGACGGCGGGCCCACGGCGGAGGACTGGGCGCGCGCCGCAGGGACCATCAACTATGAAATCGTGACCCGGATCAGCCCCCGTGTTCCGCGCCGCTTCATCAACGAGGACCAGCCGGCGGGCAACGGCCAGGGCCTGGTGGGCGCGCCCGGCACGGCGGGAGCCGCATGAGCCCGGCGGAACAGTTGGCCGCCAACCCGGCCGCCAACTGGGAAAAGACGTTTACGGCGACGACGGCGGAACAGACGCACGCGTTCGGCGCACGTTTGGCGGAGGTGCTGCAGTCCGGGGACCTGCTGGTGCTGTCCGGCGAGCTGGGTGCCGGGAAAACCACCTTCACCCAGGGGCTGGGCGAGGGACTGGGTGTCCGCGCCGGCATCATCTCGCCCACCTTCGTCCTGGTCCGGATCCATCCGAACCTGCCGGATGGTCCGCGTCCCGGTGGGCCGGACCTGGTGCACGTGGACGCATACCGGCTGGGCTCGGCGGCGGAGATCGACGACATCGACCTCGAAAACACCATGGACTCGTCCGTGACGGTGGTGGAGTGGGGGCACGAGCGGGTGGAACACCTGAGCGACAGCCGGCTGGAGATCGACTTCCTGCGTGCCATCGGCCTCGACGCCGGGGGCAACGGAGCCGGAAGCGGAAGCCTGGACTTCGACGGCGAAGACACCGACGAGCCCCGCACCATCGTGATGCGCGGGTACGGGCCACGGTGGGCAACTGCCCCGGAACTGGGCGGGCCGGAACTGGGCGGGCCGGAAGGAAACGTTCCATGCTGATCCTCGCGATTGACACCTCCGCGGTGGCCAGTGCCGCGCTGGTGTCCTATGAAGCCCCGGAAGGAGTGCTGGCCAGCTTCTCCACGGAGGACACCCGCAGCCACGCCGAGGTGCTCGCACCCGGCATCCACGCCATGCTCTCTGAAGCAGGCGTCACCGGCCAGGACGTCGACGCGCTGGTGGTGGGGGTGGGCCCTGGCCCCTTCACAGGGCTGCGCTCGGGCATCGCCACTGCCCGCACCCTGGCGTTTGCCTGGGGCAAGCCCCTGCACGGGCTGATGAGCCTGGACGCGGTGGCGCTGGAGGTGGCCGAATCCACTGCCGCCGTCCCGGAATTCCTGGTGGTGACCGACGCCCGCCGGAAAGAGGTCTACTGGGCCCGCTACAGCCTGGAAGACGGGCAGTTGCCGCTGCTGGAGGACGGCCCGCACGTCGGATTCGCCGCGGACCTGCCGGACCTGCCCGCCTTCGGCGCGGGCGCAGGGCTTTACACCGACGTCCTGCGCGCCCATCCGGAGTTCCAGGGGGAGCAGCCCGACGCACTGTACCTTGGCCAGTTCGCCCTGGCCAGATTGGCTGCCGGGGACGCCCTGTTGGACACCGCGCCCCTGTACCTGCGCGAATCGGACGCCCAGGTTCCCGGACCACGGAAGCGGGCACTGTGAGTACCGCCCCGGAACCCCGCTTGGCAGGCGTCACTGTCCGCGACATGACCCTGGACGATGTGCCCGCCGTCGGCGCCCTGGAGCATCAGCTGTTCCCGATCGACGCCTGGCCCGTGCAGATGTTCCTTGATGAGCTCTCCCAGCCGGAGACCCGGCGCTACCTCGTGGCGGAGACCAGCGACGGCATCGTGGGCTATGCCGGGCTGATGTGCATCGAGCCCATCGCGGACATCCAGACCATCGCCGTCGTCCCTGACTGTGAGGGGCGCGGCATCGGCAGCACCCTGCTCACGCAACTGATCGGGGAGGCCAGGCACCGCGGTGCCGCCGACGTCCTGCTCGAGGTCCGGGCCGACAACCCTCGGGCACAGCAGCTGTACGTGCGGTTCGGCTTCGAACAGATCCACATCCGCCCCCGCTACTACCGTGACGGGGTGGATGCCCTGATCATGCGGCTCCAGCTCGCCGCACCGGAAACTGACGGCCACGAGGCAACGGAAGCAGGCCAGCCATGAACCGCTCACAGCCCCTGGTGCTGGGCATCGAATCATCCTGCGACGAAACCGGCGTGGGCATCGTCCGCGGCACCACCCTCCTGACCAACACCGTCTCCTCCTCGATGGATGAGCACGTTCGGTTCGGCGGCGTCATCCCCGAAATCGCTTCGCGTGCCCACCTGGACGCGTTCGTCCCCACGCTCGAGCAGGCACTGGCAGACGCCGGCGTTAGCCTCGACGAGGTGGACGCCATCGCCGTAACGTCCGGGCCCGGGCTGGCCGGCGCCCTCATGGTGGGCGTGTGCGCTGCCAAGGCGCTCGCCGTCGCCACCGGAAAGCCGCTCTACGCCATCAACCACCTGGTGGCACACGTGGGCGTGGGACTCCTGGATGACCGCGCCAACGGCCGGAAGCAGGAGCTGCCGGAGAACCTGGGCGCCCTGCTGGTCTCCGGCGGCCACACCGAAATCCTCCGGATCAACAGCATCACCAGCGACGTGGAGCTCCTGGGCTCCACCATCGACGACGCCGCGGGCGAAGCCTACGACAAAGTGGCACGCATCCTGGGCCTCGGTTACCCCGGCGGGCCGGCCATCGACAAGGTGGCGCGCGGCGGCAATCCCAAGGCAATCCGCTTCCCCCGTGGCCTCACCCAGCCCAAGTACATGGGCACGGCGGATGCCCCCGGACCGCACCGGTACGACTGGTCCTTCAGCGGACTCAAGACGGCAGTGGCCCGCTGCGTGGAGCAGTTCGAAGCCCGTGGGGAGGAGATCCCGGTGGCTGACATCGCGGCCGCCTTCCAGGAAGCCGTGGTGGACGTCATTTCATCCAAGGCGGTGCTGGCCTGCCGCGAACACGGCATCAAGGACGTCCTGCTGGGCGGCGGCGTAGCCGCCAACTCACGCCTGCGCGAACTGACCGGCCAGCGCTGCGCCTCCGCCGGCATCCGCCTGCACGTGCCGCCCCTGGACCTCTGTACGGACAACGGCGCCATGGTGGCGGCCCTCGGCGCCCAGCTGGTGATGGCCGGCATCGAACCCAGCGGAATCGGCTTCGCCCCGGACTCCTCAATGCCGGTCACGTCGGTATCACTCCCGGCCTGACGGCAGTAGGCCCGTCGGTAGGCCCGGCCAACCGTCGCGGGGCACTTTGGGGGCGCCGCCGTCGTACATCACGACGGCGGCCGGCGTGTCCGTGTCGAAGTGCCCCGTTTTGGGCGAGCCACCTCAGTCGGGCCACCTCAGGTGAGGAGCAGATCAGGCGGTGGGGCCGTTCCGCATCTGCTTGACCAGGTCCAGGACCACGGCCTGGAGGTTCCCGCCGTTCTCCGCGGCCACACGGCGCTGGCGCTGGTACCCGGCTCCGCGGCGGATGATCTTTTCGACGTCGGCAAGCTCGTCGGCGCATTGAAGCTTGGCCGCCACCGGCTCCAGCCGGTTCAGCGTCTCCAGCAGGTGGTCGGTGACCAGCTGCTCCCGGCCCGCGGCGTCCAGGATGATAATGGCGTCCATGCCGTAGCGGGCCGCGCGCCACTTGTTCTCCTGCACGTGCCACGGCGGCATGGTGGGAATGGTGCCGCCGTTGTCCAGGGTGGTGGAGAACTCGTCCACCAGGCATTGGGTCAGGGCCGCGATGGCGCCCACCTCCTCCAGCGTGGCCAGGCCGTCGCAGATGCGCATTTCGATGGTGCCCAGGGCTGGCACGGGCCGGATGTCCCAGCGGATCTCGGAGATGGTGTCGATGACGCCGGTAGTGGTCATGTCCTGCACGTAGGACTCGTATTCCTCCCAGGATTTGAACTGGAAGGGCAGGCCCGCGGTGGGAAGCTGCTGGAACATCAGCGCCCGCTGGGAGGCGTAGCCGGTGTCCTCGCCGCCCCAGAACGGGCTGGACGCGGAGAGCGCCTGGAAATGCGGGAAGTAGTTGACCAGGCCGTCCAGGACGGGCAGCGCCTTCTCCCGGCGGTCCAGTCCCACGTGCACGTGGACGCCGTAAATGACCATCTGCCGGCCCCACCACTGGGTCCGGTCAATGAGTTTGGCGTAGCGTGCCTTGTCCGTCACGGGCTGCAGCTGCGGCGGGCTGAACGGGTGGCTGCCGGCGCAGAACAGCTCCACGCCCATGGGATCGGTGATTTCGCGGACGGCGGCAACGGACCGGCTGAGGTCCTCCTTGGCCTCGGCGGCCGTTTCGCAGATGCCGGTGACCAGTTCCACGGTGTTCAGCAGCAGTTCCTGCTTGATGTGCGGGTGTTCGTCGTCTTCGTTGAGTTCCGGGTGGCGCGAGGCCACGCCACGGAGCACCTGGTTGGCCACGGACGCGAGCTCGCCCGTCTTTCCGTCCACCAGGGCAAGCTCCCACTCAACACCGAGGGTTGACTGCCTCGATGACGCGAAGTCGATCTTCACACGTTTCCTTACTGTCCGGTTTGCCGCTGGCTGATGCCGCTCACAGGCTGCGCCGGCTGGAGAACGGGTGGTTCAAGTCTAGTGCAGGGGTAGCATCATATTGATGGCCCCGTTCCCCCTGCGTCACAGCCCTGCCAAAACCAGTCCTGCCAGATCCTTCCCCCTCCTCCTGGCCTTGTCAGCCCTGGCCCTGGCCTCCTGCACCGCTTCGCCCAACGCGGCCCCGCCGTCGCCGGCCCCGCCCACCACTGCGGCCCCGTCCGCATCAGCAAGTACGACGACGGCGCCTCCCACCGCTTCTGCCTCACCTGACCCGGGCTCCCGCCCCCTGGGGTGGGGCCCGGAGCAGCGCGACCAGGACGCCGCCGTGGCCGCCGTGGCGGCCATGTCGCCGGAGGAGAAGGCCGGGCAGGTGCTGCTCCCGTTCTTCAAGGGCAACCAGGTGGAGGCGCACGCCGCGCTCATCCAGCGCCTGCACCTGGCCGGGTCAATCATCATGGGCGACAACGTGCCGCGGGGCCCGCAGGGGACGGTGGATGTTGCCGCCATGGGCGCTGTGAACCAGCGCCTGCAGCAGGCTGTTGCCGCCGACGGCCGGCGCTGGCCGGGCATCATCGGCGTGGACCAGGAAGGCGGCGCCGTGGCACGCCTGGGGCAGCCCCTGACCGAATGGCCGACGCCCATGAGCTACGGTGCCGCCGGCAACCAGGCCCTGACCCGGGAAGCAGGAAAGGGGTTGGCAGGTGAGCTGGTGCCGCTGGGGTTCGACCTCGACTTCGCACCGGACACCGACGTGACCATCGGGCCCAACGACCCCACCATCGGTGCGCGCTCCATGTCGGCAGATCCGGCCGCCGCCGCAGCCCATGGAGTTGCCTTCTCCCAGGGCATGCTGGACGCCGGTGTGCTCCCCACCGTGAAGCACTTTCCGGGCCACGGCTCGGTGACCACCGATTCCCACCTCAGCCTCCCGGTCCAGCCCGCCGGCATTGACGAGCTCCGGGCCCGGGACTGGAAACCCTTCCAGGCTGCCGTTGCAGCGGGCCTGCCGATCGTCATGACCGGGCACATTGCCGTGCCTGCGCTGGAACCCGGTGTGCCGGCGTCGCTGTCCGCACCAAGCTACGCCGCGATGCGGGGCCTGGGCTTCAAAGGCGTGGCCGTGACGGACGCCCTCAACATGGGGGCCGTGGACAACCAGTACCCCGCCGGGGCAGCCGCGGTGAAAGCCCTGGGCGCCGGTGCCGACCTGCTGCTGATGCCCGCGGACGTGGTACAGGCGCACGCCGCCATCCTCCAGGCCCTGGCCGCCGGCACGCTTCCCGCCGCGCGGCTGGATGAGGCCGCGCAGCGGGTGGCCACCTTGATGATCTGGCATGCCCGGACCACGGCGGCCGCCGGAACGGCGGGAGCAGGTGCTCCGGCCGGAAGCGGCGCCGCGTTGTCGGCACGGGTTTCCGCGTCGGCCGTGACGGTTGTCGCCGGTCCCTGCAGCGGCCCCCTGGTTCCCGGTGCCGTGCGCGTGGCCGGCGGGGGACCGGGGGACAGGGAGCGGTTCGAAGCAGCCGCCGCCCGTGCCGGCCTGGCGGTTGGATCGGGCCCGCTGGTGAATCTCATCGGCCTCGGCGGGAAAGCGGCGGGCGGGGACATCGCCGTGGCCCTGGATGCCCCCTGGCCGCTGCAAAACTCCACCGCCCCGGTCAAGCTGGCGCTGTATGGCCGCACCGACACCGCCTTCGATGCGCTGGCCGCCGTGCTGGCCGGAAAGGCGCCCGCTCCCGGAAAGCTGCCAGCCGCCGTCGGGCCCTTTCCTGCGGGAACTGGCTGCCCCTGACCCAACTAAGTAGCGCTACCCAGTTGGGAGGGACGGTTTAATGGTCTGGTGCCCATTCTGAATAAAGACATGACCCTCTGCATCTCGCTCTCGGCCCGGCCCAGCAACAACGGGACACGGTTCCACAACCACCTGTACGGGCAGCTGGACCTGAACTGGATCTACAAGGCGTTCGCGCCCACCAACCTGGAACTGGCCATCGCCGGCGTCCGGGGACTGGGCATCCGCGGCTGTGCCATCTCCATGCCCTACAAGGAAGATGTCATCGCGCTGGTGGACGAGATGGACCCGTCTGCCAAGGCCATCGACTCGGTGAACACCATCGTGAACACGGAGGGACACCTCAAGGCGTACAACACCGACTACACGGCGATCGAGCAGCTGCTGGCGTCCAACGGGGTCCCCACGGACTATTCCGTGCTGGTCCAGGGGGCGGGCGGCATGGCCAAGGCCACGGTGGCCGCGCTCCGGGACGCCGGGTTCAAGGACGTTACCGTTATCGCCCGGAACGAGGCTGCCGGGCGTGCGCTCGCGGACCAGTACGGCTTCCAGTGGCGGGCAGCGCTCGACGGCGGCACGGCGGACCTGATCGTCAACGTCACCCCCATCGGCATGGCGGGCGGCGCCGAAGCGGACAGCCTTTCCTTCCCTGAGGAGGCCATCGAGGCTGCCCGGCTGGTCTTCGACGTGGTGGCGCTGCCGGCCGAGACGCCGCTGGTCCGTGCCGCGCGGGCCGCAGGAAAACCTGTCATCACCGGCGCGGAGGTCGCCACGATCCAGGCATTGGAACAGTTCGTGCTCTACACGGGCGTGCGCCCCACCGATGAGCAGGTGCGGGCAGCCGAGGAGTTCATGCGCGCGCAGTAGGCGTCTGGACCCTTACGCTGCCGTAACAGGTTCCACCACGATGGCCACCCTGTCTTCGCCGATGCGCGTCAGGACCAGGGTGGCCGTCCTGCCGCCGCCCTTTTTCGCCGAACCCTTGCTGCCCGGGTTCCTGCCGCCGGGCAGGAGCTGCTTCCGCAGTTCCTCCGGCGTGACTGCCGTGCCGCGCTTCTTGATGTCCAGCACGGTGATGCCCTCCTGCTTCACCCAGGCCTTGAGTGCCTTGACGTTGTAGGGCATGACCTCCAGGACCTTGTACGCCCGGGCGAACGGGGTGTCCAGGAGTTCCGGGGCACAGATGTAGGCAATGTGTTCGTCCACCAGGTGCCCGCCCAGCTGCAGCGCCACGTCGGCCACCAGCCCGGCGCGGATCACGGCGCCGTCGGGTTCGTACAGGTGGCCCTCCACCGGCCCCACCGGCGCAGCCGGGCCGGCTCCGAAGTCGTCCGCGCTGGTCAGCTCGGCAAGTCCCTGGGAACCCAGGACCAGGGCTGCGCGGCGCACCCCCGGCCTGCGCACGGCGTTGTACCAGAGGGTCACCTCCGTGACATCCCCGCCCACTGACACCCACTGGGCTTCGCAGCCCGCCGGCACCGACTCGTGCGGCATGCCCGGGCCCATCTTCACGCCCACTGCCTTCCCCCCGGCCGCCAGCGACTCCACGAAGGACAACGGCGGCGAGAACGCCTCGGGATCCCAGATCCGCTTGGTGCCGGACGTGGAAGTGACGCGCCGCGCGGGATCCAGCCAGACGCCGTCGATCCCCTCCAGCGGGACCGATGCCGCGTCGGCGTGGACCACCGTGGCGTTGGGGAAGGGGATGAGGTTCATGGTGGCGCAGGCCGCGGTGGTTTCGTCCACTTCGACGGCGGTCACGGTGATGTCCAGGGATGCCAGGGCCATGGCGTCGGCACCAAGCCCGCAACCCAGATCTGCCACCCGGCTGATCCCGGCAGCAGCGAACCGCTGCGCGTGGTGCGCGGCGACGTTCAGGCGCGTAGCCTGCTCCAGGCCTGCCTGGGTGAAGAGCATCTGCCGGGCGAACTCGCCGAATTTCGCCTCCGCCCTGGTGCGCAGCCGGGACTGGGTCAGGACGGCGGACACAAGTCCTGCGGGGTGCCCGGCCTTCCGCAGCGCAGAATTGAGCTCGAACGAGTCCTCGTCCCGGTACGGACCCAGCGATGCCAGCAACTCCCAGCCTTCGGGGGTCAGCAGAGGTGCAATCTGGTCCTGGGGAGCGTGAGCCATGGGTTCCAGCCTAGTGGAGGAGCGCGGGGCCGGGATGCCGATACTGTTGAAACCATGGATGACAGCGCAGCCCCCGTGGAGCCCGGCGGACACCAACCCAGGGACCGCGGTATGGCAAGGTTTGCCCGTCCCGTCCTGATCGCCGCGGCCGTAGTTGCGGTGGTCTGCCTCGCCCTGCTGGTGATCATTTTCCTGCTGGACACGTTCAACGCCACCGTCTATTCGGTGGGCGGCAACGACATCCAGGACAACACCCAGGAGTCCCGGGATATCCGCGGGCTGTACGACGGCGCCCGGGCGGGAAGCACCTTCTTCCTCGTTATTGCGCTGCTTGCCGCAGCGGTGGCCGGCTGGGTGCTTTACCGCGGACGGAAGCCGGGCGGCGGCGACGCCGACGGCGGCGAAGACGTGGACTTCGACGACCTGGGCCGCTAGGGGAGCGTGCCCGGCGCCCCTCGGCCGCCGTCGTCCGAACCGGAAAAGGCGTACGCCCATGACGAAACGTTGGCACTCGCCTTGACCGAGTGCTAACCCTTACATAGAGTCTTCATTAGCACTCTCCCTAGGAGGGTGCTAATACATGAAGAGCTGCCAGCCAGGCTGCTGCCGGCACCGCGACGACGGTTTGCCAGCTACGGCGGAAAGCTTTCCAGTCCACGAATTTGCTGACGAAAAGGAGAGGTCCGAGTGTCGGTCTCTATTAAGCCTCTTGAGGATCGTATCGTTGTCCGCCCGCTCGAAGCCGAGCAGACCACGGCTTCCGGCCTGGTTATCCCGGACTCCGCGCAGGAGAAGCCGCAGGAAGGCGAAGTTGTTGCAGTAGGCCCCGGCCGCTTCGAAGATGGCAACCGCGTCCCCGTTGACGTAGCCGTTGGCGACGTCGTCATCTACTCCAAGTACGGCGGAACCGAAGTCAAGACCGGCGGCACCGAATACCTCGTGCTGTCCGCCCGCGACGTCCTGGCCATCGTCGTCAAGTAACTCTTCGGATCCCCGTGCCGCCGGCCATGCTCATGCTGGCCGGAGGTGCGGGGTTCTGTCTTTGAAAGGACACAACCATGGCAAAGCAGCTTGCGTTTAATGACGCTGCCCGCCGGTCCCTTGAGGCCGGCATCGATAAGCTCGCGAACACCGTCAAGGTGACGCTCGGCCCCCGCGGCCGCAACGTCGTCCTGGACAAGAAGTGGGGCGCCCCCACCATCACGAACGACGGCGTCACCATCGCCCGCGAAGTGGAGCTGGACGACCCCTACGAGAACCTTGGCGCCCAGCTGGCCAAGGAAGTAGCCACCAAGACCAACGATGTTGCCGGCGACGGCACCACCACCGCCACCGTCCTGGCCCAGGCACTGGTCAAGGAAGGCCTGCGCAACGTGGCAGCGGGCGCTGCCCCCGGCCAGATCAAGCGCGGCATTGAAGTTGCGGTTGAAGCCGTGGCTGCCCGCCTGCTGGAGAACGCCCGTCCGGTCGAAGGCACCCAGGTGGCCAACGTTGCCGCCATCTCGGCGCAGAGCGACGAAATCGGCGAGCTCCTCGCCGAGGCCTTCGGCAAGGTGGGCAAGGATGGCGTCATCACCATCGAAGAGTCCTCCACCACCCAGACCGAACTGGTCCTCACCGAGGGCATGCAGTTCGACAAGGGCTACCTGTCCCCGTACTTCGTCACTGACGCGGAACGCCAGGAAGCAGTCCTCGAGGACGCGCTCATCCTGATCAACCAGGGCAAGATCTCCTCGATCCAGGAATTCCTGCCGCTGCTGGAAAAGGCGCTTCAGGCTTCCAAGCCGCTGTTCATCATCGCCGAGGACGTCGAGGGCGAGGCCCTGTCCACGCTGATCGTCAACCGCATCCGCGGCACCCTGAACGTTGTTGCCGTCAAGGCTCCCGGCTTCGGTGACCGCCGCAAGGCCATGCTGCAGGACATCGCCACCCTCACCGGTGCGCAGGTTGTCTCCCCGGAGCTGGGCCTGAGCCTGGACACCGTTGGCCTGGAGGTGCTGGGTACTGCCCGCCGCATCACCGTCACCAAGGACAACACCACCATCGTCGACGGCGCCGGCTCGGCCGAGGACGTCGCCGCACGCGTTGCCCAGCTGCGTGCCGAGGTCACCCGCACCGACTCCGACTGGGACCGCGAAAAGCTCCAGGAGCGGCTGGCCAAGCTGGCCGGCGGCATCGGCGTCATCAAGGTCGGTGCCGCAACCGAGGTTGAGCTGAAGGAAAAGAAGCACCGCATCGAGGATGCCGTGTCCTCCACCCGCGCTGCCCTCGAAGAAGGCATCGTGGCCGGCGGCGGCTCCGCCCTGATCCACGCCCTCAAGGCACTGGATGAGGACGCCGCCGTGAACGCCCTCGAAGGCGACGCTGCCGCCGCCGTCGGCATTGTCCGCCGCGCACTGGTGCAGCCGCTGCGCTGGATCGCCCAGAACGCAGGCTTCGACGGTTACGTGGTGACCGCCAAGGTTGCTGACCTCGAGATCAACAACGGATTCAACGCCAAGTCCGGCGAGTACGAGGACCTGATCGGCGCGGGCGTCATCGACCCCGTCAAGGTCACCCGTGCAGCCCTCCGCAACGCGGCCTCCATCGCCGCCCTGGTTCTCACCACCGAGACCCTTGTGGTGGAGAAGCCGGCTGAAGAGGACGAGCACGCAGGCCACAGCCACTAAGGGCCCAGCCCCTGTAGTCACAAAGAACCGGTCCAGCATCAGCTGGGCCGGTTTTTTGTCGCCTGCAGAAAGGAAACTGCGTTAGGGGGGCTGCCGGTATCAGCCCGCATCCATCTCGGCCGTTTCGACTCCGCCCGCCCGCTCGTAAACCAGCGACACAGCTCCCTTCGGAAAGCTGCGTACCGGCTCGGCGAGGCGGAAAGTGGCGGGCACGGTCCCGTCGTCGAACAGGCGCTTGCCCTGCCCCAGGGCGAGCGGGTAAAGCCAGAGATGAAGGCGGTCCAGCACCTCTGCTTCGAGCAATGATCGGATGAGGACCCCGCTGCCGAACATGTGCACCTGCTGGTACTCGTCACGCAGCCTGCCCGCCGCCACGGCATCCGGCAGCACGGTGGTGCCTGCCCAGTCCGGATCAGTGAGGGAGCCGGACACCACAAACTTGGGGACCCGGTTCAGCGTATCCGCAATGTCCCCGGACTGGTGCGGCCAATAGCCGGCAAAGATGTCGTAGGTCTTCCTGCCGAGGAGCAGGGCGTCCATGCGGCCGATCCCGGCGGCGATGGCCGCGCCGGCCTCGTCATCGGAGACGGGCGCCTGCCAGCCGCCAAAGGCAAAGCTGCCTTCAGGGTCTTCTTCCCGGCCGCCGGGCGCTTGGTACACGCCGTCGAGGGTGATGAACAGGTTCGCTACGATGAGTCCCACGCGCCCATTCTGGAACAGCGCCGGGGGCCTGTCCAGTGCCCGTGGCAGGATGGTGCCATGCTGCTCCTTGAGCTCGTTAAAACCGCGGAGGCCCTCACTTCCACCCGCTCCCGGCTGGCGAAGGTGGATGCGCTGGCCCAGCTGCTGGGCCGGCTTGACCCGGCAGAAATCCCGACGGCGGTGGGCTTGCTTGTTGCCAAGCCGCGCCAGGGACGCGTCGGTGTCGGCTGGAGCGCCGTGGCGGCGGCCAAGGAGGAGCCCGCCGTCGAGCCAACCCTCACCGTTGCCGGCCTCGACGCCGCCCTGGACCGGCTGCTTGCCACGGCGGGAACCGGATCGGGCGCCGGGCGGGCGACTACCCTCCGGAAGCTGATGGCGGCTGCCACCGCGCCTGAGCAGTCATTCATCGCAGGGGTCCTCCTTGGCGAGCTCCGCACCGGTGCCCTGGAGGGAGTGCTGACCGATGCTGTTGCCCGTGCTGCCGGCAAGCCCGTTGCCGCCGTGCGGCGTGCCGCGATGCTTTCCGGCGACCTGGGCGGAACAGCCCTGCTGGCCATCACGGGCACCGAAGCCGAGCTTGACGCCGTCGGCCTGATGGTCGGCCGCCCCGTGCAGCCCATGCTCGCCGCCACCGCTTCCAGCCCCGGCGCAGCCCTGGAAGCCACCGGGGAGGCGTCGGTGGAATACAAGCTCGACGGCGCCCGCATCCAGGTGCACCGGGCGGGCGAGGATGTCAGCATCTTTACCCGCAACCTCGCCGACGTCACCCACCGGCTCCCTGAAGTGGTGGAAGTAGTGCGCGGACTGCCGCTGCGGGACGTGATCCTTGACGGCGAAACCCTGGCCCTGGACGAGGAAGGCGGACCGCGGCCGTTCCAGGAAACCATGGCGCGCTTCGGTGCGGACGCTGTGCGCGAAACGGTGCTGCATCCTTGGTTCTTCGACGTGCTGCATATCGATGGCCGGGACCTGCTCGATGAGCCGCTGGCCGCGCGGATCAGTGAACTTGAGCGCATCGCGCCGAAGTACCGGATACCGGGGGAGGTCACGGGTGATCCGGCCGTTGCGGAACGGGTGTCGCAGGACGCGCTTGCCGCGGGGCACGAGGGCGTTGTGGTGAAGGCGATCGGGTCCACCTACGCTGCGGGTCGGCGCGGGTCCAACTGGGTGAAGGTCAAGCCGGTGCTCACATACGACCTGGTGGTGCTGGCCTGCGAATGGGGGTCCGGGCGCCGCACCGGGATGCTGTCCAACCTGCACCTTGGCGCCCTTGATCCTGACGGGGAGTTCGGTGAACCCGGCGGCTATGTGATGGTGGGCAAGACGTTCAAGGGCCTCACCGATGAACTGCTGCGATGGCAGACGGAGCGGTTCCAGGAGCTTGAGGTGCGGCGCACCGCCGGAACTGTCTGGGTTGAGCCGGTCACCGTCGTCGAAATCGCCATCGACGGCGTGCAGCAGTCGCCGCGCTATCCCGGCGGCATCGCCCTGAGGTTTGCCCGGGTCAAGCGCTACCGCGACGACAAAACTCCGGCCGAAGCGGACACCATCCAGACCTTGCGCGCCCTTATGCGTTCTTAGCCGGAGGCGTTCTTAGCGGTTGCGCGGCCCGCTCCGGCGCCGTTCGAGGTTCCGAGCCACCCCGTGGGGCAGGCGCCTGGAAACCACCCGGTAGAAAAACAAAACCGCGAGGGCGGCCACCACGATGCCCACGAGGTTTAGCAGCAACTGGAGGGCGGAGCCGGTCGCCTTCTGGTATTCACCCAGGACCAAGGCCACCGCAACATATCCTGCCGCGGGCACGGTGGTTACCGAGATGAAGACGCCGATCAGGGCCGCGGAGCGCCGGCCGATGATGGAGAGCATTCCAGCGATCCCTGCCAGGACGGCGACAATCAGTGAGTACGGGCCCGGGTGGTAGATGAATTCCACCGCGGACCCCTTCTCCAAAGCATCGTGCGGGAAAAGACCGAGTGGCACCGACAGCCATGCCATCAGTGCCGTGAACAGCATGGCAACCGGGAAGCCCACGCACAGTGCAACTGCCGCGCGCCTGCCAAGCCGCCACTGGCGGGTGGCAAGCGAGACGGCCAGTGCGGCCAGCGGCCCGAACTCGGGCCCGACCGCCATGGCGCCCACAATTGCAATGGGGGAGTCCGTCACGATCCCAATTCCGGCGAGCTGGGTTGCCAGCACCAGGAAAGCAAGGAAGTTCCACGTTAACCGGGAATCCTCGCCCGTTTGCCGGGTCACGTCATCCCAGATCACGGCGTCCGCGCCGTCCCCGGGTGCAGCCTGCTCTGCCCGGTCAGCATTCGTGGACAGGACGAATTCCGGGGTGTTCATGGAAATGGAGCCCACGTCCCGGATCTTCAGGATCTCCAGCTTCTCGAGCAGTTCCTCCACTGCCTCCCGGGCGATCAGGACCTCAATGACATCGCCCCGCGGAACCACTGACGCACCCGCAGCCAATGCAACTTCTGCCGCTCCCCGCTGGTCGCGGCACGTCTTCAGGGTCACGGCAGACAGCTCCCCGGGCACGCAAATCCGCAGCTGGACAACCATGCCGGCTCCCTTCAATGGTTGGGGCCAGCATAGTCCGAACAGGAGCTGTGATTGGCCGTTGCAGAACGCCTTGGCTAGGCTTGATGTTTTGGCTGGCGGGCGTTCTGAGAGGTTCTAGTGTCGATAACGGAAACCCCGAAGGCACCTGAACCGCAGTCCAGTGCCGCGAACAGGAAACGAAAACCCACTTTCCGCCCCGAGGTCCAGGGGCTCCGGGCCCTTGCCGTCCTGATGGTGGTGGCCTACCACGTCTGGTTGGGCCGCGTGTCCGGGGGAGTGGATATCTTCCTGCTGATTTCGGCTTTCCTGCTCACCCTGTCCTTCGTCCGCAAGGCAGAATCCGGCCACCCCTTCCGGCTGATGGCGCACTGGCTGCACCTTTTCAAGCGCCTGCTGCCCGCCGCCGTCGTGGTGATCCTCGGAGTCCTGGCAGGCACCTGGCTGATCCTGCCGCAGGGCCGCTGGCCGCTGGTGCTGGACCAGGCATGGGCATCGCTCCTTTACCGGCAGAACTGGCTCCTGGCTGACACCGCCGTGGACTACTACGCGCAGGACCATGCCGGTGCCAGCCCGCTGCAGCATTTCTGGTCCCTGTCCATCCAGGGTCAGGTCTTCATCCTGTGGCCGATCATCTTCGCCTCCACCGCTGCCGTGCTGAACCGGCTCCGCCGGGTTCCCCGCCTCCAGGGGCTGACCTACAGCGGGCTGCTGGCCGTGGTATTTGGCGCAGTGCTGGTGGTGTCGCTGGCCTACTCCGTTGACCAGACGGCCCTCAACCAGGCCTACGCATATTTTGATACCTGCGCCCGGCTCTGGGAGTTTGCGCTGGGATCACTGCTGGCACTGGTGCTGCCCTACCTCAAACCCGGCCGCGTGCTGCGGGTCGCTTTGGGCTGGGCGGGACTGGCAGCCATGGTGTCCTGCGGGCTGGTCCTGACCGTCGACCGGTCGTTCCCCGGCTACGTGGCGCTGTGGCCGACGGTGGCCGCGGCGGCGATCATCGTGGCAGGGCGGACCGGCAGCCGCTTCGGCGTCGACCGGCTCCTCAGCAGCCGGCCCGCCGTCGCCCTGGGTGACAACTCCTACGCGCTGTACCTCTGGCACTGGCCCGTCCTGGTGCTGGCGCTCGCGGCCACCGGCGTTGAGGCGCCCAACCTCAAGCAGGGACTCGCCATCGTCGGCGCCTCAATCGTCCTTGCTGTCCTGACCACCCGCTTCGTCGAAAAACCCTTGCGCGACTGGCACTGGCCCAAGCTCCGCGCCTGGCGGACGGCCGTCGTCATTGTTGCCTGCGGCGCCATGCTGGCCGGTCCCGTCGCCGTCTGGCAGACGTCGCTCACCGCGGAGGAAAGCGCGACGGCGGCACAGCCCCGTGAGCTCACGCCCGGCGCCCTGGCACTTGCGCCGGAGAACGAAAACAGTCCTGCGCCCAGGGCCCGGACCATTCCCGGGCCTACCGCCCTGGACAATGACTGGGCCGGGATCGACTCGCCCTGCGCCGGTGCCAACGCCACCAGCGACCCACTCCTGGAGGGGTGCCGGCAGGAGCTCCCGGAGGAACAGTCAACCAAGCGCATCGTGGTGCTGGGCGACTCCCATGCCCAGCAGTACCTGGCCGCGCTGGCTCCCGTGGCAGCCGCGCGCGGCTGGGAACTGGTGACCCTGCTGATGCCCGCGTGCCGGTTCGGTGCCGAGTCGGAGACCAGGAAAGCCGAGTGCAACGCCTACAACAAGGCCAGCTCCGCCTACGTCCTGGAACACCGCCCGGATGCGGTGTTCACCGTGGCGTCGCTGACCCATGAGGATGCCCCGTTCGAAACCGAAGTGCCTGGATACCTTGAGGGCGTGAAGCCGTTCGCTGACGCGGGAATCGAGATCGTGGGCATCCGCGACAACCCAAGATTCACTTTCAACATGCCCCAGTGCGCGCAACGGAACGGTGCCGGGTCGCCCGCTTGCAACCCCTCGCTCGCCGAGTCCCTGGTGGAGCCGTCGCCCTTGGAGAATTACCGCGGCAGGCTGCCCGGGCTGCACCTGATGGACCTGAGCGACTTCATCTGTGCCCGGGGTGTCTGCCCTGCAGTAGTTGGGAACGTGTACGTCTACAAGGACGACAACCACCTGACCAGGACCTATGTGGAGACCATGATTCCCATGTTCGAGCAGCGGCTGCTGGCCGCAACGGGCTGGAGCTGAGCGCTTCTTTCGGGTGCGGTTGCTCACATTGGCGGCGTGGAATAGGGGGATCGTCGCCAAGGTTCTAATATTTACTCAACACTTTCTGCCCCCGGAGCGCCGTTCTTGCATGGTACTCCCGCAGGATCGTCTGCACAGGCCAGTTCCGTAATAACGGGCTGGTCATCGGCTGCAACCCCTACCCGTGACCCAGCAACCAAGGTAAGAGGCGCACTCATGACCGAGCCCCAACACGACCCCTTTGGCTTTATCGGCCTGACCTACGACGACGTCCTGCTCCTGCCGGGCCACACCAACGTCATCCCGTCCGAGGCAGACACCTCTTCGCGGATCTCCAAGCGGATCACGGTGCAGACCCCGCTGCTCTCCGCCGCCATGGACACCGTCACCGAATCCCGCATGGCCATCGCCATGGCCCGCCAGGGCGGCCTGGGCGTGGTGCACCGCAACCTGTCCATCGCCGACCAGGCGGACCAGGTGGACCGGGTCAAGCGGAGCGAGTCGGGGATGATCACGAACCCGCTGACCATCCGCCCCGAAGCCACGCTGCGCGAACTGGACGATCTCTGCGCCCACTACCGCGTCTCCGGCCTGCCCGTGGTGGACGAGGACAACCGCCTGCTGGGCATCGTCACCAACCGCGACACCCGCTTCGTACCCGAATCCGACTTCCCGCTGCGGCTTGTCAGCGACGTCATGACCAAGATGCCCCTGGTCACGGGGCACGTGGGAATCAGCCGTGAGGAAGCATCCCACAAGCTGGCAACCAACAAGATCGAAAAGCTCCCGCTGGTGGACGACCAGGGCCGGCTCAAGGGCCTGATCACCACCAAGGACTTCACCAAGGCCGAGCAGTACCCGCTGGCCACCAAGGACGACGAAGGCCGGCTCCGCGTGGGTGCCGCCATCGGCTTCTTCGGCGACGGCTGGGAGCGGGCCATGGCACTGGTGGACGCCGGCGTCGACGCCCTCTTCGTGGACACCGCCAACGGCCACTCGCAGGGCGTGCTGGACATGATCCGCAGGCTGAAGTCCGACCCCGTTGCCGCGCACGTGGACATCATCGGCGGCCAGGCTGCCACCCGCGAGGGCGCCCAGGCACTGATCGACGCCGGTGCCGACGGCATCAAGGTGGGCGTGGGTCCTGGGTCCATCTGCACCACCCGCGTCGTGGCCGGCGTGGGCGTCCCGCAGATCACCGCCATCTACGAATCCGCCAAGGCAGCCGTCCCTGCCGGGGTTCCCCTCATTGCCGACGGCGGCCTGCAGTACTCGGGCGACATCGGCAAGGCGCTGGTGGCCGGAGCAGACACCGTCATGCTGGGCTCGCTCCTGGCCGGTTGCGACGAGTCCCCGGGCGAGCTCATCTTCGTCAACGGCAAGCAGTTCAAGTCCTACCGCGGCATGGGCTCCCTGGGCGCCATGCAGTCGCGCGGCAAGAACACGTCCTACTCGAAGGACCGCTACTTCCAGGCCGACGTGTCCGGCGACGACAAGCTGATCCCCGAAGGCATCGAAGGCCGCGTGGCTTACCGCGGGCCGCTGTCCTCCGTTGCGTACCAGCTGGTTGGCGGCCTGCGCCAGACCATGTTCTACACGGGCGCGCCGACGATTCCCGAGCTGAAGGCCCGCGGGAAGTTTGTCCGAATCACTTCTGCAGGGCTGAAGGAATCGCACCCGCACGACATCCAGATGACCGTCGAGGCACCGAACTACGGTTCCCGCTAGGTTGCGGGCGGCTCAAGGCCGCTGACAAAGCATGGACACGAGGAGGCAGGGGTGACCCTGCCTCCTCTTGTTTGCCCTTTATGAGGGCGCCGCACCTTTGATTGTCAGACCCCCGTTGGATGATGTTCGTATGGGAATCGGCGCAGGTGGTGGGGTGGCTTTGGAGGGTGTTCATGCCTCTGTTGCTGCCCTTGATGCGCTGGACCGTGAGGACGGTCTCCTGGCTGCCGGGGCCGGCGTTGGTGTTGGTGTTGGTGCTGATGTGGATGTGTTGCAGCGGCGGTTTGAGCTCCGGCTGACCCGGCTGGAGGTGGTGAAGCGGCTGGAGGCGCAGCTCGCCGCGGTCAAGGCCCGCGATGTCGCCGAGGCCGTTGAGATCCAGCACGCGATGCTTGCTCCGGACGCGCCGGTGCATGAGCGCACCTTCGCGGAGATATCAGCCGTGGAGGAGATCGCCGGGGTCCTGACCATCAGTTCCGGTGCTGCCGGGGCGTTCATGGAGCAGTCCCGGCGGGTGTGTTCGCTGCCGCCTGTCCTGGACGCTTTGGCCGCCGGGGCCTTGTCCTGGCAGCACGCCAGGATTGTTGCCGACGAGACCGAAGGCCTGTCCCCGGACGGTGCCGCCGCGCTGGTGGCGCACTTCTTCGACCCTGACGCGCCCAACCCCGCCCGCGGCGCAGCCCCCGGTGAGCTCGTGCCGTCCCGGTTCCGGGCCAAGGTTCGCGCCTGGCGGGAACGCCACTACCCCGAAACCCTGGAGAAACGCCACGCCAAGGGCGTCGCGGACCGGCGGATGGAATACACCCCGGACCGCGACGGCATGGCCTGGATCTCCCTCTGTCTCCCCGGGCACACCGCTTCGGCGATTTGGAACCGCACCACCGCCACCGCCCGCGGCCTTCAAGGTCCCGACGAGCCCCGCACCCTCAGCCAACTCCGCCCCGACATCGCAGCATCACTCCTCCTCGGCGCAGGCAATACCACCGAGGCAGGCAGAGTCCCCACCCCGCGTGCCGATGTGCTGGTGATGGTGCCGGTGTTCTCCGTCCTCGGCCAGACGGACGAACCCGCGGTGTTGGACGGTTTGGGCCCGATCCCGGCATCGATGGCCCGCAAACTCGTCGCGGACGGGGCGGAGTCGTTCTACCGGGTCCTGGTCGACCCCCGCGACGGGGCCCCGCTCGAGATCGGCCGCACCCGCTACCGGCTGCCCGAGACCATCAAGCAATGGATCCGGATGCGGGACGGCAAATGCACCTTCCCCGGCTGCAGCAACCACACCTCCGACAACGAAACCGACCACCTCACCGCCTGGGACCACGGCGGCACCACAGGCGCCGGCAACCTCGGACAACTCTGCCCCAAACACCACCGGCTCAAACACGCACGCCCATGGATCCCCTATGGCGCATCGCAAAACGGACCGCCCGGCTGGACCTCACCCTCCGGCCGGCACTACAAACCCGAATACCCAAACCCCGAACCAACCCACTGGCCACAATGGCTGATGTCCACGTCCAGTCTGTGCGTCGACGCCCGCCCCGAAGACCTCCCACCGTGGGAACCGGACGATGACCAACTCATAGACCTCAACGACCTGTCACCGGAGGACCCCGTCTGGGCGGATTTCTTCGCGAAGCCGTTCGTGCTGTCGGTATAACCTGTGCCTCCCGTCCGTCGGCGGATCGTTCGGCGCTGCCCTTTCAGACGCAAGCCAGCACTAGGCTGATTCCATGCCCCCACCACGCCATCCGGCGGAGCTGACCCCCAAGCGCGATCCGCAGCGGCGCCTTGCCCTTCGTCCCTATGCCCGCGCCGTAGCCCAAGTGCTGCGGGTCAGCTTCCGCGCCTCGCCGGGCGCCGTGGTCATGAAAGTGCTCGGCTCGCTGATCTCGGCGGTGCTTCCCCTGGTGACCACCTACTTCGCAGCGCTCACCACCACGGCGCTGGCAGCGGCTTACAGCGGCGATGCCGGTGCAGGCCAGCTCGCCATTGTCTACGTCATCATTACCGCAGCACTCGGCCTGTTCTGGGGCGCTTTCAACAGCATCGACCGGTACATCCAGCAGCTGATGAGCTTCAAGGTGGGTGCCATCGTGGGCGACCAAATGTACGAGCGCTTCCTGGCCCTCGAATTCTGGCGTTACGACGACAAGGAAACCGTGGACCTCTACGACCGCGCCAAGAGATTCTCCGATTCCTACGCCCGGGTCCTGGATCGAATCGCCGCCATCTTCACACAGCTGGTCTCGGTCATCCTGGCCATCGGCGCCCTGTTATTGGTCAGCTGGTGGATCGCCGTCATCGTCCTCGTCGCGATCGTGCCCAGTGTGTACCTGCAGTTCAAGCTCTCCAGGGAGCAAATTGCGCACTGGAACACCCAGGTGGACTCACGCCGCCAACGCCGCATGATCGAAACCAACCTGCTCCGCCCGCAGCATATTGCTGAGATGCGGCTCTACGGCATTGTCGGTTTCCTTATGGACCTCCGCGCCCGGCTCCGGGACGCGGACGAACGGCGACGCCTCGACTACCAGCGGCGCTACATCCCCAAGCAACTGGCTGCGGACGCGCTCCAGTACGGCGCGCAGGTGGTCTCGCTGATCTGGGTAGTGGGGCAGATCATCGCCCGCGCCCAGCCCGTCGGCCAGTTCCTGTACGTACAGCAGATCGTCAGCCGTGCCTTGTCCACCGCAAACAATCTGGTGTCCTCCTTGAGCTCCATCGACGAAGACCTCGCCAACCTCAAGGACTACGAGTTGTTCATGGCGATGCCGGTGCACTCCGAACACGCGCCGCCGTTGCTCCAGGCGCCGAAGGAAGTCGAACTGAAGGACATCCGCTTCACCTACACCGGCAGCGACATCGAGGTGATCCGGGGCATCAGCATGACCATCCGCCAAGGCCAGCACATCGCCATCGTGGGGGAGAACGGTGCCGGCAAGTCCACGCTGATCCGCATCCTCGCCGGGCTCTACCGTCCGGACTCCGGCCAGGTGCTGCTCGACGGCGTGGACCTGGCCGCCGTCGACGTCACCTCCTGGCACCGTCATCTGGCGGTGCTGAGCCAGGAGTTCCTCAAGTATGAGTTCGCCACGGCAGCCGAAAACATTTACTTCGGCGATGTGGAAAGCCCGCGTGACGATTCACGGATCAGGCGCGCGGCCGCCGACGCCGAGGCCCTCGACTTCATTAACAGACTGCCCAACGGCCTGGACAACCACGTCAGCAACTGGATGGAGGATCCCCGCGGGCGGAAGGGCAGCGGCCTTTCCGGCGGCCAGTGGCAGCGCCTGGCAATGGCACGGAACTTTTACCGGGACGCGTCCTTCATGGTGATGGACGAACCGACGTCGGCCATCGATGCCCTTGCCGAGCACCGCATCTTCACCCGGCTTTTCGCGGACCGCAGCAGTACCATCATCGCCATCAGCCACCGTCTCGCCACCATTGAGAAGGCCGACATCGTATACATGCTGGAGGACGGAGAGATTGTTGAGCAGGGCACGCACAAAGAGCTGGTGGCGTTGCGCGGCCGGTACTTCAGGATGTTCGAATCCCAGCTGACAGTCCCCATCATCCCCCTAACCTCGCAAGCTCGGCCAGGGAACCCTGCTGACGTGGGCCCCGCAGTCGGAGGACTCTAAGCCCCCACCACAGTGGTGCGTACCCGCGCCACGCCCGGCCGGGGCGGGACGCTGCTGAAGCCGAAGGTCACTGCCGGGCGAATGGCGGCCAGCGCCCCGGCATCTGCGCCCTCCCATGAAACGACGGCGGAGGTCACATGGTGCAGATCGGTCACACCGTAGTACTCGACCCTGCCGCTGCCCGCCGAGCCGTAGGTGCGGGCGCCGGGAGCTGCCAGGGAAGCCAGCGGACTGACCGCGGACAGCCACCGCGGATGGACTGAAAGGCGCCGGGGCACTGCCCGCAGCGCCGAACCGAGGTAGGTCCTCGCTCCGGTGACTGCCCGGATCGCCAGCGGGCCGGCGTCGACCGCCAAGGTGCCTTCCGCCAGTTCCGCACTGACATCCACCACCTGCACCTCATCAAAGCTGTACGTCGACGCGATGAACTCTGCCACCCCGGGGGACGGCGCCAGCAGCAGCCGGTGCCCTGAGGGCTGCTGCAGCATGACGTCCGAGAAGGCCCCGAAAGGGGACTCCTGCCACATGCCAACCACCGCACGCAGTCCGGAGGCGGTGCCAATGCCGGCGATGTGCCCATCGAAGATCCAGCGTCTGCCCATCAAGCCACTGTAGCCACCGTCCGGGACCTGCGGGGCCGCTGGGATAACCTAGAGCAGTGACTTATGAGATCGAGATCGGCCGTGGCAAGCGTGGGCGTCGTGCCTACTCCCTGGATGACATTGCAATCGTCCCCAACCGTCGCACCCGCGACCCCAAGGACGTCTCCGTCTCCTGGCAGATCGACGCGTACCAGTTCGACATGCCGGTCATCGCCGCCCCGATGGACTCCGCCATGTCCCCGGCGACCGCCATCACCCTGGGCAAGCTCGGCGGCCTGGGTGTCCTGGACCTTGAAGGACTCTGGACCCGCTACGAGGACCCGCAGGCCATCCTCGACGAGATCGCGGCGCTCCAGGACGAGACCAACAGCCCCGCCGTCACCGGCCGTATGCAGGAGCTGTACAAGGCCCCCATCCAGCCCGAGCTCATCACGTCCCGCCTGGCCGAGATCCGTGAGGCCGGTGTCACCGTTGCCGGTTCCCTGACCCCGCAGCGCACCCAGGAGCACTACAAGACCGTGGTGGCTGCCGGCGTCGACATCTTTGTCATCCGTGGCACCACCGTGTCCGCCGAGCACGTCTCCAAGGACCACGAACCGCTGAACCTCAAGCAGTTCATTTACGAACTCGATGTCCCCGTTATCGTCGGCGGCGCCGCGGGCTACACCCCGGCGCTGCACCTGATGCGCACCGGCGCGGCAGGCGTCCTGGTCGGCTTCGGCGGCGGCGCAACCACCACCACGCGCCGCGCCCTGGGCATCCACTCGCCCATGGCCTCCGCCATTTCCGACGTCGCTGCCGCCCGCCGGGATTACATGGATGAGTCCGGCGGGCGTTACGTGCACGTCATTGCCGACGGCGGCATGGGCACCTCGGGTGACATCGTCAAGGCAATCGCCATGGGCGCCGACGCCGTCATGCTGGGCAGCGCGCTTGCCCGCGCCGAAGAGGCGCCGGGCAAGGGCTGGCACTGGGGCCAAGAGGCACACCACCTGGAACTGCCGCGCGGTGACCGCGCCAACGTCGGCACCGTGGGCCCGCTGGAGGAGGTCCTCTTCGGACCCGGCCACCACACCAACGGCACGTCCAACCTCATTGGCGCGCTGCGGCGCTCCATGGCGACCACCGGTTATTCGGACCTGAAGGAATTCCAGCGGGTCGACGTCGTCGTATCGCCTTACGCAGGCAACTGAGCAACTGACACGGAGGGCAGGGCGGGGCACTTCCCGCCCTGCCCAAAGCACGCCGCCAGCAAGTAGTGTGGGTTTACTACCGGCACTAGCGGCACTGGAGGCGTTCAATGAAGAGTGTTCCTGCAAACGGCGGGGCCCTTGGCCCCGAAGCCAGGGAAGCATCCATCCAGCGGTTGCGCGCCACTACCGAGCCCGGCCAGGAACTGGACATCCTGATCGTCGGCGGCGGCATCGTAGGTGCGGGAGCCGCGCTGGATGCAGTCACCCGGGGGTTGAGCGTTGGCATCGTGGAGGCCAGCGACTGGGCTGCCGGCACATCGTCACGGTCTTCGAAACTCATCCACGGCGGCCTGCGCTACCTGGAGATGCTCGACTTCGCCCTGGTCAAGGAGGCCCTGCAGGAACGGGGGCTGCTGCTCTCGGAAATCGCCCCGCACCTGGCCCGGCCGGTGCCCTTCCTGTATCCCCTCACCAAGCCGTTCATCGAGCGGCCCTACGTCGGCGCCGGCATCGCGCTGTATGACCTCATGTCCATCTCCAGCGGCCACAGCCGGGGCGTGCCGTTCCACAAACACCTGAGCAAGCGCGGCACCCTGCGCGCCGCCCCCAGCCTGAAAAACGATGCTTTCGTGGGCTCCATCCGGTACTACGACGGCCAGGTGGATGACGCGAAATACGTGGCAAACCTGGTCCGCACCGCCGCCTACTACGGGGCCTATGCAGTGAACCAGATGGCCGTGGTGGACTTCCTGCGCGAAGGTGAGCGGGTGGTCGGAGCCAAGGTAGAAAACCGCGAGGACGGGACGCAATTCAGCATCCGCGCCAAGCAGGTCATCAACGCCACCGGAGTCTGGACCGACGAAACCCAGGCCATGGTGACCGACCGGGGCCAGTTGAAGGTCCGCGCCTCCAAGGGCATCCACCTGGTGGTTCCCCGCGACCGCTTCCAGTCCACCGTGGGCCTGATTCTGCGCACGGAGAAGTCGGTGCTCTTCGTCATTCCCTGGGGACGGCACTGGATCATCGGCACCACCGACACGGACTGGCATCTGGACAAGGCCCACCCAGCAGCTTCGAGCAAGGACATCGACTACGTGCTGGAACACGTCAACCAGGTACTGAAACGTCCGTTGACCAGGGAGGACGTGGAAGGAGTCTACGCAGGGCTCAGGCCGCTGCTGGCCGGCGAAAACGACTCCACGGCCAAGTTGTCCCGTGAGCACGTGGTGGCGCACCCGGTCCCCGGACTGGTAGTGGTGGCGGGCGGCAAATGGACCACCTACCGGGTGATGGCCAAGGACGCGGTGGACGAGGCCACGCGCACCATGGACGAACGGGTCCCGCCGAGCTGCACGGAAACCATCCCGCTGCTGGGCGCCAGCGGCTTCCGTGCGGCCTGGAACCGCCGGAACCGCACCGCAGAGGAATCCGGGGTCCACGTGGCACGGATCGAGCATCTGCTCAACCGGTACGGATCGATGACCCCGGAAGTGCTGGCCATCATCGAGGAGAACCCGGAGCTGGCCGAGCCCATCCCGGGAGCAGACGACTATCTGCAGGCCGAGGCCGTCTACGCCGCCACCCATGAGGGGGCCCGCCACGTGCAGGACGTCCTGACCCGGCGGACGCGCATTTCCATCGAGGCCTGGGACCGCGGCGTGTCTGCTGCCCCCGTTGTCGCTAAACTGATGGGTGACGTCCTTGGCTGGAGTGACGCGCAGCGTGAAAACGAGGTCCGCCACTACATTGCCCGCGTGGAAGCCGAGCGCCTCAGCCAGCAACAGCCGGACGACGAATCCGCAGACGCCGCCCGCCTGGGCGCGGAAGATATCGTGCCCTTGCGCTGAGGGGCCGTTCGCCCCGCACTGCTGACTGAAGGGATACGCCTTGGCGGAACCACTGGACCCGTATGACGCCCACCTCACCACTGCCGACATGGTGATCCTGGAAATGGAAGCGAAGGACAAGACCGACGCCACCAACCAGCTGGCGGAACGGTTGCACGCCGCCGGGCGGATCTCGGATCTTGACGGGTTCCTGAAGAACGTCAATGCACGTGAGCACCAGTTGGCGACGGGGCTCCCGGGCGGCATCGGGCTCCCGCATGCGCGCAGCGAATTCGTGTCCCAAACCTCGATCGCGGTCGGGATCGCCAAGTACGGCCATGCCCTGGACTTCGGCGCGGCAGACGGGCCAGCGACAGTCATCCTGCTGATTGCCACGCCGGCCAGTTCCTTTTCGGACCACCTGGAAGTGCTCGCCACCCTGGCACGGTCGCTGTCCAAGGAATCCTTCCGGGAGTCGCTGCGGCGTGCCTATGACGCCGAAGTGATCGCCGAGCTCATCAACTCAAGCCTGGTGTTCTTCGACCACTAGGTTGCCCGAACCACCAGGCATGCCCGGCCCTTTCCCGGCCCTTCCCAGTCCGGGCGCCCTTCGTGTTTAGTTGTTCTACAAGAGTACGAAGTACGGTTAAGACGTGTGGAAATCAGCCCTTAAGCCCCGATGGATCGCAGGCTTTGTCTTTGCGATCGCGCTCTCCGGGGTCTTTGTGCTGCTCAGCCAGTGGCAGTTCGGCCGTTCCACCCAACCCGAAATGCCCGTCAACCCGGCCACCGAACAGGTCCAGCCGCTGACAGGCACGCTCCGGCCGGGTGAGTTCTTCCACGGCAGCGTTGCGGACCAGATGGTCACCGCCCAGGGAACCTACAGCCCGGACAAACAGGTCCTGGTTCCCGGCCGGCTCCACGACGGAAAAAGCGGCTACTGGGTGGTTTCGGCCTTTGCCGTCAACGGCGCCCCGACACTGACCGGGGCCGCCGCAACACCCCAGACCTGGATCCCCGTGGCACGCGGGTGGGTGGCGGAACCCCAGGACGCGGCAGCACCGCCGTCGGGCCTTGTTGAACTGACCGGACGCCTGCTGCCGTCCGAGGCGCCGGTGGCAGGGAAATCGCCTAGGCCGGGGGAGGCCTCGGCGGTCTCCGTGGCCGAGCTCATCAACTACTGGGACGTGAGCAGCTATCCGGGCTTCGTGTCGGCCACTGCAGAGGTGGTGGGCGGCCAGGACGTCAGTGCCGCCGCAGTACCCGGAAGCCTCCTGCCGCTGGACATCGGCCCGCAGCCGCCGGCACAGCACATCAACTGGCTCAACCTCTTCTACTCCATCGAGTGGGTCGTCTTCGCCGGCTTCGCCCTCTTTATATGGTGGCGGCTGGTCAAGGATGACTATCACCGGGACCTCGAAGAGGCCCTCGATGACGCAGAAGATTCCGCCGCCGACGAGCGGCACGAACCGCACCAGCCACAAGAGCACCAGCGACCCCAGCAGCACCCTGACCAGCCCCAGCAGCCTGACCAGCACCAGCAGAAGGTACAGCCATGATTGATCCGAAACCGGCCACCCCGTCAGCACAGGCCCCCGGCGGCAAAACGTCCGGCAAGAAGCGCCGCTTCGGCGGCACCGAGGCGCAGATCCGGTCGGCCCTGAAGTTCTATAAAGTCATGGCCTACCTCACCGGCACCATGCTGCTCCTGCTGTGCGCTGAACTCGTGGCCCGGTACGGCTTCGGGCAGTACCTGTTCGCCGGCGGCACCAACGCAGTGACCGGCCAGCCGTTCGGCTTCGGGTTCGCCGACGCGGAGCCGCCGGGAGTGCTGAACGGCATGAACGTCTCCGTCACGGTCCTGATCGTGCACGGCTGGATGTACGTCGTATACCTGATCTCCAACTTCCGGTTGTGGTCGCTGATGCGCTGGCCTTTCCTGAAGCTGGTCCTTTTGGCCCTCGGCGGCGTGGTGCCGTTCCTGTCCTTCATCGTGGAGAAGAAGTTCCACGCCGAGGTGGAGGCCGAGCTGGCCGCCAACCCGCAGGCCCCGCAGCGCTACTGATCCGCTTGGCTGCCCGGCCCTGCGTGAGGCGGCCCGCCGCCGTCGTACGTCTGCTGCGTCACAGCGCGGCGTCTCAAGGTGCGCCGGTGCAAGGGCGGCAAGTAGGCTATTACGGTGACTACTCCCACTGCATCCCAGACTTCCCAGAAGCCGGTGCTGGTTGTTGATTACGGTGCCCAGTACGCGCAGCTGATTGCCCGCCGCGTCAGGGAAGCAAATGTGTATTCGGAAGTGGTTCCGCATACGTACACCACCGAGCAGCTCCTGGCCAAGAACCCCGCCGCCATCATCCTTTCCGGGGGGCCTTCAAGCGTTTATGCCGACGGCGCCCCGAGCGTGGGTGCCGACCTCTTTGAAGCCGGCGTCCCCGTCTTTGGCATCTGCTACGGGTTCCAGGCCATGGCGAACGCCCTGGGCGGCAAGGTGGACAAGACCGGCCTGCGGGAGTACGGCTCCACGGAAACCACCATCCTCGGTGACGGCCGCTCAGTCCTTGAAGGCATGCCCCAGCACCAGAAGACCTGGATGAGCCACGGTGACTCCGTGCATGAGGCACCTGCCGGATTCGACGTCCTGGCCACCACGGCCGGCGCCGAGGTCGCGGCGTTCGCCAATGAGGAAAAGTGCCTGTACGGCGTTCAGTGGCACCCGGAGGTCAAGCACTCGGACTACGGCCAGCAGGTGCTGGAAAACTTCCTCTTCAAGGGCGCCAAGCTCGAGCCCAACTGGACAACCGGCAACATCCTCGAAGAGCAGGTGGAGCGCATCCGCCAGCAGGTGGGGGACGCGCGGGTCATCTGTGGCCTCTCCGGCGGCGTGGACTCCGCAGTGGCGGCAGCCCTTGTCCAGCGCGCTGTAGGCGACCAGCTCACCTGCGTGTTCGTGGACCACGGTCTGCTGCGTGAAGGCGAAGCGGAGCAGGTGGAGCGCGACTTCGTGGCCGCCACCGGCGTGAAGCTGTACGTGGCCAACGAACAGGAACGCTTCCTCTCGGCGCTGGCCGGAGTCAGCGACCCGGAAACCAAGCGCAAGATCATCGGCCGCGAGTTCATCCGTGCCTTTGAAGAAGCCGAACTGGCCATCATTGCCGAGGCCGCTGCCCACGGCGAGAAGATCAAGTTCCTGGTCCAGGGCACCCTGTACCCGGACGTGGTCGAGTCCGGCGGCGGAGAAGGTGCCGCGAACATCAAGAGCCACCACAACGTGGGGGGCCTTCCCGAGGACCTGCAGTTCGAGCTCGTTGAGCCGTTGCGCGCCCTGTTCAAGGACGAGGTCCGCGCCGTGGGCGCCCAGCTGGGCCTGCCGCAGGAGATCGTTGGCCGCCAGCCGTTCCCCGGCCCCGGCCTGGGCATCCGGATTGTCGGCGACGTGACCAAGGAGCGGCTGGACCTGCTGCGCAAGGCAGACGCCATTGCGCGCGCCGAGCTCACGGCAGCCGGTCTGGATAACGAAGTCTGGCAGATGCCCGTGGTCCTGCTCGCGGACGTCCGCAGCGTGGGTGTCATGGGCGACGGCCGCACCTATGGCCACCCCATCGTGCTTCGCCCCGTCTCCTCCGAGGACGCCATGACAGCCGACTGGTCCCGGTTGCCCTACGATCTCCTGGCCCGGATTTCGAGCCGGATAACCAACGAGGTGGAGGGTGTCAACCGCGTGGTGCTGGACGTCACCAGCAAGCCGCCGGGAACCATCGAGTGGGAATAGCATCCTAAGTGGCCGGCCTCCGCCAGCGGGGGCCGGCCACTGCTTTTCCCGGATGAATCCTCGGCAATTTCCCGTGCTCCAGTGTTGCGGTCTCTCAAGTCCGGCGCCGAACCGGCTACTCTCGAATCTATGCCGGTATGGTCCAGGGCGTCACGTGCAAGCGCAGAAAAGAAGGCAGAAGTGTCAGTTGGTCAAGGCCACCCGGAAGGCTCGGAAGAGCTTCGTAAATGGCTCTCCGGGCTTAAACCCGTCACCGGCGCGGACACGATGCTCCGCTTCACCAAGACACCCGAGGGCTCCATCGACCTCACTTCGGCGCACCCCTCCGGGCTCGCCCAGCTCATGGCCGGGCGCCGCACACGCCTGTCCACGCTGATCCGTGACAGGCAGCAGTATGTGGTGGCGGCGAGGGCTTCGCGCAACATCCGGTCCAAGATCTTCGAGCTCGCCAACGACCGCGGCATCGATGCCGGGTACTTGTCCGCGGGCACCGTCGTGTGGACGTCCGCCGTCGGGGGCAAACCTCAACGGGTGTCCGCACCCATCATGCTGACCGCCATCTCCCTCACGGTGCGGCCGGGGGAGGACGACTTCGAACTGCAGCTCACCGAGCAGGCGCACATCAATCCCGCCCTGGTGCGCCACCTGAAGAACATCCACGGGATCGTCTTCGACGTCAACGCCGTGACCCGCCTGGCCTACAGCACCGCCCGGTTCGACCCCCAGCCCGTCCTGGACCGGCTGGCCACCCTGATCCGGCCCATCCACGGCGCCGAAACCCAGCACAACCTGCTCGTTTCCACCTTCGCCGACCTTTCCGGCAACCTCGACGACCCCTGGATCAACGACTCCCATCCCATCGTGTCCGCGTTGGCGACTGCCGCCGGCGGCGAAGTGGTGGACGTCAACGAGCCCGACCCGTCCCGCTTCCCCCACCTGGACAACAGGCATCCCAAGGATGAGCTGTTGCTGCTGGATGCCGACACCGACCAGCAGTACGTCATCGACGCCGCCCGGGCGGGAGACTCCCTGGTGGTCAGCAGCCCGCCCGGCACCGGGCAGACCCAGACGGCCATCAACACCATCGGTGCCCTGGTGGACGCGGGCAAGACCGTCCTGGTGGTGGGTGACCGCCGGGCCAGCCTTAATGAGGTCTCCGGCCATCTCGAGTCGCTGGGGCTGGAGTCCATCCTGTTCCAGCTCTCCGGAAACGTGACTGCGCAGCAGCTGAAGGGCCAGTTGGTCCGGGCAATCGTCCGCAACGAAAAGTCGCTGGAACCGCAGCTCGGGAACCTCCACAACACCCTGGTCGAACACCGGCACGCGCTCATGGACCACGTGGCGTCGCTCCACAACGTCCGCGACCGGTGGGGCTGCTCGCCCTACCAGGCCATGCAGTCACTCGCCGAGCTCACCTCCATCCACCCCGCGCCGGCCACCACCGTCCGGCTCAAGCGCAGCGTTCTGGACAGCATCCGGGACCGCGAGGAGCTGGCCGGCCGGCTCCGGCGCGCCGCGGAACTGGGCAGCTTCAGCAAAGCTGCCACCACCAGCCCCTGGCACGGCGCCCGGCTGTTGACCCGCAAGGAAACCGAGGAAGCCCAGGACCTTGTCCGCTCCGTCGCCAAGAGCCTTCCCCTCCTCCGGGACCGCATGGACGCCGTTGCGGAGCACGCCGAAATCCGCCTGGGCGAATCGTTCGCCGAGTGGGGTGAGCAGCTGGAACTGCTGGTCGCCGTCCGCGGAAGCCTGGACAAATTCACCCCGGACATCTTCGACCGGCCCGTAACGGACCTGATTTCCGCCACGGCGCCGTCTGCGTGGAGGCGTGAGCGCGGCATCGAGTTGACCGCCATGCAGCGCTCCAGGCTGCGCCGGGTAGCCAAGGAATACGTGCGCCCGGGTGTACACATCGCAGACCTGCACTCATCCCTGGTGCTGGTCCAGGAACAGCGTGCCCTGTGGGCGGACTACGCCACCACGCAGCGGCACCCCGCCGTTCCATCCGGCCTGGCCGAAATGAATGCCATGTACCGGTCCCTTGCCGGCGAGCTGGAACAGCTGGGCGAGGCGCTGCGGCACACGGAGGATGGCGGGTCCCTGGCGACCGTTCCCTACGCGCAGCTGATGGAACGCCTGGAGCGGCTGGTGGCGGACACCGATACGCTCAAGACCCTTCCCGAACGCACGCTCCTGATCGAGAACATGCGCGAACACGGCCTGGGTGAACTCCTTGCCGACCTCGCCGAACGGGAAGTCCCGGAAGGCTCCGTTGCCGCCGAACTGGAGCTGGCCTGGTGGCAGTCCGCGCTTGAGGCAATGATCAGCGGTGACGACTACCTGGCCATGTCCGACGGTGACGCCCTGCGCCAGCTTGAAGCTGAGTACCGGCTGGCGGACAACGCACACGTTGCCAGCGGCGCCGCACGCCTGCGGTGGGATCTGGCAGAGCGGTGGCGCACTGCCATCGCCGCCCAGCCGCGCCAGGCCGACCTGCTGCGCAGCCTGCTCAAGGACGGCCGGGTGTCCCTGCCGTCCCTCACCGCGCAGGCTCCGGACCTGATCGGCACCCTGGTTCCCGTCTGGTCCGTCAGCCCGTACCTGATGACGGGCCTGCTTCCGGCTGAGCAGCACTTCGACGCCGTCGTGATCCTTGATGCGGAAGCCACGTCCCTGCAGGCTGTCCTGCCCTCGATCGCCCGTGCACGGCAGGTCATTGCCTTCGGCGATTCACGCATTGCCACCCCACGGACCTTCACCGTTGGGGTGGAGCGGCTGGCACCCGGCGAGTCCGCCCACCAGCGCGTGGAAAGCGCCTTCACCGCACTCTCTGCCGTGCTTCCGGTATGGCGGCTCAACGTGGTGTACCGGGCGGTGGACGAGGACCTGGTCCTTCAGCTGAGCAAGAACTTTTACGACGGCGGCCTGCGCCGGCTGCCCGAAGGCCAGTCGGCCACGGGGCTGGACCGGTCGCTGCTGGTGGAATACCTGCCCGACGGCACAGGCCTTCCCAGTGCCGATCACGAAGGCGTGGAGTCCGTGGTTGCTGAAGTCAACCGGGTGGTGGAACTGGTCTTCGAACACGCCCGCCTGCGTCCGCGGACGTCCCTGGCCGTGGTCACTGCCAGCCTGCGGCACGCTGCCAGGATCGGTGAATCCATCAGGCTCCAGCTGTCCAACCAGCCGGGCCTGGCCGGTTTCTTCGGCGCCGGGCCGGAGTCTTTCCGTGTGGTGGACCTTGAACGCGCCCAGGGCCTGGTCCGCGACCACGTCATTTTCTCGCCCGGATTCGGGCGGACCCCGCACGGCCGGGCACTGCACAACTTCGGTCCCCTCTCCGCCGAGGGCGGCCGGGAAAAGTTTGCCTTGGCCATGACCCGGGCACGGCGTTCCATGCACGTGCTCACCTGCTTCCGGCCCGAGGATCTGGACCAAACCCGGCTCACCCACGGGGCTGTGGACCTCTACACGCTGCTCGACCGGGAAATTTCGGGCAACACCGATCTCGGCACTCCCGCATCCCGTGCCGCCGCGAGCGAACAGGCGCTGGGAGCGGACGCGCTGGTGGCCGATCTGGGGGACCGGCTGCGGGCGCGCGGCGCCAGGGTCTGGCATCAGTACGACGGCGCCATCGACGTGGTTGCCGCGGCGGACCCCCTGAACAACATGGGCCAGGACGACCATGACCTTCCGCGACCGGTGGCCATCGAATCCGACGGCACCGGGCAGTACCGCACCATGAGCGTGCGTGAGCGCAGCAGGCTGCGGCCGCAACTGCTCGAACGCCTGGGATGGCGCTACATGCCGTTGTGGACCATCGAGGTCTTCACTGACCCCTCGTCCTGCGCGGACCGCATCGCCGGGTACCTTGGCCTTGAAAAGCTGGTGCTTCCGGACCGGACAACGTCCTCCACCGGCTTCCTGGACGACGACTTCAACCACGCACTCCATGGGATCGACGGGACGCCCTCTGCGGGAGTCTCCTACCTGCCCTCGGTGGGCGGCGGAAACCGAAACAGCGAGGGCGGAAACCGCCGCCAGGAAGACGGCAGCCGAGGCAGGCGCGCCCACGACGTGCGGGAAGAGGGTGCCGTGACTACAGAAGACAGGCCTGGCGAAGACAGGCCCGAGGAAGAAATGCGCCAAAACAAGAACGCAGACCAGAACAAGAACGCAGACCAGAACAAGAACGACGGCCAGGACGAGAACAACCACCAGGACAGCGGCGGGACCAAAGCAGGTCCTGACAGTGCCGTTTCCGCGGATTCCGCGGCAGCCTCCCCGGCCGCCCGGGCAGCAGCGGGTGGCGGTGAAGAGATCCTCCCAAGCAAAGCGGCCGAAGACGACGCCCGCAGCTGGGGTGACCGGGAGGACGATCACGATACCTGGCTGAAGGAACAGAAGCCGCCGCACTGGGGTTGACCACCACAACCTGGGCGCGCCTGGGATCAGGGGTGCCCGACCAGGACGAAGAACAACCTGCCCTGGGTGGAGGCTCCTGCAAGGCGTGATGACTGTTCCGCGGTCGCTGCCACCACGATCAGTCCATCCGTCTCCGTCGCGCCAAGCCATTGTCCGCTCTGGCCGCCCCTGTTCGAGGTCCAGAGCACGGGGACGGCAGATGCCAGCACCTCAGAGGGACCCCGCTGGTCGAACCCATTGGCCGATGTCAGCACCACGTTGACCAACTGGCCGGGGGAGACCAGCTGGATGGACGAGGCATCGGCCATGCGCAGGGGGACCGCGGCCGAGCCGGGAGGCGTGCCTGCGAGGAGACCGGGGCCCAACACCTGGGCGTCGGTGAGGAGCTGGCCCTTGCGCAGCGGCGCGGCGAGCTGCTTGCCTGTGGCTGCGGCGCCATCCCTGAGGAAGCCGTCGGAGACCATCCCTGGAGGCACCTGGACGCGCTCGAGGTCGGCCGCTGATAGAGCTGTTCCGGCGGGCAGGTCGCGGGCAGCGGCCAGCGCGGTGACGGTGGAGATTGGGGCCGGAGTGAGCTGCTGGACAGCGATCGCTGCAGCAGCGCACAAAAGCAATGCCGCCGCGAGGCGGCGGTTGCGGCTCAGCCAGGCGGCAAACCGGGAGGGCAGGGAGCGCTTTCCCGGACGGAGCCCGATGTTACGCGTGCTGCCGGCACTACGGGCATTCCCGGGAAAGCGGAGGCCGTCACGGCGACGGCGGGGGAGTATGGGCATGGCGCCCACGCTAATTGCAGCCAACGCCGCAGGGGAGCCAGGACGACTGCTATGTGGACAAAGGCGGCCGGACGCTGCCTAATTTCGCGCTGGAGGCGCCGGCCGCCGTCGTAAGACCTGCTTGGCTAGTTGGCAGCAGCTGCTGCCGGCGCCGAAGCGGCGGGGGCGGCAGCGGGGGCGGCTGGAGCCGCGGCCGGTGCGGGAGAGACGGCGCTGCCCTTGGAGTCGCGTGAGTCGGTGCGGTAGAAGCCCGAGCCCTTGAAGACGACGCCGACGCTGTTGAACTTCTTGCGCAACGTGCCCTCGCATTCAGGGCAGGACGTCAGGCTGCTGTCCGAGAATGACTGGACAATGTCGAAGGCGTGGCCGCAATCCTTGCAGGCGTAAGCATATGTTGGCACTGGTGCTCCTCCTCTTGGGCAAACGAGAGGTCCCGTGCTGCCATTGGTAAACCATTAGCAGTCGCAGGGCCTGAGTGCTAATTCTATCACTGCGCCCGGACGGCCCGGGCTCAGGCGCTGCCCGCCAATCGCCGGTAACCGGACGGAGCCAGGACGGCCGGGACTGGCCGGTCGAACTCCTCGGCCGGAATCCGGCCGGCGGGCAGCAGTTCATCGTCGTAGATAACAGCGGCCAGTGGAATTTCCTTCCCCGCCGTGGCAAGGTGCCCCAGGAACTTGTCGTAGTACCCGCCGCCCTGGCCGATCCTGTTGCCGGTGAGGTCCACGGCGGTGGCCGGAATGAAAAGCATCGTTGCCCCGCCTGCCGTCTCCGGTCCGTGCCGCTGTCCAGCGGGTTCCAGGATCGGCGCATATTTGCTGCGCTCGAAGCCGGTGTCCGGCGTCCAAAACACCCAGCTCAATTCCCGGCCGGGTTCGCACACGGGAAGCAGCACCTCGTGCCCGCTGTGGTGCAGGGCGTTAATCAGGGGCAGGGTGGGCGGTTCGTGTCCCACGCCCAAGTACACGCAGGCGATCCCGGGGCGTTTTCCGGTGACCGACCCCGCCCACGCGTCGCCGTGGGTGGCCAGGGCCGCACCGGCCGCTTCCAGTTGCGCCGGCGACAGGGCTGCGCGCCGCCGCCGGTGCGTGGCCCTGATATCGTCCTTGACCGCGTTGGTCTCCTGCAGCATAGGTGTCCTTCCTGCATTGCCCGGTATTCGGGTTTTTCCCGCGCCGGTGCGGTGCCTGCCGCGCCGGTGGTTACTGAAATGCATGACTGACGCTAGATTAGTCCGGTGAACACCAGTAACCCCAGAGTCCGCAAAGCCGTCATTCCCGCCGCGGGCCTGGGCACCAGGTTCCTGCCTGCCACCAAGGCCATGCCCAAGGAAATGCTTCCCGTCGTGGACAAGCCTGCCATCCAGTATGTGGTGGAGGAAGCCGTCCACGTGGGCCTCCACGACATACTGATGATTACTGGCCGCAACAAGCGGGCCTTGGAAGACCACTTTGACCGTGTTCCGTCCCTTGAGTCGACCCTCCAGGATAAGGGGGATACGGAGAAACTTGCCTCCATCCAGGCAGCCAGCCAGCTTGGCGACATCCACTATGTCCGGCAAGGGGATCCCCACGGTCTCGGCCACGCGGTACTCCGCGCAAAGCAGCATGTGGGTGAGGAAGCCTTCGCTGTCCTGCTGGGCGATGACCTGATTGACGCCCGCGACGAACTGCTCAGCACGATGATTGAGGTCCAGGCGAAAACGGGAGGGTCCGTCGTCGCCCTCATCGAAGTGGAACCCTCCCAGATCAGTGCCTACGGATGCGCGGACATCCAGGAAATCGACGGCGAAGACTATGTCCGCGTCAACCGCCTGGTGGAGAAGCCCTCCCCGGAGGAAGCGCCGTCCAACCTGGCCCTGATCGGGCGCTATGTCCTGCACCCCGCCGTGTTCGGTGTCCTTGAGCACACCGAGCCGGGGCGCGGCGGAGAAATCCAGTTGACGGATGCCCTCCAGGAACTTGCGTCCGCTGACGGAGCGGGAGGCGGGGTGTATGGCGTTGTGTTCCGGGGACGGCGCTACGACACCGGCGACAAACTCAGCTACCTCAAGGCCTGCATACAGCTCGCCATCGACAGCGATGACCTGGGCCCGGGCCTGCGGGAATGGCTGCCAGGTTTCACTGCGGACCTTTCCCGGTAACGCCATGCGCAGTGGTCCCATCTGGCCGGTCACCCTGGAATGCGGCGACCTGGTCCTGCGGCCAATCCGGTACCGCGACAAAACGGAATGGATGGCGGTGCGCTCGCGGAACAGCGAGTGGCTGCAACCATGGGAGGCCTCCAATCCGGATCCTTCCGGTGGGCTGCCCGATTACCGGCACATGGTCCGGTCGCTCAAAACTCAGGCCGCCCAGGCCACGGCCCTGCCTTTCCTCATTACCGAGTGGAGGCCGGGCCTCAGGAGCCCCGCCATCGTTGGCCAGCTGACAGTGTCCTCGATTGTCTGGGGTTCGGCCATGATGGCAACCCTTGGGTACTGGGTTGACCAGGAGCGGGCCGGGCGGGGGATAGCGCCGACCTCCGTGGCGCTGGTGACTGACCACTGCTTCCGTGCCCTGGGGCTGCACCGGATGGAAATCAACATCCGGCCCGAAAATGGTCCAAGCCTGCGGGTGGTGGAGAAGCTGGGGTTCCGGGACGAGGGGTACCGGCCCCGCTTTCTGCACATCAACGGTAAATGGGCTGACCACCGTTCGTTCGCCCTCACGTCGGAAGAAGTCCCTGGGGGCCTGCTGGGTCCCTGGCTGGCTTCCCGCCGGTCATAAATCCAACGGTTTGCCGTTGCGGGCACGACACACCGCGGGTAATGCGGCCTGAGCAGGCATGATGCTCATACGGTTTTGAGTGTGGACTTCCCCCTTAGCAGCTCAGTGATCCTTGTGGTTGCCGTCGCGCTCTGGATTGTTTGGGTTGCCCCTTACGTCCTCCGGAACCGCAGGCACCAGTTCCAGCCCGCCGGCGAGTTCCGGGCAGACGCCCCCGCCGATGAGGGGCCGGATCCGCACCCCGGCCTGGTCTTGAACGTCGCCGCCCAGCAGGAGAAAGCCATGGAACCCAGGAAGAGTCCGGCATCTGGTGCCGGCACTGCCAGCACCCCACCTCCGGCCCGGTTCCGCATCCGCTATGGCCGGACCGCGTTGGCGCTTGTGGGATTACTGTCCCTGGTTGCTGCCTTTATCTCAGGTGTCCTGGCTGCCTTCGGTGTTGGCTCACCTGCCCTTCCGATCCTGTGCACGTTGCTGACTGTTGGGTCGGTGGCGCTGCTGCGTTCCCTCGCCGTCCGCGACCGGAAGGCAAGAGTCAATGCGGCCTTCCGCTCGGCCATGAGTGCGCCTGCACGCCGTCCCGGGACGAGCGAAGCGCTTCCTCCGAAGCCTGCAGCTGCGCCGGCGCGGCCGGAAAGCCCGCTTTTCGACGCCGAAGCGGGCGCGGCAGGGGAGGCCAAAATCCAGCGACTGACGGCGGTTGAACTCCGAGAAGCCGCCCTCGCCGTCGCTGTGGCTGCCGGTGACGCCAGTGCTGCAGAGGCAGCTCCAGCCACCCCTGCGGGAACCCCCTGGGAGCCCGTGGAAGTCCCCAAGCCTGTTTACGTTGAGGCAGCCAAGGCGAAGCGCCCTGAGCCCGAGCCGCTTGAACTGCCTGATGCCCCCAAGGCGGTCGGCAAGCCGTCCCTGAAGAAGGGGGCCGCCGGGGTGCAGGCAGCAGAGGCCATGGAAGCCCAGCAGCTGGGCGATCAGCAGTTGACCAAGGCGCAGAGCGCCCTGAGCAACCTCGACGACGTTTTGCAGCGCCGCCGCGCATAAGGCCCGACGGCGGCACGCATCTTCCGTGCACATGGTCAGCGTGCCAATTGGCATTGGGCCGGGAAAATTTGTAGCCTAGGGACACCGGTTCCGCACCGTCCTGAAGCATATGGCAGGATGCGGCCACTTCCGGGGCTATAGCTCAGTTGGTAGAGCGCTTCGTTCGCATCGAAGAGGTCAGGAGTTCGAATCTCCTTAGCTCCACCATTTGCGTTGGTTTTCCGGCCTCGCCGATTTCTGGATAAACACCTTGGTAACACTTTGGGGCAGTTTTGTGATGGTGTTCAGGGCGGGGGACGAGTGTCACAGCGAAATCCCAGGGCAGCGGTTGCCGCATCGCCGCTCGATTGAAGCCCGCTGAACCTCTCCGTTCTGGAGGTTCTGGAAGTTTTCAGGGCGGCGAATCTGACATCTGCGCGGACGGTGAAACTCAATACAAAGCCGCTGTGAGGCATTCTTAGCGCCGGGCGAGCAAGAGGGTCCTCACGCCTTTCGCCGGCCACATCTGTAGCGATACGGTACGGGATGCTGCAGGGGATCTGGGAGGCCGCTTATCTGGATCTACGGCTGGAAGCCAACCGGGCCGACGACAAGTGGCCCTCCAAGATCTACGCCTCCGTCGCGCCCGCCGACGACGCCCGGACCGGGGGAGCCGGACTTCCTTGGGTTTGGACTTATCGTTGTGGCTACCTTCGTGACGGCGACTTGGCAGGTGGCGACAGCAACCGTCTGCAATGGAGTCCACCTCGAAACCTTCACCTTGGGCATCGGTGATCGTTTTCATGCCGGGTCCTGTGCGGCGCCGGCCGAAGTTGGCGGGAAGCTTTAGCCGGATACGTTTTTGGACTGGCAGCCACGCTCGTTGTAGACGCCGCCCGGCGGCGATCTGGACCGGCGCTGTCCGGCATCGACGCTGCGTCCGGCACTTGTTGCTTAAGTGGTCTTGAAACCGGGTACAGCCTTAGTAAGCTCGCTGCTGGATCTGGGAGGCCAACGGAAGTGAATCTGCGCATGAAGACTGGCATGACCAAAGGACGCACGCACACAAGGGCCTTGGGGTTGGTCCTGGCCGCCATGATCTCCGGTTCTGCCATGGCGCCGGCCGCCGAGGCAGCAGACAAGCCGGTCCTTCCTGGCCCCTCGACCGCAGCGAAAACCCCGGACGCCCAGCTGCCCACCGACCAGTTCATCGTGAAGTTCAAGCCGTCCGTTGCCCATAGCACGGCAGAACGGGAGAAGACCTACGCGAAGGTTTCCAGCGTTGCCTCCATCCGCGTCAGGGAGATCAAAGCCACGGCCAGTGATGCCAAGGTCGTCAAAGCAGGCCGCAAGCTCTCTGTGGAGGAGTCCCGGCGCGTGCTGGATAGCATCGCCGCGGATGACACGGTTGCATCGGTGGAGCCTGACGTCCTCATGCGTCCGTCGTCCACACCCAACGACACCTACTACTCCAAGCAGTGGGGCCTGTCCGATCCCAACGTCGGGATCCGTGTTCCATCGGTGTGGGATAAAACCACGGGGACGGGGCAGATAGTGGCGGTGATCGACACCGGCATCACGGCCCACAGCGATCTCAACGCTAATGTCATTGCGGGCTACGACATGATCGCCGATGCGACGTCTTCAGGCGACGGCGACGGCAGGGACGCGGACGCCTCCGACCCGGGCGACTACCAGGCCCCAGGTGCCTGCGGTTCAACCTCATCCACCAACTCTTCCTGGCACGGTACCCACGTCGCAGGGATCATCGCCGCCGTCGCCAATAACAGTGAGGGCGTGAGCGGCGCGGCTCCCAGCGTAAAGATCGAGCCGGTACGCGCACTTGGTGACTGCGGCGGCTACCTCTCCGATGTGGCCGACGGCATCACATGGGCTTCCGGAGGAACCGTCAGCGGCGTTCCCGCCAACGCCAACCCGGCGAAAACCATCAACCTGAGCGTCGGTGGAACGTCCGCCTGCCCGTCCACCCTGCAGGGTGCCATTGACGGGGCCGTCGGCCGCGGCTCCTCTGTTTTCGTGGCTGCCGGTAACGAGAACCAGCCGGCCGCAAACAATGCACCGGCGAACTGCAACAACGTCATCACGGTTGGCGCCACCAGCCAGACCGGGGCCAGGGCCTCGTACTCAAATTTCGGCACCGCGGTCGACGTCGTGGCCCCGGGAGGCGACACAGGAGCCGGGATCCTCTCCACCTACAACGCCGGGACTACGATCCCAGGTGCAGAGGCCTACGGCTACCTGATGGGTACGTCGATGGCCTCGCCAATGGCAGCCTCGGTCGGCGCCCTGATGAAGGCTGCTGATTCCTCCCTGACACCAGCCAACATCGAAGCGAAGCTCAAGGCAACGGCCAGGCCCCTTCCGGGGGCCTGCTCAGGAGGCTGTGGCGCCGGTCTGATCGATGCCTCGTCCGCCGTCGTCTTTGCGGCCCCGCAGACGCCGATTGCCGCCAAGGCAGCGTCTCTGAACGGGGCCCTTGGGACGGCCACGACCGGAGAGGTCTACGGGCTACGGGACAACGGCGGCTACCAGTGCTTCGAGCACGGATGCATCCTGTACTCGCCGGCGTCCGGGGCGCATGTCTCAACCGGCGCGATCCGCAGCCTCTGGGCAGAGACCGGATTTGAGAACGGCGGCCTCGGCTACCCGGTCACCGATGAAGTCGCTGGGCTACGGGACGGGGGCGTGTACCAGAACTACCAGGGCGGCGCCATCATCTGGTCACCAGCCACGGGAGCGCACATCTCAGTTGGCGCCATCCGCGGGGAATGGGCGGCATCAGGATTCGAGAGCGGCCGCCTGGGATACCCGGTGACCGACGAAGTCGGAGGTCTCCGGGACGGGGGTGTCTACCAGAACTACCAAGGCGGCGCCATCATCTGGTCGCCTGCCTCAGGAGCCCACATGTCCGTCGGCGGCATCCGCTCCATCTGGGCCTCCACAGGGTTCGAATCGGGACGCCTGGGCTATCCGACAAGCGATGAGTACGCCACGGGTAATGACGGAAGTGTCGCCCAGAACTACCAGGGCGGCGTCATCCACTGGAGCCCGAGCGGCGCCTACATCTCCTGACAACATTGGGTCACATAGGCTCCTGACCATGGACGACTTCGAGGAATTGGTGGGGGACCTCAAAGCTGGGGCCGAGCGACGCCGGCTGCGGTTCCTGGATGCCACGTTCCCCGGGGACCCGGCGGTCATCTTCCACTACGGCCGATCGGCCGGTGAACAGCTGATCCAGTTCCTGCTGGCCGAAGGCGTTGAGCCAGGCGCCAAGGACACTCACAGGCTCATTTCGTTTCGAGACCAGACCGCTCTGCGCGGTTCGGCGTCACTGGGGTCAATGGCCAGTTCCGGATCGTACAACGTGGACTTCACCCAGGCAAGAAAATCATCGGTGTCAGCCATGCGATCAGTATGCTCCCGCAGGTCTCACAGAAGACACTGTCAGCGATCCTCAATGCCTTGCCTCACAGGCCGGGTCTGCAATATTAGTGCCGGCACTACTATAAACCGAGAGGGGCGATTGATGCCCATGGGGTTAGCTGCCATTCGAGAATGACGACGCGCTGGACTGGCTGGACGAACTCGAAGCCGTCACTCAGACCGCCAGGCGCAGCAGAACCTCAACAACCGCTGGAAGGGTGCCAGACCGATGCCCAGAATGTGGATGAGCGGGTGTTCGCTGTCACAGTAGGGGCGATGTAGACGCTTCCCAGGGGTTAACAGAGGTCAAGGGAAGGAGTACCTTCTGATTGGTCACCTCAACACAGCAAAGGACCCCCACGTGCCTTGACTCGATCCGTGGAGGTCCTTCCATAGCTGCGCCGCACATTGGGGGAACGTGTATTGCTGCTTTGGAAAAAGTAGTACAACATATGCCACTTTCCAAAATCGGTTCCCTGTGCCGTTTTCGATTCCATAGGGCACCGCATTCCATATAGTGGCAATCGTCCGTGTCCTTTGTCAGGCCGAACCTGGCCCAGCTGTGATCCTCGACCGCAAGATGGGCCGCAGCCTTGAACGGCTCTCCATGGACTGCGCACTGCCTGCCAGCCGGCGGTTGCAGCAGATGGCCAATGGCAACCGGGCTGATAAGGAACGTTCCCGACCTGAAGACGACCAGGGCGATGGCTAATGGCCGGGCCGTCAGCGAATCGGAGATCATCATCCTGTGCTGCCCGTAGTCGGGAAACGTCTTGACGCCGGAGAGCGGCTGGAGGACTCTTTGCCCATGAATGACGAGGGGGAGGAGAGGCGTGAGGCCGTCCGGTGGGTCAGCTGGACCGCAGGGCTATTCGTGTTGGTGCTGTTTTTTGCTCTCGTGGACCTGAGCGTCCCGCTGTTCTTCCAGTCCCGACCGGAGTTCTACGAGGGCTACCTGCTGGAGACAGGCTGGGGTGTCCTGTTCACGTTCTTCGTCGGAATACCGCTCTGCGTCCTCGGTTGCCGCCCAGGGAGCGCCTCAGCGGCCTTGCTGCCGGTTGCAGCAGTGACCGCTGTGCTTGCTGCCGCCATGGCATCCGCCCGGCCCGGGCACCTGTTGATAGTTGCGGGTCTGCTGGTCCCTTCCGCCGTTAAATTCCTACCGGATGGGAGTATCGAACTCAAGGCACTCCTTAAGGTCGGCAGGCTCCATAGGCCCACACTTGTCATTTCGGTCGTCGCTCTTCCTGCTGCCGTATTGTTCGCCGCCGAGATGGCGACGACAGCGCGGGAGGGGCGTGCTCCTGTCGATTTCACCTGGGATTTCGACCACTGGCCGATACAGGCTGCCGCAGCATTGGTGATCCCTCTGGCTGCAGCGGTCCTTTCGTTCAGGCTTCCGGGCTGGCGTCCCATGGTGTTCATCGTCGCTGCGGGAGCTGCCTGGTTCGGAACCGTGAGCATCGTCTACCCGGACCATGCGGGAAGCCTCGGCACGGTCACCGGCTGGACATCTATTATTTGGGCGGCAGTGCTCGCCGCTTCGGCTTTCCACAAATGGGCGCAGCCACGCTCCATTCGTCCGTGAGCACCCCCCCCGGGGACAGCCAGTCCGGCCCTGATCCGCAAGCTTGCGGAGTTTAGCGGACCTCGGCTTAGCGCCTCAGTCCGCCCGCTGTGGAATAGCGTCGACATGGTATATGTTGCAGTCGCCGACAAACCATCAACAGAAAAGAGAAGTACCTCCGTGGCAACTGACTACGACGAACTGCGCACTGACGTCAAGGAATCCCAGAACGACTCCCTGGAGGCCCTGAAGTCCGCAAAGGCCCCGGATGCGAAGTCGGTCGTGCTGGAGCTCGACGAAGCCGACGTGCTGGATGGGCTTACCCCTGGCGGCGAATTCATAGCCGAAGAGCTGACCGTCCAGGTCATCCCCCAGGCCGACGATGAATTCACCTGCTACTCCTGCTTCCTGGTCCGGCACCGCTCGCAAAAGGCGCGCGAGAAGGACGGCCACGGTTACTGCGTCGAATGTGAAGCATAAGCGGTAAGGAGCAGGTCCGGCGGCATCGTGCACGTCAGCCCGATGCCCCGGACGACAAGCTGACTGGCGCACCGTGATGCTCGCCTCCTTCGAGCCGGAGAGGGAATACCAGGGTCTGTTTCGAGCTTGTATCCAGTGAGGCGCCGACCGCTGGCTGCCTTGCTCGAAAGGACCCTCTTTGCCTATAGCTTTCATCCCCTTCTCCATGCGCGCCTCCGTCCGTGAGGACCACCGCCGCACCTTCCGCACCGACATCGAACGGCTGTCCGACGGACATCTCCGGTGGACGCCCCTGGACGTGCTCAGGTCAACGAACACCCAGGCCGAATTCCGCGGCGCCGTCCACAAGGGCCCGCACACCGCCACCGATGCGAGCCTGGCCCGCTACCTGGAGGACCGCCTCGCCGCGGAGAACATCCATCTCGACCTCAGCGTCACCATCGAGCGGTAAGCCGATCATCCACGCCCCGGACCACTGCTGGTCCGGGGCTTTCCTGTATCAGCTGTTGCCTGGGCTAATCCTGCCGGCGGTGCGCATTCGACTGATCGTTGATATGCCCGGTCTGATGGGCGTGACGAACGTATTGCTCTACCCGCCGGTCGGGAACAAGCCAGATCAGCGCCACGACTGTATAGACGGCGATTCCCGCCAGCGGCTGGACGGTTGCCAGCGCGATGCCCAGGATGTAGATCAGCGGTGACGCTTTGCCTTTCCAGTCCCGGCCAAGGGCCCTTGCAAGCGGACCGCTCCTGCCTTGTTCGCGGATGAGGGATCGCTCCAGGACGTAGAACGCGACGGCAGCGCAAAGGAGGTTGACTCCGTAGATCAGCACCGGGACCTGGAGGAACCCTGATTCATCCATCCAGCGCGTGGTGAACGGAAACAGCGAAAGCCAGAACAGCAGGTGCAGGTTGGCCCACAAGATTGCTCCGTTGACCCGGTCGGCAAGCTGGATCAAGTGGTGATGGTTGTTCCAATAGATACCGACGTAAACGAAGCTGAGCAGGTAGCTGAGCAGGGTTGGCAGGACCTCGGCCAGGCCGTGCCACGTTGGATCTTCCGGTATGCGCAGTTCCAGCACCATGATGGTGATGATGATGGCAAGCACTCCGTCGCTGAAGGCCTCCAGCCGGTTCTTGTTCACTAAGGTTCCTTCCTGGAGAAACTTCATGCAGGTTGCGGGCGGCATTGGCGTCCCGCCGTGACAGCATATCCACCGGCACTCAGTTGTGCGCCGGCGGCCGTGGGCCTAGCTTGAAGGAAACACTGGACGGGAAACGTCAGGAGCCCAGGGATGGATCATCAGACCGTAGGTCCCCTGGAGGAATTCGGGGCGCGGGATCTGGCCATGGCCGGCGGGAAGGGTGCCAACCTCGGCGAACTGGTGCGGGCCGGTTTCCCGGTGCCTCCGGGGTTTGTGATTACGACGGCGGCCTACCGTACCTTACTGGGGGAGGCCGGGCTGGGTGCGTCGCTGACGGCATTGCTTGCGGCTGATGCGCCCGCCGCTGAGTTGCGGCAACTTCTCCGTGCAGCCCCAGTCCCCGGGCAGCTCCGCGAGGGCATCGCTGCGGCTTATGCGGCGCTGGGCAGCGGCCCGGTGGCTGTGCGTTCCAGCGCCACCGCCGAAGACCTGCCGGGCGCAGCGTTCGCGGGACAGCAGGATACTTACCTGAATATCCTTGGCGAGAGCGCAGTGCTGCGGGCGGTGATTGATTGCTGGGCCTCCCTGTGGACCGACCGGGCTATCTCGTATCGCCAGCGGCAGGGCATCGAGGCCAGGGGCGTGGCGATGGCGGTCGTCGTACAGAAGATGGTTCCGGCAGATACCGCCGGCGTCATGTTCAGCGCCAACCCCGTGACGGGCGAACGCCGTGAAATTGTCATTGATGCCGGCCCTGGCCTGGGCGAGGCCGTGGTTTCAGGAGAAGTCACCCCCGACCGGTACGTCCTGGACCTAGCCGGCAGGTTACGCGGCTTCATCCCGGCCGGCCATCGGATGGGTGTCCTGGCCAAAAGCCAAGGCGGCACAACGACGACCACATCCGGGGTGCCGCAGGCCAGGCCGGGCCTCAGCAGTGCGCAGCTGGCCGAGCTGGCGCGGTTGGCTGTGCGGGCGCAGGGCCATTTCGGCTGCCCGCAGGACATCGAATGGGCCATCGCAGACGGGCGTATCTACCTGGTCCAGGCCAGGCCCATAACGGCCCTTCCCCCGCAGCCGTTGCGGCTCAGCCCCTTCCAACGGCTGGTTGGACCCTTCTTCCTGGAAATGTTCCAGGTCCGTCCCTACCCGCTCGATGTGTCCGGCTGGATGCAACGCGGAATCCTGGCCATGCTCCATGGCATGGCGGGCAGCGTCGGCGTCTCGTTCCCGCCTCTGCAGAAGCTGTTGCCGGAAGAGGACGGCGTGGTGCTCCGGCTGGTGCCGCCGGTACCGAAACCCACGGTGCGTACATTGGCCGCGCCGTTTTCCCTGGTCCGCCGGGCCAGACGTTACGATCCGGCCCGATGGACTAAAGACCACCGTTTCGCGGCGTTTCTGGCCGGCATCGGGCGGCTCAAGGCGCAGGACCCCAGGGCGCTTCCCTGGCAGGGAGTGATTGCGCTCGCGGAAGACGCCTTCGCCACCATGCGCGGCATCACGGAGCTGAGGATCTCCTACCTGCCAGCGGTGTTTCTTTCCCAGCTGAAGCTGCGCCTAATGCTTCTGCTGCTGGGCAAGCGGAAGCTTGCCCAGGCTCTGATCGCCGGGGCGCAGACCCGCACCAGCCAAGCCAACGGTGCCCTCGAACAGCTGGCTGCCCAGGTCCGGTCCAGTCAGGAGCTGACCCGGCTCTTTACCAGACTGCAAGCGGGCGAATTGCTGGGCGCCCTGGAGCAGGGACAGGAGTTTGCGGACTTCCGTTCGTCATTAAGGGAGTTCCTGGCCGAATACGGCCACCGCGAAACGGTAAGCGTAGTGCTCAGCAGTGCACCCACCTGGTCCGACGCCCCCGACGTGGTGCTCGCGCTCATCAGCTCCATGACAGGCGACCGGCCGCCGTCGACGGACCAGACCGGTGAGGCGGTTCAGGACCTGATGCGGCATCCGGCGCTGCGCATCCCCGCACTCCGCCGACGCCTCTTGGCTGACGTCGCAACAGCCAAGGCAGGGATGGCATTCCGGGAAGACACACACTTCTACGCAACAATGGTCCTTCCACCGCTGCGCCGGTCACTGCTGGACTTGGGCAGGCGCCTCACGGAGACCGGGGTTCTGGCGGAGCCGGGGGAGGTCCACAATCTGCGGTTCGAAGAACTGTCCGCAATGCACGACGGCGGCGCGCTGCCGGCCGCCGACCAGGAACGCTACCGGCGCCTTGTGCTGGCCAGGGCCGCCAAACGGAGGGAGTTGGAGGGGATCCCGCTGCTTGAGCCCGGCTCCTTGTTCACCCGCTCCAGGTCCGGAAAAGGCGCCCTGCTGAGCGGCACGCCGGCCAGCCGTGGCCAGGCAAAGGGAACGGTGCGCATCATCCGCGGCCCGGAGGAATTTGGCTTGCTGCGCAGCGGCGAGATCCTGGTGTGCCCCTACACCAACCCATCCTGGACCCCGCTGTTCCAGCGGGCTGCTGCCGTTGTGGTGGATCTCGGGGGCATCGGTTCCCATGCTGCCATTGTTGCCCGCGAGTACGGCATCCCGGCCGTGATGGGCACGGGCTCCGGTACCAGGACACTCGTGGACGGCCAGACAGTGATCGTGGACGGCAGCGCCGGACGCGTCACGGCGGCTTGACCCCGGTAAGGTATGCGACGGCACGTGGCCATTCCAGGCGACACCGCAATACCCGCAGGCAAAACGCAGCCGGATGCGCCGCACGGTCCGAGGGATCGGGCCTAGAGTGGGCCCATGGGAATCATCATCGGACTTCTTGTCATCTGGCTCATCCTGTCCATCGTCGGTTTCGTGGTGAAGGGCCTTCTCTGGCTCGCCGTCATCGGCCTGGTCCTGTTCGTCGCCACCGGCGTCTGGGGCTGGCTGAAACGCAGGACCAACGCCTGACCATCATCCGACTCCCGGACCGGCAGCCACAGGCCCCCGGGGAGGGGCAGGCGGTCCAGGAAGCGAACCGCGCGCCCTAGAGCCAGCCTTTTCTTTTAAAAATGCCGTACATAAGGCCCCCGGCAGCAACCATGAGGACCAACGCCAGGGGATAGCCGAAGGACCAATGGAGTTCAGGCATGTTGTCGAAGTTCATCCCGTAGATGCCGGCAACGAATGAGGGCGCAAACAGGATTGCCGCCCAGGATGAGATCTTCTTGACCTGTTCGTTCTGCTCGGCACTGGCCTCGTTCTGCCGGTTCGCGGTCAGGGTGCCATCCAGGGTCAGGGCGTTCTGCAGCAAATCCCGGAAAGAGTCCGCCCGCGAAATCACCCGTTCAACGTGGTCTTCCACGTCGCGCAGGCTGTGCCGCAGATCGCTTTCCACTTCGTACTTTTCAAAGCCGCGCTTCAACTGGTCCAGCATCTCGGGCAGGGGGTGGATGGCCCGCTGGAACTGGATGACTTCGCGTGCCAGTTCGTAAATCCGCCGGGACACCGAGGAATCGCCGCTGAACAGCTGGTCCTCAATTTCGTCAATGTCGTTTTCCAGCCCCGCCACCACCGGCGCGTAGTCATCCACTACCCGGTCCAGCAGGGCGTAGAGCACAGCCTCGGGCCCATGGCGGAGAAGGTCCGGCCGTCCCTCCAGCCGCTGCCGCACCCTAGCAACGCCTGCGGTTTCGGCGTGCCGCACCGTCACCACAAAGTTCTTCCCGGTGAAGACGTGGAGTTCGCCGAACTCCACGGTTTCGTTCGCATCCACGTACCGGGCGGGCCGCAGGACGGTGAAAAGGTTGTCGTCGTAACGCTCCAGCTTGGGCCTCTGGTGGGCCGAAACAGCATCCTCCACGGCAAGTGCGTGGAGCCCGAACTCGGTGGCCACCGCAGCCATTTCGTCTGCGGTGGGCCGGTAGAGACCGATCCATGCCATGCCGCCGTGCCGGGCCAGGGTCTCAAAGGTCTGCTCAAGGCTGTCAGGCTCTGCGTGGCGGACGCCGTTGACGTAGACGGCGTTATCGATGATGGTCATTCAGGAAATCCTAGCCGCCGGAGCTGCGGCACTGCTGAGCCCGCTGATGAGGGGCTCGGTCCGGTACGGGATATGGGTGTGCAGGGCCAGAACGGTCTCCGTCCGGATGACCCCCTTGATCCTCAGCACCTGCCGCAACGACGACTGGAGGTTGTGGGTGTCCGTTGCCACCACCCGGCACCAGACGTCGCCTCGGCCGGAGATCTCGTGGACTTCCAGGACCTGCGGTATGAGCCGCAGCGCTGCCACGACACCGTCGAGCTCGCGGTGCGAAACCTCTATGGTCACAAAGGCCACCACGTCATAGCCCACCGCCTCCAGGTCAACCTCGCGGCCGCCTGGACGCAGCACCCCGGCGCGCAGCAGGCGGCGCACGCGTGACTGGGCCGTGTTGCGCGCAATGCCCAGGGATTCGCTGAGCTCGCCGATCTGGATCCGGGGATCCCGGATGAGGGCCAGGAGAATCTTCAGGTCCGTGGGGTCCAACTTGTTCACGATCGTCACTCTCCATCATTCACGGATTCAAAAGTTGATGATTTTGCTCAATTATCCCTTCCACGTCGCCCTATATGGAGCAACGGTGACGCACTCTTGAACCATCACAGTTGTATCCGCGCCGGGCTCCCACAAGGACAACCTGCCGCGGCGACCCTAAGGCGGCACAATGACGGTCTTCAGCGAACTGCGCATGCGCCCGGCGAAGGCCACGGCCGCCGGGTGGAATGCCACCACGACGGCGCGGCTTGTGATTTCGGGGGCGGTCATCTTCATGCTCCTGGTGGGCGCCAACCTTGCCACGCCGCTGTACCCCCTGCTGCAGGCCAACCTGGGGCTGTCCAGCCTTGAGGTTACGGCGGCTTTCGCCAGCTACGTCCTGGCCTTGGTGGGGACACTACTGCTGGCCGGGCACTGGTCTGACCATATTGGCCGGCGGGCCGCCCTCCTGGTCGCTGTCCTGGCCGGACTGGCGGGCGGCTGGATTTTCGCCGAAGCAGGCACGCTGGTTGCCCTGTGCGCCGGGCGGGCACTGCAGGGAACAGCAGTTGCGCTTGCTACAGGCGCCAGCGCAGCCGCACTGCGTGAACTTCTACCGTCCCGGCCCGAGTGGGCATCGCGCTTTACGCTGCTGGCGTCCTCCGGGGGAGTGGCGGCGGGCCCTGTCATCGGCGGACTGCTCTCGCTGCTTCCCGGCGCCACCACGGCTCCGTACGTCGTCCACTCGCTGCTGCTTGCCGGGCTCCTGGTGCCGCTGTACCTGATCCGCGCACGCCCGGCCATCATGGTGCCGGCGGTGTCCCGGCCGCTGTACGCCCTTGCACCGCGCCGCCCTTCCGTGTCCCGCCAGGCGAGGGGAGCTTTCTGGCTGGCGTCCGGCGTCGGCTTCCTGAGCTTTGCCGTGTTTGGCTTCTCCCTGTCCCTGGCTCCGGGCTACTTCGCGCAGGTCCTGGGCACGGACTCCCGTCCGCTGATTGGTATTCTGGCGGGTCTGCCGTTGGGTGCGTCAGCCCTGAGCCAGCTGCTGACCCTGCGTGGCCGCCTGGCCGTTCCCGCCGGACTGGCAGTCCTCGGCGTCTCCGTCATGCTGCTGGGTGCCGCCGGGGCATGGCACAGTCCAGTGCTGCTGGTGGTGGCTGCCGTGACCGCCGGCCTGGGGCAGGGCACGGCCTTCCGGATCGTGTTCAACGACGTGGCAGCCAGCGTGGAGCCGGCCCGCCACGCCCAGATCATCAGCACCGTTTACGTCATCACCTACCTGGGAAGCGCCGTTCCGGTCCTCGGCCTGGGATGGGCCAGTGCCGTGTCCGGCATGGCCGCAGCCGTGCAGGGCTTCGTCCTGCTGTGTGGCATGGCGGCACTCGCCCTGTCCGCCGCGACGCTCTTCGCCACGATCACCCGGCAGGCAAAGCAGCGGGCCGGCGCCTGATCAAGCGCCGCGCCCGGCGGCAGAGCTAGTCCGGAAGCGGGCCGTGGTTGCCCTGGATATGTTCGAAGACCAACGTGGTTTCGGTGTGGCCCACCACGGGGTCGGTAGCCAAATTGTCCAGGACCCAGTCCCGCAGGTCTTCGGTGCTTCCGACGGCGATGTGCAGCAGGTAGTCGACGGAACCTGAAGTGTGGAAGGTCGACAGCACGGCGGGCAGGTTCGGCACGCGCGCAGTGAAGCGGTCGATCTGGTCCCGGTCGTGGGCGCGGAGCCGTACGGCCACCAGGGCCTGCACCGACCTTCCGATGGCGGACAGGCTCAACTTCGCCTCATAGCCTTGCACAATGCCGCGCTCGGACAGTGCGCGGGTGCGCATCAACGCTGTAGACGGCGCAATACCCACCATCTCGGCGAGCTGCTTGTTGGAGATCCGGGCGTCTGCCACGAGGGCCGCCAGGAGGCGCTCGTCAATGGCATCCAGCGGCTCCAGGTGCGCCCCGGGCCTGGTGTTCCTGGCATTCGTACTCACTGCGGTTCCTTCCACGCGGTCCTGGGTTCATCCTAGACCGCGGAATCTCCGCCATCAGCACCACCGGCATGCGTCCTGCCGAATATCCACGCTGTGCCCGCGGCCGCCAAAGCCGCTTAATTCGGGGCACGGCGCCCTACACCGGGGATGAGGCCGCGCGTCAGGCGGCGGCGTTTTCCGGCCGGGAATGCACGACGGCGACAGTTGCGGCGGTGAGGCACGCCAGGGCAATCACGGCCCCGGCGAGTGCGTTCCAGCCCCAGGCCTGGAAGACCAGGCCGCCCGCCCAGCCCAGGAGGCTGGAGCCCAGGTAGTAAGCCAGGTTGTACAGCGATGCCGCCTGGGCGCGGCCGGTGCTGGCGATGGCGCCCGTCCAGCCGGACCCGATGCTGTGGGCGGCGAAGAAGCCACCGGTGAACACCACCAGCCCGGCGAGGATCAGCACCAGGGACGGGGTGAGCGTCAGGGCGAGTCCGCCGGCGGCGAGGGCAAGTCCACCCAGCAGCACATTCCGGCGCCCGTACCTGGCCGTCATCCCCGCTGCCCAGCGGGAGGAGAAAGTGCCGGACAGGTAGGCAAGGAAGATCAGGCTGATCACTGTGGCGGGCAGCCCGAACGGGGCGCCGGACAACCGGAATCCCAGATAGTTGTAGACGGCCACGAATCCGCCCATCATCAGGAAGGCCTGGGCGTACAGGGCCAGCAGCCGGATGTTCCGAAGGTGCGCTCCGAGCGTCCGGATGGCGCTGCGGAGGCCGGCGGCCTGGGCCGGGACGAATCCCCGGGCCCTGGGCACGAGGATAAGGAAGGCGACGGCGGCAAGAGTCGCCAGCAGGGAAACGGCCAGGGCTGCCGACCGCCAGCCCCACAGTTCGCCGGCAGGACCGGCCACGAGCCGTCCGGACAGTCCTCCCAAGGTGGTGCCGGCAACATAGCTTCCTGCTGCAATGGCGGCGTGGGCTTTGCTGACCTCCTCGTTGAGATAGGCAATGGCGATGGCGGGGATGCCGCCCAGCGCCATACCCTCCAGCAGCCGCAGGACCAGCAGCATGCCGAAGTTGGCGGACAGCGGCACCAGCAGTCCCAGGACGGTGGCTGCCGAGATGCCCCACATCATCGCCTTCACCCGGCCGATCCTGTCCGCCAGGAAGGACCAGGGAATCACGGTGGCCGCGAGGCCCACGGTGGCCAGGGAAATGGTGAGGGCAGCCTCGGCGGCAGTGACGCGCAGATCGGCCGCCAGGAGGGGCAGGACCGCCTGCGTGGAGTAGAGCTGCGCGAACGTGGCCACCCCGGCGCAGGAGAGGCCGGCGAGGATCCGCCCGTAGGCCCTGGACCCCTTGGGATGACCGTTCCAGGCGGGGGAAGCCTGGGTTCCCGCGCTCGCGTTCTGTGCCATCAAACCAGCGTAGCCCTCATCTAATGGATGCTTCCAATGCATACTTCATGCAAAACTAATAGCAATAACGGATTGATATTCTGTCGGAAGAGTCCGGCGGTGAGGCAAGGGGATGGCGATGGAACCGGACCGGAAACAGCTGGCGCAGCTGCTGCCCCTCATGCCGGTGCTCGCCGAGCTGGGCCGGACTGAACACGTGACGGAGACGGCGGAGCTGCTGGGAGTACCCCAATCAACCGTGAGCAGGGCAGTGGCGAGGGCCAGCGCCGCCGTCGGCACCGAACTCCTGGTCCGGGACGGACGCGGTGTCCGCCTGACTCCCGCAGCCCGCACTCTGTTGCCATACATTGAGCAGGCGCTCGCGGAGTTCCAGGCCGGCCTGGACCTGGTCCGGGATGAGTCCCAGGTGGTCAGGGGCACCGTGTCCGTGTCTTTCCAGCACACCTTCGGCGAGGCTACGCTGCCACTGCTGATCAGCGCCTTCCGTGCCCGGCATCCCGGTACCGCATTCCGGCTCAGCCAGGGCGCCCGGAGTGCCTGCCTGGAGGAGCTGTCGTCGGGGGAAGCGGACCTGGCCCTGACCGCTCCCGTGGCGCCGGCAGGCAAGAACCTGGATTCAGCGCCGCTGTACCGCGAGCCGCTCCGGCTGGTGGTGCATCACGCCCATCCCCTGGCCCGGCAGCGCAGGGCGCGGCTGGCCGATATCCGGACGGAGCCGTTCGTTGCGCTGGGGCCCGGATACGGGCTGCGCTCGCTGACCGACGCACTGTTCCGGGAAGCAGGCTACCGGCCGCGGATCGCCTTCGAAAGCCAGGATTCGCACACGGTGCGCGGGCTGGTCTCCGCCGGCCTTGGCGTCAGCATCCTGCCCCCTGGCGGTGACGCCCCCGGCAGGACCCTGCGCCCGGAAACGGGAGACCTGGGCTGGGTGGAAGTGCCGCTGGACTCAGCGCTCGCCTTCCGGGAAGTCGGAGTGAGCTGGCGGCGCCGGAAACCCGAAACCGAACCGGTCCCGGCCAGGCTCTTCCGCGAGCTGGTGGTGGCCCAGGGGCCCGGCTTGTTGGCGGGGCTGGTGGACAGGGCGGACCGCTGATTCGGGAAGTCGTCCCACGACGGCGGGCAGGGGCACCGCGGCCGACGAAGGATTTGTGCCGCGCACCAAAGCCACGCCGCGCAAGTACCCTTGTGACGTGACAAACACCCAGAACCCCTCCACCCGTCCCGTCCGGCACGCCGCGGTTGCTCCAGGCGATCCTCTCCGCGGCATCACCATCGGGCTGGACATCGGCGGTACCAAGACACACGGCGTCCGCTTCGAGGACGGAGTCCCCGTCGCCGACGACTCTGCGGGAAGCTCCAACGTCCAAAACGTCAGCCGCGACCAGGCAGCACGCAACCTTGCTGAGCTTTTCGCCAGGATCGGCGGCGGGCGCGTGGACCGGGTTTATGCCGGGTCCGGTGGCATTGATACCGACGAGGACGCGGCCGCCCTGGCTGCCCTGATCCAGCCCCTGGCCCCGGAGGCCCACATCACCGTTGTCCACGACTCCCGGCTGCTGCTGGCCGCGGGCCGCGCCGGCACGGGAGTGGCGGTCATTGCCGGGACCGGGTCCGCCGCCTGGGGCCGCAACGCCGACGGCGGCGAGGCCAGGGCGGGCGGATGGGGATACCTGCTGGGGGACGAGGGCAGCGGTTATTGGCTGGGCAGGGAAGCGGTACGGCACAGCCTGCGGAGGATGAACCAGGGCCTGCCGATTGACCAGCTCACGGCAGCCCTCCTGGCATCCTGCGGGCTGGACCACCCCAACAAGCTTATTGCGCTGTTCCACTCCCCGGACACGGGACGGCGCTTCTGGGCCCAGCAGGCCAGGCACGTTGTGGAAGCGGCGGCTGCCGGGCACCAGGACAGTGCAGCCCTGCTGGACCAGGCCGGCCGGGACCTCGCTGCGTTGGCCGGACAAGTGCTGGGCCAGCTGAAGATCCAGGGCCCCGTGATCCTGGGCGGTGGGCTCGGCATGAACGTGGCACCGCTGCAGGAGTCCTTCCGCCGGAACCTTGAAGCAGCCGGGATCCCGGACGTAAGGGTCCTGGACCAGGAACCGGTGTTCGGTGTCCTGCAGCTCCTGGCAGAGCCGGCCTGACGACCGGCAGGTGATGAACCACGCCTGGCGGCAGCGGCCCGGCCGGCAGCGCGGTTGGTCGACCGGTTAGTTAACCGACCGCTTGGTTAACCGGCCGCTTAGTTAACCGACAGAGCGCTTACGGGGCGTCAACCGGACGGCGGGGAGCGGGGGAGCGGGAATGCGGCCGGCCTCCGCCCCGGCGTCCGGACCATGGCCGGGCACCAGCCCGTAACGTGCCGCCGCCGTTGCGGTTTCCGGCAGCCCGGCCTGCGCTTCCCAGTCCTCCCGGGCCTGTTCCACTTCGTCATGGGTGCGGCCCACGAAGTTCCACCACATCAGCAGTTCCTCACCGAACGGCTCACCGCCAATCAGCAGGAACCGCGTGCCGGGGCGCGCCTGCACCCGGAGTTCGCTGCGGCCGGTGCCCAAGTAGCCCAGCGGCCCTGCCGGCAGGTCCTGCCCGTCCACCGCCAGGCCGCCGTCGAGCACCAATATGCCGTGTTCAAAGGCGGGGTTCAGCGGCAGCACCGCGTCCCCGTCACAGGAAACGTCAGCGCCAATAATCGGCGAAAACACCGTTGCGGGGGAGGCCACCCCTGCAAGCTCTCCCACCATGACGGTGGCCGTGAAGCCATGGCCGGCGGCGCGCGGCAGCTCCCGGTGCTGTTCAAATGCCGGCTCCCCGTGCCGGTCCCCGTCAGGAAGGGCAACCCACAGCTGCAGGCCCCGCTGCAGCGGCAACTCCCCGCCGTCGGAAGGAAGCACCGCGAACTCCGAGTGTGAGACCCCATGCCCTGCAGTCATGATGTTCAGCTCCCCGGGACGCACCACCACGTCGCTGCCCACGCTGTCCCGGTGGCGGATGTGCCCCGCCAGCGGCCAGGTCACCGTCTGCAACCCGATATGGGGATGCGGGAGGACGGACATGGCGGTGCGGTCCGGTCCAAAACTGTCCAGGAAACACCAGGCCCCGATCGTGGGCAGTCCGCGCTGGGGCAGCGTGCGCTTGACGTTCATGGCGCGGACCCCGCCCAGGGGCACCTCGCGTTCAGGCCACAGCTGGAGGCAGGGGCCCGACGTCCCTCCGGCAGGGGCGGGCGGACAAACTTCCTGCTGGGGTGAAACTTCCAAGTTGGTCACGCCTCCACTTTAAGCCTGCCCGGCTTTGTGCTACCCATCCACGCCAACCTGGGTACCGAATGGTCACAGTAGGGATTCCTTTGCGGGTATTAGGGCTTCAGCTGCTGAAGCCTGTCCCCGTTTGGGTTACCGTAACTATCAGCGTGCTGATGGCAATGTCGCGGTGCTGACAACAGCCCGTCCAAGAGAACAGGTAAGTCCGCACCATGGACCAGGCGATGATCGAGTTCCAGAGTGTTACCAAGCAGTATCCGGGCGGCCAGCCCGCGGTGGACGGCCTGTCCATGTCCGTCGCCAAAGGCAGCATCACCGTCTTCGTAGGCCCCTCCGGCTGCGGTAAGACAACGTCTCTTCGGATGATCAACCGCATGGTGGAACCCACCTCCGGGACCATCACCGTGGACGGCCGGGACGTCACCTCCGTACCGGCGGCGGAACTGCGGCGGTCCATGGGCTACGTGATGCAGTCGGCAGGGCTGCTGCCGCACCGTTCGGTCCTGGACAACATCGCCACCGTGCCGCGGCTGAACGGCGTTTCGAAATCGGACGCCCGCAGACGGGCCGGGGAGCTCCTGGATGTAGTGGGCCTGGCACACTCCCTCGGCAGGCGGTACCCCTCCCAGCTCTCCGGCGGCCAGCAGCAGCGCGTTGGCGTGGCCCGCGCACTCGCTGCGGACCCGCCCGTTCTGCTCATGGATGAGCCCTTCAGCGCGGTGGACCCCGTTGTCCGCGAAGAACTCCAGCAGGAACTGCTGCGCCTGCAGAAGGACCTGGCCAAGACCATTGTGTTCGTGACCCACGATATCGACGAGGCCACAATCCTCGGTGACCAAGTGGCCGTCTTCGCCACCGGGGGCAAGCTGGCGCAATATGCCACCCCGGAGGAAATCCTGCGGGCGCCGGCGAACAACTTCGTGGCGTCCTTCGTTGGCCGGGACCGCGGCTTCCGGCACCTCGGCTTCACCCCGTCCGACGGCGTGGCCATCCATCCCGTGCCCACGATTGTCCGTGGTCCGGCTGGATCTGAGTCGGATTCGAGCGCCGCCGGCGGCTGGCAGCTGGTTGTGGACGCGGACAAGCATCCTTTGGGATGGTCCGCGCCGGGCACCGAAACCGAGCTTGTTCCCGGCGGGTCACTGTTCCGTCCAGGGGAGAGCCTGCGGCGGGCCCTGGACGCGGCCCTGTCCTCGCCGTCGGGCCTTGGTGTCGCCGTCGACTCCGAAGGCAGGGTCCTGGGCGTGATCCGCGGCGGTGAGGTCCTGGCACTGATCGAAGAAGCGCGCCAGGTACGGCAGGCTGCCCTCTGATGGAATGGTTCCTTGCCAACACCGGCATGATCCTGGAACGCGGCGGCCAGCACCTGGTGCTGGCACTCATCCCCATGGTCCTGGGCCTGCTGATTTCCATCCCGCTGGCGCAGTTGGCACGGAAAAACAGTGCCCTCCGCTCCGTGGTGCTTACGGCCTCTTCCCTGCTCTACACCATTCCCTCGCTGGCGCTCTTCATCATCCTGCCCACCATCCTGGGCACCCGGATCCTGGATCCCCTTAACGTGGTGGTGGCGCTGACCATCTACGCGGTGGCGCTGCTGGTCCGCGCCGCCCTGGATGCCTTCGATTCCGTGGACGCGGAAGTCAGCCAGGCTGCGCAGGCCATGGGCTTCAAGCCGCTGGCCCGGTTCCTGCAGGTGGACCTGCCGCTCTCCCTGCCGGTCATGTTCGCCGGGCTGCGGGTTGTATCGGTCAGCAACATCTCGCTGGTCAGCGTGGCCGCCCTCCTGGGCGTCGGCAACCTGGGCATGCTCTTCACCGACGGCCTGCAGCGGGATTTCGTGACCGAAGTGCTGGTGGGGATCGTCGCCATCCTGGTCCTCGCGCTGCTGATGGACGCCGTGCTCGTCCTGCTGGAACGCACCCTCACCCCGTGGGAGCGGGCAGGAACGCGGCGGGGCGGGCATGCGGGCACCAGTGAGCCGGCGGCTGCGAACCGGGCGGCGGTTATGGCCGGAGAAGCGCCGTGAGCAACGTCTTTGCCGATACCTTCGCCTGGCTCGCGGACCCGCTGCACTGGTCCGGAAGCATGGGCATCCCCGCCAGGCTCGGGGAGCATCTGCAGTACACCGGGCTCGTCATGCTGATCGCCACTGCCATCGCCGTTCCCGTCGGACTGTTTGTCGGCCACACGGGACGGGGGCGGGTCGCCGTCGTCGCGCTGGCCGGGGCCCTGCGTGCCCTGCCCACCCTTGGCCTGCTCATCCTGTTCGTGCTGCTGGCCGGCATCGGGCTGATGCCTCCCATCTGGGCGCTGGTGATCCTCACCGTGCCCCCGCTCCTGGCCGGGACGTATGCCGGCATCTCCAGCGTGGACCGGAACGTGGTGGACGCAGCCCGGGCCATGGGGATGACGGAACTGCAGGTCCTGTTCCGGGCGGAGCTGCCCAACGCACTGACGGTGATGTTCGGCGGGTTCCGGACCGGCGTGCTGCAGGTGATCGCCACCGTCTCCGTCGTTGCCTACATCAATCTCGGCGGCCTCGGCCGGTATCTCTTCGACGGCCTTGTCCTGAGTGACTTCCCCCAAATGTTGGGAGGGTCCCTCCTCATCGCGGCGCTCGCAATCGCCGTCGACCTCATCCTGTCCCTGTTCCAGAGGCTGTTCCTGACCCAGGGCGCCTTGAAGCTGTCCTACCGCAGCCAGGAGGCTGCGGTAGATCTCACAGACCCCGTAGTTGCGGAGACTGTTGTACAAGGAGGTAAGTCATGAAAGATAGCCGTCCCCAGCGCCTCGGCAGGCGGGCGTTCAGCGGCCTGGCCGCCGGGCTTGGCCTGGCAGTGGCGCTGTCCGCCTGCGGAGGTTCGTCCGATCCCCTGAAAAATGCGCCCGCCTCCAGCGGCGGCGCATCGGGCGGAGCAACATCCCTCGTGGTGGGCTCCGCCGATTTCCCGGAGAGCCAGATCATCGCCGAGCTGTACGCCGGCGCCTTGAACGCCAACGGCATCACCGCCACCACCAAACCGAACATCGGCTCCCGCGAGGTCTACTTCAAGGCCGTCCAGGACGGGTCCGTTGACGTGGTGCCGGACTACAGCGGCAACCTGCTGCTGTATGTGGACAAGGAAGCCAAGGAAGTCTCCGCCGGTGACATCGCCAAGGCCCTGCCCGGCAAGCTGCCGGACGCGCTTGGCGTGCTGGATGCGTCAAAGGCTGAGGACAAGGATGCCATGGTGGTTACCAAGGCAACCCAGGAGAAGTACCAGTTGAAGTCCATCGAGGACCTCGCCAAGGTCTGCAGCGAGATCGTGGTGGGGGCACCGGCCACCTTCGGCGAGCGTGCCTACGGCCTGCCCGGGCTGAAGAAGAACTACAACTGCGTCCCCAAGAAGCTGGAACCCTTCAGCGACGGCGGCGGCCCAGTGACGCTCAAGGCGCTGCTGGAGAACCAGGTGCAGGTGGCCGATATCTACACCACCACGCCGTCCATCGCCGACAACGATCTGGTGGTGCTGGATGACCCGAAGAACAACTTCATCGCCCAGCAGGTCCTGCCGCTGTACAACAAGGCGAAGATGACGGACAAGGCCAGGCAGGCGCTGAACTCCGTATCCAGCACGCTCACCACTGATGACCTGATCAACCTCAACCGGGCCGTCAGCGGCAGCCAGAAGCAGGATGCCAAGGCGGCAGCAACCGCCTGGCTCAAGGACAAGGGCATCGTTAAGTAGGACGTTCCCTGCCCGCGGGGGCAGTCAATGGCTGGTGATGACGACGGCGGCTGCCGGACCTGCGAGGGTCCGGCAGCCGCCGTCGGCCATGTGGTGGACGTCTCAACGGCCGTCCATCCTTCCTGTGGCATATTTGAGGGATGGCAGAATTCAGGCAGTCCACGAAGCTCAACAACGTCCTCTATGACATCCGTGGACCGATCCTGCAGGCCGCCCAGCAGATGGAGGCGGAGGGCCACCGGATCCTCAAACTGAACATCGGAAACCCGGCACCGTTTGGCTTCGAGGCGCCGGACGCCATCCTGGTGGACATGATCCGCCACCTGCCGCACGCACAGGGCTACAGCGATTCCCGCGGCATTTTTTCCGCTCGCACCGCCGTTTCGCAGTACTACCAGACCCGCGGCATCCAGAACATCCACGTTGACGATATCTACCTGGGCAACGGTGTCAGCGAGCTCATCACCATGTCCCTCATGGCGCTGCTTGACGACGGTGACGAAGTCCTGATCCCAACCCCCGATTACCCGCTGTGGACGGCGTCCGTGGCGCTGGCCAGCGGCAGGCCGGTGCATTACCTCTGCGATGAGGAATCCGGCTGGCAGCCCGACCTTGACGACCTGGAAGCGAAGATCACCCCGCGCACCAAGGGCATCGTGGTCATTAACCCGAACAACCCCACAGGCGCCGTCTACCCGGAAGAGACGCTGAAGCGGATTGTTGGCCTGGCCGAAAAGCACGGCCTGGTGATTTTCGCCGACGAAATCTACGAAAAGATCCTGTACGAGGACGCTGTCCATGTGAACCTGGCCAAGCTCACCGGGGACGACGTCCTGTGCCTGACCTTCAGCGGGTTGTCCAAGGCCTACCGGGTCTGCGGATACCGGGCAGGCTGGATGGCCATCTCCGGGCCGAAGAAAGAGGCCGCGGACTACCTCGAGGGCATTAACCTTCTGGCCAACATGCGCCTGTGCGCCAATGTCCCGGCCCAGCACGCCATCCAGACGGCGCTGGGCGGTTACCAGAGCATCAATGACCTGATCCTCCCGGGAGGCCGGCTGCTGGAGCAGCGCAACAAGGCGTACGACATGCTGAACGCCATTCCAGGCGTCAGCACCCAGCAGGCCAGGGGAGCCCTGTACCTCTTCCCCCGGCTTGACCCGGAGGTTTACCACATTCGGGACGACGAAAAGTTTGTCCTTGACCTCCTGCGGGAGCAGAAGATCCTGGTCTCGCACGGCCGTGCCTTCAACTGGGTGCGACCGGACCACTTCCGCATGGTGACGCTGCCCAACGTCAAGGATATTGAAGAGGCCATCGGCCGCATGGGGGACTTCCTAAGCAGGTACCAGGGGAACTAGCCTGTGCTCACGGGCCCGCCGGGTCCGTGCAACCTTGCGGAAAGGACTCCCATGGCCCGCGTCGTCGGCTTCGACCAGCATCCCGCCGAAACCCTCCGGGCCGGGAAGGGGTTCTCCCTTGCCGCGGTGGACCCCGGCTCGACGCCCGGGTACAGCGGCAACAAGGCCGATGGCAGGTTGCTGCTGACGGAGATGGACGACGAGCTTTCCGGGCTGCAGGAAAAGCTCTTCGCCGAATCGCGCTTCGGCGGGACCAAACGGATCCTGCTGATCCTCCAGGCCATGGACACCGCCGGCAAGGGCGGCATCGTAGGCCATGTCATGGCCGCCATGAACCCGCAGGGCGTCCAGTTCAAGGCATTCAAGGCACCCACCGACGAGGAAAAGTCTTACGACTTCCTGTGGCGCATCGAAAAGGAAGTTCCGGCCGCCGGGATGGTGGGCGTGTTCGACCGCTCCCACTATGAGGACGTCCTCATCCACCGCGTCCACGGCTGGGCCAGTCCGGAGGAGATCAAACGACGCTACGTGGCCATCAACGAGTTCGAGTCACGGCTGGCGGACTCGGGGACGAAGATCATCAAGGTGATGCTCCACATCAGCGGCGTGGAGCAAAAGGAGAGGCTGCTGGCCCGGCTGGATGATCCTTCCAAGCACTGGAAGTACAGCAGGGGCGATCTGGACGAGCGGGCCCACTGGGAGGACTACATGGCCGCGTACCAAGCTGCCATCGACGAAACGAGTACGCCGAATGCGCCCTGGCATGTTGTTCCGGCGAACAAGAAGTGGTTCGCCCGGATCGCCGTGCAACAGCTGCTGCTCGGCGCCTTGTCAGACATGAAGCTGGAATGGCCCAAGGCCGAGTTCGACGTTGCTGCGGAGCGGGAGCTGGTGGCCCGTTCCTGACAGCTGCTCCCGGGTGCGGTGCTGCTGTTCGAGCCCCTTCGGCTGGTTAAAGCGGCTGATCCCGGGCGGCGGCCAGCCGCTTCCGGGCACCTTCCAGCCACTCCTCGCAGCGTGCGGCCAGCGCCTCGCCGCGCTCCCACAGGGCCAGGGACTCCTCAAGGCTTGCCCCTCCTGCCTCCAGCCTGCCCACCACTGCAATGAGCTGCTCCCGCGCCTCCTCATAGCTCAGGGCTGCGACGTCGGACTCTGGTTTCTGTTCGGTCATGCCTTCTCTTCCAATTCCTGGTGGTCTGCGTTTCCTGGTTGAGCCCCGGCGGACCCGGCTTCCGTTGATGCCGCTCCGGTGGATGTGGCGCTGAAGCGGCCCTCCGCCACACGGATGGACAGGGGTGCCCCCGCCGGCGCTTCGGCGGGACGGCGGACAACAGCGTGGCCCGCCTGGGCAATCCGGGCGGCCTGGTCTCCTGCCAGTTCGACGACGGCGTACCCCCGGTCAAGGGTCTTCTGCGGGGAGAGGGCGCGGACCTGGGCTTTCAGGTGCTCAAGCTGGTCCGCTGCCCGGACCACCGTGGAGCTTACTGCAGCGGAAGAGCGCCGCAGCAGCCGCTCAATTTCCTCGGCCCGCACGGAAACCATGCCCTCGGGCGCCGCCATGACGGGCCGGGAATGCAGTGCCGCCAGCCGGTCCGACTCCCGGTCCACCAGCCGTTCCATGCACCGGCGCAACTGCTCCCGCGCCTGGCGCACCCCGGCGAGTTCTTCGGAAACTTCGGGAACGATCCGCTTCGCGGCATCGGTGGGGGTGGAAGCGCGAAGGTCGGCAACATCATCCAGCAGCGGGCGGTCCGCCTCATGCCCGATGGCACTCACCACCGGTGTGGCGGCAGCGGCCACGGCCCGGATCAGGTCCTCGCTGTTAAACGGCAAAAGGTCTTCCAACGCGCCGCCGCCCCGGGCGATGACGATGACGTCCACCTCGGGCCGGGCATCCAGTTCCCGCAGGGCACGGACCACCTGCGCCACCGCGGTATTTCCCTGGACGGCAACCTCGCGGATCTCAAACTCCACGGCCGGCCACCGCAGGGCCGCGTTCCGCAGGATGTCCTTTTTCGCGTCCGAATCGCGGCCTGTGATCAGGCCGATCCGGTGCGGCAGCAGGGGCAGCGGCTTCTTCCTGGAATCGGCAAACAGGCCCTCGGCCGCGAGGGCCTGGCGCAGCCGCTCAATCCTGGCCAGCAAGTCACCCAGGCCCACGGGCCGGATGTCCCGCACCAGCATGTTCAGCCTGCCCGTCTTCAGCCAGAATTCAGGTTTCAGCAGGGCCACCACCCGCGAACCACGCTCCAGCGGGAGGTTCTGACGTTCCAGCACCTTGGTCCAGACAGACGCCGGAAGGGACACTTCTGCATCCACGTCGCGAAGGGTGAGGTAGGCGTTGGTGCCGCGGCGGTTCAGCTCGATGACCTGGCCTTCCACCCATGCCGACGGGGTGCGGTCGATATGGGCCTTGAGCTTCTGCGACAGCAGCTGCAGCGGCCAAGGGTTATCCGGGCTTGTCTCGGCTGCGGTGGCCGGCAAGGTAGTGGGTGCTGTACCCGGAAGGGATGCCTGGTCAGACATGCGGACGCCGTTGGGAGGCTGGTGCTGCGGGCATGCGGTCCTTCATCTGTCGTGGGCGATCTATCAACCTTATCCATAAGGTCTAGCAGCGGGGACTGACAGGGACAGCCCTTCAACCCTGCCTAGGATGGGGTAAGTCCCCCAACCCCGAAGGACCTGCTGTGCGCACTCTTGTTTCTGCCATCGCCACCGTGCTGGGCATCCTCCTGGCCGCCGTTGCCGTGCCCGCAATTTGGGTGGACCGGAACGTCGTCCAGGAAGACGGGTTTGTCCGTCTTGCGGCTCCGCTCGGCACGGACTCAGACTTCCAAAGGAAGCTGGCAGCGGCGGCGGTGGGAACGATTGATACCGGGTCTGTTCCAGGTTTTCTTTCCGGGCTGGTCCAGCCGATGCTCGAGAAGGCGGCGGAGTCGCTGACCGGGCTTCCCGGCTATCCGGCGGCCTGGGAGGAAACACTGCGAAGGAGCCACCGCCTCAGCTTCGCTGACCCGGCAGCCTCCCACGGCGGCGCTGCGGCATCCACGCTCACCCTCGACGTCGCCCCATTGGTCGCCCTCGGGTCAGAAGAGATCTCGCGCACCACCCGGCTTCCCCTCGACCCGCCGGAGGAAACGCTGATCAACGTCGGCCAGCCGGCACAAAAGGAGTGGACCGAGCGGCTGACCACGTATGCGCCCATGGGCTACATCCTGGCCATCGGTTCGGCCGTAGCGTTCCTGCTGGCCCTCGTGGCTGCACGCCGCCGCTGGACAGTGCTGCTGGCCGCCGGACTTGGGGGTCTGGCCCTCGCTGGGCTCTGGGGGGTGGGCCTGCAGCTGGGCTCGGCCCGTGCCCAGGCCACGGACACCGGCAATGCCGTGGCCAATATGTTCCGTGACGAGTTCCTGGCCGCGGCAGGCGCGGATTTCCAAACGTGGATCACCACGGCCGCAGTGACAGGCGCCGTCCTGGTGGCAGCAGCCGTTGTGACGTTGTTCGCATCCCGGAAACGGGAGCGGACCAGCCGGTAGCATGGAGGGATGACCACCTCGGCTGTATCCCTTTCGATGCCAACCATTCCGCGCAGGCGCCGCTCGCCCGAGGACGTAGCAGCTGCAGCCCCGGTGAACGGTGCCAAGAAGGTGCTGTTGGCTGCTCCGCGTGGCTACTGTGCAGGCGTTGACCGGGCGGTTATCGCCGTCGAAAAGGCGCTGGAACACTACGGGCCGCCCGTGTATGTCCGCAAGCAGATCGTCCACAACGTCCACGTGGTCAGTTCGCTGGAAGAAAAGGGCGCCATCTTCGTGGACGAGACAGACGAAGTGCCCGAAGGCGCACTGGTGATCTTCTCTGCCCACGGCGTGTCCCCGGCAGTGGTCGAATCTGCCGAAAGCCGGGGCTTGCGCACCATCGACGCCACGTGTCCGCTGGTCACGAAGGTGCATAAGGAAGCCGTCCGCTTCGCGAAGGATGATTTTGACATCCTCCTGATCGGCCACGACGGGCACGAGGAAGTGGAAGGTACCTCCGGTGAAGCACCGGAGCACATCCAGATCATCAACGGACCCCATGAAGTGGACAAGGTGACCGTCCGCGACCCCGAGAAGGTCATCTGGCTCTCCCAGACGACGCTCAGCGTGGACGAGACCATGGAGACCGTAAGGCTCCTCAAGGAGCGGTTCCCCACCCTGCAGGACCCGCCAAGCGATGATATCTGCTACGCCACCACCAACCGCCAGGTGGCCATCAAGAAGATTGCGCCAAAAGCGGACCTGGTGATCGTGGTTGGCTCGGCCAACTCGTCGAACTCTGTCAGGCTCGTTGAGGTGGCACTCGAGTACGGCGCCAAAGCCTCCTACCGGGTGGACTTCGCCAATGAGGTTGACGAAGCCTGGTTCGAGGGCGTCGCCACTGTTGGCGTCACGTCCGGGGCGTCCGTTCCGGAGGTGCTGGTGCAGGACGTCCTGCGGCTCCTGGCGGATTACGGCTATGGCACGGTGGAGGAAGTGGTCACCGCAGAGGAAGACCTCCTGTTCTCGCTGCCCAAGGAGCTCCGTGCAACGCTGAAGCAGGCAGGCGACGTCAGCCGCGCACTCGGCGGGCGCCGGCCCCGCAGCTGACATCACGTCAGCAGTAACCAACAGCAGGTATCAACCAGAAGTAAAAGGATGGGCCGGGCAGCTCCACAGCTGCCCGGCCCATCCTGCATCTACGGCCCCTTGTCAGGCCGCTTCCCCGTCGCTTTGGAGTTCGGGTGCCACCAGCGCGCGGGGGGTCACCTCCACGAGAGGAGGTGTCACCAGCCCGGACTCCTCAAGGGAGTTGAGCTTCCGCGCTGTGGGCAGGACCCTGGCTTCCAGGGTGCCCACCATGGCGTTGTAGCGGTCCACCGAGGTCTTCAGGGACGAGCCCAGCTTGCTGACGTTTTCACCCAGGGTGCCCATCCGGTCGTACAGCTGCCGCGCGAGCTCAAACAGCTCGCGTGCACTGTCCGTCAGGACGTCCTGGCGCCAGGTGAACGCCACGGACTTCAGCACCGCCAGCAGGGTGCTCGGTGACGCAAGGACCACGTTGCGGGACAACGCGTGGTCCAGGAGCCCGGCGTCGGCTGTCAGTGCTGCCGCCAGGATGGATTCGGCCGGAATGAAACAGACCACCAGTTCGGGGGAGTTCCCCGGGATGTCCCAGTACTTCTTGGAACCCAGCGCGTCGACGTGCGCCCTCAGGGCCTTGGCATGCGCCGCCAGCAGTGCCTGCTGGTTCCGCCCGTCGTTAGCCGACTGCAGTCCGGAGGGCTGGCCCAGGCGCGGATCCACCGCCCCCAGTTCCTGCGCCTCAAGGTAGGACGACAACGGGACTTTGGCATCCACCACCAGCTGCTTGTCGCCCGGCAACTGCACCACCAGGTCGGGGCGGACAGCCGAGTCGTGACCGGCGCTGTGCACCTGCTCCACAAAGTCCACGTGACGGAGCATTCCCGCGGCCTCCACTACACGCCGAAGCTGCACCTCGCCCCACTGGCCCCTTGCGCTGTTGGAACGCAGGGCCGATTCCAGGGCATGTGTGGACCGGATGAGTTGTTCATCGGACAGCCTTGCCTCCTGGAGCTGCTGTGCCAGTTGCCCGTACTGTTCCACACGGTCCCGCTCCAGCAGTGCCACCTGCTGCTGGACAGCGGACAGCTTCTCCGCCACGGGAGCCAGGGCGCGCAGAACGCTGCCGTCCTGCGTCCTGGCCTCGCCCAGCTCACGGTTCTGCACCGCCAAAAGCCGCCGCTCGGCGTCGGCCGCTGCCAGCTGTGCCGTGACCTCTGAAAGGCGGGACGACACCTGGTCAAAGTCGGCCTCCACGGCATGCGAGTTCCTGCGCAGGGAAAAATAGGTGGCTGCGGCGCCGGCAAGCGCACCAAGCAGCAGCATGAGAAGGGCCAGAATCAAGGCAAAAGCATCCATGGCTTCACTGTTGCACGGGCCTCTGACAATCAAAGGCAATGACATTCCCCGGTACGGGCCTGCGGGGCCCGGCGGGTAGAATCAATGCTCGTGGCTCTTACTATTGGCATCGTCGGACTGCCCAACGTCGGCAAATCAACCCTCTTCAACGCACTGACCCGCAACCAGGTGCTCGCAGCGAACTACCCGTTCGCAACGATTGAGCCCAACGTCGGTGTCGTGAACCTCCCGGACCCCAGGCTCCAGAAGCTGGCCGGGATCTTCGGTTCGCAGCGTGTCCTGCCTGCCGCCGTGTCCTTCGTCGACATCGCAGGCATCGTCAAGGGCGCGTCCGAGGGGGAGGGGCTGGGCAACCAGTTCCTGGCCAACATCCGTGAGGCCGAGGCCATCGCCGAGGTTGTCCGGGTCTTCGACGACCCCGACGTGGTGCACGTGGATGGCAAAGTGGATCCCCGTTCGGACATGGAAACCATCAACACCGAGCTGATCCTCGCCGACCTGCAGACCATCGAAAAGGCCATCCCGCGGATCGAAAAAGAAGTCAAAATCAAGAAGCGGGAGGCCGCCGAGCTTGCCGCCATCAAGGCCGCCCAGGCTGTGCTGGAGCGCGGTGACACCATCTACTCCTCCATCAAGAGCGACAAGTTGGAGATGGAGCACCTGAAGGAGCTGGGGCTGCTGACGGCCAAGCCCTTCATCTACGTTTTCAATGCGGACGAAGCCATCCTCGGCAGCCCGGAAAAGCAGGAGGAGCTGCGCGCCATGGTGGCCCCAGCGGACTGCATTTTCCTTGACGCGAAGCTCGAAGCGGACCTCGTGGAACTGGACGAGGAAGAAGCCCGCGAGATGCTCGAGATGAACGGCCAGGACGAATCCGGCCTGGACCAGCTGGCGCGCGTCGGCTTCCACACCCTGGGGCTGCAGACTTACCTCACCGCCGGGCCCAAGGAAGCACGCGCCTGGACCATCCGGCAGGGGGACACCGCACCCCAGGCGGCCGGCGTCATCCACTCGGACTTCCAGCGCGGATTCATCAAGGCCGAGGTGGTCTCCTTCGAAGACCTCGTGGACGCCGGGTCCATGGCTGAGGCAAAATCCCGGGGCAAGGTCCGCATCGAGGGCAAGGAATACGTCATGGCCGACGGCGACGTGGTGGAGTTCCGCTTCAACGTGTAACCGCCTTCAACGTGTAACCCCCCGGACGGCTTATCCTGAACTGTGGGGCGTGATCGTGGCGGCCCCAGTCCCCTCCTGAGAGGGAAAACACAAGGAGGCGGCATGCCGGTCCGGCGTCTGATGCAATTGCTCATCGCCGCGTTGGCGGCTGCCCTGGTCCTTTCGGGCTGCTCGGGCGCCAGCGCCCCGTCCGTGGTGGTGGGCGAGGCAAAGCGCGGCGGAAGCGTGACAGTGGCAGAGGTCAATGCGTTCTCCTCGTTCAACCCCTACAGCGCCAACGGCAATACCGACATCAATTCGAAGATCGGTGCCGTCACCCACTCGGGCTTCTTCTACCTCGATGACAGCGCAAAGGTGGTCCGCAACGACAAGTTCGGGCACTTCGAAAAGGTCTCAGACGAGCCGCTCAAGGTGAAGTACACGGTCAACGAGGGCGTCAAGTGGTCAGACGGTGCGCAGATCGGGGCGGCCGACCTCCTGTTGAGCTGGGCCGCCGGGTCCGGCTACTTCGATGACGTCGATCCAGCGACCGGGAAGGGAACCAAGTACTTTTCGGTTGCCTCAGACACCACCGGGCTGGCGGGTACCCTCTTTCCCGAAATAGGGTCCGACGGCCGGTCCATCACCATCGAGTACGCCGCACCGTACGCCGACTGGGAAGTGGCGTTCGACGTCGGACTCCCGGCCCACGTCGTCGCTGCCAAGAGCGGGCTGAACGACGAGGAAGACCTTGTTGAGCTCCTCAAGGACACCCAGCGCGGCAACCCTGGGAAGCCTGCGGCTAACCCGGCGCTGAAAAAAGTCAGCGACTTCTGGAACACCGGATTCGATGCAAAATCCATTCCGGACGATCCCGCCCTCTACCTGTCCAGCGGCCCGTACATCGTCCGTGACATCGTGCCCGAAGTCTCCATGAAACTGGTCCGCAACCGGGACTACGTCTGGGGCTCGGAACCCTGGCTGGACGAGATCAATGTCAGGTTCACCGGGGCAGTACCGGCCGCTGTCGATGCCCTGCGCAACGGCCAGGCGGACATCATCTCGCCCCGGCCCTCAGCTGCAACGGATGACCTGCTCACAGGCCTGTCGGGCCAGGGACTCACCGTTGAACGGTACAAACAGTCCGGCTACGACCACCTGGACCTCAACTTCTCCGGGCCCTTTGCCGAAAAGGATGTCCGCGAGGCATTCCTCAAGACGGTTCCACGGCAGGCGATCGTGGACGCAGTGCTGGGAACCCAGGTGCCGGACAGCAAGCCGCTGGACTCACAGGTCTTCCTGCCCGGACAGCCGAAATACGACGACACCGTGAAGAGCAACGGCTCCTCAAACTACGCCAAGGTGGACATCGACGCCGCAAAAAGGCTTCTGCAGGGCGCTACCCCCACCGTCCGGATTCTCTACAACCGGGACAATGCCAACCGTGCCAAAGCGTTCACCCTGATCCGCGACTCGGCCGCGCTGGCGGGGTTCCGTGTGGTCGACGGCGGCCAGGCGAGTGCCGATTGGGCGGCGGCGCTCAGCCGCGGCGGGTACGACGCCTCGTTGTCCGGCTGGATTGGCACGGAGGCCGGCGTGAGCCGGGTGCCGCAGATCTTCCGCACCGGGGCTGGCAGCAATTTCACGGGATATTCCGACGGCAACGCGGACAAAGTCATGGAGCAACTGGCCGTGACCACGGACCTGGGCAAGCAGGACGAACTCCTGGCCGATATTGACAAGCATGTGTGGGAGGACGCGTACGGCCTGCCGCTCTACCAGACCCTGGGCGCAACTGCCTTCAGTTCCCGCGTGGCCGGCGTGAAGACAAGCCCTGGCCCCCTCGGCGTGTGGTGGAACGTGTGGGAGTGGCGGCTGTCCTGATTCAGCTGTCCTGATCAGCCGCGTCCCCTTTGGGTCTTCCGGCCCTTGCGGACCCTTCAACCTGCCGATTCGCCGTCCGGCCTACCGGCGAGTAGCATGTGACGTGCCTAACTAATTATTGTGGCGTGGGACATTGGACTGCGTCGGTCACGTTTTGGCAACGGAGTACCAGTATCTGGACTTCGTGCGGTTAGGCTAACTCGTATTATGTAGGTCTCGTCACAGCGGTGAGCTGCGTCCGGCCTGCGGGGAAGCACAAGATTCCCCTATATCTCTCCCACAACTCATAGGAGGCGGAATGCGTTTTACGCGCACTTCCAAAGCACTGGGCATCGTGGCAATCGCCGCGCTTGCCCTGACCGGGTGCGGTGCCGGCGGCGGCAGCAACGACGGTGCCAGCAACGCCGCCGGTGATCCGAACAAGGTCATTACCGCCTACAGCAACGAGCCACAAAACCCGTTGCTGCCGGCAAACACCAACGAGGTCTACGGCGGCCGCGTCGTAAACCTGCTGTTCGAAGGACTTCGCAGCTACGACGCAAACGGCAAGGCGGTCAATGCGCTGGCCGATTCAATCGAGTCGTCCGACGCGCAGAACTGGACCATCAAGGTCAAGCAGGGCCAGAAGTTCACCAACGGTGAAGCCATCACGGCCAAGACCTTCGTTGACTCCTGGAACTTCGCAGCAAACTCCAAGAACCTGCAGAACAATGGATTCTTCTTTGAGTCCATCGCCGGTTACGAGGATGTCTCTGCCGTTGATTCCGTCAAGGGTGCTGACGGCAAGACCACCACCACACCTGCCCCCAAGGCCGACACCATGTCCGGTCTCCAGGCAACCGATGATTCCACCATCACCGTCAAGCTCGCGCAGCCTGAAGCTGACTGGTCCCTGCGCCTTGGCTACTCCGCGTTCTACCCGCTGCCCTCCGCTGCGCTGAAAGACCCCAAGACCTACGGCGAAAACCCGGTAGGCAACGGTCCCTACAAGTTCGACAAGCAGGGTTCCTGGGTCCACGACCAGTCCATCACGCTGGTGAAGAACGCCGATTACAACGGCACCCGCGCAGCCAAGAACGGCGGCGTCACCTTCAAGTTCTACACGGATCCGGGCCCCGCATACACGGATCTGCAGTCGGACAACCTGGACATCACAGACGTCCTGCCGTCCAACGCCCTGAAGACCTACGTCAATGATTTCCCGGACCGGAACGCCACCAAGCCGGTCGCCACCGATTCCACCCTGAACATCCCGGGCTACAACCCGAACTTCCAGGGTGAAGCCGGCAAGCTGCGCCGCCAGGCACTGTCCTACGCCATCAACCGCGAGGAAATCGCCAAGGTTGTCTTCAACGGCACCCGCACCCCGGCCAAGGCGTTTGCGCCGCCGGTCATCGATGGCTTCAAGGAAGGCATCAAGGGCAGCGAAGTCCTGAAGTTCGACGCCGCCAAGGCCAAGGACCTGTGGGCACAGGCTGAGAAGATCCAGCCGTACGACAACTCCAAGCCGCTCCAGATTGCCTCCAACACCGACGGTGGCAACAAGGAATGGATCGACGCCGTCGCCAACGGCTTCAAGAACAACCTCGGCATCCAGGCTGAAATCCAGCCCTTCGCCAAGTTCGCCGAAGTCCTGAACCTGCGCAAGTCCCAGCAGCTGCCGGGCCTGACCCGCGCCGGCTGGCAGGGTGACTACCCGTCGCTCTACAACTTCCTGGGACCGGTCTGGGCCACGGGCGCTTCCTCCAACTACGAGAAGTACTCGAACCCCGAGTTCGACAAGCTCCTCAAGGAGGGCCTGGCTGCCAAGAGCACCGACGAGGCAAACGCCAAGTTCAACCAGGCGCAGGAGATCCTGTTCCAGGACCTGCCGGGGCTGCCGCTCTGGGACCAGGCACGGCCGATCGTGTGGAGCAACAACATCGCGAAGGCCGAGACCGGCTGGAACGGTGAAATCCTCTACTACGGCATCACGGCCAAGTAGTCCCAGATCTAACTTGCCGAAAGCTCATGGGGGTCCGGTCACGTCCGGGCCCCCATTGGCTTGCAAGCGGCAGGAAGGCATTCATGAACGTGTTCTCCTCCTTACCGGAAGGCAGGTGACCCTGTGATCCGGTTCATCCTGCGCCGACTCCTTCAGGTGATCCCTGTTTTCCTCGGCACCACCCTTTTGGTGTACTACATGGTGTTCGCCCTGCCGGGTGATCCCATCGCCGCGCTCTTCGGCGACCGCCAGCCCCCGCAGGCAGTCATCGACACCCTGCGCAGCCAGTACAACCTGGATCAGCCCTTCTGGGTCCAGTACGGCCTGTTCCTCAAGAACCTCTTCACCTTTAACCTGGGCAACGACTTCACGGGTCAGCCCATCGCGGCAAGCCTCGCCCGTGTGTTCCCCGTGACGGCGATGCTGGCCATCGAGGCGCTGGCCATCCAGGCCGTCTTCGGTGTTGCCTTCGGCGTCTTCGCGGGCCTGCGCCGCGGCGGCTGGTTCGACTCCACCGTTCTGGTGGCCTCGCTGGTGGTTATCGCCGTTCCCACCTTCGTCCTGGGCTTCGTATTCCAGCTCGTCTTTGGCGTGCAGTTGGGCTGGGCCAAACCCACCGTCGGCGCCAACGCCAACTGGGTCACCCTGCTGCTGCCGGCGGTGGTCCTGGGTCTGGTGTCCTTTGCCTATGTACTCCGCCTGACCCGCGCATCGGTCAGCGAGAACATGAACGCCGACTACGTGCGGACGGCAACCGCCAAGGGACTTTCCCGGCCCCGGGTGGTCCTGGCGCACATCCTGCGCAACTCGCTGATCCCGGTGGTGACCTACCTGGGCGCCAACCTTGGCGGCCTGATGGGCGGTGCCATTGTTACCGAGGGCATCTTCAACGTTCCCGGCGTAGGCAACAAGCTCTACCAGGCTGTCCTTCGCAGTGAGGGCCCCACCATCGTCTCCATCGTCAGCGTGCTGGTGCTGGTGTTCGTGGTGGCCAACCTGCTTGTCGATCTCCTGTACGCCTGGCTTGACCCGAGGATCCGCTATGACCAGTAACAACAGCCACTATGTGGCCCCCATCGACGAGACGCCGTTGCAGGCAACGGACGCCGTCAAGACTGACCAGGCTCCGCTCAGCCTGTGGGCCGACGCGTGGCGCAAGCTCCGCCGTCGTCCGCTGTTCATCATCTCGGCACTGTTGATCCTTGCCCTGATCGTGATCGCGCTGTTCCCGGGACTCTTCACGTCAACGCCCCCCAACGAGGGCTGTGAACTCGCCAACTCCGAGGCAGGCCCTACCGCGGGACACCCGTTCGGCTTCACGTTCCAGGGCTGCGACGTCTACTCCAGGGTCATCCACGGCACGCAGGCCTCGCTGTCCGTCGGCCTGCTCTCCGTCCTTTGCGTCCTGGTCATCGGCGTGACCCTCGGCGCCCTCGCCGGGTACTACGGCGGCTGGATCGATGCCGTGCTGGCCCGCCTGGGTGACATCTTCTTCGCACTGCCGCTGGTGCTGGGCGCACTGGTGATCACTCAGCTCCCGCTGTTCCGCGAGAACAAGAGCGTATGGACCGTGGTGTTCGTCATCTCGCTCCTGGCATGGCCGCAAATGGCCCGCATCACCCGGGGCGCGGTGATCGAGGTGCGCAACGCGGACTTCGTCACCGCTGCACGCGCGCTGGGTGTCTCCAAGTTCGGCGCGCTGATCCGCCACGTCCTGCCGAATGCCCTGGCCCCGATCATCGTCCTGGCAACGCTGGAACTTGGCGTGTTCATCGTGGCGGAAGCCACCCTGTCCTTCCTGGGCATTGGCCTGCCGCAGAGCATCATGTCCTGGGGCAACGACATTGCAGGTGCGCAGGCCTCGATCAGGACCCGGCCGGAGATCATGCTCTACCCGGCCGCCGCGCTCTCCCTTACGGTGTTGAGCTTCATCATGCTGGGCGACGCCGTACGTGACGCCCTCGACCCGAAGAGCCGTCAGCGATGAGAGATAAAGAGATGACAACTCCAGACGTCCGCATTGATGAGGCCGGCACCACCGGCGTCAGGCCGCTGCTCGAAATCCGTGACCTGGCTATCACCTTCAAGACCGGCGGCGGTGAAGTCCAGGCAGTCCGGGACGCCCACCTGACGATCATGCCGGGCGAAACGGTCGCGATCGTGGGCGAGTCCGGTTCCGGAAAGTCCACCACTGCCCTGGCAGCCATCGGACTCCTGCCCAACAACGGCAGGGTGTCCGGCGGGCAGATCCTGCTCGACGGCGAGGACATCGCCCACGCCAGCGAGCAGCGCATGATCGAACTTCGCGGCAACACGATCGGCATGGTCCCGCAGGACCCCATGTCCAACCTGAACCCGGTGTGGAAGATCGGCTACCAGGTCAGGGAAACACTGAAGGCGAACGGCCGTCCCAGCGGGCCGGACGACATTGCCAAGGTGCTGTCCCAGGCAGGACTGCCGGACGCCAAACGGCGGGCCAACCAGTACCCGCACGAATTCTCGGGCGGCATGCGCCAGCGTGCGTTGATCGCCATTGGCCTCTCCTGCCAGCCGCGCCTGCTGATCGCGGACGAGCCGACGTCGGCCCTCGACGTCACCGTCCAGCGGCAGATCCTGGACCACCTGGAGACCATGACCAAGGAGCTTGGCACCTCGGTCCTGCTGATCACCCACGACCTGGGTTTGGCAGCCGAGCGGGCCGACAAAGTCGTGGTCATGTACCAGGGCCGCGTGGTTGAGGCGGGACCGTCGCTGGAGCTGCTCCGGAACCCGCAGCACCCCTACACCAAGCGGCTCGTGGAGTCCGCGCCGTCCCTGGCCAGCCGCCGTATCCAGGCGGCCAAGGAGCAGGGAGTAGAGACGGCCGACCTCCTGGCGCCCGCCGCCGAGACGGTGAAGTCCGATACCTTCCTGCAGATCCAGGACCTGCGGAAGGTGTACAAGCTCCGCCAGGGGCTTGGCAAGGCAACGGACTTCGCGGCCGTCGACGGCGTGAGCTTCGACGTCCGGCGTGGAACCACGACGGCGATCGTGGGGGAGTCGGGGTCCGGCAAGTCCACAGTGGCCAAGATGGTCCTCCAGCTGGAGAAGCCGACGGACGGCAGGATCCTGTTCGACGGCGTCGACACCTCTGCCCTGAAGCCCGCCGAACTGTTCAAGTTCCGCAGGCGGGTCCAGCCGATCTTCCAGGACCCTTACGGCTCCCTCGATCCGATGTACAACATCTACCGCACCATCGAGGAACCGCTGCGCGTCCACAAGATAGGGGACCAGGCCAGCCGGGAGAAGAAAGTCCGGACGCTGCTGGACCAGGTGGCGCTGCCCCAGTCCGCCATGCAGCGGTATCCGAACGAACTGTCAGGCGGACAGCGGCAGCGCGTTGCCATTGCCCGGGCGCTGGCGCTTGACCCCGAAGTCATCATCTGTGATGAGGCAGTCTCCGCGCTGGACGTGCTGGTGCAGGCGCAGGTGCTCAACCTGCTCGCCGATCTGCAGGCCAACCTTGGGCTGACCTACCTGTTCATCACGCATGACCTTGCCGTGGTGCGGCAGATCGCGGACCACGTGTGCGTGATGGAGAAGGGCCGCCTGGTGGAGACCGGCTCTACGGACGACGTCTTCGAGTCGCCGAAGCAGGATTACACCAAGGCACTGCTCAACGCCATCCCCGGTGCCAAGCTGATGCTTCCGCCTGAGGTGGCGTAGCGGGAAGTTCCCCCTGAACGGCTGGAGCCGGGACCCTCGGGTCCCGGCTCCAGCTGATTTACCGCTTCAGCCGGATTCGCTGCTGCACCTGGGTCACAGCAGAGACTTCCGGTCCAGCCCCAGCTCCCGCAGCCTGCGCTCAAGGATCCTGCCGAGCGCCACGCGGCCTTCGGCGTTCATGTGGACGGCGTCCGCAAGGTCCTTTGCCAGGCCGTACCTGGTGAGCCAGTCGCCCACGGGAACGAAGGGAAGCCCGTTGGCGGCTGCCACGGCACCCAGCAGGGCGTCCACTTCGCTCCGGCGGCCGCCGCCGTCGTTTGCTCCCCGCGCCAAGGTGCCGATCATGGCAATCCGCGTGCCGGGATAGCGGGTCCGCAGTTCGCCAATCAGCCGCTGGGCGTTTCCTGCGATCTGCGCGTTGCTTGCGCCCCCTGCGGCGTCGTTCCCGCCCCCTTCGATGACGATCAGTGCCGGAGCTCCGGCGGGAAGCAGCCAGTCCCCGCGCTGCAGGGCATCGATGTAGTTACCCGTGGCACCGTTCGCCGCCACGTAGCCCGTGCCGCCGCGGCCGCAAAAGTACACGTTGTAGCCGGCAGCGGCGAGGCCCAGGCGCGGCCAGCCGTCCGTCGGCTCCGACTGTGAATCCCCAATCAACAGGACAGTGCTGCTGATGTCCGGAACCACTGCCTCGAGCCTTCCGTTCCCGGGATTCCGGATCCGGGACGTGGCCGCCGTGGCAGGGTCCGCTCCCGCGCTGGCCGCTTGCCCGGCCGCCACCCGCGCCAGCCCGGCGGGAGAGTCGCCGGAAAGTCCGCAGGCGGCCAGGCCCAGGACGGCCGATACGGCCACGAGGCCGGACACGGCGGCGGTGGCGGCCCGGGCGGCACCACGCGGGGTGCTGGCCTTAGCTGGGGGCATCGTTGTCTCCGGCGCGCTCAAAGGTGGGCTGTGTCACAGCCATCATGCCACGTACGCAGAAGTGGTAGTGAACTTGGTCACACGGCGCAGCGGTTGGCGTCATCGCGGCATCCCCGGAGGCGGCGAATCCCGGCGGAATTTAGGCCAACAAATGGCTCACCGGCTAGAATAGAGGTAGGCGCCCTGTGCCAAGGGCCTTGTCCGTCGTGCGTTCCAGTTGGAAATGTCGCGATACAACAGCTGACTTCACCACTGAATCGAGCAATAACGCATGTCTGAAACCACCACCAACACCGCGGTAGCCACTGCATCGCGCAGTGACCTGCGCAACGTCGCGATCGTGGCCCACGTTGACCACGGCAAGACCACCCTGGTCGACGCCATGCTCAAGCAGACCCACTCCTTTGCCGAGCATAACCACCTCGAAGACCGCGTCATGGACTCCGGTGACCTGGAACGCGAAAAGGGCATCACCATCCTGGCCAAGAACACCACCGTGGCCTACAACGGTCCGTCCTCCAAGGGCGAGACCATCACCATTAACGTCATCGACACCCCCGGCCACGCCGACTTCGGCGGTGAGGTGGAGCGCGGCCTGTCCATGGTCGACGGCGTCGTCCTCCTCGTAGACGCTTCTGAAGGCCCGCTGCCGCAGACCCGCTTCGTGCTGCGTAAGGCCCTTGCCGCGCACCTGCCGGTGATCCTGCTGGTCAACAAGACCGACCGCCCCGACGCGCGGATCGATGAAGTCGTGCACGAGTCCATGGACCTGCTCCTGGGCTTGGCCTCCGACCTCGCCGACGAAGTTCCGGACCTCGACCTGGACAAGATCCTCAACGTCCCCGTCGTTTACGCCGCAGCCAAGGTTGGCCGCGCCTCCCTCGAGCAGCCCGCCAACGGCACCGCCCCGGAGAACGAGGACCTGGAGCCGCTGTTCCAGACCATCGTCGAGCACATCCCGGCCCCGACGTACAACCCGGAGGGTGTCCTGCAGGCGCACGTCACCAACCTGGACGCTTCCCCGTTCCTCGGCCGCCTCGCCTTGCTTCGTATCTACAACGGCACCCTGCGCAAGGGCCAGACCGTGGCTTGGGCACGGGCCAACGGTGAGCTCAAGAACGTCAAGATCACAGAACTGCTTGCCACCAAGGCCCTGGAGCGCGTCCCGGCAGAATCCGCCGGACCGGGCGAGATTGTCGCCGTCGCCGGCATTGAGGAAATCACCATTGGTGAGACCCTGACCGACGCCGAGAACCCGCAGCCGCTGCCGCTGATCACCGTGGACGATCCCGCGATCTCCATGACCATCGGTATCAACACCTCGCCGCTGGCCGGCAAAGTCAAGGGCGCCAAGGTCACCGCCCGCCAGGTCAAGGACCGCCTGGACAAGGAACTGATCGGTAACGTCTCCATCAAGGTGCTCCCCACCGAGCGTCCTGACGCCTGGGAAGTCCAGGGCCGTGGCGAGCTCGCCCTGGCAATCCTCGTGGAGCAGATGCGCCGCGAAGGCTTCGAACTGACCGTCGGCAAGCCGCAGGTTGTCACCAAGACCGTCGACGGCAAGATCCACGAACCGATGGAGCACATGACCATCGACGTGCCCGAGGAATACCTGGGCGCCGTCACGCAGCTCATGGCTGCCCGCAAGGGCCGCATGACCAACATGGCCAACCACGGCACCGGCTGGTGCCGCATGGAATTCATCGTTCCCGCCCGCGGCCTGATCGGCTTCCGCACCCGGTTCCTCACCGACACCCGCGGCGCCGGCATCGCGGCCTCCATCTCCGAAGGCTACGAGCCGTGGGCCGGCCCCATCGAGTACCGCACCAACGGCTCCATGGTTGCTGACCGCGCCGGTGTTGTGACCCCGTTCGCCATGATCAACCTGCAGGAACGCGGCTCCTTCTTCGTGAAGCCCACCTCCGAGGTGTACGAGGGCATGATCGTGGGCGAGAACTCCCGCGCCGACGACATGGACGTCAACATCACGAAGGAAAAGAAGCTCACCAACATGCGTGCCGCTTCCTCCGACACCTTCGAGAACCTGACCCCGCCGCGCGAGCTCACCCTTGAAGAGTCGCTCGAATTCGCCCGCGAGGACGAGTGCGTCGAGGTGACTCCGGAAGCCATTCGCATCCGCAAGGTCATCCTGGACACCAACGAGCGCGCCAAGGCCAACCGCGCCCGCGCCAAGGCATAACAACGCCCTGATTGAACAGAATGCCACCGGCTCCAGGCCGGTGGCATTCTGCGTTAAGTTTCATTCCTGTTGTGAGGGCGGCGCCTGGCGCGCTGTCCGGCGCGGGGGAGCGGGCGGGACCTCCTTGGCGGCCACCACCTGGCCAAGGGGAATGACGACGTCGGCCTGCCGGGTGCGGATGGTGCAGGAACCGGCGTCGCAGGCCAGGAGGTGGCCGAGGGCGTCCGTGAGGCCGCCCTCGATCCGGTAACGCACCACCACGCGGATGCCTGGCGCGGCCGAGGCAAGGAAGCGGGCGGGCGCAGGTAGTGGCTGACTCACCAGTTCATACTAGGGGCGCCGGCTAGGTTCGCGGGAACGGGCTGGGAGATAATAGGCTCAGATGTCAGTAGTCCGGCCATGCTGCCGGATGCAAGAGCCGGCGGGAAGCCGGAACCCAACGTGGAGAGGCCAGGGACGTGACGTACGTAATCGCGCAGCCGTGTGTGGATGTTAAGGACAAGGCATGTATTGAGGAATGCCCGGTCGACTGCATCTATGAGGGCGAGCGTTCGCTGTACATCCATCCGGACGAATGCGTGGACTGCGGCGCCTGCGAACCGGTGTGCCCGGTGGAGGCCATCTACTACGAGGATGACACCCCGGAGGAATGGGCCGACTACTACAAGGCCAACGTTGAGTTCTTCGATGACCTCGGGTCCCCGGGCGGGGCGGCCAAGATCGGCAACACGGGCAAGGACCACCCCATGATCGCCGCCCTGCCGCCGCAGAACCAAGACCACTGACCCGGACCCACACCGTGACCGCAGCAGTGAATTCGTTTGGCCTGGACCTGCCCGACTACCCGTGGGAGGCCATGGCGCCGTACCTGGCCAAGGCTTCGGAGCATCCCGGCGGAGCCGTGAACCTTTCGATCGGGACACCTGTGGATCCCACGCCGCAGCTGGTGCAGGATGCACTCAAAGCTGCCGCGAACGCCCCGGGCTATCCCACCGTGCACGGCACCGCGGCGCTCCGGGAAGCGATCGCGGGCTGGTTCGAACGCCGGCGCGGCGTTCCCGGCCTCGATCCCCGCAACATCATGCCCACAGTGGGGTCCAAGGAACTCGTTGCGTGGCTCCCGCTGCTGCTGGGCCTCAAGCCGGGGGACGTCGTCGTACGCCCCAAGGTGGCTTACCCCACGTACGATATCGGCGCCACCCTCGCTGGCCTCACCTCGGTGGCAACGGACAACCTGGATGAACTCGACGACGCCACCCGTTCTCGGGTCCGGCTGGTCTGGGTCAATTCCCCCGGAAATCCCACGGGCAGCGTCCGGGGCGTCGAGTCCCTGAAAGCGCTCGTGGAGCAGGCCCGTGAACTGGGCGCCGTGGTGGCCTCGGACGAATGCTACGCAGAGCTGGGCTGGGGCGACTGGGATGTCCAGCGTGGCGGCCAGCCTGTTCCGAGCATCCTGGACCCGCGGGTGGCGGGCGGATCCCACCAGGGCCTGCTGGCCGTGTACTCGCTGAGCAAGCAGTCCAACCTTGCCGGCTACCGTGCAGCGTTCGTTGCCGGTGACCCGGACCTGATGCCCAACCTGGTCAACAGCCGCAAGCACGCGGGCATGATCGTTCCCTACCCGGTCCAGGAAGCCATGCGTGTGGCGCTGGGCGACGACGCGCATGTGGAGGCCCAAAAGGACCTGTACCGGGGCCGGCGGGAGCGGCTGGTGCCCGCGCTGCTGGACTTCGGGCTCGAGATCAAGGAATCCGACGCCGGCCTCTACCTGTGGTCGACGGCGGGGGAGGACACATGGGACACGGTGGCCCGCCTGGCTGACCGCGGCATTGTGGTGGGCCCGGGCGTCTTCTACGGAGACGCGGGCAACGGCTATGTCCGCGTCGCCCTTACCGGATCCGACGAGCGGATCGACTCGGCCGTGGCCCGCCTAGCCGGATCCGGCTCCTGAGGCACGTAATAATCGTGTGACTCGCCCCACATCCAGTGCCTTTTACGCTGGATTTGGAGGCCACGGATTAGTGACACCCGCCAAGGAGCGGTACTTTTTAAGTGACTATCAATGGTGGCTTTCTACAAGAAGGCAGCCCGGGTGTTGGAACCTGTCCTCTCAGGCTTCGTGCGCGGCTCACCTGATGTTGGATCAAGCTTTCGACAGAGGCCCAGAAGCCTCATGAAGGGGACTCCATGACTGAGACCAACAATGCTGCGACCCTGCTCCACGCAGGTGGCGAGCTGAAGCTCCCGCGCATCCAGGTTGTTGAAGGGAACGAAGGTTACGACGTCTCCAAGCTGCTCAAGCAGACCGGTGCCGTGACCTTTGACCCCGGCTTCATGAACACCGCAGCAACCACGTCGGCAATCACCTACATCGATGGCGATGCGGGCATCCTGCGCTACCGCGGATACCCCATCGAGCAGCTGGCGCAGCACTCCAGCTTCCTTGAGGTGTCCTACCTGCTGATCTACGGGAACCTGCCCACTCCCACCGAGCTGGACGAGTTTGACCAGAAGATCCGGCGCCACACCCTGCTGCACGAGGAGCTCAAGGGCTTCTTCGGCGGTTTCCCCCGCGACGCGCACCCCATGCCGGTGCTGTCCTCGGCCGTGTCCGCTTTGTCCACGTTCTACCAGGACTCGCTGGACCCGTTCAATGCCGAGCAGGTGGAGGTTTCCACCATCCGCCTCATGGCCAAACTGCCGGTCATCGCTGCCTACGCGCACAAGAAGTCCATCGGGCAGCCCATGCTGTACCCGGACAACTCACACAACCTCGTGGAGAACTTCCTGCGCCTCAGCTTCGGCCTGCCCGCGGAGCAGTACGAGGTGGACCCCGTCGTGGCCAAGGCACTGGACCTGCTCCTCATCCTGCACGCTGACCACGAGCAGAACTGCTCAACGTCCACCGTGCGACTGGTAGGCTCCTCCAACGCCAACCTCTTCGCCTCCGTCTCCGCAGGCATCAACGCCCTCTTCGGTCCGGCCCATGGCGGCGCCAACGAGGCCGTGCTCAAGATGCTCCGCCAGATCCAGGCCGAGGGCCTCAAGCCCGAGGACTACATGGAGAAGGTCAAGAACAAGGAAGACGGCGTCCGCCTCATGGGCTTCGGACACCGTGTGTACAAGAACTACGATCCGCGTGCCAAGATCGTCAAGGCCACGGCGCACGAGATCCTCAGCAAGCTCGGCGGCAACGACGAACTGCTGGACATCGCCATGCGCCTGGAAGAGAAGGCACTGAGCGATGACTACTTCATCCAGCGCAAGCTCTACCCGAACGTTGACTTCTACACCGGCCTGATCTACAAGGCCATGGGCTTCCCGGAGAAGATGTTCACGGTGCTGTTCGCCATCGGCCGCCTCCCCGGCTGGATTGCCCAGTGGCGCGAAATGATCAGCGACCCGAACACCAAGATCGGCCGTCCGCGCCAGCTGTACATCGGCGAGCCGGAGCGGGACTACCCGGTCCGCTAGATCCCCACCGGCCCCCGAACCTCGCAGGCTCGGTTCGGGTCCCTCGCCGGCGTGGCCCCAGTACGACGGCGGCCGCTCACCTCATCGAGGTGAGCGGCCGTTTGTTGTTAATCAGCAGGCTAGGACTCGTAGCCGTTGGGGTTGTTCTTCTGCCAGCGCCAGTGGTCCTCGCACATCTGGTCCACGGTCTTGGTGGTGGACCAGCTCAGGTCCGCGAGTGCCGAGGTGGCGTCGGCCCAGAAGGCGGGAAGGTCCCCAGCGCGGCGGCCGGTGATCTCGTAGGGGATGGCTTTGCCCACGGCTTTTTCAAAGGAGCGCAGGACCTCCAGGACGGAGGAGCCCTTCCCGGAGCCAAGGTTCCAGCGGAAGACGCCCGTGCGCCCGGCAATGTGGTCCAGCGCGGCCACGTGCCCTTCCGCCAGGTCCACCACGTGAATGTAGTCGCGAAGGCAGGTGCCGTCCGGGGTGTCGTAGTCGCCGCCGAAGACCATGAGCTTCTCGCGCCGGCCCACCGCGACCTGGGCGATGAACGGAACCAGGTTGTTGGGGATGCCCTGGGGGTCTTCGCCGATCCGGCCGGAGGGGTGCGCGCCCACCGGGTTGAAGTAGCGCAGCAGTGCGATATGCCAGCGGGAGTCCGCCGCGCCGAGGTCGGAGAGGATGTCCTCGATCTGTTCCTTGGTGCGCCCGTAGGGGTTGTTGGCGCCGATCTCCATCTTTTCCACGTAGGGGATGGGGTTGTGTTCGCCGTAGACGGTGGCTGAGGAGCTGAAGACGATGGAGCGGACGTCGTGCCTGTCCATGACGCGGATCAGGTTCAGGGTGCCGACCAGGTTGTTGTAGTAGTACTTCAACGGCTCCTGTACCGATTCCCCCACGGCCTTGAGCCCCGCGAAGTGAATAACGGCGTCGATGCTGCTGCCGGCGAAGACCTTTTCGACGGCGGCCTCGTCCACCAGGTCAACGTGGTGGAACTCTGCGGCCTTGCCGCTGAGTTCGGCCACCCGCCGCAGCGATTCTTCGCTGGAGTTGACCAGGTTGTCGATGACGACCACGTCGTGGCCGGCTTCCTGCAGGGAGAGAACAGCGTGGGAACCGATGTAGCCGGTGCCCCCTGTAACCAAGATTTTCATGCCTCAACGCTATCCCACGGGGGACAGTCCCCGCCTCCGCGTCCCGGATGGCGGGCGTTCGAGGAGGTGGTGAAAGCACAAGTGTGCTAATAAGAATGGTGCCCAAAATAGTAGACGCTGACGCCCGGCGCCAGGACGTTGTCCAGGCGGTTCTCCGCATCATCGCCGTCGACGGGCTTGAGCGTGCGTCACTGCGCGAAGTGGCGGACGAAGCCGGGCTGGCGGTCGGTTCCGTCCGGCACTACTTCGAAGGCAGCGAGGAACTCCTGGCGTTTTCGTTCGGCACGGTGGTGGACAGGGTGGTCGGCAGGCTCGAAGCCCGGCTTCCGGCCGTACAGGAGGCCGTCCAGGCCAGTCCCGAACAGCGGCAGGCCGTTTTAACCCTCCTGGGTGGCATGCTTCCCCTGGACGAGGAAACCGCTGTGGAGGCCTGCGCGTGGCTGGCCTTCAAGAACGCGGCGCGGATCCGGCCCTTCCTTGCCGTCCAGGCCGACCGCAGCCACCGCGACGTCGCGGCCATCATTGGCGGGGTGGTTGCCTCCCTGCTCCCGGAGGATGAACCGCAGGAGAACCTGGTGGTGGAGGCCGAACGCCTCCTGGCCACGCTGGACGGCCTGTGCATGCACGCCCTGCTGCAACCGGGCTGGATGACTGCGCAGATGTGCCGTGACGTGCTTGAACGGCACCTGGACGGGCTGGCACGGTAAGCGACCGCGTCATCGGCAGCCGGTCCTGCACTACCGCGAAGTGGCTGCGGGAATAGACTGATATCCGGGGACAGCCGACCGTCATGCCGGCCGGCATGGACAGGCCAGGGAAGGACTTCGGATGCAACACGCAAGCGGTTCAGGGTGGCAGATCACCACCGACACGTCCGGGCCGATGATGATCGCGCTTTACGTCCGGGACGCGGCCGGCCTGAACGGAGTGGGCCACCCGATGCTGTCCCATGCGTCGCCCAAAGTGCGCCCCGCAGACCACACCCACCTGACGGCAGACGTTGGTGGGCTCGGTGCGCTGAAGACCGAGTGGGAGGCCTGGTGGGAGCAGCTGCTGAAGGCCTACCCGCACGCTTCCCCTGAACTTTCCCCGCCCAGCTTTGACGCGTTCGGCAACTCTCCGGCGCTCCAGCGGCTCCTGCAGGCGCATTTTGGCTCCGCCCTCACCTGGGCCAGGGAACGCAGGAGCGAATACGCCGAGCTTGAGGCTGAACGCGTCGCCTCCGGGACGGATCAGCTCCTGGAGGACATGGTGGACGACAGGCTGATGGAAGTGGGGCGGGACTCGAGGGACTTCAGGCTGACCATCATCGAATTGCCCTTGGATGAGCAGCGGGCCTGGTATCTGGAGCCGGACAAGATCATCATGAGCCACCAATTGATGGGACAGCCGGAACTGTTCCGCAGCTACGTCCAGCCTGTGCTGGAGATTCTGGTCTAGCCCGCCCCCGGCAGGACGACGACGGCGCTCAGCTGCCGCCGTCGTCCAGCCGGACGGTGATGCGTACCTTCCCGTCCGGCACCCCTGACACCTGCCATCCCTCCCCGTTGGGACGGTTCCAGGTGCGGCCTGCCACGCCCACCTGGGTTATGGCCAGATCCTTGGCGTTGGCCACAGCCCATTGCGCCATGGACCACGCCAACGGCCCGTCGGCGTCCACGACCAAAGTGGTCCCGTCCACCTGCGAATCCACACCCCCGTAGGCCTGCTCCAGTTCGGTGGCAACCGATGCGGAATCGCCGCCGGCCGTCGGTGAGCGCAGCGTGCACTGGACTCCCGCCGGCGTCTGCCCGGTAAGCGCGGAGGCAAAGGCCCGTCCCATGTCCTCGTGCTGGGCATAGGCCTTGGGGTATGCGGACTTCTGGACCTGCTGTGCTGCCTCGGTGATGTCCAGCGTCTCGTATCCGGGGATTTTAACCAGTGCGTCATAGAAGGCGTTGACCGCATAGTAAGGGTCCATGATTTCGGCCTCCGTGCCCCAGCCCTGGGAGGGACGCTGCTGGAAGAGCCCCCGCGAGTCCGGTCCGGCCTGGTCGCCGTGCCCGATGTTGCGCAGTTTCGACTCCTGCATGGCCGTGGCCAGGGCAATGGTCGCGGCCCGCGGCGGCAGTCCCCGCCGGACAGCGGCCGCCGTGATCAGCGCGGCGTTGGCTGCCTGGTCCGGGGCAAGCTCACCGGTCCGGTTGCCGGCCGCGGCGGTGCAGCGTTCCGAAACGAGGGTTTCGGAACGCTGCACAAAGAACACGGCGGTGTAAATGGCTCCCGCTGCCAGCGCAAGGGTGAGCAGCAGCACCGCCAGGCGGCGGAGGCCGCGTCTGCGTGCCACGAAGGGATCAGTTGGCGTGCAGGGCGTCGTTCAGTTCAACGGTCTGGCCCTTGCGCGGCAGGGCCTCCACCGCGCCGGAGGTGGAGTTGCGGCGGAACAGCAGGTTGGGGACGCCGGAGAGCTCGGCGGCCTTGACGATCCTGGTGGTGTCTTCGCCCACCTCGTCCTTGGGCCCAGGGACGCGGACGCGCGTGCCTGCCGTGACGTAAAGCCCGGCCTCCACCACGGAATCGTCACCGATGCTGATGCCCACGCCGGAGTTGGCGCCGAGCAGGACGCGCTCACCGATGGTGATCTTTTCCTTGCCGCCGCCTGACAGGGTGCCCATGATGGAGGCGCCGCCGCCCACGTCGCTGCCGTCGCCGGTGACGACGCCGGCGGAAATGCGGCCCTCCACCATTGAGGTGCCCAGGGTGCCGGCGTTGAAGTTCACGAAGCCCTCGTGCATGACGGTGGTGCCGGCGGCGAGGTGGGCACCCAGGCGGACGCGGTCGGCGTCGGCAATCCTGACGCCGGTGGGCACTACGTAGTCCACCATGCGCGGGAACTTGTCGATGCCGTAGACGGTGACAGCACCGCGGCGGCGCAGCCTGGCGCGCGTCAGTTCGAAGCCCTCGACGGCGGCCGGGCCGAAGTTGGTCCACACCACGTTGGGCAGCTTGCCGAAGATCCCGTCCAGGTTGATGGTGTTGGGCTGGACCAGGCGGTGCGAGAGGAGGTGCAGGCGGAGGTAGGCGTCGGCGGTGTCGGCAGGGGCTTGATCGAGGTTGATCTGGACAAAGACCACCTTCTGCTCAGTGCCGCGGTCCTCGTCCGCGCCGTTCTCGGCGATCTGCGCCAGGGTGGCGTCCGCGTTTTCCACCGAGCGGAGGTTTTCCGCCGCGACACCGAGCGCCGGCGCCGGGAACCAGACGTCCAGCACGGTGGCGTCGCCTGTGGCAATGGTGGCCACGCCAAAGCCATAGGCGGAGCGGTCATCAGCATGGGAGGTCAAGGTTTCGGGCACGGCAGAGGAAGCGGTCTCAGTCATGTGCCCCAGTCTATCGATGGCCGGGCATCGGGTTCGAACTAGACTTGCTTCGTGACTGCTGAAACCGCCCCTGACTCTTCTGTGTCCACCCTCGACCTCCGGCAGGACGTGGCACTGCTGACCGCGGCGCTGATGGACATCAACAGCGTGTCCGGCAATGAGAAGCAGCTCGCCGACGCCGTGGAAGCCGCTTTGCTGGAGATCCCCCAGCTGACAGTGGTGCGCGACGGCGACGCCATCATCGCCCGGACCGAACTCGGCCTGGATGAGCGCGTGATCCTCGCCGGCCATCTGGACACAGTGCCCCTTCCGCTCACCGAGGGTTCCCGGGGAACGGTTCCCTCGAGCTGGGAATCAGGCGTTCCGGGGGAAGGCGTCTTGTATGGCCGCGGCGCCACGGACATGAAGGGCGGGGTGGCTGTCCAGCTGGCGCTGGCGGCAGGATTGTTCGACGGCGGCAAGCAGCCCAGGCGGGACGTCACCTTTGTCTTCTACGACCATGAAGAAGTGGAAGCCGTCAAGAGCGGCCTGGGACGCCTGGTCCGCAACCACGGAGACCTGCTGCATGGGGACTTCGCCATCCTGCTTGAGCCGACGGACGGCACGGTTGAGGGTGGCTGCAACGGCACCAGCCGGTTCGAGGCAAGCACGGTGGGGGAGGCGGCACACTCGGCCCGCGCCTGGATGGGCAGCAACGCCATCCATGCCGCGGCGCCGATCCTGGCCCGCCTGGCGGCCTACGAACCCCGGACCATCAACGTTGACGGACTCGATTACCGGGAAAGCCTCAACGCGGTGAAAATCAACGGCGGCACGGCCGGGAACGTCATCCCGGACCGCTGTGTTGTGGAGATCAACTACAGGTTCGCGCCGGACAAGACGCCGGACCAGGCTGAAGCCCACGTCCGGGACCTGCTGGCGGGCTTCGACGTGGTCCGCACCGATGCTGCCGCCGGCGCCAGGCCCGGACTGCAGCACCCGGCTGCCGCCTCCTTCGTTGCCGCCGTGGGAGCCGAGCCGAAGCCCAAATACGGTTGGACCGACGTCGCCCGTTTCAGTGAGCTGGGCATCCCGGCAGTGAACTTCGGCCCCGGGGACGCGCTGCTGGCGCACAAAGACAACGAGCACGTCCACGCCGACGCCATCCGGAAGTGCCTTGCCGCCCTGCAAAACTGGCTCGCTGCCTGACAGTGCACGAAAAGGAAAGGTCCGGCAACTCCCACGGGAGTTGCCGGACCTTTCCTTTTGTGAGCTTTCGGAAGCTACGGGGCCGCGGCTTCCAGGGCGTCGAGTTCGGCTTTCGCCACACCGCCGGCGGCCTTCTTGGAGCCCCGGCGCTCGATCCACACGGCAATCCGTGAGACCGAGATGTTGATGGCGATGTAGATGGCCGCCGCCACGAAGAAGATCGGGAACAGGTACTGCGTGCCCAGGAAGTCCGCCATGACCTGGACGGCGCGCAGCAGCTCGCCGTACGCCACGATGTAGCCAAGCGACGTGTCCTTCAGCAGCACCACCATTTGCGCCACGAGCGAGGGCATCATGCGCCGGATCGCCTGCGGCAGCTCGATCAGCATGCGGGACTTGTAGCTGGTCAGGCCGATGGCCAGGCCGGCCTCCCGCTGTCCCTTGGGCAGGGACTGGATGCCGGCGCGGATGATCTCGGCAAAGACCGCGGCGTTGTAGAGCACCAGGCCGGTTACGACGGCGATGAACGCGGAGGTCCCGAAGCCCAGCAGGATGAAGAGCATCATCAGGACCACGGGCATGCCGCGCAGGAATTCCAGGATGATCCGCATGGGCACGCGGATGATTGCGGCGTCCGAAATGCGCAGCAGGCAGAGCATCAGGCCCAGGGGGAACGCGATGACCGCCGCGAGTGCCGCCGCGGAAAGCGTGGATCCGAGCCCGTTGCCGAGCAGGCGCCAGACGTCGGCGCGGGTGAAGATCTGCCAGCGGCGGCCCTCGAAGATGCCCTGTTGGGCAAGAATCGCGACCACCCAGGCCAGGAGGCCGAGAATCAGCAGGCCCCCAATGATGGAGGCAATGAGGGAGACCCGGCGTGCTTTGGGGCCTGGGACATCGTAGAGAACGGAGCTCATCGGGCAATCGCCACCTTTCGTTCCACCGTGTTGGCGAGGATCCCCAGCGGAACGGTGAGGAGCAGATAGAAGAACGCCGTGCCCAGCAGGACGGTGATCACGGCGTCGCCGTTGGCGTTGGCCAGCTGCCGGCCGTAGCCGAAAAGCTCCAGGACGAAGAAGGCGCCGGCCACGGAGGAGTTCTTGACGAGCGCGATCAGGATGTTGATCAGCGGCGGGATCACCGTCCGCAGTGCCTGGGGGAGGATGATGAGCGAGAGCACCTGGCCGAACTTCATGCCGATGCTGCGTGCTGCCTCGGCCTGGCCGACAGGCACGCTGTTGACACCCGAGCGGACAGCTTCGGCGATGAACGCGGCGGTGTAGGTGCTGAGGGCGATGATCGCGGCGATCTCGAACTGCTCGAACTTGACCCCGATGCGGGGGAGTACGACTGCTGCGAAGAAGAAGGCGATGGTCAGCGGGGTGTTGCGGAGGACTTCCACGTAGACGGTGCTGAAACCGCGGAGCGCCGCGACCGGGGAGACGCGTGCCGCGGCAAGCAGGGTGCCAAGGATCAACGCGAAGATACCGGAGACGACGGACAGGAAAAGAGTGCGGAGAAAACCCTCCCAGTACAGGGGCAGGTTTTCAAAGATGACGTCCATAAGATCCTTCGGCTGTAAGCGTGGACGGATTGAAGGCTGTGCTGCCGGGGCCGTTGTGCGGCCCCGGCAGCGTGGCGGACGCTACTTAGTAACGGTTGATGGCCGGGAGCTTGGGTGCGGTCTTGATGACCGAACCTGCGGTGGCTTCCCAGGCCTTCTTGTAGGAGCCGTCCTTGTCGAAGGATTCCAGCTGGTCGTTGATCCAGTTGCGGAACTCGGTATCGCCCTTCTTCAGGCCGATGCCGTAAGGCTCCTTGGTGAAGGTTTCCTCGGAGGCAAGCTTGAAGGCGTCCGGCTCCTTGTCGACGAAGCCGGCGAGGATCACGTTGTCAGTGGTCACGGCTTCAACCTGCTTGTTGCGCAGCGGCTCAAGGCAGGCGGAGTAGGTGGCGGCCGGAACCAGTTCTGCGCCGTACTTGTCCACGATGGTGGCGGCGGGCGTGGAGCCCGTCACGGAGCAGACCTTCTTGCCCTTGACGTCCTCAGGCTTCTTGATGGAGTCGTTGTCCTTGTTCACCATGAGGGCCTGGCCGGCTTCGTAGTACGGGCCGGCGAAGTCGACAACCTGCTTGCGCTTGTCGCTGATGGTGTAGGTGGCGATGACCAGGTCCACCTTGCCCTGCTCGATGAAGGGCTCGCGGTTGGCCGAGACGGTCTCGGACCATTCGATCTTGTCCGCGGGGATGCCCAGCTTGGCGGCGATCAGCTTGCCGATTTCAACGTCGAAACCGACGGGCTTGCCGTCCAGGCCAACCTGGCCGAACAGCGGCTGGTCGAATTTGGTGCCGATCTTTACCGTGCCGGCGGAGGACAGTTTTGCCATGGTGGTTCCGGCAGCGAACGACGGCTTCTCGACCGGGCTGGGGTTGCTGGAGCCACCGGTGTCCCCGCCGCCGCAGGCGCTGAGGGACAGGGCAAGGGCAGCTGTAGCTGCCACGACGAAGGATTTCCGCCTGGACATAAATGCCTTCATGACATTCCTTTCATTGGTGGCCGTGGGTTGTGCGGCCTGGATGCGAACTGACGTGTGGTTGGTTCGGTAATTCAGTGGGTGAGCAGCTTGGACAGGAAGTCCTTGGCGCGGTCGCTCTTCGGGTTGGTGAAGAACTCCTCCGGGGTGGCGTCCTCCACGATCTGGCCGTCCGCCATGAAGACCACGCGGTCCGCGGCCTTTCGGGCGAAGCCCATCTCGTGCGTGACCACGATCATGGTCATGCCTTCCTTGGCCAGCTGGACCATGACATCCAGGACCTCGTTGATCATTTCGGGGTCCAGGGCGGACGTGGGCTCGTCGAACAGCATGACCTTCGGCTTCATTGCCAAGGCGCGGGCAATCGCAACGCGCTGCTGCTGGCCGCCGGAGAGCTGGGCCGGCAGCTTGGGAGCCTGGTGGCCCACGCCCACGCGTTCGAGCAGGGCCATGGCGTCCTTGTCCGCGGCTGCCTTGGAAACGCCCTTGACCTTGACGGGCCCCAGGGTCACGTTCTCAAGGATCGTTTTGTGGGCGAACAGGTTGAAGGACTGGAAAACCATTCCGACGTCGGCGCGGAGTTGGGCGAGCTCCTTGCCTTCCTCGGGGAGGATTTTCCCGTCGATGCTAATGGTTCCACCCTCGATGGTTTCCAGGCGGTTGATGGCCCGGCAGAGGGTGGACTTACCGGAGCCCGAGGGTCCGATGACCACAACAACCTCGCCCTTGCGGACCTGCAGGTTGATGTCCTTCAAAACGTGCAACTGGCCGTAATGCTTATTAACGGCGTTCAGGGAGACGAGGGCATCGCCGGGCACATGAGTAGTCATAGGAACGAATCTAGCGAACAACGGCGCGTTATGACGCCAATCACCCCAAGTTCCTGCTGATCGTGATTCAAGAGATACCTGGATCGGGAGGTTAGCCTAGGGGAATGAGTATCAATGCAGATCCGGCCAAGAATTCCCAGCCGCGGCGTAAGGGGCCCCTTGAGCTGCGCCGCAAACAGGCGGCCGTGGAAATGTCGGACCAGCACCTGCTCGATACCAAGGGGCCGGGCCAGTTCGTCCACACCGACCCGTGGCGGGTCCTGCGGATCCAGAGCGAATTCGTCGAAGGGTTCGGTGCCCTTGCAGACATCGGAAAAGCGGTCAGCGTCTTCGGCTCGGCCCGGACCAAACCCGGCAGCCAGTATTACGAGATGGGCGTTGAGGTGGGCCGCAAGCTCGCCGAAGCCGGGGTGGCCGTAATCACCGGTGGCGGTCCGGGCTCCATGGAGGCCGCCAACCGGGGAACCGTGGAAGGCAACGGTGTGTCCGTTGGCCTTGGCATCGAGTTGCCGTTCGAGCAGGGCCTGAACCAGTGGGTGGACCTGGGAATCAACTTCCGGTACTTCTTTGCCCGCAAGACGATGTTCGTCAAGTACGCGCAGGGTTTCATCGTGCTGCCCGGCGGCCTGGGCACGCTGGATGAGCTGTTCGAGGCCATGGTCCTGGTCCAGACGCGCAAGGTGACGTCCTTTCCCATCGTGCTCCTCGGCGTCGCATTCTGGGGTCCGATGATCGACTGGATCAGGGGCACCCTGGTGGCGGAGGGAATGGTCTCGGAGAAGGACCTGGACCTCATCCAGCTCGTGGATGATCCCGCGGAGGCCGTGGACCGGGTCCTGCATGGTGGAGTGACGCCTTCCCTGAACGGGGAGCAGCGGCCGGAGTAGCCGCAGGCGAAAGTCCGGGCCGCCGGTCTGGCACGATGGAACCGTGAGCTTCTTCCTCGTTTTCCTGGCCGTCGTGCTGGTGGCGGCCGTCCTTTGGGCCGGCCTGGGCCGGCGCTCCCGCAACACCGGCGGGGCAGCGCTGCCCGCCCTGTTGGACGGGGGATTCGAAGAGCCGCCCGCCAACCTTCCGCCCGTGCTGCTGCCCGACCGTGCCGGTCCCGCTGACGTTGAACAGGTGCGCTTTTCGCTTGGCCTGCGCGGCTACCGGATGGACCAGGTGGACCAGGTCCTGGACGAGCTGCGGGACCAGCTGGCCGCGAGAGATGTGGAGCTGGCTGAGCTTCGTGTCCGGCTGGCTGCCAGGGAGCAGGCCGGGGAGCAGGCTTCCGACGGCGGACCCGCGGCAGGCGTCACGGCGCCGCAACAGCCGGGCCCGGAAACCGGCACGGAAACGGGGACGGAAACCGAAGCGGGAGACAGTGGAAACCCGGCTGCCGACGAGGTTGCCGCCCAGGGAAAGGGTGGCGTGTGAGCACCGTGGCCCGCCGCAACCCGCTGGCCTCCGCCGGAACGATGGCCCAGCGGATGGCTTCCGCCGTCCGGAACTGGCCGTGGTGGCTCCAGGTCACCGCCCTGTACGGCGGCGCACGCCTGGTCTCCGCCTGCATCTTCATGGCCGCGGCGCTCCACCAGGGCGCCAACCCCTGGTTCCCGCCGAAGCCTGATTACTGGAACTTCATCAATATCTGGGATGCCCGCTGGTACGCACGCGTTATCGCCGACGGCTACCCGTCCGTCCTTCCCACGGATGCCGCTGGCAATGTGCAGGAAAATACCTGGGCTTTCTACCCGCTCTTTCCCGCATTGGCCGGTGGACTCAGCCGCCTGACCGGCCTGAATCCTGCCGCCTCGCTCACCCTGGTCGCCATGCTGGCCGGCTGGGCGGCCGCCCTGGTGGTGTACGCGCTCTTCCGGCAGAAGGCTCCGCACGCGCCGGCCATGTGGGGCGTGGCTTTCTTTTCGACGTTCCCCGTCTCCGCCGTGCTGCAGGTCCCGTACGCCGAACCGCTGTCCCTCCTGCTGCTCGCCGCGGCCCTGCTGCTGGTAATGCGCCGGCAGTACCTGTGGGCCATCCCGGTGGTGTTCCTGCTGTGTCTGTCCCGGCCGGTCGGCGTTCCCTTCGCCGCCATGGCGGGGCTGCTGCTGGTTTCCCGCGCCGTGGCGCAAATCCGGAAGGGGCGAAACCGCAGCCGGGATGAAGCAGCCCATTCCAACGGGGACCTCGCAGCACTGGCCGGGCTCACCGCCGTCGCGGGCATCTCCGCGCTGGCCTGGCCCGCCGCGGCCTGGGCAGCGACGGGTGACCCGGAGGCCTATACCAAAACGGAAACTGTGTGGCGGGGCCAGGACCTGGTCCCCTTCAAGCCGTGGTTCGACTCCGGCGTTGATCTCTTAGGTCCCGTGCTGGGCCTCCTTGCCCCCCTGGTTTTTGTGGCACTGTTCGTTGCGATGCTGTTCCTTCCCCCTGTGGTGCGGCTCGGCGGTGAACTGCGGCTCTGGTGTGCCTGCTACATGGGATACCTGCTGGCGTTCCTCCACCCGCAAACCAGCACCTTCAGGATGCTGATGCCGCTGTTTCCGCTGGCCCTCGGCGCGGTGTTCCTGTCCAGGTCCAAGGCTTACCGGGGGACGGTGGTGGTGATGTTCCTGCTGCTCCAGATCGTCTGGATCGTGTGGCTGTGGGCCTGGGCCCAGCTGCCCGGCGGTGGGGACTATCCGCCCTGAGAAAACCGGCTTTCGCGCAGGTCAGGCCGGGAATAACACGCCGATGGAAATGTCCATCGATTAGCTACGCACGTGTAATTACGCGATAATGATAGGTAAGCAAGGACAAAGCATTCAGAAAACGTGCAGCCTTGGCGGTGGAACCACCACCGCCGCCATAGCGGCCTGATCGACATGCGGACACAGCCCGCCCGGGCTGATTAGTCCTGGGACAAAATGGAGGGGAATTCCTCATGGCGGCTATGAAACCACGCACCGGCGACGGCCCAATGGAAGTCACCAAGGAGGGCCGCAGCCTGATCATGCGCGTCCCGCTCGAAGGCGGCGGCCGCCTCGTGGTCGAACTGAACGCTGCCGAAGCAGCCAATCTTAAGGAATGCCTGGTAGGCGTTACCGAATAGTCGTGCCGGACGGGGTGCGCAGCCCGGAGGCTGCGCACCCCGTCCTTTTGGCGACGCTTATTTCTTGACGGCCACCAGCAGGCCGTCTCCGGTGGGAAGCATTGCGGAAGCCAGCCGGTCGTCGTCGCGGATTGCCCTGCCCACCTGGCGCAGGACCACCGTGGTTGCCTCCCGGCCCGCTGGGTTGGCTACCTTGTCCTTGTCCAACGCGTCATTGATGACCAGCAGTCCAGCGGGCTTCAGAAGACGGGTGGCCTGCTCCACGTAGCCGGGCAGGCCCGGCTTGTCCGCGTCGATGAAGACGAGGTCGTAGGCGCCATCGGTGAGCCGTGGCAGGACGTCGCCCGCGCGGCCGGAAATGGTGCGGGTACGGTTGGCGGGACTTCCGGCCTCGGCGAACGCTTCACGGGCGGCCCTCAGGTGTTCCACGTCCACATCGATGGTGGTCAGGACGGCGTGCGGGCCCAGGCCCCGCAGCAGGCAGACGCCGGAGACGCCGGCGCCGGTGCCGATCTCGACTGCGGTCTGGGCTTTGGAGGCGGCGGCCAGCACGGTCAGGACCGCGCCGACGCCAGGGCTGATGGCGCTTACTCCCAATTCAAATGAACGTTCCCGGGCCCGCAGCATAACCTCATCCTCAGCGGGCAGATCTTCTGCATAGGACCAGCTGCTGGACTTGTCGGCGCTCATGAATTATCGCTTTCTGGGCGTAAGGGGGGAATGTCTCCTCAAGCGTACTGTGTCCTGCCCGGCTGACCGGGAATGCAGGCGTTGCGCCCAAGGCTGAAGTTTGCCGGCGGTCAGGAAATTCCCAGCCAAGTTTGACATGATTGATATCCGCTCATCCAAAAGGTGACCGGCGCCGAATTAGAGATGTCAACAGTATCCGGGCGTTAGCATTCCACGAGGGGAGTGGACGATGTCATCTTCAGTTGTGGCACCTGTCCCTGCAGTACACAATCCCGACGATGAGTGGGTCCGTCCCACCTGGGAAGAAGTGGTCACCAACCACTCCGCAAAGGTCTACCGGCTGGCGTACCGCCTGACCGGCAACAAGTACGACGCCGAGGACCTCACCCAGGAGGTCTTCGTCCGCGTCTTCCGGTCGCTGGAGAACTTCAAGCCCGGAACACTCGATGGCTGGCTGCACCGCATCACCACCAACCTGTTCCTTGACCAGGCCCGGCGGAAGACCCGCATCCGTTTCGACGCCTTGGCGGAGGATGCGGAGTCCCGGCTGCCCGGCCGTGAGCCGGGGCCGGAGCAGAGCTTCGAGCTGAACAACCTGGACCTGGACGTGCAGGCCGCGCTGGAGGAACTTCCGCCGGACTTCCGGGCCGCCGTGGTCCTGTGTGACCTCGAGGGACTGTCCTACGACGAAGTCGCCGAGGCCCTGGGCGTGAAGCTGGGCACTGTCCGCTCGCGCATCCACCGCGGCAGGACCATGCTCCGCGAAAAGCTGGCCCACCGCGACCCCCGCCCGCAGCAGTCCCGGCGCAAGCTTGCGATGCCGCGCATCGCCGGCATCCTCTGAACGGCACATGAGGTCCCAGTTTCCTTTCGGCGGCAGGCATCAGCGCACCGGCAGCCACCTAGAGGCCTGCCAGGAGTGTGCTGCAGCCGTGCGCCGGGAACGGCAGTACCTTGAGCGTCTGCGCGAGGCCCCCATCCCGCCGGCGAGCCAGGACCTGACGGCGCGGCTGCTGGCACGCACGCACGAACTGGCTGCCCAGCCGCCCGCGCCTGCGCATCAAGGCGGAACGTCCCGCGTGGCTGCGCGGGCTCTTGGCCTCGCCGCGGGCGGAACCATGGCAGCGGCCGGTGTGTTGGCCGTAGGGGCCTTCACGGCAGCAGGAGACCCGGTGGGCGGGGAACCGGCCGGAACCGAAGCGGCCTTTTCGCACGTTTCGTCCCAGACCCCCGCCGACGGGCGCACCTTGACCGCTGCGCAACTGGCCACCTTGCGGTCCGAGGGATGGGCGTGTCCTGAACTGCAGGCCATGGGATTCCACCTTGAAGCCGCAAGGGCGCTGGTGGTCGGCGGGCAACCTGCGGTGGAGCTGCGGCTCACTGACGGCACCCATCACGCCACCATCACGGAACAGCACCCGGTTGATCATCGAACGGCAAACAACGCCATGCCGCCTTCGGACAGTGCTCAGGCCGCTGCAGCCCCTCAAGATGCCCAACTGCAGGTATCGGGCAACTCTCCCTGGTCCGCCACCTACCATGCGGCCGGCCTCACCATCACCTACCGGTCCGACCTGCCCCCGGAGCAGGCCGATGATGCCCTGCCGATCCTCAAACAGTTTGCCGACACCGCGGCAGAAGGGGTGGACGCGGCCGTTCCCGAACCATCCGGAACGCCTGCCGCGGAGCCCTTGGAGGCACGGCTGGAGCGCGGAATCAACAAGATTGCGGCCCTGTTCACCCAATGACACGGACTGTTTCCCCGTCCCTCGGACGGGAATCGTCACTCGCAGCCCGGAGAGGGTAATCTTCCTAAAGTGTTTGGAATCAACGGCCCGGAGTTCATCCTTCTGCTGATCATTGGCGTCCTCGTGATCGGCCCCCAGCGGCTGCCTGAATACACCCAGAAGCTGGCCAACCTGGTCAAGGAACTCCGCCGTATGGCTTCCGGCGCGCGCGAACAAATCAAGGAAGAAGTAGGCATCGACATCGACGATGTCGACTGGAAGAAATACGATCCGCGCCAGTACGATCCCCGCCGCATCATCAAGGAAGCACTGCTCGACGACGATACCAAGCCCGTCAGCTCAGGAGCCCCGGCTGCCGTGGCAGCGGTTTCAGGCGCCGCGGCGGATTCGGCCCCCCAACGGCCCGAAAGAGTCGTGCAGCGGCTGGCACCGGGCGATACCGCCCCGTTCGACACCGAAGCCACCTAGGGTTCCGCGCCGGGAGTTCCGGCCCGGTCAGCGGGGCTGCAGCCCCAGCTTCAGTCCGGCAAGCCCGCGGGGTTTGGCGGCCAATTGCCCTGCGATGCCCGCCAGCGCGAGAGCCGCCGCCGAACCGGGCTGCCCCAGGATGATCGGAACCCCCGAGTCACCGCCTTCGCGCAGCTGGATGTCCAGGGGAATCTGGCCCAGCAACGGCACCTCCGCCCCGACCGTGGCGCTGAGGCGTTCGGTGAGGACCGCCCCGCCGCCGCTTCCGAAAAGTTCCATCCGGCCGCCGTCGGGCATCTCCAAATAGGACATGTTCTCGATGACGCCGGCAATCTTCTGCCCCGTCTGGGTGGCGATGGCACCGGCTCGTTCGGCAACATCCGCAGCTGCCGCCTGGGGGGTGGTGACCACCAGGATTTCGGCCTTGGGCAGCAGCTGGGCCACGGAAATGGCGATGTCTCCCGTACCCGGCGGCAGGTCCAGGAACAGGGCATCCAGGTCGCCGAAGTAGACGTCGGTGAGGAATTGTTCCAAGGCCCGGTGCAGCATGGGTCCGCGCCAGGCGACGGGCTGGTTGCCGGTCACGAACATGCCAATGGAGATCACTTTCACCCCGTAGGCCACCGGGGGAAGGATCATGTCGTCCACCTGCGTGGGTGCCTGCGTGATACCCATCAGCGCAGGCACGGAGAAGCCGTAGACATCCGCATCCACGATGCCCACGCGCAGGCCCTGGGCAGCCAGGGCCGTTGCCAGGTTGACGGTGACCGAGGACTTGCCCACTCCGCCCTTGCCGCTGGCCACGGCATAGACCCTGGTGAGGGAACCGGGTTCGTTGAACGGGATCCTGCGCTGGCCGCCGGCGCCGCGCAGCTTTTCCTTGAGGGCATCGCGCTGCGCCTGGTTCATCACCTTGAGCTCGACGTCGACGGCGGTGACGCCGGGGACGGCGAAAAGGGCCTTCTGGGAATCGGCGGTAATCGTGTCCCGCAGCGGGCAGCCGGCGATGGTGAGCAGGACCGCAAGGGTGACCTTGCCGTCGTCGGAAACCTGGACGGAATCCACCATGCCCAGTTCGGTGATGGGACGCCGGAGCTCGGGGTCGATCACTGTGGCCAGGGCAGTGTTGACTGCATCAGCCAACGGAGTGCCGGCAATGGGTTCGGTCATGAACGGTCCTGTGTGGAGTGGCCGGGCTTCACCCGGGGGATCTGCTGGGTGCGCGGGCTGCGCTGCCGGTCCCGCTGTTCGCGCAGTTTGTCTTTCACTTTGTCCCGCGGGGATTCGTGCGAACCGGGTCCGGTGTCGTCATGGGTACGCAGCTCCTCCTGGGCTTCCAGCAGATCCTCAAGGAGTGAGCGCAGCTCGGCCCGGACGTAGTCGCGGGTAGCTACCTCGCGCAGTGCGATCCGCAGGGAGGCAAGCTCCCGGGTCAGGTATTCGGTGTCGGACAGGTTGCGTTCGGCGCGCTGGCGGTCCTGCTGCACCGAGACACGGTCCCGGTCATCCTGCCGGTTCTGCGCCAGCAGCAGCAGGGGTGCGGCGTAGGAAGCCTGCAGTGACAGCATCAGGGTCAGCAGGGTGAAGCCCAGGTCCCTCGAGTCGAACTGCCACTCGACGGGCGCCCACGTGTTCCAGCCCAGCCAGAAGATGCAGAACACCGTCATGTAAACCAGGAACTGCGGCGTGCCCATGAACCGGGCAAAGCCCTCTGTGGCGTGCCCGAACGCGTCCGGATCGGGGGAGAACTTGGGCAGGATCCGCTGACGGGCGCTCAGGGGTGTGTCGAGACTGCCTTTTGATTCCGTATTGGCCAGGTTCCGCTGGTTGGGGTTCTTCGGAGCGCTGTTATCAGCCAATGCGGCCACCCAGCCTTCTTATCGGGGCTTCGCCATCATGGGCGCGCCAGTCGTCCGGCAACAAGTGATCCAATACGTCATCAACAGTCACCGCCCCCACAAGCCGGCCCGCATCATTAACCACGGGGAGGGAGTTCAGGTTGTAGGTAGCCAGGGTCCGCGCCACTTCACTGATGTGGGCTTGGTCGGACAACGGCTCGAGGTTCTTGTCCACCAGGTTTCCCAATGCCTCGAACGGCGGGAAACGCAGCAGCTGCTGGATGTGCACCACGCCCAGGAAACGGCCGGTCGGTGTTTCAAGCGGCGGCCGGGCAATGAAGATCGACGACGCCAGGGCGGGGGAGAGCTCTTCGCGCCGGACGTGGGCCAGGGCTTCGGCCACGGTGGCTTCCGGCGGCAGGATGACCGGCACCGGAGTCATCAGGCCGCCGGCGGTGTCCTCGTCGTATTCCAGCAGGCGGCGGACGTCCTCGGCGCCTTCGGGCTCCATCAGCTGGAGCAGTTCCTCCGCCTGGGCGGAGGGGAGTTCGCCCAGGAGGTCGGCGGCGTCGTCGGGATCCATCTCCTCCAGGACGTCCGCGGCGCGCTGGACATCCAGGGCGGAGAGGATTTCCACCTGGTCGTCTTCCGGCAGTTCCTGGAGGACGTCGGCCAGCCGCTCGTCCTGCAGTTCGCTCGCCACTTCGAAACGGCGCTTGTCGCTCATTTCCTGCAGCGCCTCGGCGAAGTCTGCGGGTTTGAGGTCCTCGTGGTTGGCCACGAACTGGGTGGCGGCCTGCGGCTCGGTACGGGGTCCCTGCTGGGCGTCCGCCCAGTCAATGATCAGGGTCTCGTTCCGGCGCAGCCGGCTCAAGGGGGAGAGGGAATGGCCACGCCGGACAAAGAGCTTGCTGACGAACCAGTCGCGCGACCGGTGCTGGTCGATGGCGATGTCCTCGATGGTGGCGTCGCCGCTGCCGTCACGGAGGGTCACCCGCCGGTCGAACATTTCGGCGACCACCAGCGTTTCGGCGCCGCGCTGTTCAAACCGGCGCAGGTTGACCAGCCCCGTGCAGATGATCTGCGTCTGGTCGATCGAGGTAATGCGGGTCATGGGCACGAAGACCCGCTTCTTTCCCGGTACTTCCACCACGATGCCCACCACATGGGGGGCTCCCTGGGTCCCGCGGGACAGCACAACAACATCGCGCAGCCGGCCCAGCCGGTCGCCCAAGGGGTCGAAAACATCGAGGCCCAGGAGGCGCGCCACGAAGACGCGGGTAGGTGTTGTACTCACCACTACAGGCTACCGAGTCTGCTCTCTTTTAGCTGAATTTACAGGCAGCACCCACCTTGATGGGCAAGAATGGGGTTATGTCTAACATTTTTGGTGCTCCCAGGGCCGGTGGCCCCAGCGGGACGGATGACGCCCGTGCCGTGCCCACCGGTGACACCGTAGGCTCCTACACCTCCTACCTCGATGCCCAGAAGGCGGTCGACTACCTGGCGGACCAGCAGTTTCCGGTCCAGATGGTGTCCATCGTGGGCAATGAACTGAAAATGGTGGAGCGGGTTACGGGGCGCCTGAGCTACCCCAGGGTGGCCCTTTCGGGGGCCCTGAGCGGCATGTGGTTCGGCCTGTTCGTGGGCGTCATGCTGTCCTTCTTCGCACCGTCACCCGGGTACTTCTCGATCATGACGTCGGTACTCATGGGCGCAGCCTTCTTCATGCTGTTCGGCATCGTCACCTACGCCATGCAGCGCGGCAAGCGGGACTTCACGTCCACCAGCCAGGTAGTGGCCACCAGCTACGACGTCATTGTTGCGCCGGAGGCCGCCCACGAGGCGCGGCGCCTGCTGCAGCAGCTGCCCATGACCCGGTCGGATGCGGCATCAGGCCACGGCGCGTATACGCAGCACGACTACTACAACCAGCCGTACCAGCACCAGCAGCAGCCCGGGCAGCCGCAGGGCCCGGCCCGCCCGGCCGGCTGGAACGATCCCTACGGCCAGCGGTCCGCGGGCCCGTCGGTCCCCGAGGGATCCGCGCAGGACGGATCAGGCCAGGACGGATCAGGCCAGGACGGGTATGGCTACCGGGACGACGGCGGCCAGCAGCACAGTGCCCCGCAAAACGGTGGCCAGCAGCACAGCGGCCAGCAGAATGGTGTCCAGCAGTACGACGGCGGCCAGCACCAGCAGCCCGCCGGCCCGGTCCGGGCGGTCCGCTACCCCGACCTGCCGGATGGCCGCCCGCAGTACGGCGTCCGCCTGCCGCAGGGTCCCGCCGCCGGCTCCGGTCAGCACGTCGGGACCGGACAGCCGGGACAGAACGCAGAACACGGCGCCGAGCACCATGCCGATGGTCAGTATGGTCCGGACGGGGACCAACACCAGGGTGAACACCGGCAGTAGGACGGCCGGATCAGTCCAGGCCGGCGCAGGCTGGTAGCGTCGGAACCAAAGAGCGGGACCGCCGGAATGAATCCGGCTGTCCCGCTCTTTGCTGTTCCTGCCCGTGTCAGGCTTCTTCGGGTCAGGCTTCTTCGGTCCGGTAGATGCCCGCCATCCAGTCCTCGACGTCCTCCGGGTTGCGCGGCAGGGCGGCACTGAGGTTGACGGGGCCGTCAGCCGTCATGAGGATGTCGTCCTCGATCCTGACGCCGATGCCACGGTATTCCCCGGGGATCGCCAGGTCTTCCTTCTTGAAGTAGAGGCCCGGTTCGATGGTGAAGACCATGCCTTCGGTGAGGATGCCGTCCAGGTACAGTTCGCGTTTGGCCTGTGCGCAGTCGTGCACGTCCAGTCCCAGGTGATGGCTGGTGCCGTGCGGCATCCAGCGGCGGTGCTGCTGGCCCTCGGGGCTGATTGCTTCTTCCACGCTGACGGGCAGGAGGCCCCATTCGGCCAGGCGCTCGGCAAGGACCGTGGTGGCGGCGGTGTGGATGTCACGGAACTTGGTTCCCGGCCGGGCGGCGGCGAAGCCGGCGTCGGCAGCATCGAGGACAGCCTGGTAGACCTTGCGCTGGATGTCGCTGAAGGCGCCGCTGGCCGGAAGCGTCCTGGTGATGTCTGCGGTGTAGAGCGAGTCGGCCTCGACGCCGGCGTCCAGGAGCAGGAGCTCGCCGGCGTGAATGCGCCCGGTGTTGCGGGTCCAGTGCAGCACGGTGGCGTTGTTCCCGGACGCTGCGATCGTGTCGTACCCCAGCTCATTGCCCACCTCCCGGGCACGGGCAAAGAACGCTCCTTCAACCACCCGCTCGCCGCGTGCATGCGTGAGCGCCCGGGGCAGGGCCTTGACCACTTCTTCAAAACCTTCAACGGTGGCCGCCACAGCAATCTTCATCTGCTCGATTTCCCACTCATCCTTGAGCAAGCGCAGTTCGGAGAGGGCCTCACTGAGTTTTTCGTCCAGGGCGTCCAGGACGGCAAGGTCCAGGTTTTCGGGGTCCCTGGCAGTGTTGTAGCGGGCGGTGTCCACCAGGGCGTCGATGTTGTCGTCCACCTTGCGGACCAGGCGGATGGAAATGCCGCCGATTTCCGGGGCGCCCACGTCCTTGGTGATGGCCGTTTCCAGCTGGTCGATGTGCGCGGTGGCCAGTCCCAGGCGGGCCTCGAATTCTTCCAGGGTGGGGCGGGCCCCGATCCAGAACTCGCCGGAGCGTGAGTCGGCGTAAAACTGTTCCGTGTCCCTGCCGGCCAATGGCCGGAAGTAGAGCGTCGCCCGGTGGTTCCCGCCGTCGTCGCCCGTTCCTTCTTCAACCGGTTCCAGGATCAGGACGGCGTCCGGCTCGTGGTCCAGGCCCAGCCCGGTCAGGTGGGCGAAGCCGGAATGCGGGCGGAAGCGGTAGTCGCAGTCGTTGGAGCGGACTTTCAGCGGCCCCGCCGGGATGACCAGGCGTTCGCCGTTGAACAGGGCGGAGATCGCCTTGCGACGCGCTGCGGCGTAGCCGGCGACGGCGTCCCGCGGCGGAAGTTCCTGGCTGGATGGCGCCCAATTGCTGGCCATGAAGGCCTTGAAGGCGTTGGAACTGGGCCGCTGTGAGCGGTTGTTGACGCGCTCCTCCAGCGGCTGGGAAGCAGAGTTTTGGGTGTTTTCGGCATCGTTCACGGCACCATCGTCTCACCAGCACGAAGGCTTGGGCCAATAACCGGCGGGATCGCCAGGCCAATCCGCCCCGCGGTCTCCCGCAGCGCCAGGTTTGGCGTTACTATGTGCTCCCACGGGACACGCCGGAATGGAAATGAAGACCGTGTACAAGCGGAAAGACGGCGATGGAAACCGACGATAACAAGGCACTGGTCCGGCGTTTCTATGAAGAAATCGACGCCGGGAACATCGATGCCATGGATGAGCTGGTCGCGGAGGACTATCTTGACCACAACCCGCCATTTCCGGGCCTGCCCGGTGGACGCGAGGGCCTGAAGGAGGCCTTCCGAATCTTCTGGAAGGCAACTCCTGGCCGGCATGAGATCGAGGACCAGATCGCCGAAGGGGACAGGGTGGTTACCCGGTTAATGGCATCCGGAACCCATGCCGGCGAACTCCCCGGTCCCCTCACGCCGACCGGGGCGGCCTTGCGGGAATCCGCCGTAGCCGTCCACCGCGTCGAGCACGGGCGCATCGCTGAGCACTGGTCGAACAGGGACGATCTCGGGTTGATGCAGCAGCTCGGCGTGATCCACCCTCTTGGGGAGTGACTGCGGCACCTTGAACTAGGCTGGGCAGGTGAGGATTGACCTGCATGCCCACTCCAACGTTTCCGACGGCACCGAAACACCCGCCGATGTCATGGCGTCCGCTGCGCGCGCCGGCCTCGATGTGGTTGCCCTGACCGACCACGATTCAACGGCAGGCTGGGCGGAGGCAGCGGCGGCAGCGCCAACCTGCGGGGTGGCACTGGTGCCGGGCATGGAAGTCTCATGCCGGACGGAGGAAGGCATCAGCGTCCACCTGCTGAGCTACCTGCATGATCCCACCCATCCCGGCCTCCTGGAGGAAATCACCAAGGCCAAGGATTCCCGCCTCACCAGGGCCGAACGGATGGTCACCATCCTTGCAGAGGACTACCCGCTGACATGGGACGACGTGATCCACCACGTGGCACCCGGCGCCACCCTTGGGCGGCCGCACATCGCTGACGCCCTCGTCGCCGCAGGCGTGGTGGAGGACCGTTCGGAGGCCTTCGCCTCCATCCTCACGTCCCGGTCCAGGTACTTCATCCCGCATTACGCTCCGGACCCGGCCACCGCCGTCGAACTTGTCCGTGCCGCCGGCGGCGTGCCCGTGTTCGCCCATCCAGTGGCGTCGGCACGGGGAAGGATCGTAGGGGAGCGGACATACCGTGACATGATCGACGCCGGGCTGGCGGGCCTGGAGATCAACCACCGGGACAACCCGGAAGAGGGCCGCGACTTCCTGCGCAGGCTGGCGGCCAAACATGACCTGCTGGTCACCGGTTCCTCCGACTACCACGGCACCGGCAAGCCCAACCTGCTCGGCGAAAACCTCACCACGCACGACATGCTCGCGCGGATCGAGGCACTCGGCACCGGAGCCGCCGTCGTCCGCCCCTAACGGGGTTGGAACGAGGCCAGGGTGGCGTGCGCACCCAGCCGCTTGGCCATGATGTCGATGGCGGGCTGGTTCTGGTCCACGCACACGAACTTCCGGCCAAGCTTGGCGGCAACCGCCCCCAGCGTGCCTGAACCGGCGAAGAAGTCCAGGCACCAGTCGCCGGGCCGGCTCGACGCCGCAACCACCCGGCGGACCAGGCCCTCCGGCTTCTGCGTGGGATAGCCGGTCTTCTCCTTGCCGGTGGGCGAGACGATCGTGTGCCACCAGACGTCGGTGGGCAGCTTTCCCAGTTCACGCTTGGCAGGGGTGACCAGTCCCGGGGCCATGTACGGCTCGCGGTCCACCTCGGCGCTGTCGAAGTGGTATTTCGCCGGGTTCTTCACGTACACCAGGATGTTGTCGTGCTTGGTGGGCCAGCGGTTTTTTGCCCGGGCACCGTAGTCATAGGCCCAGATGATCTCGTTCAGGAAGCATTCCCGGCCAAAGATGGCGTCCAGCATCACCTTGGCGTAGTGCACCTCGCGGTAGTCCAGGTGCAGGTACAGGGTTCCGTCATCGGCCAGCAGCCGCCACGCCTCCACGAGCCTGGGCTCCAGGAAGGACCAGTAGTCGCTGAACGCGTCATCGTAACGGTGCAGGGCACCCTTGATGGTGTCGTAGGAGCGCCCTTTGAAGCCCACCCTGTCCCCGCTGCCCTCGGCGTTGACCACCATCCGGGTTTCCTGGCGTTGCTGCGGCCTGCCCGTGTTGAAGGGCGGGTCCACGTAAATCAGTGTGAAGGCGCCGTCCGGCAGCGTGGGGAGGTACTCCGCGTTGTCCGCGTGCACCACCAGGCTGCCGCCGTCCGGCGCCCAAACAGTGTCAGTCATCGGGGCAGTTAGCCCTCGGTGTTGCCAGGCTGCGTGCCCGTGTCGGCGCCGGCCACCACTTCGCCGTTGCGGCGGCGGGTGCGGGTCCGGGTCCGGCGGGCGCGCGAGGGCTGCTCGCCCTCGGTTGCGGGCGCAGCAGCCTCAGCTGCGGGAGCGGCGGCAGAGTCGGACGTACGACGGCGGCGCTCGCCTGAGCGGCCCGCGGAGTCACTGCTGCGGCCGCCTTCGTTTCGGCCGCCTTCGCGGCTGCCGCTCCGGCTTTCCCGTCCGCGGCCGTCCCTGTCCCTATCCCTGTCCCGGGACCGGCCGCCGTCGCGTCCGCCACTGCGGCTGTTCTTCTTGCCGGTTTCGCCCAGGTCCTCAAGCACCTCAGCGTCAACGCCGGCCAAGGTCCGCTTGTCGCGCGGCAGCCGGCCCTTGGTGCCCTCGGGGATGTCGAGGTCCGAGTAGAGGTGCGGCGAGGAGGAGTATGTCTCGATGGGCTCGGGCACGCTCAGCCCCAGGGCCTTGTTGATCAGGCCCCAGCGCGGCATGTCGTCCCAGTCCACGAACGTGACCGCCGTGCCTTTGTTGCCTGCCCTGCCGGTACGGCCCACGCGGTGCAGGTAGATCTTCTCGTCTTCCACGCACTGGTAGTTGATCACGTGGGTGACGTCCTCGACGTCGATGCCGCGTGCCGCGACGTCCGTGGCCACCAGGACGTCCACCTTGTTGTTGCGGAATGCCCGCAGGGCCTGTTCACGGGCGCCCTGGCCCAGGTCGCCGTGGATGGCGGCGGCCGCGAAGCCGCGGTCCACCAGTTCCTCGGCCACCTTGGCGGCGGTGCGCTTGGTCTTGGTGAAGATGATGGTCCGCCCGCGGCCTCGGGCCTGCAGGATGCGGGCCACCACTTCGGTCTTGTCCATGCTGTGCGCACGGTAGATCAGCTGGCGGATATCGCGCTTGGTCAGGCCCTCGTCCTCCGGATCCGCGGCGCGGATGTGGGTGGGCTGGGTCATGTAGCGGCGGGCCATGGCGATGACCGGCCCGGGCATGGTGGCCGAGAACAGCAGCGTCTGGCGGACGGCGGGAGTGCCCGCGATGAGGGTCTCCACATCCGGCAGGAAGCCCAGGTCCAGCATCTCGTCGGCCTCGTCCAGCACCACGATCTTGACGTTCTTCAGGCTCAGGTGCTTCTGCTTGTAGAGGTCGATCAGCCGGCCGGGGGTACCCACCACAACCTCGACGCCCTGCTTCAGGGCCTCCACCTGGGGCTCGTAGGCGCGGCCGCCGTAAATGGTGGCGATCCTCGCATTGCGCTTCCGTGATGCCGTCACCAGGTCCCCGGCCACCTGCACGGCCAGTTCGCGGGTGGGAACGATGACCAGGGCCTGCGGGGCTCCCGGCACGGCCAGCTTGGCATAGCCGGGATCGTCCTGGCCCACCACACGTTGAAGCGCGGGGATGCCGAAGCCGAGGGTTTTGCCGGTGCCGGTCTTGGCCTGGCCGATGATGTCGTGCCCGCTCAGGGCCACCGGCAGGGTCATGGCCTGGATGGGGAAGGGGTGGGTGATCCCAGCGTCAGCCAGGGATTCGACGATGTCCTCGCGCACGTTGTAGTCCGCGAAGGATTTTTCCGCGATCTCGTGCGGCTTCTCATCCGAGATGATGGTTTCTTCCGGCTCGATGGTTTCCGTGCCGGACTCATCGCTCAGAAGCTGGTGGGTATGCAATTCACTCACGGGGGAGTTTCCTTATTCATTTGGGCAATGGCGCTGCCTGCTCAACGGGCCGGCCAGGGCTGGCCGTTCCGGAGCACGCTCAGGCGCGCAAGCGATTCCAGTGGAAGCCGATCGCGGGCTATCTAATGCTGGCACTGGTGACCAGCGGGTAAATCTCAAGATCGCGTAGGGGCGGGCTTGTTGGTTTCAAATCAAGGAAATCAACGACCGGGCATCCATTTCTACCCTTTTAGTCTAGCCGCCCGGGCGCAATAACACTGTTTCGGCCCGTTTGCCACGCCTGCCGGCACCTTATTCGACGAGTTCGAAATGGATCTCGCGGGTGGTGATGTCCGACGAAACCAGGCGGACCCGGACCTTGGTTCCCGACTCCAGCTCCCCGGCGCAGCGGGCGGTGACCGCGGGCTCGGCGATCTGGATGATGCCCGAACTTCCGCCGCCGTTGCCGTTCTTCCCGTTGCCGCTTTTCCCGGTCCCGCCGCCGTTGCCGTTGCCGTTTTGTGGCCTGGAACCGGAAATCACGATCGCGTCGAACTCCTGCCCGATGTGGTTCAACAGCAGCGCGGCCTCCACGGTGTCCAGGGCCAGGCGTTCCATCCGGGACGCCAGCTGGTCTGATCCGGCCATGATGCCCGGCAGCAGCGGGAGGGCTTCCCGCGCCCAGTCCGGAACGTCGCCGCCGTTGCTCAGGGCCTCGCAGATGACCAGCACGAAGCGGTCCACCAGGCGGCGCAGCGGCGCCGTGGTGTGCGCATAGGCGGCGCCGATGGCGGACTGCACCCCATCCTCGGGGACGGTGCCGTCAAAGGCGGTGTAGGACGCGCCCCGGAACAGCATGCCGGCGGAATGCATGATGGCCAGCTGCCGGGGATCGGTGGGATCCAGTGAACGGAGGTACTCGCCATAGCTGACTTCGCCGTCCCAGGGCCTGCCCAGCACCTCGGTCTGCAGGCGGAAATGCCGCAGGGACCGTTCGTCCGGGGCGGGCATGGTGCGCAGGATTCCCACCTTGCCCTCCAGCATGAGCTGGGCGGCGGCCATGCCGGTCATCAGCGATATCTGCGCGTTCCAGTCCTCCACGGGAAGCTGCGGGACAGCATCAATGCGGTAGCCGCCGTCGGGCAGCTGGACAATTTCCTGCTCGGGCATGTTAAGGCTTGCCCCTCCGCGTGCCCGTTCCAGGGCCACCCGCTTCAGGCCCACCTCACGGAGCAGCTGCAGCACCGGCGAGGCAGTCCCGGCGTCGAGGTCTGCCTGGGCGCCCTTGTAGCTGAGCTTGTCGCGGCTGCGGACCCGCGCCCGCCTGACGCCTACCGACAAAACGGACGCGTCGCCGTCGAGCATGAAATCCCACACGAAGGCCGAACATTCCTGCCCGGGCAACAGGCTTCCTGCCCCTTCGCTGATCACTTCCGGATGCAGTGGAATCCGGCCGTCCGGAGCGTAGAAGGTCTGGCCGCGTCGCCGGGTTTCAGCATCCAGCGGACCTCCCGGCGCCACAAAAGCCGGAACATCGGCGATCGCGTACAGCACCCGGTAACCGTTCCCGTCCGGTTCGATGAACACGGCCTGGTCCAGATCCGTGGACGACGCCGGATCGATGGTCACGAACTCCACGGCGGTCAGGTCGTAGGACGGCAGTTTCAGCGCTGCCACGGCGGCCCGGGCATCGGCCACGGCCTCAGGCGGATACGGTCCCGGCAGTTCGAGTTCCGTCCGCAGCAGGCCCAACGCCTCTTCGAGGGCGTTCCTGTGGTCATGGACGTTGGGGGCCAGCCGATGATGTGACACAAAAATCAGCCTAGCTCCAAGTCCACGGATCTGGCATCAGGAGCCGGCGGCATCCAGCGCGTCGAGGAGGGAAGCAGCGGCGGCGGCAGGATCGGGGGCCTCGGTGATGGCGCGGACCACCACGATCCTGCGCGCACCGGCTTCCGCAACCTCCTGGACATTTCCATGGCCGATGCCGCCAATGGCGAACCAGGGCACCGGATCCGCGGCCTTCCGTGAGGCTTCGGCGGCGTACTTCACCAGGCCGGGTCCGACGGCGGCCCTGCCGGGCTTGGTGGGCGTCGCCCAGACCGGACCCACGCAGAAATAGTCCAGCCCGGCCGGGCCGGCAGCTGCTGCCAGGGCCGTGTCCACCTGCTCCGGGCTGTGGCTGGACAGTCCGATGGCGGCATTTCCGTTGACCAGCGTCCGCGCTGCGGCCAGCGGAAGGTCCTTCTGGCCGATGTGGAACACCGGAGCCCCGGAGAGAACGGCGATGTCCGCACGGTCATTGACCGCCCACAGTTTGCCGTGCCGCACCGCCGTCTCCTTTAACACGGCCAGGAGGTCAAGTTCCTCCGCAGCCTCGATGGCCTTGTCGCGCAGCTGGATGATGTCCACACCGCCGGCGAACGCGGCATCAACAAATTCCGCAAAGTCGCCGCGGTCCCGGCGCGCATCAGTGCAGAGGTACAGCCGGGCCGCCCTGAGGGCGTCGCTGTCCCGTGAATTGACGACTTCGGTGGCTGGGGCACGGTGGCCTGCGGGAAAGGATGGGGTGGACACATTCATGCCTGCAAGCCTAGTTCCTCTAAACTGGGCTGGTACTGCGGGAGCCCGCGGCAGCTGTCACAAAGCGCCGGGCTGAGAGGGCGTCAGAGCCGACCGCTTGACCTGATCCGGTTAATGCCGGCGTAGGGAAGGAACCATATGAGTACCCCCTTCACTCATCACCCCGGGTCCGCCGGCGCCGCCATCCCCTCGACCCTCCGGGCCGACGTCGCCGTCATCGGCGGGGGAGTGGTGGGGCACGGAATTGCCTGGGAGGCGCAGCGTTCCGGACGCTCAGTGGTCCTCATCGACGACGCACCAGGTACCGGCGCCAGCTGGGCAGCCGCCGGCATGCTGGCCCCCGTCAGCGAACTGCACTACCAGGAGGAAGACCTCCTCGAGCTGATGCTGGACGCCTCATCGCGCTGGCCGGGGTTCGCCGCCGCCCTGGGGAGTGCAACCGGCGCGGATTCCGGATACCTTACGACGCCGACACTGGCCGTGGGTGCCGACGCGGCCGACCGCCGGGCACTGATGGATCTGCGCACCGTCCAGCAGGCCAACGGGCTGGCGGTGGAACCGCTGACCGTGCGGGAGGCCCGGAAGCGCGAGCCGCTGCTCAGCCCGGCCATTGCCTGCGCCCTGGATACCCCGGCCGACCACCAGGTGGACCCCCGGCGCCTGGTGTCAACGCTCAGGCTGGCCCTCGCGGCCGCGGCACGGGAAGAACCGGAGCTGGCCGTTGCCGGGGCAGTGGACGGCTACGCCATTCCGGAGCGGGCAGCCGGGCTGTTGTGGGAGGGCCGGAGTGTTGCCGGTGCCCGCCTGGCCAACGGTGCCACGGTGCTGGCAACGGAATCCGTGGTGGCCAACGGGCTGCAGGCCGGGGCGCTTGACGGCCTGCCGGACGGACTTGAGCTGCCCCTGAGGCCAGTGCACGGGGACATCCTCCGCCTTGCCGTTCCCCGCCACCTTCAGCCGCTGGTGACGTCAACGGTCCGCGGCCTGGTCCACGGCATTCCGGTGTACATCGTCCCCCGGCAGGACGGGACCGTGGTGATCGGAGCCACCCAACGGGAGGACGCCCTCTCCGATGCCGTCAGCGCCGGCGGCGTGTACCAGCTGCTGCGGGACGCCCAGTCGCTGGTGCCCGCCGTCGCTGAACTTGAACTCCTGGAATCCACGGCCCGTGCCCGCCCGGGAACTCCCGACAACGCTCCTCTCCTGGGCCGGGTGCCCGTGGCACTTGGATCCGGCAGCGGACAGGCCGGGCATGTCCCGGGACTCATCATTGCCACCGGGTTCTTCCGGCACGGCGTCCTGCTCACTCCCGCGGCGGCGGCCATCTGCAGGGAGCTGTTGGACGGACAAGCCGACCCCCGCTGGGCACCCTTCAGCCCGGACCGGTTCTCCAGGCCGGCAACGGCAGCAACAAGCCCTTACATCAAGGAGACAGCGTGAACATCATCCTTAACGGAAACCAGCACACCGTGGCCGATGGCGCTTCCATCACCACGCTGGTCAGCCAGGTCACCGGACGCCCGCTGGCTGACAACGGGCAGGCGACGGACGGCGGGAAGCTGGGTGTCGCCGTCGCGCATAACGCCCAGGTGGTGCCGCGCAGCCAATGGTTCGCCACCGCGCTCGCCGAGGGCGACGACATCGAACTTGTCACAGCAGTACAGGGAGGCTGACGCCATGACCGAAACCAGCACCATCAATCCCGCAGGACATGCCGGGGCCGGCGACGCCCTGGTGATCGACGGCGTCGCCCTCGGATCCAGGCTCATTATGGGTACCGGGGGAGCACCCAGCCTCGATGGCCTGGGCGCCGCGCTCCTGGCCTCCGGCACCGCGTTGACCACCGTGGCCATGCGGCGCTACTCCACGGCGGAAACCGGCTCGCTGTTCCAGCTGCTGGTTGACCATGGGATCCGGGTCCTGCCCAACACCGCCGGCTGCTTCACCGCCAGGGACGCGGTCCTGACCGCGGAACTGGCCAGGGAGGCGCTGGAGACCGACTGGGTGAAGCTGGAGGTCATCGCGGATGAACAAACCCTCCTGCCGGACGCCGTGGAACTCGTCGAGGCCACGGAGCAGCTGGTCAACCGCGGCTTTAAGGTCTTCGCCTACACCAATGACGATCCCGTGCTGGCGCTGCGGCTGGAGAACCTTGGCGCCACCGCCGTCATGCCGCTGGGTGCCCCGATCGGCACCGGACTGGGGATCCTGAACCCGCACAACATTGAGCTCATCGTTTCCCGGGCCTCCGTGCCTGTGGTCCTGGATGCCGGAATCGGTACGGCCTCGGACGCCGCGCTTGCCATGGAGCTGGGCTGCGACGCCGTGCTGCTGGCCACGGCGGTGACCCGGGCGCAGAACCCAACGCTCATGGGTGAGGCCTTCAAGCACGCGGTAATGGCCGGAAGGATGGCCAGGGCGGCAGGGCGCATCCCGCGCCGGGAGCACGCCCTCGCGTCGTCGGCAATGGAAGGCCGCGCAGAGTTCCTTTAGGACACCCGCCATTTCTGTTTAAACGGCTGTGGCCACCACCCGGGGGTGGTGGCCACGGCCGTTTAAGTTCTGTCCGTAGGAGCCGGCCAGCTGAAGCTCAGCGCCGCAGGATCGCCGTCAGCCGCTCGGCATCGTGGCGGGCACGCGTGCGGCCCACGTAGACGACAGCGGCGACGGCGGCAGCAATGCCAAGAACGACGGGCAGGACCCAGGGAAGCCAGGTCAGCCCGGGCAGGTAGCCGAAACCCGCTGCCATCAGGATGATCCACACCAGCGCCGCAACACCCACAGCAACGCCGGCCGGCAGCGCAGCGCCGTACCTGGCATGCCGCCTGTCATTGGCCCAGACAACGAAGCCGGCGGCGACGGTGGCCAGCACCACGATGGTCAGCGAAAGCATGGATCTCCTTGGAACCGGGGACTAGAACTGGCCGAACCCTACGCGCCGAACCTCTTCGGCGCCGATCTCCACATAGGCCAGGGCGTTGCCCGGAACGATGATCAGGCGTCCTTTGTCATCCTTCAGGCGCAGTTCGCTGCCTCCATTGATGGCTTCACCAACAACCTTGGCCACAGACTCCGCGTCCTCGTTCGATTCCAGCACGATCTCGCGGCCAACGTTTTGCACGCCGATCTTAATTTCCAAAGGGGCCTCCCAGCCTGTGAAGTTCGTTGATGATGTCTTATTTGTAGTCTAGGACTCTTTGGGGAAGCGAGAGATTCCGCGCCAAGCTAAACGGTAGATGAGGTCGCTGGCCACGTTGAGGTCCAGGTTGCCGTCCGTTTCCAGCCAGTACCGGGCGCTGACCTGCGCCATCCCGGCCAATCCCCGGCCCAGGAGTTCGGCTTCGAGGTGGGGGAGCTTGGTGTCCTCGGCGATGACCCTGGCGATGGCGTCGGCGAAGGTCCGGTTGAAGGTTTCCAGCCTGGAGCTGACGTCGGGGTCGTTGATCAGGTCGGACTCGAACACCAGGCGGTGGGCCTGGTCGTCGTTGGCGATGAACTGGAAGTAGGCGCGCATGACGGCCTGGACGCGTTCATCGTTGTCCGTGGTGGAGTTCAGGGCGCCCAGCATCAGCTCCGTCAGGGAGGCGAGGTGGCTTTCCAGCAGGGCAAGGTACAGGTCCCGTTTGGAGGGAAAGTGCTGGTACAGGACCGGTTTGCTCACGTGTGCGGTCTCTGCAATTTCATCCATGGCCGCACCGTGGTAGCCGTTGGCCACGAACACCTCCTGGGCGGCCGCCAGGAGCTGTGCGCGCCGCTCGTCCCGGGGCAGCCGGGCGGACCGATGGCCGGCGGGGCGGGAGGGAGTTTGCGGTTCGGCGGCGGGCGGGCGGTCGGCCCGTGCTTCAGGGACCACAGTTGTCCTTCTTTCCATTGCAGTTACCTTCACTTTACTGCGGGGTAATATGACCCGCTGGTATCCCGGGGCATACATTGAAGTATGGCTTCGTCTTTCCCCGCAAATGTTTCAACCCTTTCGCTGGATCCGCTCGTGGAACCGGCTGCCGGCCTCACGCCTGCGGAGGTGGAACGGTACTCCCGGCACCTGATCATTCCCGAGATCGGTGCCTTGGGCCAGCGGCGGCTCAAGAACGCCAAGGTGCTGGTGATCGGCGCCGGTGGCCTGGGCGCGCCGGCGTTGCTGTACCTCGCCGCGGCGGGCGTCGGCACTATTGGAATCGTCGACGACGACGTGGTGGACCTAAGCAACCTGCAGCGCCAGGTGATCCACGGCGTCAGTGACGTGGGCCGGCCCAAAATCGAGTCGGCACGCGACGCCATCGCCGAGCTGAATCCGCTGGTTGATGTCCGGCTTCACAACGTGCGCCTGGACTCCTCCAACGCCCTGGACCTGTTCAGCAGCTATGACCTCATCCTTGACGGTGCCGACAACTTCGCCACCAGGTACCTGGTAAACGACGCCGCAGCCATCCTGGGCAAGCCTTACGTGTGGGGTTCCATCTTCCGGTTCGACGGCCAGGTCAGCGTGTTCTGGGAGAAGCACGGCCCCACGTACCGGGACCTGTACCCGGAGGCGCCGCCGGCAGGCTCCGTGCCCTCCTGCGGCGAGGGCGGCGTGTTCGGCATGCTCTGCGCTGCCGTGGGATCGCTCATGGTGACTGAGGCAGTGAAGCTGATCACCGGCGTCGGACGTTCCCTGCTGGGCCGCGTGGCCCTGTTTGACGCCCTGGGCGGCAGCTGGCGCGAGATCCGCGTGTCGAAGGATCCCGCGGTGGAGCCCATCACCGAACTCACCGATTACGAGGCCTTCTGCGGCATCGCGCCCCCGTCGCAGGCGGACACGGAACATACCGTCACCGCCACCCAGCTGGCCACCATGCTGGCGTCGCGGAAAGCCGGGCTCAAGGATTTCGAGCTGGTGGACGTCCGGGAGGCCGGTGAATACGACATCGTCCGGATCGACGGGGCCAAACTGATCCCGCAGGGCCGGATCCTCGCCGGGGAGGCGTGGGACGAACTGCCGCAGGACCGGGACATCGTGTTCCACTGCAAGGCAGGTACCCGGTCCGCCAACGTGCTGGCGGCGGCGCGGCAGGCCGGCTACCAGCGGGTCAGCCACCTCGACGGCGGGATCCTGGCCTGGGTGCGGGACGTGGAACCCGGGAAACCCGTCTACTGACCCGAACGCCCGCTCACGTTCGGCAGCTTTTTGGGCAACGCCCGCTCACTTTCGGCAGCTTTTTGGGCAACGCCCGCTCCTTGCTTGAAGAAAGTGAGCGGGCGTTGCCTGGAACTGGGCCGGAAGTGAGCGGGCGTTGCAGATTGTGGCGCAGGAGCTGATGGGGCGTTTGCGGGTCAGGCGGTTTCGCGGCCCTGGTGGTCCACCGGGCATTCGGCCTCGACGGCGGCAGGGGCGGCTGTGCCGGGCTGTTCGACGGTGATGCCGTACAGCGCCTCCAGCGCGGCAACATAATCGTCCTGCTGGCCGTTCGCGGCGAGTTCGCGGGCGCGGACCGTGGGAACATGCAGCAGCTGCTTGACCATCCGGCGCAGCGCGAACTCCACTTCCTCAGCGGCGGCGGTGCAGCCGTGCCGGGCACGGACCTTTTCCATCTCCGCGTCCAGGACATTCATGGTGTGGCGCCGCAGGGCCACGATCGCTGAATCGACAGAGCGGGCCTCGCGCTCCTGCTCAAATGCCTTTGCGGCACCCTTCACAATGCCGCTCGCCTGAGTCAGCGATTCCGCCTGTTCCTGCGGTGCAGCCAGGCGAACGGATTCCAGGGTAAGCAGCTCCACGCCGTCCAGCTCGCCCACGGCGGGGTCGAAGTCGTGGGTGAGGGCGAGGTCGATGGCGATCAGGGGCTGAGATGAGCCGGCGCGCACCTCGGCCAGCTCATCGGCCTCAACCCGGGTATCCGAACCACTGCAGCCGATCATCACGTCGGCAGCCGCCACCGCAGACCGCAGCGAATCCACATCCAGGGCGGTGCCGCCGCGCGAGGCCACGAAGCCTTCGGCGCGGCCGGAAGAGGAGTAAACGGAAATGTCCGTGCAGCCGCGTTCACGCAGCAGTGCCATAGTGGCCCCGGCGTAGGCACCGGTCCCGAACAGTACAACCTTCTTGGTTGCCCAGTCGGGGTTTTCGGAAAGATCGGTGGCCAGGTCCAGTGCAACGGAAACGATGGACAGGCCGCGGGAACCGAGGGCCGTCTGCGCGCCAACATCCTTGGCGGTCTTGGACGCGGCCTGGAAAAGCCGGATCAGGCCGGCGCTGGCAGTGCCGTCGTGCTGGGCGGTGATCAGCGCCCGCCGCACCTGGCCGGCGATTTCGCGTTCACCCACGACGGCGGAGTCCAGTCCCGCGCTGACGGCGAACAGGTGTTGGGTGACCTCGGGGCCGGTGCGCGTGCTGAAGGAACGCGACACGAGGGGTTCGGGCAGCCCGCTGGCGTCGCTGATTCGGGCCACGAGTGCCGCCCTGGCCGCTTCGACATCATTCGGGTTGGCGGCCTCGCCGTAGATTTCGTAGCGGTTGCAGGTGGCCAGGACCACGGCCCCTGCCACGGCGGGGGACTCGGTGAGCGCGGATGCGGCAATCCCGGAGGAACCGTTGCTCAACTGAGCAACGGTTTCAAGGTCGATGTCGGCGTGTGTAGCCACCAATGAGAAAAGAACCACAGCAGACCAATCATAGCTTTTTCGTTCCCTGGTAGAACAACCACCGGAAAGGATAGTCGCCACAGTGCACCGTGATCCGCGCCACGTTGCGGGCGCCCCTCCTGCGGGCGACAGGTTGTCGTTATCTTTTGCAGCTCTTTTTGGGCACAATCAAAAGCATGACTCCTAGCCCTGCCGTCTCCGCTGCCGGCGCCCTCGCCGCAGACCATCCACTGATGGACGGCCGTACAGCGGATTCACCGTTGATCACGGCCTACCGCGGGGGCAACCCGTCCCGCCGTCCCGTCTGGTTCATGCGGCAGGCCGGCCGGTCGCTGCCGGAATACCTTACGGTACGCGAGGGCATCGCCATGCTGGACTCCTGCCTCCGGCCGGAACTGGCTTCCGAGATCACACTGCAGCCTGTGCGCCGCCACGACGTGGACGCCGGCATCTTCTTCTCCGATATCGTGATCCCGCTGAAGCTGGCCGGAGTCGGGGTCGACATCGTTCCCGGCGTGGGTCCCGTCCTTGACAAGCCCGTGCGCACCGCGGCCGACGTTGCCGCCCTGCCCCAGCTCACCTGGGAAGCGTTGGAGCCCATCCGCGAAGCCGTCCGCCTCACCGTGGCGGAACTGGGCAAAACGCCGCTGATCGGTTTCGCCGGCGCGCCGTTCACCCTGGCCGCCTACATGGTGGAAGGGAAACCCTCCCGCGACCACCTGGGCCCGCGGACCATGATGCACGCGGACCCGGAGACCTGGACCGCGCTGGCCAACTGGGCTGCCGACGCCTCCGGCATGTTCCTCCAGGCCCAGCTGGAGGCCGGCGCCTCCGCCGCCCAGCTCTTCGACTCCTGGGCCGGCTCGCTGGGACTTGCCGACTACACCAAATACGTTGCGCCGGCGTCGGCCCGTGCCCTGGACCATGTCCGCCACCTCGGCGCTCCGCTCATCCACTTCGGCACCGGCACCTCCGAACTTCTCGTTGCCATGCGCGACGTCGGCGTGGACGTGGTGGGCGTCGACTACCGGCTCCCGCTCGATGAGGCCAACCGCCGACTGGGCGGGACCGTTCCGCTGCAGGGCAACATCGACCCCGCACTGCTGTCAGCCCCCTGGGAAATCCTCGAGGCCCATGTCCGTGAAGTCATCGCCGCCGGCTCCGCCGCCCCCGGCCACGTCCTGAACCTGGGACATGGAGTGCCGCCCGAAACCGACCCGGACGTCCTGACCCGGGTGGTGGAACTCATCCACTCCATCTCGCCGGAGTAGCCAATGGGCAGCTCTGCGGCGGCGCCGCGCACGGCATTGGTGGTCGGCGGCGGCATCTCCGGGCTGCTGTCCGCCCGGGAACTCGCCGCGGCCGGCCACGAAGTGACCGTCCTGGAGGCGGGCGCGGCGTGGGGCGGCTGTGTGGGCAGCCATGCGGTAGCCGGGCTCACGCTGGACAGCGGCGCTGAATCCTTCGCCACGCGGTCCGACGCCGTCGCCCGGCTGTGCGCAGAGCTCGGCCTGGGCGAAAGGATTGTTCCTCCCCGTCCCGGCGGTGCGTGGGTGCAGCTTCCGGAAGGCCCCCGCGAACTGCCCAGGACCGGCGTCCTCGGCATTCCCGCCAACCCCTGGGACCCGGAGGTCCGGCGCACCCTGGGCATCCTGGGCTCGCTGCGCGCCTCCCTGGACCGGCTGCTGCCCGCTTCCGTGGGAGCCGGCAGGGACGTCACCAGCGTCTCTGCCCTGGTCCGCGCCCGGATGGGTTCGCGGGTGCTGGAGCGGCTGGTCTCGCCCGTCGTGGGCGGCGTGCACTCCGCAGATCCCGGCCTGCTCGACGTCGACATGGTGGCTCCCGGCCTTAGGGCCGGCCTGCGCAAGCACGGTTCCCTCGCTGCCGCGGTTTCAGCCCAGCGGCGGAGCGTCCAAACGGGGCAAGCGGATAAACCTGCCAAGGCCGGTTCCGCCGTCGCAGGCCTCGAGGGCGGCATGCACACCTTGGTTCAAGCACTGGTGGAAGATCTCCAGCTCCGGGGTGTGACACTCCTGGCGGGCACCGCCGCGACGTCGGTTTCCCGCATCCCCGACGGCTGGCGGGTCGAAGCCGCCGGCGCTGCCTTCAGCACCACCCTGCTGGTCATGGCCGTGGATGGGCCGGCCGCCGTCGGACTGCTGGAAAGTGCTGTCCCCCGGATTTCAGGGAAGAAGCCTGCGTCCGGACCTGACGTTAAGCTGGTCACGCTGGTCCTGGACAAGCCGGACCTGGACCGGCGGCCCCGGGGAACAGGAATCCTGGTGGCCCCGCAAACGCCGGGCATCGAAGCAAAGGCGCTGACGCACGCCACGGGGAAGTGGGATTGGCTGGCGGCCGCCGCAGGCCCGGGCCGGCACGTGGTCCGGCTGTCCTATGGCCGCGTGGACGGCGCTTCGGCGCAGCCGGCCGGCCCGCAAACCGATGACGAGCTTTTCGCCGCCGCCCTGCGGGACGCTTCCACCCTCCTTGAGGTCCAGATCACCAGCGACGACGTGCACGGCTGGGACGTGGTGCGCTGGCGCGGATCCCTGCCCTTCGCAGCCGTGGGGCACCGCGCCCGGGCAGCGGAGATCCGCCAGTCATGCACCGCCGCCGGTGGCGTGGCGGTAGTGGGCGGCTGGGTGGCTGGAAACGGTTTGGCCGCCGTCGTTGCCGACACGCGTGAGCAAATCGGCCAATTGGCCGCTGCCTGAGCATCGTTGCTGGTCAGCCCGGTGGGGCTGGCTGGCGGCAGTGGCCCCCACGGGCCGCGCGGCCCTTCCCGGTTTCCAATCGCGCAGGCGTTCTGGTTAGGGTCGATGACTATGGTTCAACACAGGTCCGAGCTCTCCATGTCCCGGACCGGTATCCATGGGGGACTCCGACGTGGCACTGCAGCCGCAGCCGTCGGAGTGGTACTGGTTCTTTTCACAGGCGTCCAGGCGTCCTTGGCCGACGACGCGGTTCCACCTCCCCAAGACCCCGCGGTGCAGGCGTCCCCGGCCGCCGGCACCCCGCGTGGGAAGGCGCCCGCCATCCTTGCCGTGCCGAGTGCGTTGAGTCCGGCGGTGAAGGCGACGGCACCGGCCACGGCCGAGGCATCAGTCAGTGCGCTGCCCCTTCCGGACCTCCCGCTGCCCACGGTCTCCGGGACGGCCCTGGTGCCCGGCGGGCAGACCGCCGCGCCTACGGCTCCGGCCGGCGGGTCTCCCACCGCACCCCAGCCGACGGCACCCCAATCGACGGCACCCCAATCCGCTGCGTCCCAACCGGGATCCAGCACGAGGCCGGGGCCCGCCTCAGCCTCCGCCCCCGGGGTTGCCCCCGCCTCGGGCGCATCCCCTGCGGCAGGAGCTCAGGCGCCGGCCCCCACCGCGGTCCCTTCCGTCCTCGGAACGGGGGAAGGCTCAAGCGCTGACCCGGCGTCCGAAGCGAAGACTGCCGGGCCAGGTTCCGGCGGCGCGGCAGGAACGTCGGATTCCGACACCTCCGGCAGTGCGGAAACCGGCGGCGATGGGGCCGGCCCGGCCGCCAATGGCTCAGGGGCTGTGCCTTCTCCCGCCCTGCCCACAGCACTGTCGATCAACGCACGGCAGTCCCAGCCCACCCGCATGCCCCAGTCTGCCGCTGCACCCGCAGGTCCGGGCCGGGCTGTTTCCTCCACCGGGCCCCTGCCGGACATGCCGGATGCCATGGTGTGGCTGGGCGCCGGACTGGTTGGCCTCGGTGCCGCCGCGGGCCTGGTGTTCCTGCGCATGCGCCGCCTGTAGGAGTGCAACGTGGGGCGGCCTCCGGAACCAGCCGGGGTGACCTTGCTCACTTCTACAAGTTGTAGAACTCTTCGGTTTCGCCTTGGGGGTGGCGAAGGGGCAAACTTGTAACCATGAGCCACACTTCTGCCGAATCTGTCACTAAAACCGAAGAATCAGCCGAGCAGTTCTTTACCCTCTGGACGGTATTCAAGCGGTCAGAGCCAGTGGTCCGCAGTGCGAATGCCGCCGCCGACTTCGAAGCCCTGCTGGAGCGGCTCGCCGCGGCCGGCGTCACGCACCGGGGCAGCTACGACGTTTCCGCCATGCGCGCCGACGCCGACGTCATGGTGTGGCTCCACGGCCCCAAGCCGGAGGCGCTGCAGCAGGCCATCCGCGACATCCGGCGCAGCCCGCTCTTCGTCGGCACCGAAATCGTGTGGTCCGCCATGGGCGTCCACCGCGAGGCGGAGTTCGCGAAGAACCACACGCCCGCCTACTCGCGCGGTGTTGCTCCGGCGGAGTGGCTGTGTGTCTACCCCTTCGTACGCTCCTACGAGTGGTACATCCTGCCGGAGGCCGAGCGGGGCAAGATGCTCCGCGACCACGGCCTGCTCGGAAGGGATTTCCCCCAGGTCATCTCCAACACCGTCTCGTCCTTCGCCCTGGGGGACTGGGAGTGGATCCTCGGCCTGGAGGCACCCGAACTGGTTGACCTTGTGGACCTTATGCGCCACCTGCGCGCCACGGAAGCACGCAACCACGTCCGCGAGGAAGTCCCGTTCTACACCGGACGCCGGATCACCGCCGATGAAGTAGCAGAGGTGCTCGCGTGAACCCGGTCGATCCCACGCTTGCCACCGCCATCAACCCGGTCACCGAGGCCGGACGCATGGCCCCCAAGAACTACGACGCCGTCCTGCTCGCCTCCTTCGGCGGCCCGGAAGGCCAGGAGGACGTCATCCCGTTCCTCCGCAACGTCACCCGCGGCCGGGGAATCCCGGACGAGCGGCTTGAGGAAGTCTCGCACCATTACCGCGCCAACGGCGGCATCAGCCCCATCAACCAACAGAACCGCGAGCTCAAGGCAGCGCTGGAGGCCGAGCTGGCGGCGCGCGGCATCGACCTGCCCGTGCTGTGGGGCAACCGGAACTGGGCACCTTACATTCCAGAGACCCTGCAGGAAGCGTACGACGCCGGCCACCGCCGGGTGCTGATGCTCACCACGAGTGCCTACTCCTGCTACTCCAGCTGCCGCCAGTACCGCGAGGACATCGGGATGGCATTGAGCGAGACCGGCCTGGACGGCCGGCTGGAAGTGGACAAGGTCCGCCAGTACTTCGACCACCCCGGTTTCGTTGAGCCGTTCGTCGAGGGAACTGCCGCCGGACTGGCAGATGTCCGCGCCAAGCTTGCCGGCGCCGGAAGCCCCGACGCCCCGATCCACGTCCTGTTTGCCACGCACTCCATCCCCACCCGGGACGCGGAGGCTGCAGGCCGGTCCGAGGGTGAGCCGCGTGAGTTTGAGGAGGGGTCCGCCTACGTAGCCCAGCACCTTGCCAACGCCGCAGCCGTCATGGAGCGGGTCAAGGATCAATCCGGCCTGACCGCGCCGTGGTCGCTGGTGTACCAGTCCCGTTCCGGCGCACCGCACGTGCCGTGGCTGGAACCCGACATCAACGACGCCATCGATGAACTGGCCGGGCAGGGTGTCAAGGGCATCGTCATCGTCCCCCTCGGCTTTGTCAGCGACCACATGGAAGTCGTCTGGGACCTGGACACCGAAGCCATGGAAACCTGCGGAAACCTCGGCCTGGCCGCCACCCGCGTCCCCACCCCCGGTACGCACCGGAAGTTCGTTGACGGGCTGGTGGACCTGATCTGCGAGCGGACGGTGGCCAACAACATCAGCGACCGCCCCGCCCTGACGGACCTCGGACCCTGGTACGACGTCTGCCGCCCGGGCTGCTGCGCCAACTTCCGCGGCGAAAAGCCAACGATTGCAGGCGCCGATACCACAGTCGGCACCGGGCACGACGCCTATCCGCCAGCGGATTCAGGGAAAACGGCGCAGCTGTGACAGTCAGGATTGGAACCCGCGCCAGCAAGCTGGCGCTTACCCAGACCCAGCAGACCGCTGAACAGCTCGCCGCCGTCGGAGGTTTCCCGGTGGAACTGGTGCACATCCGCACTGATGGCGACGTCCTCACCGGGTCGCTCTCTCAGATGGGCGGCACCGGCGTCTTTGTCGCTGCCCTGCGCGATGCGCTGCTGCGCAGTGAGTGCGACGTTGCCGTCCATTCACTCAAGGACCTGCCCACCGGTGCGGCGGTAGGTCTCAGCCTTGCCGCCACGCCGCGCCGGGTGGACGTCCGGGATGTCCTGTGCGCCCGGGACGGGCTGAAACTGGCCGACCTGCCTGCCGGAGCCCGCGTTGGCACTGGGTCGCCGCGGCGCGCGGCACAGTTGCGCGCCGCCCGCGCCGATCTGGATATCGTCGATATCCGCGGAAACGTGGACACCCGCTTGGGCCGCGTTCCCGGATTGCCCGGCAACTCCAGCGACCAGGCGGTGCCCGGGAAGTCCTGCGACCTGGACGCGGTGGTGCTTGCCGCCGCCGGCCTGGAGCGCATCGGCCGGCTGGACGCCGTGACCGAGTACCTTGAAACCGACGTCATGCTGCCCGCGGCCGGCCAGGGATCACTGGCCATTGAGTGCCGTACCGCCGACGCGCCGCCACGGCCCGGATCGTCCGAAGGTTCCCGCGAGGTCCTGGCCCAGGCCCTTGCCGCCTTGGACGACCCCGACACCCGCCTTGCCGTCACCGCGGAACGGGCCCTGCTGGCGCGGCTTGAAGCAGGTTGTGCAGCCCCCGTGGGCGCCTACGCCTACCGGAAAGGCAGCATGCTGCACCTGGAAGCCGTGGTGTGCGCCGTCGACGGCACCGCCACGGTCCGGGACAAGCTCGCCACGGACGGGCTGACGGAAGTCGGAGCCACCCTGCTGGGCATCGAACTTGCCGAAGCCTTACTTGCTGCCGGAGCCGCCGACATCGCAGACCTGCAGGCGTCCTGACCTGGCGATGACGCAGCCTTCCCGCAGGTCCGGACCGCACACGCCGCCCAGCCAACCCGTGCTGGGCGGAGTCCGGGTCCTGGTGACGCGCAGCCCGGAACGGTCCGGTGCCTTGGCGGGGGCCCTGGCCGAAGCCGGCGCGTCGCCGGTCCTGCTGCCCCTGATCGACTTCGAACGGGCCCCGGACCAGCACGCGCTCGACGTCGCCTGCGATGCCCTCGCAGCGGGCGCCTTCGACTGGCTGGTGGTCAGCAGCGCAACTACGGTGCACGTCCTGATGGAAAAGGCGGCAGAGCGGGGCCTCGGCCTGGCCCAGTTGGTCCCGTCGACTACGCGGATCGCCGCCATAGGTCCCGCGACGCGGAGGCTGCTGGCGGCGGGCGGACTGGATGCCGCCCTCACCCCGGCCGGTGAGCAGTCCGCTGCCGGCCTCCTCGCGGTCTGGCCCGGCGGCGGCAGGATCCTGCTGCCGCAGGCAGACATCGCCGCCGGCACCCTGGCGGAGGGACTCGCAGCTGCAGGCGGCGCAGTCACCGCCGTTACTGCCTACCGCACCGTTGACTATCCGGCGGCAGCGGAGCGCAGGCTCGCCGTGCAGCCGGAAGACGGCGACGGCGGTCCCCAACCGTCGTCGTACCCCCTCCTGACGCCCGAAGCCGCCGCCGCTGACATTGCGGAGGGGCGCATAGCTGCCGTGATCGCCGCCTCGCCAAGCGCCGTGCGCCGGATCTCCGCCCTTGGTCCGCTGGCCGGCTGCAGGCTAGTGGTGATTGGCCGTTCGACGGCGGAGCAGGCTGCTGCCCTGGGCCTGGACGTGGCTGCGATAGCGGCTGAGCCCACGCCGGACGGGCTGGTGGCAGCGGTCGCGAAGGCCCTCAACCCGCCCTGACCGGCCAGCACGCCGCCCGCTCCATAAAGCTTCAAGAACAACGCGAAGGACAGGACCCATGACTTTCCCCAACCAACGCCCCCGCCGCCTGCGCACCACCCCCGCCATGCGCCGGCTGACCGCTGAGACCCGCCTTGCGCCGGCGGAGCTCATCCTTCCGGCGTTCATCCGGGAGGGGCTCAGCGAACCCAACCCCATCACCTCCATGCCCGGCGTGGTCCAGCACACTACCGACACCCTTAAGCGGGCTGCGGCGGAGGCCGTGGAACTCGGCCTGGGCGGCATCATGCTCTTCGGCATCCCCGAAACCCGCGACGCTGAAGGCTCGGCATCACTGGACCCGAAGGGTGTGCTGAACAAGGCCATCCGGGACGTCCGCGCCGAAGTGGGCGATGACCTGGTGATCATGAGCGACGTGTGCCTGGACGAATTCACCGACCACGGCCACTGCGGAGTGCTCGACGCCGACGGGTACGTGGACAACGACCGCACCGTGGAGATCTACGCCAGGATGGCCGTGGCGCAGGCGGAGGCCGGCGCCCACATGCTGGGCCCCTCCGGCATGATGGACGGCCAGATCGCTGCCATCCGCTCGGCCCTGGATGAGGCCGGCCACCAGAACACGTCAGTCATCGCCTACTCGGCCAAGTACGCCTCGGCGTTTTATGGACCATTCCGGGAAGCTGTGGACTCACAGCTCAAGGGGGACCGGCGGACCTACCAGATGGATGCCGGCAACCGCACCGAAGCCCTGCGCGAGGTTGAACTGGACCTGGCTGAAGGAGCCGACATCATCATGGTCAAACCGGCCATGAGCTACCTCGACATCGTGGCCGATGTTGCCGCCATGAGCCCCGTTCCCGTGTCCGCCTACCAGATCTCCGGCGAATACGCGATGATCGAGGCTGCCGCCGCCAACGGCTGGATCGACCGTCGCGCAGCCATCACCGAATCCGTCCTGGGCATCCGGCGGGCCGGCGCCCACATGGTCCTCACCTACTGGGCCGCCGAACTGGCCGGCTGGCTGAAGGAAGCCCGGTGACAGCCGGGCAGGCCGCGGAACCCACCGCGCCCGTGGGGGAGGACCGCATTCTCCTCGGCCTGAACACCTTCGGCGATGTTGGCGAGGCTCCGGACGGCAGCCAGCAGCCGCATGCCCAGGTCCTGCGCCAGCTGCTGGACCAGGCAGAACTTGCCGACGCCGTCGGACTCCATGCCTTTGGGGTGGGGGAGCACCACCGCAAGGACTACGCGGTGTCCGCGCCGGAGGTCTTCCTGGCCGCCGCTGCCGCCCGCACCACCCGCATCCGGCTGGGCTCAGCCGTAACCGTCCTGAGCTCGGACGATCCCATCCGGGTCTTCCAGCGTTTTTCCACGGTGGACGCCATCTCCAACGGCCGCGCCGAGGTGATGCTGGGGCGTGGCTCGTTCGTGGAGTCCTTCCCGCTTTTCGGGCTGGACCTGGCGGACTATGAGGTCCTCTTCGAAGAGAAGCTCGAGCTGTTCGACAAGGTCCGGGCACAAAAGCCGGTGCACTGGGAGGGCCGCACCAGGCCTGCCCTGCATGGCCTGAGCGTCTATCCGCCGCTGGAGCACCACCTGCTGCCCACGTGGATCGGGGTGGGTGGAACACCTGAATCGGTGCTCCGCTGCGCCCAGTACGGCTATCCCATTATCTTCGCCATCATCGGCGGGCAGCCACGCGGCTTCCGGCCGCTTGCCGACCTCTACCGGGAAGCGATGGCCAAGTACGGGCACCCGATGCAGCAGATGGCCACGCACTCACCAGGCCACGTGGCCGACACCGATGAGCAGGCCCGGGAAGAGCTGTTCCCGCACTGGTTGAAACTGCGCAACAAGCTCGGCGCGGAGCGCGGGTGGGGACCGGCCGGGCGGGGGGAGTTCGATGCCCTGTGTTCCGCGGAAGGCGCCCTGTACGTCGGATCGCCGGAAACGGTGGCCCGGAAGATCGCCCGTCTGAAGCGGAACCTGGGTGTTGACCGGTTCGACCTGAAATACAGCAACGGGCCGCTGCCGCACGCGGCCATGATGCGCTCAATTGAACTGATGGGCACCAAGGTGGCGCCCCGGGTGGCAGAGCTGCTCGCCGGCTGACTGTGCTTACGCCGAACTGAGAGAATAGGAACCATGACTTCCAGCAATCCTCGCAACGAGGCACTCTTCGACCGCGCCCGCCAGCTCATGCCGGGCGGAGTCAATTCGCCGGTCCGGGCCTTCGGGTCCGTGGGCGGAACCCCGCGCTTCATGGTCTCCGCCAAGGGGCCGTACCTGACCGATGCCGACGGCAAGGAATACGTGGACCTGGTCTGCTCCTGGGGCCCGGCCCTGCTGGGGCACGCCCACCCGGCCGTGCTCGATGCCGTCCATGCCGCCGTCGACCGTGGCCTCTCCTTTGGCGCTTCCACCCCCGACGAAGCGAACCTGGCAGAAATCGTGAAGGAGCGCGTCCCCGCCGTCGAACGCCTCCGCATGGTCTCCACCGGCACCGAAGCCACCATGACCGCAGTCCGGCTGGCCCGCGGGTTCACCGGCCGCAACCTCATCATCAAGTTCGCCGGCTGCTACCACGGCCACCTCGATGGACTCCTGGCCGCCGCCGGCTCCGGCGTGGCAACCCTCGCCCTGCCCGGTTCCGCCGGTGTCACGGAAGCAACTGCCGCGGAAACCCTGGTGCTGCCCTACAACGACCTGCAGGCGGTTAAGGAAGCGTTTGCCACGCACGGACCCAACATCGCGGCCGTCATCACCGAAGCCGCGCCGGCCAACATGGGCGTGGTCACCCCCGCCGAAGGGTTCAACGCAGGGCTCTCGCGGATCACCCGGGAGCACGGCGCGCTGCTCATCGTCGATGAGGTCCTCACCGGTTTCCGCACCGGCTACTCCGGCTACTGGGGCCTTACCGGCGGCGCGCCGGACGCCACGGATCCGTGGACTCCGGACCTGCTCACCTTCGGCAAGGTCATCGGCGGTGGAATGCCGACGGCGGCACTTGGCGGACGTGCCGACGTCATGGATTACCTTGCCCCCACCGGCCCGGTCTACCAGGCCGGAACGCTGTCCGGGAACCCGGTGGCCATGGCCGCAGGTGTGGCCACCCTGACGCACGCCACTCGGGACGTGTACTCCTTCATCGACGTCCGGTCCCTGGAACTCTCGTCGGCCCTGTCCAATGCCCTGGATGCCGCCGGGGTGGACCACTCCATCCAGTTCGCCGGCAACCTGTTCTCGGTGGCGTTCGGAACCTCGGCCCACGGGGTCCACAACTACGCCGAGGCCCAGGCGCAGGAGGCGTTCCGCTACGCACCGTTCTTCCACTCGATGCTGGAGTCCGGCGTCTACCTCCCGCCGTCGGTCTTCGAGGCCTGGTTCCTCTCCGCCGCGCACGATGACGACGCCATGAACCGGATCTACGACGCGCTTCCCGCGGCAGCAAAGGCCGCAGCCGCCGCCCAGGGGTAGGCACTAAGGCACGTCCCGCCGTCGGGCACTTGCCCCCGGGACGACAAATCCCCGCCTTCCGGACCAATCCTCCCTGTATGCGAGGGGGAAAAGTCCGGGAAGCGGGGATTTTCTGTCTTTGCCTGCGGGCGGGGCCTAGAGGACGTCCGAGAGGAAGCCTTGGAGCCGGTCCGTGCGAGGTGCCGTGAAGATCTGTTCCGGCGGACCGGATTCGACCACCACGCCGGCGTCCATGAAGGTCACCGTGTCCGACACGTTGCGGGAGAAGCCCATCTCGTGGGTCACCACCACCATGGTCATGCCTCCCTTGGCCAGGTCAGCCATCAGCGCCAGCACGCCCTTGACCAGCTCAGGGTCCAGGGCGGAGGTTGCCTCGTCGAAGAACATGACCTCCGGCTTCATGGCCAGCGCACGTGCAATGGCCACGCGCTGCTGCTGGCCGCCGGAAAGGTTGGCCGGGCGGGAGTCCGCTTTGTGCCTCAGGCCCACCAGGTCCAGCTGCTCCAGCGCCTCGCTGCGCGCTTCCTCCTTGGAGAGTTTGCGCAGCTTCCGCAGGGCCAGCGAAACGTTTTCCTCCACCGTCTTGTGCGGGAACAGGTTGAACTGCTGGAACACCATGCCGATCCGGCGCCGGAGTTCGTCCGGGTTGTCTTTCAGGACCGAACGGCCATCCAGCAGGATGTCCCCCTGGTCCGGCTCAATCAGCCGGTTCATCACGCGCAACAGGGTGGACTTGCCCGATCCTGACGGTCCAATGACGGAAGCCGTGGTGCCCTGCGGAACGTGCAGGTCGATGCCCCGCAGCACGTGGTTGCTGCCGAAGGAAAGGTGGATGTTCTTGGCGCTCAGTGTTCCCGACGCGAATTCACTCATGCCTGGGCTCCCTTTCCAACGACCGCTGCGGCCTCGTCCGGTTCTTTCTTTTCCGGCCGTCCGGTGCGCAGCCGGGCATCAATCCAGTTCACGAAGTGGGTCAGCGGGATGGTAAGCGCCAGGTAGAAGACCGCTGCCGCCACGTAGGGCGACAGGTTGCCGGTAGTGGCCGCCGCATCCTTGCCGATCTGGAAGATCTCGCGCTCACTTGCCAGCAGGCCCAGAAGGAAGACCAGCGATGACTCCTTGATCAGCGCAATGAACTGGTTGACCAGGGCCGGAAGCACCCGGCGGATACCCTGGGGTACCACTACGAGCCTCATGGAGGCACCGTAGCCGAACCCCAGGGCACGTGAAGCCTCGAGTTGTCCCTTATCGACGCTTTGGATGCCGGACCGGAAGATTTCACCGATGTACGCGCCGGACATCAGGGAAAGCGCTGCCACAGCCATCGGGTAGGGGCTCGTGGAACCGGTGAATTCGCGGACAATCGGCCCGAATCCGAATCCGATGACCAGGATGGTCAGGACCGGGGGAAGACCGCGCAGGATGTCGGTGTAAACCCGTGCGATCCAGCGCGCTGCTGCGTTCCGGGAGATCCCCATCAGGGCGAGGAGCATCCCAAGGGCTGTCCCGATTATGCCCGAGATGATGGCCAGCACGAGGGTGTTCGGCAAACCGACGGCGAACATCTTGGGGATGACTTCGCCCATCGCCTTCCAGTCAAGGAAGGTGTCAGCGAGTTGCTTGAGGATATCCATGGAACGCCCTGGTTACTTGGCGGCCGGGATCTGGACGGCCTTGCTGCCCGGCTTCCAGCCCTGGGGGGTCTGTTCAGCGGCGGTGGGGCGGTCCTTGTACCACTCGGACGTCAGCTTGGCCCAAGTACCGTCCGCGATGACCGCGTCCAGGCCGGAGTTCAGCGCGTCGATCAAGGGCTGGTTGTCCTTGTTCACTGCGTAGGCGGTGAAGTTTTGCGTGTTCACAACCTTCTCGGCGATCTTGGTGTTGTCGCCTTCCTTGACCTGGCCGGTTGCCTGCTGGGAAGGTGCCACCCAAGCGTCAATCTGGCCGTTCTTCACGTTGCCGTAAACGGTGTTGTAGTCCGGGAAGCGGACGGGCTCCAGCTTGAGGGTGTTGGTGACGTAGTCGTCCTGCACGGTGCCCTGGACGACGCCGATCCGGACGCCTTCCTTGAGGTCGGCGAAGCCGTTGACCTTGGAGCCGCTCTTGGTCACGACCGCCATGTAGCCGAAGTCATAACCGTTGGTGAAGCCGACGGTCTTGCGGCGGGCGTCGGTGGTGGAGATCGAGGAGGATCCGACATCGAACTGCTTGTTGGCCACCTGGGACAGCAGGGCCGAGAAGTCGGTGGAGGCGAACTCCACCTTGAGGCCGAGCTTGTCGCCGATGGCGCGCAGCAGCTCATTGTCATAGCCGGTGAACTTGCCGGAAGGGTCGATGAAGATGTTCGGCGGGGCGTCCGAGAGGGTTCCCACGCGCAGGGTGCCCTCGGTGATGAGGCCGAGCTTGGTCTTGTCGATCTTGTCCACCGGGGTGACGTCGGCGGTGGTGTACTTGTCCAGCGTCTGCTGGTCACTGCCCTTCAGGGCATCGGTGGGGGTGCCGCTGGGCTGGGAAGACCCGCCGCCGCAGGCAGCCAGGGAAACCGCGAGGGCAAGTGCAACGGGAGCGGTAGTGAGCCACTTCATCGCTTTGATTTTCATCAGGTTGTCACTTTCATATGAGTCATAAGTCGGCCGGGCCGCAAGGCAGCGCTGTGGCGCCTGGCACCTGCCCGGTGCTGGTCGAGCCGTCCGGGGCAGGGGTGACCGCAAAACTTTATTGTCTCACTAGCGTGAACAGCAGGACCGAACCGAAGGAAAGCGAGCTGGGCCGCTGGTCTGCAAAACAAAATTCTGCCACCGGCCTACCAGCAGGCTCATGTCGGTCCTGGATACGCTCTTCCGGTGAACGATCAGGCGGCTCAAGGCCTCAGCTTTGTTAAGCGCCGTGACTGTGACATGCCTCCCAATTGGGAGCAGGACAACTGGTTCTGGAGTAGTGCGGGCCTACCTAGAATCCACCTGCCGTGGCATCCTGGGGCGGCAGTACCGGCCAGTCTCCCTCGATCACGGCGGCAGGCTTTGTCTTTCGGAGGTATCCCTGGAAGTCCGCTGCCTGGCTGACCGCCCAATCCACCTGCAGTTGATGCAGCTGGCTGGCAGGCATCACCAGCTTGGGGAACTTGCCCGCCATTGCATCCAGGACCCTAAGGGTGGCCAGGGCATCCGCAGCGGAGGTGTGTGCGTTGTCCAGGACCACGCCGTACTCCTCACACAACGCGGTGAGCGTGCGCTTGCCCTTGCGGTACCGGTCAACCTGCTTGTTCATGACGTACGGGTCCAGGACCGGGAAGCGGGTCAGCTGGGGAATCCCGTAGCGGGCGGATTCGGCGGCGAGGACCGTGAAATCGTAGCTCGCGTTGAAAGCGATCACCGGTGTGGCGGAATCGAAGAGCTCTTGGAGTACCGCGGCGACTTCGCGGGTGACCTCGTGGGCCGGGCGCCCATCACGCCTTGCTTGTTCTGTGGTGATGCCGTGGACGTCACTTGCCTCTGTGGGGATTTCCACGCCAGGATCAGCCAGCCACTCGTGCTCCTTGATGACCTGGCCTTGGTGGTCGACCACCGTGATCGATGCCGTGACGATTCTTGCCGCCCTCGAATTGCGGCCAGTGGTCTCAAGGTCGAAGGCTGCACGGGGGAGGGTGTTCCAGGAACTCATGCTTCAACGCTAAATGGACCCACCGACAATTCCGTGGAACGCCACTGCGGCTACATTGGATCAATGCGGAATGAGTACGTCGAAGCGGTCCTGGCCGTCGTCAGGTTGGTGCCGCCAGGGTCCGCAGTCTCGTACGGGGATGTTGCCGAGCTCCTGGGTTCGGGTGGCCCGCGCCAGGTCGGGTACGTCATGAGCCACCATGGGGGCGGCGTTCCCTGGTGGCGCGTCCTGAAGGCCAGCGGCCACGCGCCCGAGGGCCATGAAGCCCAGGCCCTGCTCCTTTACCTTGAAGAGGGCACCCCGCTTGTTGGCGCCTTCAGTTCGTATCTCCGGACCGGGGAGGGACGGTGGCGGGTGGACCTGAATGCCGCCCGCTGGGCACCAACGGACAGTGATTTTGACAGTATCGACGCTATTGCCGAGCAACTGGAGCGCGGGCTCCATAGATTGTCGGTGGCTGATGATGGAATGATTTTGTGACCGTAACAATTCCTTTGACCGGCCCCTGGGACCCGCACCGTCAAGAGCCGGGGACAGGCGAACCTGAAACAGGCCGGGAGCAGGCTTTCCCCGGTGCGGGAAACCCGGACAGCAGCAGTGACCTGCAGGCTGCCCCTGCCCTTCGGTTGCTGCCGCCACGGCGGGTTCACGCCCAGGCGCCGCGGCTCACACCGGACCAGCAGGCAGCGGTTGACGTCGCCCAGGGTTCCGGACCCGTGCTGGTCCCGGGTGCACCGGGCACGGGAAAGACGACTGTCCTGGTCGAGGCCGCTGTCCAGCGGGTCTTCCGTGACGGCGTCGACCCCGAGCGCATGCTGATCCTCGCGCCCACCCGCCTTGCCGCCGACTTCCTGCGCGACCGTTTCACCGCCCGGCTGGACAGGAGCCTCAGCACCACCCCCGCCAGGACGTGGGCCTCATATGCATTCGACCTGATCCGCCGCGCCAAGGCGGAGGGCATCATCCCGCTGTCCAGGCCGCCGCGCCTGCTGTCCGGCCCCGAGCAGGACCTGATCATCAGGGAACTCCTCGAAGGACACAGGCTTCCCGGTCTGGAACTGCCCTGGCCGGCCGATCTTGACGGGGCGTTGGAAACCCGCGGCTTCCGCCAGGAAGTGCGGCAACTCTTTGACCGCATCATCGAATCGGGCCGTACGGCCGACGACCTTGCGCAGCTGGCGGTGGAGTGCAACCGGCCGGACTGGAAAGCCGCAGCAGCCCTGTACGCCGAATACCGGGACGTCCTTGACCTGCGGATGCCCGAAGCCTTCGATCCCGCCGGGATCATCACGGCCGCACGGCAGATCTTCCAGGATGCACCGGAATTCCTCGCCGCAGAACGCGCCCGGCTGCAGGTGGTCCTGGTGGACGATGTCCAGGAAGCAAACCCCGCCATCTTTGAGCTGCTGGCAGATATCGCCGCCGGCAAGGACTGCTACGTGGCATCGTCCCCGGACACGGTAGTCCAGGGTTTCCGGGGAGCCCGCCCGGACCTGGTGGCTGAGCTGCCCCGGCTGCTGTCAACTCAAACTCCTGTCCTGGAACGGCCGCTGTGGCACGCCCATGGCCTGGCTCCGGCCTTGGCTGAGGCGTGGTTGAACGTCGCTGGCCGCATTTCCCAGCGGGCCGGCGGGCAGCTGGCGCGGCGCCTTGAACCGCCGGTGCGTCAGGGGCAGTATGAAAGCGCCGGGCACCCCGGACCTGCCGTTCCCGGCAAAGTTGAGGCTCATCTGGTCCCCACTCCCGTGCACGAGCTGCGCTACGTGGCACAGCGGATCCTGGACCAGCACATCAACCACAACCGTGACCTCGGGGACATCGCGGTCATCGTGCGCAACGGCGGCCAGGTCAGCGAGCTGCAGCGCTACCTGTCCGGACAGGGAATTCCGGTGCGGGTGCCTGTGGCCGAATCCGCAGTACGGGACGAGGTCGCTGTAAGGCCGCTGCTGGATGCTTTCGCCATCGCCCTGGATCCGCAGTTGCTGACACCCGAAGCTGCCGTGTCGCTTCTTACGTCCCGCATCGGAGGCGCCACACCAGTGGAACTGCGCAGGCTCCGGCAATCGCTGCGGCGCGAGGAACTCCTGGGCGGCGGGGGCCGCGCCAGCGACGCGCTGCTCGTCGAGGCGCTGTTGGAGCCCGGCGCGCTGGGTGCGCTTGGCATCGAGGGCCGCGCCGCCCGCCGCACAGCCCGGATGATCCAGGCGGGGCGGGAGGCCGCCCACCTTCCCGGTGCCAATGCCGAGTCGGTCCTGTGGGCGCTCTGGAACTCCACGGGGCTCTCATCGGCATGGACAACCACCGCATTGTCGGGCGGGCCCCATGGAGCCCGGGCTGACCGGGACCTTGACGCGATGATGGCGCTCTTCCACACCGCGGAACGCTACGTGGACCAGATGCCCGGCGCCGGCCCCGAACAGTTCCTGGAATACCTCCTGAACCAGGAGCTTCCCATGGACACCCTCGCCGCCCGTGCCCAGGTGGATGATGCCGTGGAGCTGATGACGCCGGCCAGCGCGGCCGGGCGGGAATGGCCCGTCGTGATTGTGGCCGGGCTGCAGGAGGGAGTGTGGCCCAACACCAGGCTCCGCGGTGAACTGCTGGGCAGCACGCTGTATGCGGACGCGGTGGAACATGGCCCGGAATATGCCTTGCAGCGTGACCCCTTGAGCCGGCTGCGGGACATCCGCTACGACGAACTCCGGAGTTTCTCCACGGCGGTGTCCAGGGCACGCGAACTGCTCGTCTGTACCGCGGTCTCGTCGGAGGACTACCAGCCGTCGTCGTTCCTGGACTTCGTTGCGCCCTTGGGCCCGGGGGAGGAGGGGCGGGCGTTCACCCAGGTGGCGCGGCCCATGACCCTGCGTGCCCTGGTCGCCGAGCTCCGGCAGCATGCCCAGCTGGACGGGACAGTGCAGGCAGAGGAAGCCGCCAGGGTTCTGGCGCACCTGGCTGCGCAAGAGCCTGCCGTGGCCGGGGCGGACCCGGGCAGCTGGTGGGGACTTGCCCCGCTGACCTCCTCCGAGGCGGTGGTCCCGCCGGGGGGAACGGTGTCCGTGTCCCCCTCAAAGGTGGAGACTGTCCAAAAGTCGCCGTTGGACTGGTTCGTCCAGGCAGCAGGCGGGGAACCAGCCACCGACTTCGCCCGAAGCCTCGGCACCCTGGTGCACGCGATCGCCCAGGACATGCCGGACGCGTCCGGATCGGAGTATGTTGCTGAACTGGTGCGGCGCTGGCCTGCGCTGGGCATGAAGGACAACTGGGAGGGAAGGCTGGACTTCCAGCGCGCCGAGGCCATGGTGCGGAAACTGGCCCAGTACGTGCTCGTGATGAGGAGTGAAGGCCGCAGCCTCGTTGGCCTGGAGCAGGACTTCGAAGTGGCCCTGGGCCAGGTAACGGTGGACGAGGCTCCGCCGCGGGAAGCGGTGCTCCGGGGCCAAGTGGACCGCCTGGAGATCGACGGCGAGGGCCGGCTGGTGGTGGTGGACCTCAAGACCGGGAAGCGGCAGCCAGGCAAGGATGAGCTCTCCCGCCACCCGCAGCTTGGCGCATACCAGGCGGCAGTGCTCGCCGGTGGTTTTGACGCTGCCGCGGACGGGGACTCCGGCCGGTCCGGCGGGGCCGTCCTGGCGCAGCTGGGAACCGGGGCCATCAATCCTGCCGTTCAGCAGCAGGAGCCACTCGACCAACAGGAGAACTGGGCATTGGTCATGGTGAAGGAGGCGGCCGCCGTGATGGCAGGCAAGGAATTCATTGCACGGCATGACCCCGCCAAGGGCAGCCATGGCGGCCACGGCTGCCGGCTCCCCGAGGTGTGCCCGTTGTGTGCGCGCGGAAGGCAGGTGACCGAATGAGCGGGGCACTGGCTGCCGCGGAAGCCGCCCCGGAGGTGCGCTTCAGCCCCGAAGAACTCTCGGCCCTGCTCGGCGAAAAAAATACCCCCACGCCTGAGCAATCAGCCATCATCTCCTCGCCGCTGGCACCGAGGCTGGTCATCGCCGGAGCCGGATCGGGAAAAACCGCCACCATGGCTGACCGGGTGGTCTGGCTTGTGGCCAACGGCTGGGTCACCCCTGAAGAGATCCTGGGCGTGACCTTCACCCGGAAGGCAGCCGGCGAACTTGCCAGCCGGATCCGGTCAAAGCTCCTGGCACTGCAGCGCCTTGCCGGCCAGGATGCCGGGAAGGGCGTCTTTCCGGAGGGCCTGGGCAGCAGCGACACCCTGGAGCCCAAAGTGTCCACCTACCATTCGTTCGCCAGCGGCATCGTCTCCGACTACGGACTGCGGCTTGGCGTGGAGCGGGACGTGGTTCTGCTCGGCGGCGCCCAGGCGTGGCAGCTGGCCAGTGAGGTGGTTGAGGCCTACGACGGCGAATACGCACACTTTCGGGCCGCCAAGTCCACGCTGGTGAAAGCCGTCATCCAATTGGCGGGAGAGTGCGCGGAACACCTTCAGGAGCCCGAGGACGTCGAAGCCTGGCTCATGGCGCGCCTTTCGGAGTATGAGTCACTGCCGTACCTTGCCGGCAAGAAGAGGAACCCGTCCAAGGCGGCCCTGGACCTCGGCGGAATGCTGCGGACCAGGGCGAGCGTCGCTGACATGGTGGGCCGGTACGCCGCAGCCAAACGGGCCCGCGGCGCACTGGATTTCGGCGACCTGGTGGCGCTCGCCGCCAAGGTGGCTCAGGAGGTCCCCCTGGCAGCCCAAATGGAGCGCCAGCGGTACAAAGTGGTTCTGCTTGACGAGTTCCAGGACACCTCGTATGCGCAGCTGGTGCTTTTTTCCCGTCTCTTCGGTGGCGGCCATGCGGTGACAGCCGTCGGAGACCCCAACCAGTCAATCTACGGTTTCCGTGGCGCTTCGGCGGGCCAGTTGTTCCACTTCGTCCGCGAATTCCCCGTCCGGACCGGCACGTCGCACGAAGACGCAGGCTGGGCGCCCGCCCCCACCTCCTACCTGACAACAGCCTGGCGGAATGGCCGGTCAATCCTGGCAGCAGCGAACGTCATGTCGCAGTCCCTCGGCCGGGCAGCGACCCACAACGGACCTGCCGGGGACAGGGCAGCTGCTCCTGAGGTGCCTCCGCTGCAGCCAAGCCCCCACGCCGTGGACGGGACGGTGGTGCTGGGCCGTTTCGCCAGCGACGCCGAGGAAGCAGCAGCCCTGGCTGACGACGTCCTGAGATACCGCGTGACTGACTTTGAGCTGAAAGCTGACGGCACGGCCGAGCCACCGGCCCTCGCCGTGTTGTGCCGCAGGCGCGCCCAAATGGAAACCGTCCGACGGCAGTTTGAGGCCCGGGGGATCCCTTACGAAATTGTGGGTCTTGGGGGGCTCCTGGACACCCCGGAGATCGTTGACCTGGTGGCCACCCTTCGCGTCCTTGCCGACCCCGGCCGGTCTGATGCCCTCATGCGGCTGCTCTCTGGTGCCCGGTGGCGGATTGGTCCTGCCGACCTCATGGCTTTGCGCGACTGGTCCACCCAGCTGGCACGGAGCCGGGGGAGGGCGCCGCAGGGGTTCGACGCCGACAGCCAAGACAGCGACAGCGATGAAGCAGATGCCCCCATCCTGGAGAGCGACCTGACCGACGGCGCCAGCCTGGTGGAGGCCCTGGACTTCCTGCCGCGTGACGGATGGACGTCGGCGAACGGACGCACTCTCACCTGGGAGGCGCGCCACAGGCTGGCCAGGTTGTCCACAGAGCTGCGGCAGTTGCGCGGCTACCTTGGCGATGACCTCACCACGCTCCTGGGTGAAGTGGAGAGGGCCATGCTGCTGGACATCGAGGTAGCAGCGCGCCCGGGAATCAGCATCCACCAGGCCCGCCGCAACCTCGATGCCTTCCAGGATGCGGCGGCCGGATTCCTCCGTACCTCCCAGAGAGTGGATATCCTCGCTTTTCTCGCTTGGCTGGAGGCTGCCGCCGCGGAAGAAAACGGGTTGGAAGCGCCTGCCAGTGATGTGAACCGGGAAGCGGTTCAGCTGTTGACAGTCCATGCTTCCAAGGGCCTGGAGTGGGATGTCGTGTTTGTCCCTGGAATGAATGCGGGAGCTTTCCCCAGCGACCGGGACTCCCGCTGGAGCAGTGGTGCTGCCGCGCTGCCCTGGCCCCTGCGCGGGGACCGGGCCGACCTTCCGCAATGGGACCTTGACCAGCCGGACCAGAAAGGGTGGCTGGATGCCGAGAAGGACTACAAGGGCGCCGTCCAGGTCCACGGGGAGTCGGAAGAGAGGCGGCTGGCCTACGTGGCCTACACCAGGGCCAAGCATGTCCTGTGGGTATCCAGCGCGGCCTGGGTGGGTTCACGAGCCGGCCGGGCGGAGATGTCGCCCTTCCTTGCGGAGCTGGAAGTGTTGACTCAACCGGCCGACGCCGCGCGGCGTCCGGGTGCCGTGGTCCACCCACTGTCCCTGGAGGAAGGCACGCTGCCGCAGCAGAGTCCGCTGACGCTGGAAACCGAAGAAGCAACCTGGCCCTACGACCCCCTTGAAGGACCGGTGGACCCGCGCAGCGGCGAGCGGCTCCGCCTGGCCCCGGGGCGCAGGTCAGCGATGGAAGCGGCGGCACAACGGGTGCGCGGGATCCTAAGCGCAGGCGGGGGATCGTTGGTGCCGGAGGGGCCAGCTCAGGAGCATGCGCTCACGGGAGCAGCGGCAGGCTGGGCACGGGAAGCCGCCCTGCTGCTGGAGCGCAGGGCAAGAAGGTCCAGTGGACAGGATGTGCACCTGCCCACCCACATTTCTGCTTCCACCCTGGTTGACCTCGGGGACGACCCCGAGGCGGTGCTGGGCCGATTGCGCCGGCCGGTGCCGCGCGAACCGGGCATGTCGGCCCGGAAAGGCACCGCTTTCCACGCCTGGGTGGAGGAGTACTTCGGGAAGGCCGGAATGCTGGACCTCGGCGAAGCGCCGGGTTCGGACGACCATATTGATGCGGCCTACGACCTGGACGAGATGGTGGCCACCTTCAAGGCTTCGCCCTGGGCGGAGAGGTCCCCGGCTTTCGTCGAGGTTCCGGTGGAAACCAGGGTGGGGGAGGTTGTGGTCCGCGGCCGGGTGGACGCCGTATTCCGTGACGCGGACGGCCGCTGGGACCTTGTGGACTGGAAAACCGGGCGCCGGCCATCCGCGGAGCAGCTGAAGACCCGTTCGATCCAGCTGGCGGTGTACCGGCTGGCGTGGGCCCGCCTCAAGGATGTTCCGCTGGAGGATGTGCGCGCCGCGTTCTTCTACGTTGCCGACAATGCCGTGGTGCGGCCGCACGACCTGGGGACGGCGGCCGAGCTGGAAGGAATCGTTGCCGCTGCACTGAGTCGTCCTTGAGCACTGTGGTCGTTAAGCTTGGCCGTCCTTGACAGGCGCAGCCACAGGGCCATGCCTGTCCATGCTCAGCCCTGTTTGGCGTTGACCACCGAGATGGCGGCCGTGGATGTATCGTCCGGACCCTTGGTTTCGGCGCCCGTGACTTCAGCGGAGTCAGCCCCTGCCGGCGGCACCTCCACCGGAATAGGGGTGATGTGCACGGCCGGCCGCACCGATACTGCCGGTTGCGCGGGTGCCGCCGGTACAACCGGCGCCGTTGGTTGTGCCTGCCCTGCCGGCTGGGCTGGAGCAGCGAGTGGGGCAGGTACGACGAGTTCCGCCGGTGCAGCGGGTTGGGCAGGGACCGGGACGACCGTAACGGCAGGAGTGACAGCGGAACTGCCGCCCCCGGAAGCGGTGGCCGTACCGGAATCGGAGGCGGTTCCGGAACCCGCGGCGGAGGCAGGAACGGATGCTCCTGGCCCATTCGGGCCGCCCGTGGCCGGAAGAGGCTCGACGCTGATCGGCTGGCCGCCATACTCGGCGATGTCGCTGGCCAGGCTCTCCAGCATGTCCTCCGCTTCGCTGACCATGTCCTGGTCCCCGGCTGCGAGGCCCTTGACCAGGTACTGGGCCAGGGCGAACTCAGCGGACAGAGCGGCCCGCCGCAGCAGGTGCTGGTCGGGGACGTCACGGCGGCTGGAAGTGTAGGCCTTCAGTACGGCGTCGATGAAGTCCTGCTCATTGGAAGCCACCAGCCAGGCGAAGTCATCGGCAGGATCCCCAATGCGCAGGTCCGTCCAGCCGGTAACTGCCGTCACCCTTCCCGCGTCCACCAGCAAATTGTCCTCGTGCAGATCGCCGTGGACCACACAGGGGTTGAACCGCCACAGCGACACGTCCTCCATGGCGTGTTCCCAGCGGCGCAGCAGTGCGGCCGGAATCTTGCCCGTTGTGGCTGCCTGGTCCAGTTCGTTCAGCCTCCGCTGGCGGAACTCATTGGGGGTGTAGCTGGGCAGGTCGGCGTTGCTGACCAAGGACCGGGGCAGGTCGTGGACCGCGGCCAGGGCGGAACCGATCTCGCGGGCCAGTCCGGCCGGCCCCGATGTCAGTTCCTCCACGCTGCGTGTGGTGCCGGCCAGGTGCGAGTAAACGAAGGTGGTCAGCGTCCCCAGCCGGACGCTGCCGGCCACAGTAGGCATCAGGAACGGCAGTTCCGCGCGGACGGCGGGAGCGAAAGCCCGCAGCACCAGGAACTCCGTTTCCAGCCGCGCGCTGGCTTCCGCGTGCCGCGGCGACCGGACCCGCCAGCGCTTGCCTTCGGAATCGAGGAGCAGGGCCGAATCGAAGTCCGCAGGGTCATCCGGCGCGGAGCTAACGGCCGTCGGTGTCAGTCCGGGGACTGCCGCGGTTGCAATTGCCGCCAGTTCAATCGGTTTTCTTCTCACCGTTCCACGGTAGATTGCGCGCCGTCCCAGACAGCGGTCCGGCCGCGGCGAGTCTTCAGATAGGTGCAAATCAGGGGGCTTCCAGCAGCAGGCGGAACCTCTCCAAAATGTGAAATGTCGGCAGCAGTCAGTACGGTGGAAGCATGAGCCACGCGGAGTCCGTATTACCCGTCCACCAGGCTGCGCCGGAACGGCTGCCGGCCAACCATCTGGTGGAGACCCTGCTCCCGGTAAGGCCGGCCCTGGTGGACCGCGGATCGGCAGCACGCATCAGGCCCGGCATGATCGAAGCCCTTCTGTCCGGCCCGGATACCCGGGCCGCGGTCCTGTCGCGGCGGCAGGGCCTGGTGCAGGGCAGCAACCTGGTGCTGACCGGGGCCACGGAACTCCTGGCAGAGTTGAAGGAAGCTGGATTGACTCCGGACCTCGTGGTGTACCTGGGAGCGGCCCTGCCTGCCTCTGACCTCCCGGCCGGGACCGAGCTGCTGCTCTTCGTCCTGCATGAACAGCCGGAACCCGGCACCGCCGGTATCCCCGCAGACGCGACCTGGGCTGGATTCCGGGAGGTCGCCGCAGGTTTGACCGCTACCTCCACAGCCTTGTTCGTTGAAGCCAGCGCCATCGCCAACTGGCACGCTGCCCACACGCATTGCCCCCGCTGCGGCACGCCCACCGAGGTGGAAGCCGGCGGTTGGGTGCGGCGGTGCCCGGCTGACAATTCCGAACACTACCCCCGGACCGACCCCGCCATCATTGTCACGGTGGTCGGCCCGGACGGCCGGCTGCTGCTGGGGGGAGGGGGCCCCGTGGATGCCCGGAACTACTCCACGCTTGCCGGGTTTGTGGAGCCTGGCGAGTCACTCGAAGAGGCCGTGGTGCGCGAAATCCAGGAGGAGGTCGGGGTGCGGGTCGCAGCCTGCCAGTACCTCGGCTCCCAGTCGTGGCCGTTCCCCGCCTCCCTTATGCTTGGATTTACCGCCGTTACCGAGGACGCCCAGGCAACGCCCGACGGCGTGGAGGTCACCAGGGCCCGCTGGTTCACCCGGGAGGAACTCCAGGAAGCGGTGCTCAGCGGGGAGATCACCATCTCCAGCAGGCTCTCCATTGCCCGCTCGCTTATTGAGCACTGGTACGGCGGCCGGATCCAGGACCGGGCCGGCGCCTAAGTTATTCCATCCACCAGACTCCAGCACGCGGTAGTCGAGAAATAAAGCAGCAGAAGTGACTACAGAGAATTTTGACGGAGCAGCATCGCTGGAGGACAGGATCCTTGGGGGGCTGGACGCCGAACAGCGTGAGGTGGCCAGCACCCTGAACGGACCGTTGTGCGTGCTGGCCGGCGCGGGTACTGGGAAGACCCGCGCCATCACCCACCGCATCGCCTACGGCGTGCACTCGGGGGTCTACACCCCCCAGCGCCTGCTGGCCGTAACGTTTACTGCCAGGGCCGCGGCAGAGATGCGCAGCCGCCTTCGGGACCTCGGCGCCGGCAATGTGCAGGCCCGCACCTTCCACGCCGCTGCCCTTCGCCAGCTGCAGTTCTTCTGGCCCCAGGCGGTGGGCGGAACACTGCCCAACCTGCTGGACCACAAGGCCCAGATGCTGGCAGAGGCGGCCCGGCGGCTCAGGCTCAGCACGGACCGGGCCTCGATCCGCGACCTTGCCTCGGAAATCGAATGGGCCAAGGTGTCCATGCTGACACCGGCAAACTATCTGGAGAACGCCCAGGGGAGGGGCGCGCCCGGCGGGTTCGATCTCACCACGGTCGCCCGCGTCTTCCAGTCCTATGAGGATGTCAAGACCGACCGCAACGTGATTGACTTTGAGGACGTCCTGCTGATCACGGTGGGCATCCTTCAGGAGGACGAGAAGGTCGCCGCCACGGTTCGGGAGCAGTACCGGCACTTCGTGGTCGATGAATACCAGGACGTCTCCCCGCTGCAGCAGCGGCTCCTGGAGCTTTGGCTGGGCGGGCGTGACGAACTCTGCGTGGTGGGTGACGCGAGCCAGACCATCTATTCGTTTACCGGCGCATCGCCACGGCACCTCCTGGATTTCAAGACCCGTTACCCCCAGGCCAATGTGGTCAAGCTCATCAGGGACTACCGCTCCACGCCGCAGGTGGTGAAACTGGCCAATGACCTGCTGGCCGCCCGCCGCAGCGGGGGGCCCAGCGCCGACGCCGCCTGGGCGTCGCCCCTGCAGCTCGTGGCGCAGCGCCCCGCCGGGCCCGTGCCGCAGTTCACCGAGTGCACGGACGATGAAGCCGAAGCCGCGACAGTGGCGCAGAAGATCAAGGCCTTGCTCGACGCCGGCACTCCGGCCAGCGAGGTGGCCATCCTTTTCCGTACCAACGGACAGTCCGAGGCCTACGAGCAGGCGCTGGCAGCGGCAGGCATCGGTTACCAGCTGCGCGGCGGCGAACGCTTCTTCGCCCGCAAGGAGGTCCGGGACGCGATCCTGCAGCTGCGTGCTGCCACCCGGGCGGTCTCTGAAACGGATGCGCCGGAACCGCTGGGGCAACTGGTCCGGGACATCGTTTCCTCCCTCGGCTACACCGACTCGGCGCCACACAGTGGAGGTGCGCTGCGCGAGCGCTGGGAGTCCCTCGCTGCATTGGTGGCCCTCGCCGATGAACTCGTGCAGGCCCGCGGTCCCCAGTTTGGCCTGGCGGATTTCGTCAATGAACTCCAGGAGCGTTCCCTCGCCCAGCACGCGCCCACCGTCCAAGGCGTTACGCTTGCCTCGCTCCACGCGGCCAAGGGCCTGGAATGGGACGCCGTCTTCCTGGTGGGGCTCAGCGAAGGCCTGATGCCTATTTCCTTTGCCGACTCACCCGAATCTGTGGATGAGGAGCGCCGTCTCCTGTACGTGGGCATCACCCGCGCCCGCGAACACCTTTCGCTCTCGTGGAGCACCGCGAGGACTCCCGGAGGCCGGGCCAACCGGAAGCCGTCCCGGTTCCTCGACGGCCTGCGGCCGGACTCGGTGGCCAGCTCAAGTACCCGGGGGAAGGGCGCCCCTCCGCGCCGCAAGGCTGCCGCTCCCGCGGTCTGCCGGGTCTGCGGCAGCATGCTTGCCACAGGGGCCGAACGAAAGGTGGGCCGCTGCAACGCGTGTCCCCCCAGTTATGAGGAGCAGACCTTTGACGCCCTCCGCAACTGGCGCCGCGAGGTGGCGCAGTCCGCGGATGTCCCGGCATTCGTCGTCTTCACCGATGCCACCCTCACTGCCATAGCGGAAGCCCGGCCGGCATCGCTGGAGGAGCTTGCCGGCCTTGCCGGCGTTGGCCCGTCCAAGCTGGAAAAGTACGGGGAGGACGTCCTCCGGGTCCTTGTCGAAAGCTCCGTCCTGTGAAGCGCGCACCCATCGGCGGAGCCCGTCAGACCGCCGCGCTGACCACGTCCAATGGTTCCCCGGTGGAGGTGCGGCGGTCCGCCCGGCGCACCCGCACCGTAGCGGCCTTCTGGGAAGACGGAACGGCGGTGGTCGCGATTCCCGCCCGCTTCACTGCCGCGCAGGAGCGCGAGTGGGTTCACAAAATGCTGGCCAAACTGCACAAGCAGGGGGAGCGGCATGCGGCCGGGCGGCGGCGTCCTGCCACCGACGAGGCCCTGGCAGCCCACGCGGCCCAGTTGTCCGCCCAGTATCTCGGGGGCCGGTCAGTGCCCACCTCAGTCCGTTGGGTCAGCAACCAGAATTCCCGGTGGGGTTCGGCCACGCCGGCCGAGGGCACCATCCGTCTGTCTGACAAGCTGCGGCCCATGCCGCAATGGGTCATCGACTACGTCCTGCTCCACGAGCTGGCCCACCTCCTGGTGGCCTCACACAACGCCGCGTTCTGGAAGCTGCTGGAGTCCTACCCCGAAACCCAGCGGGCCAAGGCGTTCCTGGAGGGTGTTTCGTTTGCCACGTCCCGGGGAATGGACAAAGACATTGCAGGCGGCACCCATGCATTGGACCCCGGGAACGCCGGCACCTACGCACAGGACAGCGGGCGCGCGCCGGGCCTCTGGCCCGCAGATGCCGACTAGGCCCGGCGCGGGACACTGAGTCAGCCCAAGCACACCGCCAGCTGAAGCACGCCGCCAGCCGAAAAGCACGCCCTCGAACAGCAAACTGGCGGGCCAGGAAGCCCTGGCCCGCCGGAAAAGTGTCAGCCCCGGGGCTGGTCCGTTTCGCCGTCGTCGCCCGGTCCGGCGTCGTCCGCCTTGCTGCCCGTCTCCCCTGCAGCGCCCTCATCGCCGGAGGTGTCGTCGAAGCCCCCGTTCAACAGCTTCTGCAGTGCGTCATCCACCTCACTGTCGCTTGCTTCGGCGAGCTTGCGGCGGGAGCTGAAGCCCTTCGGATCATCCAGGTCTTCGGCCGTGGGCAAGAGGTCGGGGTGGTGCCAGATGGCGTCACGGCCCTCGATACCGCGTTCTTCCTTCAGCGTGGCCCACAACGTGGCCGCGTCACGCAGCCTGCGCGGTCGCAGCTCGAGTCCCACCAGGGAAGCGAACGCGTGCTCGGCGGGACCTCCTGTTGCCCGGCGGCGCCGTACTGTTTCGCGCAGTGCGCCGGCGGACGGCAGCACCTTCTCCGTAGCGGCCGCCGTAAGCTCATCCACCCAGCCCTCCACGAGGGCCAGCGCGGTCTCCAGCTTTTCCAGCGCCTGTTCCTGGGCGGGTGTCCGCTGCGGCATGAACACGCCTTGGGACAGTGCCTCCTGGATGCCTTCCGGGTTGCTGGGGTCGAGGTCGCGGGCGAGTTCCTCAATGCGCGAGGTGTCGATGTGGATGCCTCGGGCGTACGCCTCAATGGCGCCCAGCAGGTGTCCGCGCAGCCAGGGAACCTGCACGAACAGCCGGGCGTGCGCGGCTTCCCGCACCGCAAGGAAGAGCCGGATATCGTTCTCGGGCAGGGAGAGGCCCTCGCCGAACGCAGCAACATTTACTGGCAGAAGCGCCATCTCAAGGTCGGCGAGCGGGACACCGATGTCAGTGGAGCTCACCACGTCCTGGGAGAGGGCACCGATGGCCTGACCCAACTGCATGCCGAAAATGGCACCGCCCATGTTCTGCAGCATGGAGGAGGCGCCGCCCATCATGGACTTCATTTCCTCGGGCATCTGCTCCGTCATCGCGGACGAGAGCGCATTGGCGATGCTGTTGGCCACCGGTTCGGTCAGCCGCTTCCAGGTGCCCAGGGTGGCCTCCACCCATTCGGCACGCGACCAGGCCTTGCCGATCAGGCCGGTGCCCGGCAGGTCCGTGACCGGGTCCAGCCACAGCTCAGCGAGGCGGAGGGCTTCGTCCACCTCCCTGGACTGCTGGGCGGTGACGGACGGGTCCGAACTGCCGGCGGCCACCCGCCGGGCGTTGTCGTGGGCCAGGGTCCAGTTGACGGGACCCTCGGACGGCGCGCTCATCATCGCCTGTACCTGGGAAAACATCTGGGCCAGCAGATTGGGGTCATCCGGCAGGCCGGCAGCCTTGGCGAGCTCGGCGGGGTCGAAGTTCTCCATCCCCTTGCCGCCCATCAGGTTCTGCAGCATTTCGGTCAACGGATCCTTGGGGGTGTCGTCGCCGTTGGACGGATTGAGTGGGTTGGAGGTCATGGTCCCGCCGATCGATGGTGTGACTGTTGATCAACCTTCACGGTACCCCGGCGGGGGTCGGCTGTCTGCCGCCCGCCGCCGTCGTTCGCTCTAGGCAAAGCGCCCCGGCGCACCGCTACCGCGTAGTGTTGGTGGGGTGACTACAACCCGTGGCGGCCATCCCTCCGAGGACCACGTTCCCGATCTTCCCCCCTTGTCCAATCCCGGTCCCTTTGGTGCCGGCAGCCCGCCGGAAGGCTCGGGGGACAGCGGCGGCACAGCGGTTGCGGGCAGCGGCGCCGGCGCGTCCGACGACGGCGGCCCGGGGAGGCGGCTTTCCACCATGATGGTTGCCGGGCTGGCGGCGTTGGGGCTGGGAATTGCCGTGGGCACGCTTCCGGTGCCGTATGTCATCGAATCTCCGGGCCCCACCTACAACACGCTGGGGGAGAGCCAGGGGCATCCGGTCATCAATGTCAGCGGCCATGAAACGTATCCGGCTGCCGGGAGCCTGGACCTGACCACCGTGTATGTTGACGGCGGCCCCACCGGCTCCGTCAGCGTCCTCAGTGCATTCTCCGCATGGCTGGACAGGTCCAAAGCCGTGTACCCGGTTGAGCTGATCTACCCCACCGGCACCACCAGGGAAGAGGCCCAGGAACAAAGCGCCGTGGCCATGGCCACGTCCCAGGAGAACGCCGTGGCCTCCGCCCTGAACGAACTGCGGATTCCCTTCGGCCAGCAGCTCCAGGCCGCGGACCTGTCCAGGGATTCCGCTTCCGCGGGCAAGATCCAGCAAGGGGACATCCTCAAGTCCATCAACGGCAAGGACATCCGTGCACTCAGCGTGATCCAGGATGAGCTGGCTGCGGGCAGGGGTGCTCCCGTATCGGTGACGGTGGAACGCGATGGGCGGCCCGTCACCGTCGAGGTCACCCCCAAGGACAATGGCCAGGGCCGTTTCATCCTGGGCATCATGTTGAAGTACCAGTTCAGTTTCCCCTTCCAGGTGCAGATCTCCCTGGACAAGGTGGGCGGCCCCAGCGCCGGGCTCATGTTCTCGCTGGGCATCATCGACACGGTCACGCCGGGTGACCTCACCGGCGGCAAACACGTCGCGGGCACCGGCACCATCTCGCCGGACGGCTCGGTGGGACCCATCGGCGGCATCGGGCAAAAAATGCGGGGTGCCCGCTCGTCCGGTGCCACCCTTTTCCTGGCGCCCGCGGGCAACTGCGATGAAGTGGCGGGCCATGTTCCCGACGGTCTCCAGGTGGTCCGCGTGGAGAATCTCTCGGACGCCCGGCATGCAGTTGAACTGGCCGGCAGCGGACAGGACACATCCGCACTCCCGGCCTGCACCAGCAAATAGACTGGGCGCAACTAGACTCACAGGAACTAAGCTTTACCGCCACTCGTGGCACAGTTGACGGACGAAACCAGCCGTTTGACCGGTACCGTACGTCGCTCGCACGCTTCGAATATCTGACGACCAGCTATGAGGTACCCAGTTTGTCCCGTCCCGCCAGCACCATGTCCACAGGCAGGCCCCCTTCACGGCGAGGCGTGCTGACGCCCACCCTGATCGTTGTCGCCCTGGTGGTAGTGGGCTTCATATTCTTCGCCAACGTCTGGACCGACGTCCTGTGGTACCGGCAACTGGGCTTCATCGAGGTCTTCGTCACCGAGAACCTGGCCAAGATCGCCATCTTCGTGGCCGGCTTCGCCATCATGTTCGCGGCCGTCTTCTTCTCGATCCGCATCGCCTACAACGCCAGGCCCGTCTACGCGCCGGACTCGGAAATCCGGGACAACCTCAACCGGTACCAAGCCCAGCTGGAGCCCGTCCGGCGGATTGTCATGGTGGGCCTGCCGGTCCTCTTCGGCCTGTTTGCGGGCAGCGCCGCCGCGAGCCAGTGGCAGAAAGTCCTGCTGTTCTTCAACCAGGTCGGCTTCGGCCAGACTGATCCGCAGTTCAACATGGACATCAGCTTCTACCTGATGACCCTGCCGTTCCTCGGGTTTGTGACCGGGTTCCTGATCAGCGTGGTGGTGATTGCGGGCATCGCCGGCCTTCTCACGCACTACCTGTACGGCAGCATCCGGCTGATGGAGCGCGGCGTGTTCACCAGCCGCGCCGCGCAAATCCATATCGCCGTGACCGGCGCCGCCTTCCTGGTGCTCCTGGGCGTCAACTTCTGGCTTGACCGCTACTCCTCGGTCCAGAGCAACGGGGGCCGCTGGGCCGGCGCGCTCTACACCGATGTCAACGCCGTCATCCCCACCAAGGCCATCCTCGCGGTCGCTGCCGTCCTGGTGGCCATCCTGTTCATCGTGGCTGCCGTGATCGGCCGCTGGCGCCTCCCGGTGATCGGCACGGCCATGCTGATCATCACCTCCATCCTGGCCGGGGGAGTCTACCCCTGGGTGATCCAGCAGTTCCAGGTCCGCCCCTCCGAGCAGACACTGGAAAGCAAATACATCCAGCGCAACATCGAGAACACCCGCAAGGCCTACGGCCTGGACGGCATCCAGGAAACCCGGTATGACGCCACCAATACGGCCAATACCGGCGCACTGGCGCCCGACGCCCAGACCACGGCCAACATCCGGCTCCTGGACCCGAACCTGATCTCGGACGCCTTTGCGCAGCTGGAACAGTACCGCCCGTACTACCAGTTCCCCAAGGCCCTCAACGTGGACCGCTACGAGGTGGACGGCAAAATCCAGGACACTGTGATCGCCGTCCGGGAGCTGAACCCCACCAACGTTGCAACTAACCAGCAGGGCTGGCTGAACCAGCACGTGGTGTACACCCACGGTTACGGGGTTGTGGCGGCCAAGGGCAACAAGTTCACCGTGGACGGCAAGCCCGAATTCCTGCAGTCCGGCATTCCGTCGACAGGCGTGCTGGGGAACGACACAACCTACGAACCGCGGATCTACTTCGGCGAGACCTCACCCGAATACTCCATCGTGGGTGCCCCCGACGGCGCCGCGCCCCGTGAGCAGGACCGCCCCTCCGGCAAGGAGGGGGAGGGCGAAACCCAGTACACGTTCAAGGGCAACGCCGGGCCCAACGTTGGCTCGTTCTTTAACAAGATCCTCTACGCCATCAAGTTCCAGTCCTCGGACCTGCTGCTGTCGGACGGCGTGAATCCGGAGTCGCAGATCCTGTACGACCGCAGTCCCCGCGAGCGGGTCCAGAAGGTGGCGCCCTACCTGACGGTTGACGGCGGCGCCTACCCGGCCGTGGTGGACGGCCGGGTCAAGTGGATCGTTGACGGCTACACCACCAGCCAGTACTACCCGTACTCGCAGCAGAAGCAGCTGTCGGATGCCACGACTGATTCGCAGACCAGCTCCGGCCGCGCCGTCGCCCTGCCCAACAGCACGGTGAACTACATCCGCAACTCGGTCAAGGCCACGGTTGACGCCTACGACGGCTCCGTCACCCTCTACGCCTGGGATGACACGGACCCGGTCCTCAAGGCCTGGCAGAAGGTCTTTCCGTCGTCCCTGAAGCCATACACGGAGATGTCCGGGGCTGTAATGGGCCACGTCCGCTATCCGGAGGACCTGTTCAAGGTCCAGCGTGAGCTGCTGGGCCAGTACCACGTGACGGATCCCACCAGCTTCTACAAGAACAACGACGCGTGGAGCGTCCCCGCCGATCCCACGGTGGACACGGACGTCAAGCAGCCGCCGTTCTACATGTCGCTGCAGATGCCGGACCAGGAGAAGCCCGCTTTCCAGCTGACGTCCTCCTTCATCCCGCAGATCGTCAACGGAAACGCCCGCAACGTCCTGTACGGCTTCCTCGCCGCTGACTCGGACGCCGGGAACCAGGCCGGCGTGAAGGCGGAAGGCTACGGCAAGCTGCGGCTGCTGCAGATCCCGCCGGAAACGCAGGTGCCCGGTCCGGGCCAGGCGCAGAACAAGTTCAACTCCGACCCCACGGTTTCCCAGGCACTTAACCTGCTGCGGCAAGGTGCGTCGGACGTGCTGAACGGCAACCTGCTCACCCTGCCCGTCGGCGGCGGGATCCTGTACGTCCAGCCGGTCTACCTCAAGTCCACGGGTGAGACGTCGTACCCCACCCTGCAGCGCGTTCTGGTGGCCTTCGGCGACAAGGTGGGCTTCGCACCGACGCTCGACGCAGCCCTCAAGCAGCTCTTTGGCGGTGACTCGGGTGCAGCCGCGGGTGACTCGGCCAACAACGGGCAGACGCCGGCCGGTCCGGCAGCTCCTGCTACACCGGCGGAAGCAGACGCCAAGGCCCAGCTGAAGGCGGCCCTGGATGAGGCGAACGCGGCCATCCAGTCCGGCCAGGCAGCACTCGCGGCCGGCGACTTCGCTGCCTACGGCGAGGCGCAGAAGAAGATCGCGGCCGCGCTGAAGAAGGCGATGGACGCCGAGGCCAAGATCCCGGTGACCGCTCCGGAGGCCAGCCCGGCCCCCGCTGCTTCCAGCTCACCCTCGGCAACGCCGTCCGCGTCGGCGGGCCGCTAGCACGACGGCGGCGGCCCGGCATCCGAGCCCCCCACGGGGACCGGGTGCCGGGCCGGCGTAACGGACGTCACGCCGCTTCGATTTGGCCTGCGGTTAAGCTCCCGGTAAAGTAGTTCTTGCGACGCGGGGTGGAGCAGTTCGGTAGCTCGCTGGGCTCATAACCCAGAGGTCACAGGTTCAAATCCTGTCCCCGCAACTGAGGAAAGGCCCGGACATTGGAAACAATGTCCGGGCCTTTTGCTTTCCCCGAAAGCCTTGCCGGGCGGGGCGCCCACTTTGCCGGGACCCGCCGTCGAATCCCAAAGGGTCCCGGTGGAGCGTGGTCAGGGCGGCCCCGAAAGTAGGGTAGTGTTGATCAAGCGACGCGGGGTGGAGCAGTTCGGTAGCTCGCTGGGCTCATAACCCAGAGGTCACAGGTTCAAATCCTGTCCCCGCAACTTATGAAGGCCCTGACCGGCAGTTACGCCGGTCGGGGCCTTTCTTTTCCTTGGATGCGCACAGTTCCTAGTATTCTCTTTCGGAAGGGTCCCGCGATCTGCGGGCCGCCCCAAGTCATTCCTGAGAGGTAAGTAGTTCCATGGCCACACCCACGAAGAAGCCCGGCGCCGCGACGGGTAAGCGGTCCCGGCTTTACTGGGTGGTCCCTGCTGTCCTCGCGGCGCTGGTCCTGGTGGTACTGGTGGCCAGGCTGCTCGTGGGACTGCCCGCCGTAGCGTCCTTTCTCACCGACTACCCGGGCCAGTCCGAGCTGCCGGACAACGCCCCAGTGGGATTCCCCGCGTGGCTTGCGTGGCAGCACTTCCTCAACGCCTTCTTCCTGCTCCTGATCATCCGCACGGGGTGGCAGGTACGCACCACCACACGGCCCAGCGGGCACTGGACCCGGAACAACAAGGGCCTGATCAAAACCAAGAACCCGCCCACCAAGATCAGTCTTGAACTGTGGTTCCACCTGACGCTGGATGCCCTTTGGATCCTGAACGGGCTCGTCTTCGCCGTGCTGCTGGTCGCCACCGGGCAGTGGATGCGCATTGTCCCCACCAGCTGGGATGTGTTCCCGAACGCACTGTCGGCGGCGCTGCAGTACGCCTCGCTGGACTGGCCCACGGAAGACGGCTGGATCAATTACAACGCGCTGCAGCTCCTGGCCTACTTCGTGACCGTCTTCATCGCGGCGCCGCTGGCGTTCATCACGGGCCTGCGGATGTCCTCCGCCTGGCCCAAGAAGGCTGCGGGCCTCAACAAGGCCTACCCGATCGAATGGGCGCGCGCCGTCCACTTCCCGGTGATGATCTACTTCGTGGCCTTCATTGTGGTCCACGTCTTCCTGGTGCTCACCACCGGCGCGCTGCGGAACCTGAACCACATGTACGGGGTCCGGGACGACGATGGCTGGTTCGGCTTCTGGGTATTCCTCGCCTCCGTGGCCGTCATGGTCGCCGCATGGTTCCTGGCCCGCCCGATCTTCCTGCGGCCCATCGCGTCCCTCATGGGCAAGGTCAGCCGCTAGGCATCAGCGTCCGGCTCACCCGTCCTTGAGCTGCTGGTAGGCCGCCAGCGCCCGTTCCCGGGACTCCGGCAGCTCAATGAGCGGTTCCGGATAGTCCGGAACCCCCGTCTTCCAAGGCTCATGGATGGATTTGTTGTCCAAATTGGCAAGCTCCGGAACGAATTCGCGGAGATACCGGCCGCCGGCGTCGAACTTCCTGCTCTGGGTGACGGGATTGAAAATCCGGTAGTACGGTGAGGCGTCCGCGCCCGACCCTGCCACCCACTGCCAGTTGGCCGGGTTGCTTGCGGCGTCAGCGTCCACGAGGGTGTCCCAGAACCACTGTTCTCCGATCCGCCAGTCGGCCAGGAGATTCTTGACCAGGAACGAGGCCGCGGCCATCCGCACCCGGTTGTGCATCCAACCGGTCTGCCACAGCTGCCGCATCCCGGCATCCACCAGCGGGTAGCCCGTGCGGCCCTGCTGCCAGGCTGAGAGCTCGCTTCTGCCCGGTGGCTGCCAGGCAAACCGGTCGAACTCAGGGCGGTAGTTCCGGGTGGCCAGATCCGGGTTGTTATACAGCAGCTGCCAACAGAATTCCCGCCAGCCAAGCTCGGAGCGGAAGATCCCGACGTCGGCAGGCACCTTTTGGGGATAGTGGCGGCGGATCTCGCGCCACACCCGGAAGGGACTGACTTCGCCGAAGCGCAGGTGGGGGGACAGGCGGCTGGTCCCCTCGACGCCGGGCAGGTTCCGGCCGGTTCCGTACTCCCCGGCCGGCCCGTCCAGGAATTCCTCCAGCCGGTGGTGCGCGCCTTCCTCGCCGGGAGTCCAGGTGGCGGCGAGACCGCCGCTCCAGTCAGGAGAGGAGGGGAGCAACCGCCAGCTGTCGAGGTCGTCGCCGGCCTGGAGGCGGCCCGATGGGGGTCCCGGGATCCGGGCGGGGGGCTCCAGGGGGTCCCGGACCTCCTGGCCGGCAAGGCATGCCCGCCAGAAAGGCGTGAACACCTTGTAGGGCCCGCCGGAGCCGGTCTTGACCGTCCAGGGCTCGAACAGGAGGTTTGCCTGGAAGCTTGATGCCTCCAGGCCCTTCTCCCCGGCCCACTCCTTAATTGCGGCGTCGATGGTCCGCTCGGGTTGACCGTAGCGCCGGTTCCAGAAGAGGTGCCGAGCTCCGGTCTGCGCCGCCACATCCTTAATAACCTGCCCGGCAGGCCCACGGCGAAGGAGCAGGCGCGAGCCGCGGGCCTCAAGGACGGAGGCTAATGATGCCAGCGAGTGGTGCAGCCACCATCGGGTTGCGCCGCCCAGCGGCCTGATGCCTGCAGATTCTTCATCCAGGACGTACACCACCGTCAACGGCAGGCCCAGCGCAGCGGCGGCGTCCAGGGCCGGGTTGTCGTCCAGGCGAAGATCGTCGCGGAGCCAGACCAGGGCGGTGTCTTCAAGTGAGGTCATGGCAACCACGCTACACACTGGGGACGTGGCGATGGCCGGGACCACGGTCCCGGCCATCGCCTTGCTTTGCCTGTGGGGCGTCGGCTGGATTCAGAGTTTGTCGAAGTCGGCTTCCTCAACGGTGGACTCGGACGGCGCGGCACTGGCGGCACCGAGGGCAGGCTTGGCACCGCCGGACTTCAAAGCTGCCAGCCGCGCCTCGATCTCGGTCTGCTCGCCCAGATCCTCCAGCTGGTTGAACTGGGCGTCCAGGCTGGACTCGGTGAGTTCCTGCTGGCCGCGGACCCGGGCTTCTTCGCGGCGGATCTTCTCTTCAAAACGGCCCACTTCGCTGGTGGGGTCCATGATGTCGATGCTCTTGATGGCATCGTGCACCTGGGACTGTGCTGCGGCGGTCTTGGAACGGGCCACCAGTTCATTGCGCTTGCTGGTCAGCTGGTTCAGCTTGCCCTTCATCTGGTCCAGGCCGGTCTTGAGCTTGTCCACCACTTCGCGCTGGGACGCGATGGCCGGCTCGGCACCCTTGGCTTCGTTCTCGGCTGACATCTGGCGCTGCAGGGCCACCTTGGCCAGGTTGTCGAACTTCTCGGCGTCGGACACGTTGCCGCTGGCGCGGTACTCGTCCGCCTTGCGGGAGGCGGCCAGTGCCTTGTTTCCCCAGTCGCGCGCGTTCTTGACGTCTTCGTTGTAGTCGTCTTCCAGCATGCGGAGGTTGCCGATGGTCTGGGCCACCGCGGACTCTGCTTCGGCGATGTTGTTGGTGTAGTCGCGGACCATCTGGTCCAGCATCTTCTGCGGATCCTCGGCGTTGTCCAGCAAAGAGTTGATGTTCGCCTTTGCCAGCTGCGCGATCCGGCCGAAAATGGACTGCTTAACCATGGTGTTTGCCTTTCGTCCTGCTCTGGGTTAACCACTGGAACCGGTGCACAGTGGTGTACTGCTTCTGTCCGCCCGCCGGAGTCTCTCCGGCGTGTTCCTGGCGGAAGTTCTTAGAAACTGCCGGAGTCGCCGCCGCCGAAATCGCCGCCACCGAAGTCCCCGCCGCCGAAACCGCCGTCTCCGCCGAAGCCGCCGCCTCCGCCGCCGTCACCCCAGCCACCGCCGCCGCCCCAGCCGCCGTGGCCACCGTTGAGGATGGAGTTGATCAGGATGCCGCCAAGGATTGCACCGCCCAGTCCGCCGCCGCCTCCGCCGCCGAACATGCCGCCGCGGCCGAAGCCCTGGTTGGCGTAGCCGTCGAAGTGGTCGACGTCGGCCTGGGCCAACTGCGCCGCCTGCGCTGCCAGGGCGTGCCCCTGCTGTGCGTAGGTAAGTGCCGTGACGGGGTCGGTGCGGGCGATGGACAGTGCGTAGTCGAGGTTCCGCTGCGACTCTGCCAGCCTGGTGCGTGCCTCGGTGCCCACGCCGCCGCGGCGGGCCGTGATGTAGTCGGACGTGGCACTGATCTGGGCCTGGGCGGACGTGATGGTCTGCTGCAGCGATGCCTGTGCCCGCCGGGCCTGTTCCTGCTGGTCCCGGATCCCGGTCAGGGCCTGGTCCAGGGACTGGTGCGCGGTTTCGACCCGCTGCAGGGTGGCGATGGGGTCGATCTTTCCGCCCCGGATCTCGTTCTTGACCTGGGCCAGCGCGGCCTCCACCGCCGCTACCGGCCCGGCCAGTTCGGCGTGGGATCCGGACTGGATGATGGCCTTTGCCTGGGCCAGGTCCTGGGACGTATCCACCACCGCTGCTTCGAGGCCGTTGCGGGCCTCATCGAGGTTCGTGGCGACCTTGGCGATGGCGTCCAGGAGGACATTGGTCTGGTGCAGGCTTTCTTCGGCTGCGCGGACGGCGACGGCTGCCAGGCTGCTCTCGCCCTCACTGAGCTTCTGTTGCGCGGTTCCGGACGCATTCTGGACGAAGGCCAGCCGTTCCTTGGCCTGCACGATGTTGTCCGAGACCTGGGACAGTGCACTGTCTGCGTACTTGGACCGCATGGCGGCCAGGGACTGCTCGGCGCTGGCGATCTTGGCGTCGGCTTCGCGGGCTCCGGCGTTGACTGCGGCAAGGGCCTGCGGCGCGTTCTTCTCCAGCTCACGCAAGGAGTCAAAGTCCGCCTTCTGCTCCTGGAGGGAGGCCAGGGCCGCCTCGGAGCGGCGGATGATCTCGCCCAGCCAGGTCCGTTGCTGCTCCTCGGTGTCCGGAATGTGGTCGTCGAGCTGCTGCTGCAGTTTGAAGGACTCCGTCATGTGGGCCTTCGCCTCGGCCAGGGCGTTGGTGAAGTTTCCGACGGCGGAATCACCGTACTGCGCCTGGGCAAAGCCAAGTTCCTGCTCGCTGGACTTGATGGCGTCATCCGCCTCGATCAGCAGAGAACCGCTCCTCCGGCGGAGTTCCTCCACGCTGAGCGATGCCAGCGGATCCAGTTCGGCGCCCTGGGGGCCGTAGCTTCCGCTGGACGCGTCCTGGCCCGCAGCCTTCTTCCGGCGGTTCCGGTAATACAGGTAGGCGCCGCCCCCGGCCACGACTACGCCCGCACCTACGAGGATGCCTGCGCCTGCTCCGTCCCCGGATGACACGTTGCCGCTGCCGCCGCCGGCGGCGTCACCGATGGCTGAGGCAGTATCAATGGCAGCCTGGGCGAAGTCCCGCTTGCCGGCGCCGAGGTTTGCGGCCACAGCATTCTGTGTGATGTTGCTGCGCTTGGAGTAAATGGAACTGGTGGAGTTGGGGGAGAAGTAGTATTTCCCCTGCTCGGTGGCGATGGCGAGGATCGCGTCTGCCTTGCCCATTCCCTTGGCCTGCGCCACGGCACTGCTCCAGGCGGCTGGATCAGCGGGGTTCTCGAAAGACTTAACCGTGACCACGTACAGGTTGTACTTGTGGTCCTTCAACAGCTTCTGGATGGCGTCCTGGACCTCGCCCTTCCGGCTGCCCAGGACATTGGCGCCATCAACGATGTTGGTGCCAGAGGGAATGGTAACCGGGTTCTCGGCCCAAGCGGCGCCGGCGGGTACCGCCAGCAATCCGGCAAGGCCGATCACGGCGAGGATACGTTTGAACTTTGACCGCATGTGCAACCCTTCAGCACGCCTGACACCGATTCGGGACGAATCAGTCGTCGAATCCAGCAGCGCCCCCACGCTTGGTGTGAAGCCGCAGGTCGCTGTGGCAATTCATCTTGATTCTATGGTGCACCCCACAGCCAGTCCATGCGGCCGAATATGCCCCCAGCGAAACGCCGCGCCGCGAAGGCGGCCACCATCAGACCGTTCAGCAAGCTCCCAGCAAACATCCGAGCTTGTTCCAGCGCGACGGTACATAGTTAATGGCAGACGAGGATGAAAGGAAGTCCCATGACTGAGAATCAAACCCCAGGACCGGTCCCGGAGGACAGCCACGCGGGCAGCCGGAACCCGTGGCAGCAGCAGGGCCCCCAGCAGCAGGACCCGCAGCAGCCCGGAGACCGCCCGGCGGCCACTCAGTATGGGAACGGCGGGGAGCAGCAGAACGACAGGGCACGCCAGAACACCACGGGATACCAGAACAACACAGAGCGGCTGGACCAGCCGCAGACGGGTGAAAACCACACCCAGGAGTTGCCGGGTGCCCCGCGCCCTGTGTATCCGCAGCGGCAGCCGTTCTACGGCCAGTCCGGATACTACGGCCAGCAGCAGCACCAGAATGGCCAACCCGTTCACGATGCGGGCCACGGAACGTCCAACGGGAGCGTTGGCCTGGCCCCCAACCCCAAGGATGCGCCGCGACGGAAGGCGAGCTTCGGCATCGGCACCCTCGTGGCCAGCATCCTCGCGGCGGGCCTCGTCGGCGGCGGCGTGGCCACGGTTGGCGCCGGCGAACTGTTCGGCACCACCGGGTCCAGCACGTCAACCGTCACCGGCAACAGCCAGCCCGGGACGGTCATCGTCAACAACAAGGATGACGTCAACGCCATCACCGCGGCTGCCGTGAAGGCCTCGCCCAGCGTCGTCACCATCAGTGCCACCAGCGGCAGCTCAGGGGGCACTGGTTCGGGCATTGTCCTTGATGACCAAGGGCACATCCTGACCAACACCCACGTCGTGACCCTCGACGGCCAGACCGCCAACGCCACCCTCGAAATCCGGACCAGTGACGGAAAGGTCCTGCCCGCAAAGCTGGTGGGCACCGACCCCTTGTCCGACCTCGCCGTCATCAAGGTTGACGACACCTCAAGCCTTACCCGCGCCACCCTCGGGGATTCCTCCAAGCTCAACGTGGGGGACACCGCCATCGCCATCGGATCCCCGCTCGGCCTGACCGGAACGGTCACGGACGGCATTGTCTCCACCCTCAACCGGACCATCAGCGTGGCCTCCTCCGCAGCGCCCGAGGGCGGTGACAACAGCCAGGGCGGCGACCAGGGCTTCCAGTTCGCGCCTCCGGGCGGCGGCCAAAGCCAGCAAAGCTCCGGCGAGGGCTCCATCGCCATCAACGTCATCCAGACAGACGCGGCCATCAACCCCGGCAACTCCGGCGGCGCCCTGGTGAACAGCAAGGGCGAGATCATCGGCGTCAACGTCGCCATCGCCTCCGCTGGATCCGGGACGTCCACGTCCCAGAGCGGCAACATCGGCGTCGGCTTCAGCATCCCGATCAACAATGCGAAGCGCGTGGCCCAGGAAATCATCGACACCGGCAAGGCCTCGCACGGCCAGCTGGGCGTCAGCGTCAAGGCCAAGACCACATCGGGTGCATCCTCCGAATTCTCGGTAGGAGCCGATGTCGCCACCGTCGACCCCAACTCGGCGGCAGGAAAGGCCGGCATCAAGGTCGGTGACGTCATCACCAAGTTCAACGACCTCACCATCGGCGAACCGAACCAGTTGACCGCAGCCGTCCGCGAACAGCCGGCAGGCTCGACCGTAAAGATCACGGTCCAGCGCAGCGGCAAAGAGCAGACCTTCGACGTCACACTGGGTGCCGCGGCCAGCTGACGCCGGCAGCAACACCGTGGAGCAATGACGACGGCGGCGTCCCCACCCAGGGGCCCCGCCGTCGTCATGCTGCATGCCGGGGACGCCCTGACACAGGCGTTAACGGAAGAGGGCGCGGGGGTGCGCCGATATGGTTAGCTAGGAGCTACCCGCCTGCCGGGCATTCCGCGGCCATGACCCACCCGGCTGGCTGTCCACAAGCATGGAAGGCTGCTGTAAACACAGTGGAAGAGACATTGAAGATCGTAGTCCTGGTCAAACATGTACCGGACGCCCAGTTCGACCGTCACCTCAACGGTGAGGGCAACACCGTGGACCGCGACGAAAGCATTCTGTCCGAGCTTGACGAGTACGCCCTCGAGGCAGCGCTGCAGCTGGCCGAGGCGAGGGGCGGAAGCAAGGCGGGCAACCAGGTCATCGCCCTCAGCATGGGTCCTTCCGGAGCTGTCAACGCCGTCAAGAAGGCGCTGCAAATGGGGGCCACCGAGGGCGTCCACCTCACGGACGATGCCCTGGCCGGCTCGGACGCGGCCGCCACTTCGCTTGCACTCGCGGCAGCGGTCCAGCACTTGGGCGGCGTGGACCTGGTCATCACCGGCATGGCGTCCACCGACGGCGAAACCTCGCTTGTTCCGGCGCAGTTGGCCGAACGGCTCGGGCTGCCCCAGGTGACCTTTGCATCCACGCTGGAGGTCGACGGCGGCCGGTTGACGGCCCGCCGCGACGCGGACACCTCCTCGGAGACCGTCGAGGCACCGCTGCCCGCCGTGGTGTCCGTGACGGACCAAATCAACGAGCCCCGGTACCCCAACTTCAAGGGAATCATCGCGGCCAAGCGCAAGAGCATCACCACGCTGTCCCTGGCCGACATTGGCGTCGACCCCGTCCAGGTGGGCTTCGCCGGTTCCTGGACCAGCGTGGCCAGCGCCGAGCAGCGGGCGCCCCGGACTGCAGGCACCATCATCACTGACGAGGGCGACGCCGGCATCAAGCTGGTTGACTTCCTAGCCGCCCAGAAGCTGCTCTAAGAGGGACATCGACATGGCAAAAGTACTCGTATACATCGACAACCCCGGCGCAGCGCTCAAGAAGAGCAGCCTTGAGCTGCTGACCCTGGCGCGCTCCCTGGGCGGAAGCGCAGTGGCGCTCAACGGCGACCTTTCCGACGGCGCCGCCGCCACCTTCGCCGAGTACGGCGTGGAAAGCATCCTGCGCCCGTCCGCCCAGGACCTGGATGACTTCCTGGTGGCACCCAAGGCCGCCTACGTGGCAGCGGCGGCTGAAGCCAGCGGCGCCGGCATCGTGCTACTGGACAACTCACCGGAAGGCAAGGAGATCGCGGCGCGCGTGGGGATCCGGTTGAACGCCGGCGTCATCACGGACGTCGTCGCTGTGGACCCGGACGGCACCGCACACAAGTCCGTCCTGGCCGGCTCGTACAACACTGCCTGCAAGGCCAGCACCCCGGTTTCCGTGGTGACCCTCAAGGCCAACAACGTCATCCCCGAACCTGCGCCTGCACCCTCCACCCCCGAAACCGCGACAGTGGAGGTTCCCGCGGTGGCTGCCGCCGCCCGGATCACGGCCCGCGAGCAGAAGGTGGCCAGCGGCCGGCCCGACCTCACGGACGCACGGATTGTGGTCGCCGGCGGACGCGGCATGGACGGCGACTTCGGTCCTGTGGAAGAGCTGGCCGATGCCCTCGGTGCCGCCGTCGGCGCCTCCCGCGCCGCCACGGACGCAGGCTGGATCAGCCATGACGCGCAGGTGGGGCAGACCGGCAAGACCGTTTCCCCGCAGCTTTACATTTCCGCAGGCATCTCCGGCGCCATCCAGCAGAAAGCCGGAATGCAGACATCCAAGGTCATCGTCGCCGTCAACAAGGATGCCGAGTCCCCGGTCTTCGAGATCGCGGACTTCGGCATCATCGGCGACGTCTTCGATGTCCTGCCCCAGGCGGCGGCCGAGATCAAGAAGCGCAAAGGCTGAATCGTTGACTGCCTTCCATGGGCAGGCAGGGAGCCCGTTCAACCCGGGCAGCCACCGGGTTGGGCGGGTGCTCTGTTTTGCGGCCCACCCTGACGACATCGATTTCGGCGCAGCCGGCACCGTCGCCGCCTGGACGGCGGCAGGCGTGGAGGTCAGCTACTGCATCATGACCGACGGCGACGCGGGCGGCTTCGACCCGGCGCACCGCGCGGACATCATTGCCATGCGCGACGCCGAGCAGCGGCGAGCCGCGGAACTGGTGGGCGTCACCGACATCCACTACCTCCACCAGCGGGACGGGTACCTCGAGCCGTCGCACGAGGTGATGAAAGGGGTGGTGCGGCTGATCCGCGAAATCCGTCCCGACGTCGTCCTCGCCATGCATCCGGAACGGAACTGGCAGCGGATCCAAAAGAGCCACCCCGACCACCTGGCCGTAGGGGAAGCGGTGACGCGCGCCGTGTATCCGGCCCTGGAGAACCCGTTCGCCTACCCGGAGCTGGCCGAAGCCGGCCTGGCAGCCTACAAGCTGCCGTGGCTGTGGCTGTACGCCGGACCTGAGGAGCGGGAAAACCACTTCGTGGACGTCACCGCCCAGGTGGACGCCAAGCTGGCCGCCATCCATGTCCATGTCAGCCAGCACCCTGACGTGGCCGCCATGGAGGCCACTGTCCGCCAAGGCATGCGGCTCAACGCCGCCCGGGCCGGGCTGCCGGACGGGCGCAGCGCGGAAGCCTTCCACGTGGTGGCAGTCAACGGGCCGGGGACCATCGCGGGTTTCTAAGGCAGGGAAGCGCCCCCGGTTCGTTCCCCAGGAAGGGGCCGGGGGCGCTTCTTTCGTTTGACAGCCGCGTTGGTGAAAGGTCAGGCTCCGAGCGGGGCCGCGGCCACCGTTGGCAGCGTAGGCGCCTTCGACCCACCGGCGGGCTCCACGGTGATTCCGAGTGAGGCAGCCGAATGGATGCCCTGGACCACCGCAGGCTTGGACAGCGCCTGTTCGTCCATCAGGCCCTGCGACACCGGCGCGGAGCCGTCCTTGGGGATCAGCCACATCTGGTAGACCTTGCCCGCCGGGGGAGCGGGGACGCCGTTCATCTTCACCACGGCCGCGTCCTCCGACGCTGAAATCAGGAGGGTGGCCTTGCCGCCGCCCACCACGTTCACCGAAGCTTCGCGCAGGTCGCCTGCCCGGGCCACCTGGTTGACGGGGTCGTTCTGGTCGGCCATATAGGCGCCCACGCCCACACCGCCCAGGGCGATGGCTGCGGCCGCTGCCACGCCGACCAGCCAGCGCCGGACGCCGGATGCGCCACGCCGGTCCTCCCGGCGCTTGCGGGCCTGCGCCAGCTCGTCACGTGCCTCCGGCTCGCCAGGCATTCCCTGAAGAGGTGCGGGTGCGGTGCTTCCGGCTGGTGCAGGAATGCCCCCACCGGGCAGTCCCTCCTGCCGGGGGAGTTGGGCAGGCAGCTGCGCAAGGATCCGCTCGAAGAGGTCCGACGGCGGTTCCTCCTCCACCCGGAACGTGCGGGCCAGTGCCTCCCGGGACTGCCGGACGCGCTCAAGGAAGGCCAGGCGTTCCGTTTCCGGGGCCGTGGAGATGTAGAGGTCGATGGCGTCGCGTTCCTGCTCCGTCACCGCATCCAGGGCGTACAGTTCGGCAAGGTCCACGGCGCGGCCGGACGCGAGGTCCATGGCGACAGTGTCACCGAAGGCACTCGAACGGTTGTTGCGGCCTTCATCCATTCCGCTCATCTCAACTCACCCCCAAACAGGTCTTCAATCGGATCAGTCCATCGCGGATGCGGGACTTGATGGTGGGCACCGCTGCATTCAGCCGTTCGGCGACTTCCCGGTAGGTAAGGCCGCCGTAGTAGGCCAGCCGCACGGATTCCTGCTGTGTTTCGGTCAGCGTCGCCAGGCAGCGGACCACAGCCTCGGCCTCCAGCCGGCTGCCCACTTCGTCGGAAACGCTGTCGTGGTCGATGTCCTGCGTGCTCGCCCCATACCTGGCTTCCCTGTCAGTGGAGGACTGCGACGACCGAACCTTGTCCACAGCCCGCCGGTGCGAGATGGTCATCAGCCAGGAGAGCGGGCTCCCCGCCTGCGGATCGAACTTCGCGGCGTTTTGCCAAACCTGCAGGAAGACTTCCTGCGTGGTGTCCTCGCTGAGTTCGGGATCGATCAGGACGCGCCGGGCCATGCCGAAGACCCTGCGGGACGTCAACCGGTAAAACTCGGCGAACGCCGCCTGGTCCCCGCGGGCAATGCCCGCCAGCAGGACCGAGAGGCGCTGGCTGAGGTCTGCAGGTGGGTCAGTCACCGCGGCAGAGCCCTCGGAGTTTGGCGCGTTGGGAGTTTCCATTAAGTCCAAGCATAAGTCTCTTGGCGCCGAATCCTCAGCAGTGCCGTCCCGGCTGCGGCCGGACGGCCGGGTTCCTGCCTCCAGTAGTGTCACCGGCCGCTCCTTGCTCCGCTCGAATGTCTTCAAGAGTCATTCGATGCCGTGGAGGGTGCGGATGGGACGGCGGGTGAGAATTTGCTGCGGCCGGGGGAGTCAGCCCAGGTCCAGGGGTTCTTAAAGCCTGGCTCCGGCAAAGCCCTGCTGGCGCCAGGCTTCGTAGACCGCAATCGAGGCGGCGTTTGCCAGGTTCAGCGAACGCAGGGCCGGGAGCATGGGCAGGCGCACGGTGGCTGTGACGTGGGGATCGGTTTTCAGCTCTTCCGGCAGTCCCACCGATTCGCGGCCGAACATCAGGACATCGCCCGGACGGTAGGTGATGTCCGTGTAGCTGGTGGAGCCGTCCGACGTGAAGGCGTAGACGCGCTCGGGCCGAAGGTGCTGCCAGGCGTCTTCGATTGACTGGTGCACCGTGACGACGGCGAGGTCATGGTAGTCAAGGCCTGCCCGGCGCAGTTTTGCGTCGGAGAAGTCGAAGCCCAGGGGTTCCACGAGGTGCAGTTCTGCGCCGGTGATAGCCGCAAGGCGGATGGCGTTGCCGGTATTGCCGGGGATTTCTGGGGCATGGAAAAGGATGCGGAACACCTCCCCATCCTAGCCATCCGTTCTCAGTGCATGCCGCGCAGCAGCCTGGCAAGGACCGGGACGTTCACCGTGTTGGGGGCCGGGCCTGATGCCAGGAATTCCTTCAGGCCGCGCACCATGCCCGCCGCGTTGACGATCTGAACGGTCTCCAGCGCACCCGCGGGGCGTCGGTGGTGGTCGATCACGGGTTCATGCAGGTTGCCGTCCGGGCTGTGCACCACCGTCCATCCGGTGACGTTGAGCTCGGGGAAGATGTCCTGCATGGCCCACACCACGCGGGCGAGCTGCGGTGGTGCCACTGCACGGCCGCCGTGGTTGAGGGTCCGGCCGTCCCAGGCGTAGGCGCCCTTGGGCAGGAGCATGGAGTTCACCAGTGCCAGCCGGTAACCCGACAGGACCGCATGGTCGATGTGGCTGTTGTCCGCCGGCGACTGCAGGCCGTTGATGAGCCGGGCAGCCGGAATGTTCGGCAGCACCTGCCGGGTCAGCAGCTGTACCGTGCGCATTTCGCGCTGGATGCGGGCCTCGGCACCGAAGATTCCGCGTTTCCGCGGCATCCCGTGCACCTGCTGGCGTGCCTGCCCGAGGGGAATGAGGGGGACCTCGGAGCCGCCTGCGTCATACGGCGGAACGTAGACCGGCGGGTCTCCCGCGGTGTTCCTGGCGTTGTCCGGCCTGCGGACGGTGGCGGAGGCCCGGCTCCCGGCGGCGGGCGCATCAAAGTGGGCGCCGTCGTCGGTCGATGTGCCACGGATACCCGCGCCATAGGTGCGGTCGTAGGCTTTCCGGCGCTGTGGATCGATGAGGGTCTCGTAGGCAGCGGTGACGCGGCGGAAAGTTGCGGCGTCGCCCCCGTGGTCCGGGTGGGCCTTCCTGGCAGCGCGCCGGTAGGCCACCTTGATTTCTTGTTCGGTGGCGGTCACGGCCACGCGAAGGACCTGGTAGTGGGAGCTGCTGCTCTCGGTCAAGATCTTCCTTTTCTTGATGCGCGGCTTCTTAATTTTCCGCAGGGAAAGCAAAGTGCCCGCCCAGTTTAGCCAGCACAGCCTGGCCAGCACGGATGGCGGGCCTGCCGTGACAACGAATGTCCGGGGCTTCCGGGTTCCCGGCGGGCGGCGTCTAGACTCGTGCCTGCGCGGCCGGACGCCGGCCGAAGGGGATGCGACGGAGTGGAGATGGATATGCCGACGACGGCGGTGCGGGCCGGCAGGGCATGGAACCGGGGGGTGCCGCTCGCCATTGCCGGCCTGGGCGCGGTGATTCTTGGCGGCTGCAGCGTGGGCGTCCCGGACCCTTCTGTGCCAGCTGCCCCGGCCACCACACCCGTTGTGTCCACCCCCACTATCACCCCGGGGCACGACGCTGCGGCGGTGGCCGGACGGGACCTGCCCTTTGCTGCCGGCCGCACCCTGGCGCCGGGGGTTCCCGTAGGTATTTCTGATGAGCTGAAAGACGCGCCAGGCTGGAAGCTTGTCAAGGAGAACGTGGCGGGCGCCAGCCAATATGCCAAGGCGGATGGGTGCGTTGTTGCCTCGAGGGTCAGTACCGGCCAGGCACCGCTGGTAAAGGGGGATGACCGGGAATCTTCGGCCGCCCTTTTCCAATACCTGGACGCCACCATCCAGCCCTCGTACCTGAAGACGGAAACGTTGCGCTGGGGTGGTACCCCGGATGCTCCAGGCAAGAACGTGGAGGTGCTGGCGCTGGAGCAGTCAGCTCCCGGCGGCCGGTCCACTGCCATACTCGCAAGGGTTTTTGGTGCCGCGGAATCCTCGACCTATATGTCGGTATCCTGCCCGGATCCGGCGACCCTGGCTTCTGCCCGCAATGACGTGGCCCGCTACCTGCCGTTGCTGCCCCCGTCTGCTTGATCCCTTGTAAGGTCCGTGCGGTCCCCCTGGTCTTCACATTCCGCCGCGCACAAAACCGCCGGCGGCTGGAGGGCTCAGCTGCCGACGGCTCTGCATGTGCAATAACACTTGGCGGTGCGGTTAACCGCAGCGCCTGAAGTCCGCGTACTCACGCAGTGGTTCGCGTGGTCCCCACCGACAGCCGGTTAAGGGCCAGCGCGCCCACCAGCAGCCCGAAGTCCCGCAGGGCAACGTCGTAGAAACTCCCGAGCAGCAGCAGGTTGATGATGATCCCTGCCAGCCAGGCCGCCACGAGCAGCGAACCATATTTAGGCCGGACAGCCACGACGATGCCGGCGATGATCTCCACGACGCCCACGATGTACATGAAGGTCTGGGGGGTCAGCGGCACGACGGCGGTGGCCTGGGGTGCAAGGTAGACGGTCCAGTCGGTGAGGATGTTGGTGAACTTGTCCAGGCCGAAAAGGATTGGTGCGACGGTAAAGACCGTGCGCAGCAGCAGGAACGCCTGCCGGTCCGCCGGCATAGTGGTCAGCGCGTTCTGGGTCCGTACTGCCGATGCTGATTTCATGGTGTCTCCTTCTAAAAGTAGGTATGCCAATTTTAGAAAGACGGCGATCTATAATCAATAGATCTTGACTTTGGATTGGTGGGCATCATGTACCGACTTCCCTGGGCTGACAGGATTGCTGCCGTTGCCTCGCTGACCGACGCGAAGAGGCTGCAGCTTTTCGAACTGGTTGCTGCGTCGCCAGGGCCGCTGGGCCGCGACGAGGTGGCTGAAGCTGCCGGGATGCCCCGCAGCACCGTCTCGTTCCATCTGGACAGGCTGGTCCAGGACGGCTTGCTGGCCGTGGAGTTCCACAAGCCCGCGGGCCGGGCGGGGCCGGGCTCCGGCCGCCCCGCCAAGATGTACCGGCCGGTCGGCAGCGAAGTGGGTGCATCGGTGCCGGACCGGAACTATGATCTGGCCGGCGAACTCATGGCCGGCGCCATCGAGTCCTCCCAGGCAGCCGGCGCGCCTGTTGGCGAAGCGCTCCGCGCGGCCGCCTTCCGGAAAGGTCGGGAGCTGGCAGAGGCAGCCGGTGATTTGGAAGAGTTCCTGACGGAAGCGGGCTACCAGCCGGAGCGCGACGGCGACGGCGGCTACCTGCTTTCCAATTGCCCGTTCCACTGGCTCTCGCGGGGACATGCGGCAGTGGTATGCGACATGAACGGTGCTCTCCTGCGCGGGGCCGCGGTGGGATGCGGCAGTCCGGAAGACCGTGTCGCCCCGGCTGCCGGCTCTGGTCATTGCTGTGCAAGGATCACCGGCCGGGACTGAGGGTTCCGCGCCCGGGGAGGTGGCAACAGACCGCGATAGAATTGGGGGATGCCCGCCTACCTCGACCATGCCGCCACGACTCCGCTTTCGAGTGCGGCGCTCGCCGCCCTCACACGTGAACTGGCGCGCACGGGGAACCCGTCATCGCTGCATGGATCGGGACGCAGGGCCCGCCGCGCAGTCGAGGATGCGCGCGAAGTTATCGCCGCGGCCGCGGGAGCCCATCCCTCCGAGGTCATTTTCACCTCCGGCGGCACGGAATCGGACAACCTCGCCGTGAAGGGCATGTACTGGTCCCGCGTGGCAGAGGACCCAAAGCGGCGCCGCATCCTCTGCTCCGCCGTCGAACATCATGCGGTGCTGGACACCGTTGAATGGCTGGAACGCCACGAGGGTGCTGAAGTGGCGTGGCTGCCGGTGGACAGCAACGGCGTCCTGGACCTCGATGTCCTCGAAGCCGAGCTCACACGCGACCCCGGCGCTGTAGCCCTGGTGACCGTCATGTGGGCCAACAACGAGGTGGGCACCATCCAGCCTATCGGCCGTGTGGTTGAGCTGGCCCATGCCGCAGGCGTCCCGGTACACTCCGACGCCGTCCAGGCGTTCGGCTCGGTGCCGGTGCACTTCAAGGATTCGGGCCTGGATGCGATGTCCATCTCCGGACACAAGATCGGCGGACCGGTCGGAGTGGGAGCACTCCTGCTGGGCCGGGCAGTCAAACTGACACCGGTGCAGCACGGCGGCGGACAGGAACGCGATGTCCGGTCCGGCACGCTGGACACTGCCTCCATCGCCGCCTTCGCTGCCGCCGCAGAAGCTGTCACCGCCACTTTGCCCGCGGAAGCGGCGCGGATCGCCGCACTGCGTGACCGCCTGATCGAGGGCGTCCGCCAACGTGTTCCCGAAGCCGTCCTCCGCGGTGCGCCCCACGGCGGCCGCCTGCCGGGCAATGCCCATTTCACCTTCCCCGGCTGCGAAGGGGACTCGCTGCTGTTCCTCCTTGACCTGGCCGGCGTCGAATCCTCCACCGGCTCGGCCTGCACTGCCGGCGTGCCGCGGCCGTCCCACGTGCTGTTGGCCATGGGCCTGGACGAGGAAACGGCGCGCGGAGCCCAGCGGTTCACCCTGGGGCACGCATCCACCGGGGCCGACGTCGAGGCCCTGCTCGGGGCGTTGCCGGAGGCTTATTCGCGCGCCCGCCAAGCCGGCATGGCCGGGCACGAGTCCTCGATCCAGACAGCGGGAACCGCGGCGCGGCAGGCACTGCGCGGCGCGTGAACGCTTCACCCGCAGTGATCTTCACGGGAGCCCCGGCCTGTATGCCGCCGTGATTTGCCTGCCACCGTAGAATAGATAGGCGAAGATCGTTTCCGCCGCCGGCGCGTCCAGCCCCCGGCGGAAAACACTATTCCCCAACAGAAAGCCAGCATGCGAGTACTAGCAGCCATGAGCGGCGGAGTCGACTCCGCTGTTGCCGCCGCCCGCGCGGTGGAGGCCGGGCACGACGTCGTCGGCGTCCACCTGGCCCTTTCGCGCATGCCCGGCACCCTGCGCACCGGCAGCCGGGGCTGCTGCACCATCGAGGACTCCCGGGACGCCTGGCGCGCCTGCGACGTATTGGGCATTCCCTACTACGTGTGGGATTTCTCGGAGCGCTTCAAGGAAGACGTCGTCCAGGACTTCATCGATGAATACGCGGCCGGCAGGACGCCCAACCCCTGCATGCGCTGCAATGAACGCATCAAGTTCGCCGCCCTGCTGGAAAAGGCCATTGCCCTGGGCTTTGACGCCGTATGCACCGGCCATTACGCCAAGGTGATCGAAGACGACGACGGCAACCGGGAACTGCACCGCGCCGCCGACTGGGCCAAGGACCAGAGTTACGTCCTGGGCGTCCTCACGCACGAGCAGCTCAAGCACTCCATGTTCCCGCTGGCCGACACCCCGTCCAAGGCCGAGGTGCGTGCCGAAGCGGAGCGGCGGGGCCTGTCCGTGGCCAACAAGCCGGACAGCCATGACATCTGCTTCATTCCCGACGGTGATACAGCGGGTTGGCTTGCCGAAAAAATCGACATGACCAGCGGCGACATCGTGGACGAGACCGGCGCGAAGGTGGGGGAGCACCCTGGAGCCAACGCATTCACCGTCGGCCAGCGGCGCGGCCTCAAGCTCGGAACTCCTGCCGCTGACGGCAAGCCCCGGTTCGTCCTGGAAATCCGGCCCAAGGAAAACAAAGTGGTGGTCGGTCCCGAGGCACTGTTGGCGATCGACGAGATCCGCGGCATCAAGGTTTCCTGGGCGGGACTTCCCATCGCCGAGGTTGAAACGGGAGCTGAGTTCGACTGCCACGCGCAAGTCAGGGCGCACGGGGATCCCGTACCGGCCACTGCCTGGGTGGAATCAGCAACGGATGGTGCCGCCCGAAACCAGCTGGTGGTCCGGCTGGCGACCCCCCTGCGCGGGGTGGCCCCCGGCCAAACAGTGGTGCTGTACCAAGGCAGCCGGGTACTGGGCCAGGCCACCATCGACGCCGCCCGTTCGCTCCAGCGCGCCGCGCTTTAGTCCGCACCTTCCAAGGCACCGTTCCGGTCAGCACCGGGGTGGTGCTTTGCCGTTCCCGGTGCTTTGCCGTGCCCCGGGCGGCTGCGCCCGCTGTCCGGTCAGTGGGCGGGGGTACCAATGAGATAAATTTTGTGTTTCAACTCACAGGATTGGCCGTCCTGAGGGCGAACTCTCTGATTGAATCTAGGGATCAGCACTGCGCGCCGGTGCATATGCACCCATGTGGTCGGCGCGCGCGTACTCATCGGACAGAAAGTTCACAGATGATAAAGAGCACAACGGCCCTGCACCGCGCCATAGCGCTGGCAGGCATCTCCGCCCTGGCCCTGACAGCCTGCACAGGCCCGTCGGGCGGCGGCGGCAGCACGGCGTCAGGGAATGCCGGCAGCACCATTGCGTACGGCACCACCGACAAGGTCACGGCTCTTGACCCCGCAGGCTCGTACGACAACGGTTCGTTTATGGTGATGAACCAGATTTACTCCTTTCTGATGAACTCCAAGCCTGGTGGCGCCGAACCCGCCCCGGACCTCGCCGAATCGGCCTCCTTCACTAAACCCACTGAGTTCACAGTCAAGCTGAAGAGCGGCCTCAAATGGGCGAATGGACACGTACTGGACTCCAAGGACGTGAAGTTCTCGTTCGACCGCCAGACCAAGATTGCCGACCCCAACGGACCGTCCTCTCTGCTGACCAACATCGAGTCCATCGCCGCGCCGGACGCCACCACAGTGGTGTTCACGCTGAAGCAGGCCAATGATCAAACGTTCGCGCAGATCCTGCAAAGCCCTGCCGGGCCCATCGTTGACGATGAGGTCTTCCCGGCGGACAAGCTGCTCAGCGACGAGGAGATCGTCAAGGCCAAGCCGTTCTACGGCCAGTACGTCATTGACTCCTATAACAAGAACACGCTGGTCAGCCTGACGGCCTGGCCCGATTACAAAGGTGTTCTGGGCAAGCCGGCTAACGCCGGGGCCACCATCAAGTACTACACCGACCAGACCAACATGAAGTTGGAGGTAAAGGGTGGGCAGATTGACGTAGCCAACCGCAGCCTCAGCGCCACGGACATCGAGGACCTCAAGAAGGACTCCAACGTCAAGGTCAACATCGGCCCCGGTGGCGAGATGCGATACATCGTATTCAACTTCGACACCATGCCGTTTGGAGCCAAGACGTCGGAGGCGGATCCAAAGAAGGCACTGGCAGTCCGCCAAGCCGTAGCCAACCTGATCGACCGGCAGGCGATTTCTGACCAGGTCTACAAGGGTACTTACCTGCCGATGTGGTCAAACGTTCCTTCTGGTTTCCTCGGTGCCAACGAGTCCTTCAAGCAGGCCTATGGGGACGGTTCCGGCAAGCCGAGCTTGGACAAAGCCAAGAAAGCCCTGTCCGATGCCGGAATCACCGGGCCCGTGAACATTAAGCTGCAGTACAACCCGGACCACTACGGCAAGTCCTCCGGTGACGAGTACGCCATGGTCAAGGACCAGTTGGAGAAGAGCGGGCTGTTCACAGTTGATCTGCAGTCCACGGAGTGGGTCACGTACAACGCGGCCTCCAAGAAGGACAGCTACCCGGTGTACCAGCTCGGCTGGTTCCCGGATTTCAGCGACCCGGACAACTACCTGACCCCGTTCTTCCCCAAGGGCGGCTACATCAACAACCACTACTCCAACACGGACGTCGAAGCGCTGATTGCCAAACAGCTTGTCACCGCCGAGAAATCGGAGCGTGAGAAGACCATCCAGGACATTCAAAACCAGTTGGCTAAGGACATCTCAACTCTGCCGTTGCTGCAGGGCGCCCAGGTGGCGGTCTCCGGGAAGAGTGTCAAGGGCGTGGATTCCACCCTGGACGCATCATTCAAGTTCAGGCTGGGACAAGTTTCCAAGTAATCGCCATTAAACCAGCTTAGGAGGTGGGACCCTGGCGGTCCTGCCTCCTAACTGTTGGCCCCACATTCGTCATTCTTCATACCAAGCAGGGACAGCATGGCTACAATGATCGATGCGCCGCCGCCAACGGTCGCGCCGCCCAAATCCAAATCTGCGGGAGGTGGCCTTGGGAGATACATCCTGATTCGCTTCCTGCTCATTTTCCCGACAATCTTCATCCTCGTCACCCTGGTCTTCTTTTTGATGCGGATCACCGGCGATCCCATCACTGCAGCCCAGGGCGGACGCCTGCCGCAGGAGCAGATTGACGCGTTGATTCACCAGGCCGGTTACGACCGGAGCCTTTTCATTCAGTACATCGAGTACCTCGGCAACATCGCCACAGGCAATTTCGGCCGGACCATTTCAGACGGACGGCCAGTCATTGAGATGCTTACCACCTTCGGCGCCGCCACGCTGGAATTGACCATCAACGCCTTGCTGGTGGCTTTGCTCGTGGGGATTCCCCTTGGAATGTTCGCCGCCCACAAACGCGACAAGGTCCCGGACGCATTCCTTCGCTTGTTCGCCATCCTTTGCTATGCCACCCCGGTCTTCTTTGCAGGCCTGCTGCTGAAGCTGGTTTTTTCCGTCGGCCTGGGATGGTTTCCGGTCGCCGGCCGCGCTTCCACCACAACGGAGCTGGCGATGGGAAGGCTCGGAGCACCCACCGGCATCTACTGGCTGGACGCCCTGCGCAGCAGCGATCTGGCAGCTTTTGGCGACATCGTCCACCACGCCGTCCTGCCCGCCGTCGCCCTGGGCCTGCTGACAGCCGGCGTCTTCCTCCGCCTGGTCCGCACCAACGTGATCGGCACCCTCGGCAAGGACTACGTTGAGGCCGGCCGTTCCCGTGGCGTCAGCGAATACCGGCTGGTAACGAAGCACGCCTACAAGCCGGCCCTGATCCCCATCATCACGGTCATGGGTCTGCAGATCGCCCTGATGCTCGGCGGCGCAGTGCTCACGGAGACAACTTTTGAGTGGAAGGGCCTCGGATACCAGCTGGCGCAGTACCTTACGGCGCGTGATTTCGTCGCCGTTCAGGGCATCGTTATGCTCCTGGCCGTCATTGTGGCGGTCACCAATTTTGTGGTGGACATTGCCGCCGCCCTGATCGATCCGCGGGTGAGGTACTGATGAGCATCGAAGCCTTGCCCCATCCCAAAAAACCGATACTTGACCGCATCCCCGTTGCATCCCACATACGCCAAAGCGTCGGCCTGCAGCGCACAATGCTGCTCATCGGCGTCGTGCTTTGTGCCGCTTTTATGGTGACGGCCATTTTTGCGCCGCTGCTGGCGCCCTTTGGCTTTTCGCAAATTTCCGATGATGCAGGCTCTTTCCCGGCCCAGGCCGCACCCGGCGGCAAGCATCTCCTGGGAACAACTGTGGGCGGCTACGACGTCCTGTCCCGTGTTATCTGGGGATCGCAGACGGCAGCAGCAGTACTTGTCGCTGCAGTGTTGATGTCCATCTTCCTGGGAGTGTTTCTTGGACTCGTCAGCGGCTACGTTGGCGGCTGGCTGGACCGCGTCCTGGTGGTAATCGCTGACGCCATCTACGCTTTCCCCACCCTCCTTGTGGCGATCGTTATGTCTATTGCGATCAACAAGGGCCAGTCCGGATTCTGGGGCGGAATCCTCGCCTGCGGGTTAGCGATCACGGCAGTGTTCGTCCCACAGTATTTCCGGGTGATCCGTGCCGAAACCATCCGGCTCAAGGCTGAACCGTTCGTTGAATCGGCCCAGGTGGTCGGTGCATCCAGTGCAAGGATCATCGGCCGGCACATTTTGGCCAATGCCACCAGGACCCTGCCCCTGATCTTCACCCTCAACGCCTCCGAGGCTATCCTCACCCTGGCCGGACTGGGCTTCCTGGGCTTCGGCATCGAGCCCAGCTCCGCTGCTGAATGGGGATTCGACCTCAACAAAGCACTTTCTGATGCATCTTCCGGTATCTGGTGGACGGGCGTGTTCCCCGGCCTGGCCATCGTGCTGACAGTGGTGGGACTGACCCTGGTGGGTGAGAGCATCAACGACCTGAACGATCCGCGGCTCCGGGGCCGCAAACGCGCCAGCGGCAGCTCCCCGGTGACCGGAGCGAATGCCGCCCTCGCGGCAGAAGTGAGGAGTTCATGACCATCAACATCGATCCGTCGTCGGGCCATCAGGCCGACGACGGCCATCCCGTTCTCGACATCGACCACCTTAAAGTTACTTTCGCCACCGATGCCGGCGATGTCCAGGCAGTCAAGGACGTCAGCCTCGAAGTCAGGAAGGGCGAAGTGCTGGCGATCGTGGGGGAGTCGGGCTCCGGCAAAACGGTCACCGCCAAAACCATCCTGGGCCTGCTCCCCGAAACCGCCACCAGCTCCGGCACGGTGCTCATCAACGGGGCCAACGTGATCAGCGTCAGCGCGGCGCGGCTCCGCCAGATCCGCGGCCGCGACGTTGCCATGGTGTTCCAGGAACCGTCCACAGCACTGAACCCCGTGTTCACCGTAGGTTGGCAGATCGCCGAAGGAATCAGGGCCCATGCGGGCAGCGGCGGCGGCAAGCGGGTTTCGGCCAAGGACGCGAAGGCCCGCGCCATCGATGCCCTGCGCAAGGTAGGCATCCCTGATCCCGAACACCGCGTCAACTACTACCCCCACCAGTTCTCCGGCGGTCAGAAGCAGCGGGTGGTCATCGCTGCGGCACTGGCATTGAACCCGGGCCTGATTGTGGCCGACGAACCCACCACCGCCCTGGACGTCACCGTCCAGGCCGAGATCCTGGGGCTGCTGCGGGACCTGCGCGACAAGTACGGCACGTCGATCGTGCTCATCACGCACAACATGGGGGTGGTGGCGGACCTGGCGGACCGCGTGGTGGTGATGTACCAGGGCGACATCGTGGAGGAAGCCCCGGCGAAGACGTTGTTCGCTGAACCACGGCAGGATTACACCCGCAACCTCCTGGCCGCCGTGCCGCACCTGGGCCGCAACTCGGCGTCGGCCGGGCTCACCGAACGGCCCCACCAGGACGAGGAAATCCTGGTGACTGCCAACAACCTGGAAATCGAGTATCCGGGACGCCTGGGAACGCCGGCCTTCAAGGCCGTGGACGGGGTCAGCTTCACCCTCTCCAGGGGTGAGGTCTTTGGCCTGGTGGGCGAATCGGGGTCCGGCAAGACAACAATCGGGCGCGCCATCGCCGGGCTCAACCGGACCACCGGGGGCAGCCTCAAGGTGCTGGGTTACGAAATGCTGAACCTCCGCGAGCGCACTTTCAAGCCGCTCCGGAAGGACATTGGCTTCGTGTTCCAGGATCCGGCCGCGTCGTTCAACCCGCAGCTGACCATTGGTGAGTGCATCGCTGAGCCGATGATCATCCACACCCGGCCCAGCGATGCCCAGGCGCGTAAGCGTGTGGGTGACCTGCTGGAGTCCGTCCAGCTGCCGGCGTCGTACGCAGGCCGCTACCCGCACGAACTGTCCGGCGGCCAACGCCAGCGGGCATCACTGGCGCGGGCGCTGAGCCTGAATCCCCGGCTGCTGATAGCGGATGAGCCGACGTCGGCCCTGGACGTTTCGGTGCAGGCAAAGGTTTTGGAGCTGTTCCGAGACATCCAGGAGGAGTTTGGCTTCGGCTGCCTGTTCATCAGCCATGACCTGGCGGTGGTGGACATCCTGTCCTCCTGGGTTGGTGTGCTGTACAAGGGCAAGCTGGTGGAGCAGGGGATCGGCAGCCAGGTCATGGGAAACCCCCAGCATGACTACACGCGCCGGCTGATCGCCTCCCTGCCCGTGCCCGACCCGGACGAACAGGCCAAACGCCGGGAGGAGCACCGGGCACTCCTGGGCATCTGAACCTGGAGGGGATCCCCGCAGTGTGAAGCGCCTGTGCCGGCGAACGGCCGGCACAGGCGCTTCACACCCGCGTCGATTCCATCGGCTCCCATAGACTGGAACCATGACGCAGCACAACCCCAGCTCTCCTGGCTCCGACGATTTTGATCCCTCCGCCAGCTCACTGGCAGGCACCGTGGACGATTCGGTGATGGCTGAACTGCTGTCCATCCGCTCCAGCATTGACAACATCGATGCCACCTTGGTGTACCTCCTCGCCGAGCGCTTCAAGGCCACGCAAAAAGTGGGCTTCCTCAAGGCAACGCACCGACTGCCCGCCGGTGATCCAGGACGTGAAGCCGCCCAGATCGCACGCTTGCGCCGCCTCGCCGAGGACGCCCACCTTGACCCGGCATTCGCGGAGAAGTTCCTCAACTTCATCATCGGCGAGGTGATCCGCCATCACGAGGCCATCGCCGAGGACCACCAGGCCTCGTCCGGCCAGCAGCCGCAGACCTCCGCGCTGGCGTGAGCCGGGAACAGCACCAACGGGAGCCCGAACGGCGTCCGGCCGTTGCCCCCGCTAAGGAAGTGGCAGCCAAGGACCTCACAACCACGGAAGTAACCGCCACCGGCCTGGGTCCCTGGCCGGGCGAGGACCCGCTCGAAGCCGCCCGGATCATCCGTGGCGAGCTCGGCAGCCCGCACCTGCCGTTCCTCGCCGAACTGCCTGGCCGCGGTGTTGGTTCCGACGCCCTGGGCCGTACTGCCTCGCTCCTGGAAGAGTTGGCGGTGGACGTCCAGCCCTACGGATGGCGGCTCGTTGACCGTCCGGGCAAGGACATGCAACGTGCGGTGTCGGCGCTGTCCACCGACGTGAATGTCCTCGCCGACGTGGCGGGGGCCGAGGACGCATCGGCCGGTGAACTGAAGGTGCAGTTGGTGGGGCCACTCAGCCTTGCCGCCGGCCTGCACCTGCACAACGGGGAGCGCGCCCTGCTGGACCACGGCGCCCGCCGCGACGTGGCCGCCTCCCTGGCTGCCGGAGTGGGCGGTTACCTTCGCCGGGTAGCTGGCGCCGTTCCGGGTGCGCGCCTGGTGGTGCAGGTGGACGAGCCGGACATTGCCGCCGTGCTGGCCGGAACCATACCCACGTCCAGCGGTTACCGCACCCTCCGCGCCGTTGCGGCATCCGAAGCACGCGAGTCCTGGCGCCTGGTCCTGGACGCCCTGCGGTCGGCCGGTGCAGCTGAAGTCGTGGTGTCGTGCCCTGAAATCGAAGCGCCAATCGAGCTGATGCTGGCCGCCGGTGCGGACGGTATCGCGGTGCCGCTCAAGGCACTGACCAACCGGCAGTGGGAACATGTGGCCGCAGCGGTGGAGGCAGGTAAAAAGTTCTGGGCCGGCGCGTTGGACGTGTCCGCCGGCCGCTCGCTGCCCAGGGTTGCCGACTGCGTGGAATCGGTTTGGCGTCCGTGGCACCAGCTGGGTCTTCCGCCGAAGCTTCTGGGCGCCATCCGGGTGACGCCCTCAGCCGGGCTGGCAGGCCACACGCCCGCGCAGGCCACCGCCGTCCTGGGCAGGCTCACGCAAGTAGCCGACGGCCTGAACCAGCAGGCGCTGGGATAGGGCTAGACCCTGTTCTCCCAGCGGTCCGGCTGGGCATAGCGGGGCAGGTAGCTTTGGGCGGAACTGCCGCCGGTGTAGGAGCGGAGCCGGTAGTCAAAGGCCCCCGCGTACACCAGTACCAGGCCGACCTGCGGCTGGATGACCTTCACCTGGATGCGGTGCCGGCCGTTGCTGCCCTCCGCAGGGTCCCACCATTGTTCGGCGTAGGCTTTGGCGTCCAGGGCCGCCGGAAGCGGCACCCGGAGCGGGCCCAGGAAGAGCCGCGATGCCTCTGACACGCCGCGCAGCCTTCCGTCGGCAGTGACGCTCAAGTTCAGGTCGGTCACCAGGCGCCGGTAGCGGCCCACGTAGTCCACCAGCTGCCTGGCCCCACCCCGGTTGGTGACGCTGGTGGTGTCCTGGAAAAGCCGGGTGCGTTCCGGGAACCGGATCTCGCGGCGGGCGGTAAGGCTGGAGCGGCCGAACGGATCCTGGTGCGCGTGGTTCTCGATCCGGAACGGGACGTTCTCCCCATACTCAGGGAAAAAGGCCTCTTCGCCCCCGGTGACGCGCAGCAAAGGGCGCAGCCACTGCTGGCGGCACCCCACGACGTCGAACGTTCCTTCTCCCACGCCGTACTGCCCGGATCCGGGGACCAGCGAGAAGTACTCCTGGAGTTCAGGCTGCAGCCGGGAGAATTCCCCGCCCAGGGCCTGCTGGTAGATCGGGACGTTCATGACGTAAACCTCCTGTTGGCAGTGGAGGTGGCTGCCTCCGGTTTCACAATCTACCGGCCGCCTTGAGCCTGATGTACATGTCCGCCAGCCGGGGCGGCAACTCCTGGGGCTCAGCGTCCACCACCTCCACCCCGTAGCGCCGCAGCTCGGCCGTCACCGCCGCCCGCTGCAGGAGGGCGCGCTCGGCCGCAGCCGCCCGGAACACCGCCGTGGCATCGTCGCGTTCGCGGAGCATGGCGCCCAGCTGGGGATCTCGGACGGCCGCCACCACCACGACGTGCTGGCTTGCCAGCCGCTCCGCCACGGGCAGCAGGCCCTCCTCCGGCGCCCCGCTGTCCAGTGACGTCAACAGCACCACAAGGGAACGGTGCGCCGACACCGCGCGGACCTGCGCCGGGAGCGCCGACCAATCCATTTCGATCAGCTCGGCCTCAAGGGGAGCCATGGCCTGGACCAGCCGGCCCAGGATATTGCCCTGCCCGGCAGCACCCGCCCGCGCCCGGGTCCTGCGGTCGAAGGCCACGAAGTCCACCCGGTCGCCGCCCCGTTCGGCCAGGACTCCCAAAAGAAGCGCAGCCTCGATCCCGGTGTCCAGGCGCGTTTCGTCCGCGATCCTGGCGGCGGCGGTTCTGGATGTATCCAATACCATCACCACGCGCCGGTCCCGTTCCGGCCGCCAGGTCCGGACCACGACGGCGGAGCGCCGGGCCGTGGCCCGCCAGTCGATGGAGCGTACGTCGTCACCGCGGACGTAGTCCCGCAGGGAATCGAACTCGGTCCCGGCGCCGCGGATCTGGACGGCCGCTTTTCCGTCGAGTTCGCGCAGCTTCCGCAGCTTTGAGGGCAGGTGGCGCCGGGAATGGAAGGGCGGCAGCACCCGCACCGATCCCGGACATCCGATGGTCCGCTGGCGGGCTGCGAGGTGCAGCGGGCCAAAGGCACGAAGCGTCACGTGGGGCGCGGCGAGGTCACCCCGGCGGACCGGCCGGAGCCGGACCGCGAACCGCCTGCGTTCGCCGGCCGGGACGTCAACGTCCTGAACGGGGTTCTGCGCGCCGGCGGAGGGCTGCCACCCGTCCCTGAACGATCCCCGAAGCCGCCTGCTGCCGTCGTTGCTGACCGTGAGGACCGCTTCCGCCTCATTGTCGAGTGTCACGTTCGGGGGCTGTGCACGGGCCACAGTCACCTGTCCAAGGCGCGCCGCGACCAACAGGTCGGCGCCCAGCAGTGCCCCGAGCACGGCGGTCGTGGCCAATACGGTCAGCCATCCCGGGAACAGCAGTACCGGTACAAGGCCGAGCAGCACCACTGCCACGAAGCGCCCGGAAACGGCCATCAGCGCGGTACGGGGACGGCGGCCAGGATGCTGCCCAGGACGTCGTCCACCCGGACCCCGTCCATCTGTGCTTCAGGCTGCAGCGCCACCCGGTGCCGCAGGCAGGGCAGGGCCAGCGCCTTGACGTCGTCCGGGGTAACGAAAGTACGGCCGGAGAGCCACGCCCAGGATTTCGATGCATTGAGCAGGGCGGTGGCCCCGCGGGGTGAGACGCCAAGCTGGAACGAGGGGGCCGACCGGGTGGCGCGCACCAGGTCGACGATGTAGCCGATGATTTCCGGTTCCACCGCCACCCGGCCCACTGCCTCCCGCGCCCGGTCCAGGTCCTCCGCGCCCGCCACCGCCCGGACACCCGCTGCTGCCAGGTCCCGGGGATCGAACCCGGCGGCGTGGCGGCGGATGACTTCAATCTCCTCCCCGCGCCCGGGCAGCGGCATGGTGAGCTTGAGCAGGAACCGGTCCAGCTGTGCCTCCGGCAGGGGATAGGTCCCCTCGTACTCCACGGGGTTCTGGGTGGCCGCCACCAGGAACGGCGCCGGCAACCGCCGGGACACGCCGTCCACGGACACCTGCCGCTCTTCCATGGCTTCGAGGAGTGAGGCCTGGGTCTTCGGAGGTGTCCGGTTGATCTCATCCGCCAGCAGGAGGTTGGTGAACACCGGTCCCTCGCGAAAGCTGAACTCGGAGGTGTGCGAATCGTAGACCAGCGAGCCCGTCACATCGCCCGGCATGAGGTCGGGGGTGAACTGCACCCGTTTGGTGTCCAGGCTCAGCGCGGAGGACAGCGCCCGGACCAGCAGGGTCTTGGCAACCCCCGGGACGCCCTCCAGCAGCACATGGCCCTGGGACAGCAGGGCAATCAGGAGGCCTGTGACCGTGGCGTCCTGTCCCACTACCGCCTTGGCCACCTCCCGGCGGACAGCAAGCAGCGCCTGCCGTGGGCCGTCGTCGTCCATGGGGTTGAGGACCCGCTGGCCAATGCTCTGTTCGCTCATCGGATCATGACCTCTTTCTCGAGTTTGTCCAGGGCCTGGGACCAGGCAACCAGCCGGGCCTCGGTTCTGGGGCGTTCGTTGATCAGCGTGCGGACTTCGGCGGTATCCCGGTCCAGGAACCTGGCTGCCGCGGAGATCGTGTCTTCAGCGGTGGCGCCCGGGCCCATCCGCAGCTTCCCGGAAAGCCGCACCAGCAGGCCGGCCCGAAGGTTGTCCCGGGCCTGGTCGACGGCGCGCGAGTCCTGGTAGAGCCGGGCGCGTCCCTCCGCCGTCTCGACAGCCTTGACCACCACGGGCAGCGGCTCGAAGACCAGCGGGCCGTGGCGGCGGCCCCGCCACACAACGGCCGTCACCGCGACCAGGAGCAGCCAGGGGCCCAGGAAGCGGGCCCAGTCCGGTGCCAGCTCGTCGAGGGTTTTCCCGGACCCGCTGTCCGCTGCGTCCGCAAGCGAGGGCAGGTACCAGACCAGGTCCGGTGACGCGCCGAGCAGCCTGACTGCCAGCGCGGCGTTTCCCTGTTCGTCCAGCTCCCCGTTGCCCAGGACGGCTGCGCTGCCCAGCACGGCCAGGCCGCCGTCGTCGCTGACGGCGAGCATCCCGGCGGTTCCTGCTGCCCGGTAGCAGGACGTGCCGCCGTCGTACACAAATACACCTTGCCCCGTGACTTGCCCGGTGATATGACCGGTGACCTGCCCCGCAGCCTCCGCATCAGGGTGGGAACACCCGGGGTCAAGGACCGGGAAGGCATCGGGAACAACACCGGCCTGGTGGATGGCGCTGTCAAGGGCGGTGAGCGTCTCCAGCCGGGGGGACACCACCACCACCCGGTCCGCCTCCGCTCGCAGGTCGGCCAGTTGCTGCTCACCCAGGATGCCGTTCCTGTCGTAGAGCAGGAGTGTGGGGGAGGAACCCGCGCGCAAGTCCTCCACCGCTGCCTCGAACCGGTCCGGAGTGTGCACGGAAACCCCGTGCCGGCCCAAAATCTGGCCCAGCGCCTTGGCCCCTTCCGGCCCGGCATTGTGGACCGAGAGGGGAACGGTGTCGCCCTTGGGCGCGAGTTGCGCGCCCACGACAAGCGCCAGCGCCGCTGCCACCACCATCCCCGCTGCCGTCCCGCCACGGTGCCGCCGCAGCCAACCCGGGATTGTCCGGCCACCAGGCAAGGACCCCGTGGCCTTGTCGACGTCCCGGCGCTTTTCGCCGGCGGTGGCAAGCCCGGTCATGGCAACACTGCCGCAGCGCCGGCGGTAGCCGGCTTCATGGCGTCCAGGATCGTGTCAAGCTCCACCATCTCCTGGTAATCCCCACTGCCTGCTGCCCTGTTTCCATAGCGGATCCCGTCAAAGGTGGCCGCTGCCCGGGCCAGGCGCACGGCCTCCGTGTTGAACGGAAAAGACAGGGCACGGGCCGCTTCATCAGCTGTCCGTCCAGGCTGCGGGTCCAGGATGGCGCGGTCCTCCGCTCTTCGGACCACCGCACGGAAGCGGTCGACGACGGCGTCCCCCCACTTTCCGGCCTCGGCAGCCGTTGCCGCCCGGTCGCGGTAGTCGGAGGCGCCCAGGGCGGGCTCACTTTCGAAGACGTCTTTGGGCTGCCGGGCACGGGCGTGCCTGCGGGGGCGGGCCAGGATGATGGCAGCGGCGATGATGGCGGCAACGACGACGGCGATGACGGGGCTTGGTACTGGGGCGGCGTCTCCGGGGGAGCCGCCCAGGGACTGCAGCCAATCCAGGAAGTTCCGCCACAGGGTGTCCAGCCATGACGGGGCGGCGTCACGGTACTCCGCTTTGGCCAGTTCCTCCGCCGCCCAGCGCCGTGCCTCCTCTGCGCCGGGAAGGACGGGTGGTTCAGCGGCCATAGGGCCATGCTCCCGGCGCCGTCCCGTATCCGGGGTGGGGCCCGCCAGACTGGACGCCGCGGCCCGGGATGCCGTCAGGATCAGCACCTGTCTCCAACTGGTGCAGCAGCGCGATGTCCAGGCCGTCCCGGCGCATCCGGAGGTCCATGTAGAGCAACGCCATGACCGAGGTCTGGAAGGCGTAGCCGACCGCCCCGACCAGGGCGCCGACCACGGCGGTGAAGATGCCGACGGCTACGGCCAGGGAAGCCTCATGTCCGCTGCCGCCGTGCGGCGAGACGACACCGGCGAGGACCGTGGGCAGCATGCTGGCGGGGATCAGGACCACCTGGGTGATGACGGCGACCAGGATTCCCACCGTCAGGATGATGCCGAGGATCCGCCACCAGTTGGCCCTGGTCAGCTCCCACGAACGGCGAAGCCCGGCAAAGGCGCCGAGTTCTTCGATGACGACGGCGGCGGGTGCCACCATGAGCTTGACCGCCACCCAGAGGACGCCGACGCCAAAGGCAAACATCAGGGGGATGGCCAGCAGCGCCCCCGCGCCACGAACGTTGGCGAACAGGAGCGCGATGGCTGCGAACGAGAGGACCATTGCGCCCAGCACCGCCGCGACCAGCAGCGCCGCCAACCGGATCAGCGCCCCCATCCTTGGGCGTGCCAGCGACAGCATGCGCCGGAAGCCGGTGGGCTGGTTAAGGACCGACCGGGCGACCGGGACCACCATTGCGCCCTGGAGGACAGCGCTGATGAACACGGACAGGATGGACAGGAGGACAAAGGCAGCCATCAGCCCGATGCCCAGGGAAGCGATCTCGGCGTTGCTCGCAGTCTCCGCCCAGGTTTCGATGGACCCGGACGACGTGGCGAGGAATCCTGTGAGCACCGCCGCGAGGATAGCCGAGAGGGACTGGGCCAGGAGGCCTGCGCCGAGCATCGCCTTGGCATTACGCCTGATGGCTTGGAAAGAGCCGTCCAGGATCTCCCCGAACATCAATGGCCGCAATGGGATGATTCCGGGTTTGGGCGGGGCGGAATAGCGGGGCTGTTGGGAGGGCCAGGCTCCGTTGGAACCACCGGTATACGGGAAGCCGTTGTTGGGCGGACCGGTATACGGGGAGCCGTTGTTGGGCTGGCCGCCGTATCCCCACGTGGGTGGTTGCTGCCTCGGCTGTGGTTCCTGCCCGGGGAGCGCCTGCTGGCCTGCCGGCGGCGCCCACGGCTGCTCCCAGGTGGGCGGCACCGGAGGCCGGCCGGCCGCAGGGGCCGGCCCGCCGTCGTCACGCCCAACGCCTGGCCGCTCCTGCATGGGCTCCCCGGGCCCCGACTCCTGTGGTGACACTGATTCCTCCCCCAATACCGGTCGGCCTGCCGTGCGGCGCCCACGCGCCAGGGAAAAGTGGCGCACCGGCCACGCCGAGCCTGACCCAAGACTATAGTTCCGGCGTCGGACGGCCTAGTGTCCCGCCATGCCGGACGCCGCTCAACAGGACAAACCCATTTCGATAAGGGAATATATAGCTATGAAGGCACGCATTCTGGTAGTAGATGATGACGAAGCGCTGGCCGAGATGATTGGAATTGTCCTGCGTAATGACGGCTTCGAGCCGGTCTTTTGCGCTGACGGCGCCCAGGCCCTCGACGTGTTCCGGTCATCGCGGCCGGATCTGGTCCTGCTGGACCTCATGCTTCCCGGTATGGATGGCATCGAGGTCTGCCGGCAGATCCGCGCTGAGTCCGACGTGCCCATCGTCATGCTGACCGCCAAGTCCGATACCTCCGACGTCGTCCGGGGACTGGAATCGGGTGCTGACGACTATGTGCCAAAACCATTCAAGCCTGCCGAGCTGGTGGCACGCGTGCGTGCACGCCTTCGCCCCGGAGACCAGAAGGCCCCCGAAACGCTTCGCATCGCGGACATTACCATCGACGTTGCCGGGCACACCGTCAGCCGCGGCAATGAGCGGATCTCCCTGACGCCGCTCGAGTTCGACCTCCTGGTGGCGCTGGCCCGCAAGCCGTGGCAGGTGTTCACCCGCGAACTGCTGCTGGAGCAGGTCTGGGGCTACCGCCACGCCGCCGACACCCGCCTGGTCAACGTCCATGTCCAGCGCCTGCGGTCCAAGATCGAGCAGGACCCGGAAGCTCCGGAAGTTGTTTTGACGGTGCGTGGTGTCGGCTATAAAGCAGGGGTCTGACCCCGCCGCGCAGGACGGGGAACCGGATCAGCGCGCAACCCCGGACTCGGATGCCGTGACGCAGGACGGCAGTGCCCAGGGCACGCCGGAAACCGGTGACGCTGCTACTCCGGGGCTCCGGCATGTGGCGTTCCGGGCCAGGATCTGGCAGCGGCGCGCCCTGATCGTGGCGCTGCGTGTCGCCAGGCTCGTCCGGACTGGTGTCCGTCGCTTCCTTCCCGGACTGAGGTACCTTTGGCGGGCCCTGCAGCGGCGCTGGCGCCGGTCCCTGCAGTTCCGTACTGTCCTCACCACCCTGATGCTGGCCGTGACCTCGTTCGCCGTGGTCGGTGCCTATCTGTCCAACCAGATTGCCAACAACCTGTTCCAGGAACGGCTCACGCAGGCGGAGTCGGAGACCCGCTACAACGTCAAGCAGGTCCAGGAGACGTTCGACGGCGCCCAGGTCACCGACCAGTCCAGCGTCATTACCCTGGTCTACGACACCCTGAACGCGGTGGAGGGCCGGGGCTCAGTGATCCAGCGCCGGTACGTCTTTGAGGCCATGCCGGAGCAGACCAAGCCCCGGAACCGTTGGGTTGAGTCGCGGGCATCCGACCAATTGACGGTCAGCGTGATTCCGCCGGAACTGCGCAAGGCCGTCCAGCAGTCGGGGAAGGACCAGTACTGGGCTTCCACCGTCATCCCGGTCGGCACCGAGGACCGGCCAGGCATCGCGGTCGGTAACAAGGTGACCTTCAACGGCACCGTTTACGAGCTTTACCTGATTTATGACCTGAACACCGCGCAGCAGACGCTCAACGAGATCCAAAGCGTCCTGTGGGCAGGCGGTGCGGTACTGGTCCTCCTGATCGGCGCCGTCGCCTGGTACGTCACCCGCAACGTGGTGAGCCCGGTCAGCCATGCCGCCATGGTGTCGGAGAAACTGGCGGCCGGGCAGCTGCAGGAGCGCATGGTGGTCAAGGGCGAGGACGAAGTGGCCCGGCTTGGCGCGTCCTTCAACCACATGGCCGCCAGCCTGCAGGAGCAGATCACGCAGCTGGCGACGCTCTCGCAGATGCAGCAGCGCTTTGTGTCCGATGTTTCGCACGAGCTGCGGACGCCGCTGACCACCGTCCGGATGGCAGCAGAGGTCCTGTACGACGCCCGTGACGACTTCGACCCCATCAACAAGCGGTCCGCCGAGCTGCTGTACAACCAGGTGGAGCGGTTCCAGTCGCTCCTCTCCGACCTCCTTGAGATCAGCCGCTTCGATGCCGGTGTGGCCGTGTTGGACGCTGAACCCGAGGACCTCCTCCAGGTGATCGCCCACGTGATTGAAGGGGCTGCGCCGGTGGCTGCAGAATACGGTTCGGAGATTATCTACACCGCTCCGGAGGGCGCATTGATCGTGGAAATGGATGCCCGGCGGATCGACAGGATTTTGCGGAATCTCATCCTGAACGCGGTGGAGCACGGTGAGGGCAAGCCGGTGACCGTCACGGTCGCGGCCAATGAAACTGCCGTGGGGGTTGCCGTGCGGGACCACGGCATCGGCATGGACCCGGCACAGGCTGCACGGGTTTTCGACAGGTTCTGGCGTGCGGATCCTGCCCGTGCACGCACCACGGGAGGCAGCGGACTCGGGTTGTCCATCGCGATGGAGGATACAAAGCTGCACCACGGCTGGCTTCAGGCCTGGGGCAGGAAGGGCGACGGCGCCAACTTCCGCCTGACCCTGCCCTTGCGGCAGGATGGTGACATCACTGAGTCGCCTGTGCAGCTCGAACCGAAGGATGTCACCAATCCCGGTGCGCCGGGAAGCGTTCCCGGGGAACAGGACCATAAGAACATGCTGGTGCTGCAGACTGGAGCGGCCCGGACTGCTCCAGTGCGGGCGCCCGAGGAGACACCATGAGGGCCACAGCGCGCCAGGCGAAATATCCGGCGGCACTGCTTGCCCTGCTGATCGTCCTCCTGTCAGGCTGCGCACGGATCCCCACGTCCGGTCCGGTGGGAAAAAGCAGCGAAAGCAGCGCCGGCAACGTCAGCGCACCCGTGTTCCTCCCGGCAGCACCGCAGCCGGGCGCCACGCCGGAAACCATCATCGACTATTTCTACCGGGCAGGCAGCGGCTACGAGGACGATTACGCGGTGGCCCGCCAGTACCTGACCCAAGCCTCTGCCGTGTCCTGGAAACCGGACAAACGCGCGCTGGTTTACCGCGAGGCACGCGTTGTCCCCACAGACGCTGACAACGTCTTCAACTATGAGCTGGATGTCTCCTACACCGTGGACGCCGACGGCGTAGCCACCCAGTCGCCGCCGGGAACCGTGGAACGCATCCCGGTGACGGTTACCCAGGTGGAAGGCGAGTGGCGGATCTCCGCGATCCCGGACGGGACCGCCATTGCCGAGGAAACGTTCAAGGTGATCTACGGCGCCTACCCCATCTACTTCTACGACCCCACCTTCACTTACGCCATTCCCGACGTCCGCTGGTTCCTGAAGAACAAAACCGTCAAAGCCATGACCAGTGCACTGCTGGCCGGGCCTGCTCCATACCTCCGGGGCGCCGTCGCCAGTGCCTTTCCCTCCGGCATCAAGCTCGCCAGGGAATCCGTGCCGGTGGTATCCGGGGCGGCCCAGGTGGACCTGACGGCCAAGGAGCTGACGGAAACATCGGCGGAGGACAGGCTCCGCATGCAGATGCAGCTGACCCTGACGTTCCGCAGCCAGCCTGACGTGGTCAATGTTGAGCTTCGCGCCAACCAGGACCTGGTCCGGGTGGAGGACAACGGGTCCGTGCTTCCCCCGGTGCTGGATAAGACCGTGCCGTCACGCCAGATCGCCATCAGCGGCCACGAACTGGTGCGCTACGAAAACAACCGCGTCTCGCCGCTTCCCGACATGCAGCCGGTGTCCGCGCTCAACCCCCGCCACCCCGCCGAATCCCCGGTGTCGCAGACTGCCGCCTTCCTCAATGACGGCCGCACCACGCTGTACAGCATCAGCCCAGGCCAGCCCGCCCGGGCCCTGACCACCAGGAGCATCCTCAGCCGGCCGACCTTCAGTGTCAACGACTGGGTGTGGACGGCCGGACCCGGTGCCGCCGGAGCCACGGAAGTGGTGGCTTTCCATCCCACCGGAGTGGCGGAAGGCGCCGCCGTCCCGACCGTGACCCTGGCACCTTCCTGGCTTGCCGGCCGGACGGTCAAGGAATTCCGCGTCTCGCGCGACGGCGTGCGTGCCCTGGTCATATCCGAGCAGAACGGGAAGTCCAAGGTGCAGGTGACGGGCGTCATCCGCGCCGCCGACGGCACACCGCGCGAACTGACCGCACCCATCACCCTGGTGGCCGCCAGTGACCCGGATCAAGGGGTCTGGGTGAATGGCACCACCGTTGCCGTCATGAAGGGGGCTGACGGTGCGAACGTCACACCGGAGCTGCTGTCCCTGACCTCCGGGCAGCCGCAGCAGCTGGCCCCCTGGCCGGGCCTGGTAGCCATCAGCGCCGGAAATGGCGCCGACGACATCTACGTCCAGTCCGGGGAGGGGATCTTCCAGCGCCTGGGCAACGGCTGGTCCCCGCAGATCAAGGGCCCCATCGATCCGGCGTTTCCCGGCTGAACCACTGCCAAGGGCGGCGCGGGACAATGCTTTCACCGTCCGGATGGGGCCAGCTTTATCCACATAGCCCAGGCCGGGCCTCCAACAGTGAGGGTGCTCCGGGCGATAGTTGGGACTGTGAACGGCCTATTTGGCAGGAACGGCACTAAAGGTCCCGGCCATCGTGCGACCCGGAGCACGGATCCGGACCTTCAACCGCCTCCTCAATGGGCGGCGCTGCACCGGGGTGAACACGAGGCCGCGCTCCTGCGCCTCATTGATTGGCTGGCAGGCGCCCTGGCGGATCTGCTCGCTTTGGCAGTGCCGGTGGACTGTGTCTGCTGCGGGGCAGAAGACAGCACCCTGTGCCCCTCCTGTGCCGGCCGCATCCGCCAGCTGACCAGGCAGCCGTTCCGGGCGGAAAGCGGAGCCCCCGCCCTGATGGATGTTGCCGGGACCGTCATGCTTCCCGTCGTGGCAGCAGGGGTGTACCGGGACGAGCTGGCGCAGGGACTGCTGTCGTTCAAACGGCACGGCCAGCATCAGCTCGGCAGAAACCTTGGCCGGGCGCTCGCCGGGGCAGTCAGGGAAGGCGTGCCGGGCCAAGGCGACGGTTTCCTGCTGATCCCTGTGCCCACCAGCACCGCGGCCTACGTCAACAGGGGATTCAGCCCGGTCCACCTGCTCCTGAAAGAGGCGGTTCGGCAGCTTCCAGGGCTCGGCGTCGCAGACGTGCTGGCCAAAACCCCGGTGTCCAGCCCCCTGCTGCCCGGCGGCCACGGATTGGGCGGCGCGAAAGGTGCGGCCGGCCAAAAGGGTCTAGGGAGGGGAGCCCGTTCCCTGCGAGTCCGGGGGTCCATGCGGGTCAAGCCCGGGGCCCGCGCAAAGGTTGCAGGGCGCTCCTGCATCATCGTCGACGACGTCCTGACAACCGGCGCCACGGTCGCTGAAGCAGCCCGCGCACTGCACCTGGCCGGCGCCCAGGTAAGGGGCGCAGTCGTGCTCGCTGCGACACGCCCGCCGGACATTAAAGACCAGGACGCCGCAGCCGCCAGCCCGCCCGGAAGACACCATGACTTAGAAAAAAATAAACCGGGAAAGGATGAATAACGGGTGGCTATGAACTAACGTCTGAGGTGGGTACCAAGAACAGAATGTACCTTTCGATGGCGGCTCGGAGAGGGGCTCGACTGTCAGACAGCCCGGCCCAGGGAAGCGCCGCCGTCGTGTCACCGAAGTCATTTGGAGGGCACCATGGAGTTTATGATCAGCGGACGAAATCTGACAGTTTCAGACCGGTTCCGCGAATATGCCGGGGAAAAAATCGCGAAAATCGAATCGCTGGGTGACAAGGTCCAGCGGGTCGACGCGAAAGTCTCCAAGGAGACCAATGCCCGGCAGACCGGCGACCAGCTGACAGTTGAAGTGACAGTTCTGGGCCGCGGACCCGTAATCCGTGCCGAAGCGAGCGCCGCAGACAAGTTTGCCGCCTTTGACCTCGCCTACAACAAACTGCTTGAGCGGCTCCGGCGGGCCAAGGACCGCAAGAAGGTCCACCACGGCCGCCACACCCCAAAGGCTGTCCGTGAGGCTACCGCCTCGCTTGAGCCCGCCAGCGCCCACGAACCGCTGTATCTTGAGGCCAACCACCGGAATGAAGCGGTGGCAGCCCCCGAAGACAAATCCCCATACGATGTCGACAACGACATCCCGGCCGGAAACTCGCCGGTACTGATCCGCCGCAAGGTCTTTCCCGCTGCATCCCTCTCCCTTGACGATGCTGTAGACAACATGGAGCTTGTCGGTCACGACTTCTACCTCTTCGTGGACAAGGCCACCAATACGCCATCCGTCGTGTACCGCCGCCGCGGCTGGACCTATGGGGTCATCACCCTGGACCATGAATGCGAGCCCGGAGACACTGTGGTGGAGGAAAAGGTCCTTGCCTACCGCTCCGACGACGCCGCCGCCAACGCTTAGGGTGGACCACACCACCAGCAGAGAGGACTAATTTGTCAGCAACGCTGAGCCTTGACCAGGCACGGCGGATCGCACTGGCAGCGCAGGGACTCCACAAAGGACGGCCCACCGGCCCCGTGACAGCACGGGCGGTGGGCCGCACTTTTGCCCGACTCCAGCTCGTCCAGATCGATTCCGTGAACGTCCTGGTCCGCAGCCACTTCCTGCCCTTCTATTCCCGCCTGGGGAACTACGACCGCGACATCCTGCAGCGCATGTCGGCCAAACACCCCCGCCGCATGCTCGAATACTGGGCGCACGAGGCGAGCTACATCCGGCCGGAGCATTACCAGGATCTGCTTCTTTGGCAGAAGCGGTCCTGGGTGGGCGCCTCCCGGCTGGATCCCGGGCTCCGTGATGACGTCGCAGCCCGGATCCTGGCGGTCCTCGCCAGATCACGGCCGATGACGGCCTCCGAACTGACCGCCCGGATTGGCCATGTTGAGGAAAAACAGGCAACCAACTGGGGGTGGAACTGGAACGCTGTGAAACGGGTCCTGGAACACCTCTTCGAAGCAGGGCTGGTATCGGCTGCCTCAAGGACGGGGCAATTCGAGCGCAGATACACGCTGACCTCCAACGTCCTCCCATACCCGGACCCGCAGGGCGGGGAAGCAGATCCAACAGCTGCGCTGCAGCGGCTGACCGAAGCGGCGGCCCGGGCACATGGGATTGGAAGCATCCGCTGCTTCGCCGACTATTTCCGGACTCCCGTCAAGGCAACGGCGCTGGCCGTTGGGCACCTGGTAGATCAAGGCACGCTGGAATCGGTCACCGTGCCGGGCTGGGGACGGGAAGTCTACCGGCATGTGGAGGCTGCGCTGCCGCGGCGGGCAACCGGCCGCGCGCTGTTAAGCCCGTTCGATTCCCTGGTCTTTGAACGCCGGCGCCTCCTGGAATTGTTCGGCTTCCATTACCGGATCGAGATCTACACCCCGGAACCCAAACGGCGGTTTGGCTACTACGTCCTGCCTTTCCTGCTGCGCGACAGGATCGTGGCGCGGGTTGACCTGAAGGCGGACCGCGCGGGCGGCCGGCTGCTGGTGAGATCGGCCTTTGCCGAGCCGGACGCACCGGCGGACACCGCCGTCGAACTCGCTGTCGAGCTGAAGCTGATGAGCCAGTGGCTTGGCCTGCCAGACGTGGAAGTGGGGCCGGCGGGGGACCTCGCTGCCCGGCTGGCACAGGAACTGGCATGCCTGTGAGGAGTATCCGCTCTCAGGGAAAAGGGGGCACCGGCAGTGTGTCTCTCCCGTAGACTGAACACGCCAGAATTCGGCGGCATCAGACTGGGAGCATCTTCACGTGGCATCACTTATCGAAAAAATTCTCCGCACGGGTGACAAGAAAACACTCCGGCAGCTGCGGAACTATGCCGATTCCATCAACGCCCTCGAAGACTCATTCAAGACCTTTACCGACGCAGAGCTGCGTGAGGAGACTGACCGTCTCCGCGAACGCCACCGGGACGGTGAAAAGCTCGACGACCTGCTTCCGGAAGCCTTTGCCGCCGTGCGGGAGGCCTCCTCACGGACTCTGGGGTTGCGCCACTTCGACGTTCAGCTGATGGGCGGCGCCGCACTCCATTTGGGGAACATCGCCGAAATGAAGACCGGTGAAGGCAAGACCCTGGTGGCGACCGCTCCCGCCTACCTGAACGCCCTCACCGGCAAGGGTGTCCATGTGGTCACCGTCAACGACTACCTGGCCGAATACCAGTCTGAACTCATGGGCCGCGTCTACCGCTTCCTTGGCCTGACCAGCGGCGTCATCCTCGCGAACCAGGACCCGGGCGTGCGCCGCCAACAGTACGCCGCCGACATCACGTACGGAACCAACAACGAGTTCGGTTTCGATTACCTGCGCGACAACATGGCCTGGGACCGGAACGAACTGGTCCAGCGCGGCCACAACTTCGCCATAGTCGACGAAGTCGACTCCATCCTCATTGATGAGGCGCGTACGCCGCTGATCATCTCCGGCCCGGCCCAGGGGGACACCAACCGCTGGTACAGCGAATTCGCCAAAGTGGTGCTCCGGCTGCAGCCCGGAAAGGATTACGAAGTCGACGAAAAGAAGCGCACGGTAGGCGTCCTGGAGACCGGAATCGAAAAGGTCGAGGATTACCTTGGCATCTCCAACCTCTACGAATCCGCCAACACCCCGCTGATCGGGTTCCTTAACAACGCCATCAAGGCCAAGGAACTGTTCAAGCGGGACAAGGACTACGTCATCCTCGACGGCGAAGTGCTGATCGTGGACGAGCACACCGGCCGCATTCTGGCCGGCCGGCGGTACAACGAGGGCATGCACCAGGCGATCGAAGCCAAAGAAGGCGTCGAGATCAAGGCCGAAAACCAGACCCTGGCCACTGTGACCCTGCAGAACTACTTCCGCATGTACGACAAGCTTTCCGGCATGACCGGCACCGCCGAGACTGAGGCGGCCGAGTTCATGAGCACCTACAAGCTCGGCGTGGTGGCCATCCCCACCAACCGCGACATGCAGCGGATCGACCAGTCGGACCTCGTGTTCAAGAACGAGGTTGTAAAATTCGACGCCGTGGTGCGGGACATTGCAGAACGGCACGAAAAAGGCCAGCCCGTCCTGGTCGGCACCACCAGCGTGGAGAAGAGCGAGTACCTGTCAAAGCTGCTCGCCAAGGAAGGCATCCGGCACGAGGTCCTGAACGCCAAGAACCATGCCCGGGAAGCTGCCATTGTTGCCCAGGCGGGCCGGAAGGGCGCCGTCACCGTGGCCACCAACATGGCTGGCCGCGGCACGGACATCATGCTGGGCGGCAACGCCGAATTCACCGCCGTTGCCGAGCTCGCAAAGCGCGGGCTGGACCCGGAGGAGAACTCGGAAGAATACGAAGCAGCCTGGCCGGCGGCATTTGAAGCTGCCAAACAGTCCGTTAAGGATGAACACGAGGAAGTCCTGGACCTCGGGGGCCTGTACGTCCTGGGCACCGAACGGCATGAATCACGCCGCATCGACAACCAGCTCCGCGGACGTTCCGGCCGCCAGGGCGACCCCGGCGAATCCCGGTTCTACCTCTCACTGACGGACGACCTCATGAGGCTCTTCAACTCGGGTGCCGCGGAACGCCTGATGAACAGCTCGGTCCCTGACGACGTCGCGCTGGAATCCAAGCTTGTCTCACGTGCCATCGCCTCCGCACAGGGACAGGTGGAAGGCCGGAACGCCGAGCAGCGCAAGAACGTGCTGAAGTACGACGACGTCCTCAACCGTCAGCGCGAAGCGATCTACAGCGACCGCCGGCGCATCCTGGAAGGCGACGACCTGCACGAGAAGGTGCAGTTCTTCATCGAGGACACCATTACGGCCCTGATCGACGCCGCAACCGCAGAAGGGAACGGCGACGACTGGGACTTCCACCAGCTGTGGACGAACCTCAAGACGCTCTACCCGGTCAGCGTTACGGCTGAAGACATCATCGACGAAGCCGGCGGCAAGTCCAGGGTCACCGTTGAGCTGCTGAAGGAGGAGATCCTCTCTGACGCACGCCTGGTGTACCAGGCCCGCGAGGAGGTCATCGGCTCCGAGAGCATGCGGGAGCTCGAGCGCAGGGTGGTCCTTTCCGTCATTGGCCGCAAATGGCAGGAACACCTTTACGAAATGGACTACCTGAAGGAAGGCATTGGCCTGCGCGCCATGGCGCAGCGCGATCCGCTGGTGGAGTACCAGCGCGAGGGTTTCGCGATGTTCCAAAGCATGATGGAAGCCATCCGCGAGGAAAGCGTTGGGTTCCTTTACAACCTGGAGGTTGAAGTAACCCCTGCCCAGGATGTCGTCGTACAGGATGCTGCCGGCGGTCACACCGAGCATGTTGACCCGCAGGTCCACGCCGCAGGCCTTGAAGCCCCCGAGCAGCCGACGCAGCTGCAGTACACGGCTCCCAGTGAAGGCGGCGGAACCCAGACCCGGGTGGAAACCCGGTCAGGAGGCGGACGCTCCGGGAACCCTGCTAAGGCAGCTGCCCAGGAAGCAGCCAAACGCCCCGCGAAAAAGAAGAAACGCTAGCAGCACAGCTAACCGCTGGCGGCGGCTACAGGGCAGGGGCGGACGCGTCCCTGCCCTGTTTGCGTGACGCCTGTTGCACGTCGCCCGATCTGTATCGTCACCTGCCCCGGCTTTTTCAAAGGGTCAGCCGATGACAAGCTCAACGACCCGCCACACGTGCTTGCTGCGCTCAAGCCGGACAGCAACGGCACGGGCACGCACGTCATCCACCACCACGGCGCTGGCTTCATAGATTCCGTCGGCTACCTCACAGACCCGTACTGAGCGCACCGCTGAGTTCCGGTGGAGCCGGGCCAACGCCGGATTGCCTGTCCTGGTGAGTTCGCGCCTGATCAGGGCTGCCCGGTGCTGCAGCGATGACAGGCAGCGCGGATCCAGGCGCCGCGCAAGCTGGTGGATGGGCCGGATTCCGGCCAGGACCTCCATGCAAGCCTGAACCGTGCCGCGGGTAATGGCCCTGACTTCCGCAGCTTCACTGACTGGCCGGAGGGGTGGTGGCTTTGCCCCGGGAGATTGGGCCGCCGGGGCCGTCGCCGCCGGCACTGGCCGGGGCTTAACGGGGCCGCTCTCTTCTTGCCTGGTCTTGGCAGCCAGCCCTTCAACGGTCCGGATAGATGTCGCTGCGGTCATGGTGTTCCCCTAGGTTGGACCGGCTGGTAGCTCGGCTGGCTTTTGATTCGACTAGCTGTTGCTGCAAATAACTGATGGTTCGATTGGTTGGCGGGAGCTGTGGAATGCCCGGCCGGACGGGCTGGTTGAGGACAGGCTGCACCGCCTGCTGATTCGGTGTCCTGGCGTGCCGGAACGATTCGCCGTCCGGCGGGGGAGCGACAGCGGCTACGACACTGCCGGTGCGTGGAGTATCTGGCCTGGAAGCAGGACATCCGGGCTCCCGCCAATCAGCGCACGGTTCGCTGCAAACCACCGCGGCCACTCAAGGGCGATGTCCACATCCGATGCGTCCGGTCCCAAATAGGAAGCGACGATGTCCCAGAGTGTGTCGCCGGCGAGTACGGTCACGGCCCTTGCCTGGCCAAACGTGTCACCGGGGCCCCTGTCACGGCCGTCCGACCCACGGCCGGATCCAGCCCTGGCCTCCGGTGCGGCCAGCAGACCCGGCTCCACCACGGGGGGAGCAGGCTGCCACCCGGGGTTCAGCTCCTGGACGGTCGCCGCGGTGCTGGATTCCCACGCATGCGACGGGCCTTCCCGGCCGGCTGAGGGTGCGTCCGCTTGAAGAGGCTGGGTTTGGACGGGCGTACCGCGTGGGCTGTTGCTGGCAGTGGCCTGCGGGGCTTGGTGTGGAATCGCCGGGTTTGATGCGGCCGACGCCGTTGCACGTGCCTGTGTTGGTGTCCATTCAGGCCCCGGCATGACCGCAGCATTTGCGGCGACACCTGTCACGAGTTGTATCGAGAGCGCGGCGACCACTGCCCGCTGCATGAAAGCCGGCGACAGCCTTCGCACGGATGCCGCCGCCCGGCGTCGTCCCATGCGTTCCAACAGAACGGACGCCCAGGCACTCAGGATCGAGACGGCCCACCAGAGCAGAAGGGCAATCCCGGCAGCCGCTGTGACCCCGCCCAGGAGGATATCAACGGACCCGCCCTGATGCCGGGCCGTGGATTCCTGCCACTGGAACAGCAAACCCATGCCCAGGAAGCAGAGCAGGATGCCGAGCAGAAGCAGGGCCAGCACCATGCCGGCATCTGACCATTGCATCTTTTCCGAACGAGCCACTGGTACCCCTTTGATGCCGTTTGATGCTGTTTGATGTTGCTTGGATCAGTCTGAACCGCTGATGAGCATTTGTCCATACGTTGGAGTGAAAATGATTGCGCGTTGACGGGCATGGCTGGGAACCCTACGCTGGCGAAATGCGCTGGGATGCACTCTTCAATGACATGGAAAGCCAGCTTGCGGAGGCAGACCGGCTGGCACTCGACACTGAGGTCAGCGAGCGGACGCGGGCTGAGATGGTGAGCCTGCCCCTCGAGGACAGGCTGCGTGCGGCGGTCGGTTACCGGATCGGCGTCCACCTGATGTCCGGCGACATGGTGCATGGCGAACTGACACATGCTGGGGCGGATGCCCTGGTTTTGGTGGATGACCAGCACCAGGTGCTCATTCCCTACGCGGCGGCCGCGCGCTACGTGGGCCTGGGCAGGTATGCGCGGGCGGAGAACTCACCGGTCCGCAGGTCAATTGGACTTGCCCATGCACTGCGTGGCTTGGCACGCGACAGGGCAGAGCTTTCAGTGACAATTGGCGGCGGAGCCGGAATCCTACGGCTGGCCGGCGTTATCGACCGGGTCGGCAGGGATTACATTGACCTCGCCACGGTCATTCCAGGCGAAGCGCGGAGGAGTCAGAGTGTCAGCCAGGTTTCAGCCATACCTTTTACGGCGCTGGCCATGATCAGGTCCCGCAAGGCTACTGGGAGCTAGCGGCGTCAGACTGACTTGGAGCGCGATTCCTGGATCATGCGGCTGGCCTCGGCGTAGCGTTCCTCGATGTACTGCTCCAGCATCTTCTCTTCGACCCGCCATTGCCCACGGCCGCCTACCTGAATGGCCTTCAGCTCACCGCTCCGGACAAGGGCGTAGGCGGCAGGGGAATTGATCTGGAGCTGCTCTGCGACGTCCGCGAGTGTGAGGAACCTGGGCATGCCTCCATTTTGCCATCAACTGGTCCAGTTTGTGGCCGTTATCCACAAGTTGATGGTATTTAAACAAATGACTTTTGTTCCCCCGCCCTTGCGGTAACAATGAGGAGTCCGGGCCAGAACGTGCAGGTCCGGTGTACCCAGGGGGAGAACGGTATGGTTCCTGATTCAAGTGCCACTGCAGCACGGCTCAAGCGTCCATCGTGGAAGGACCCGCGGCTGCTGGTGGGTGTTCTCCTGGTCCTGGTGTCCGTTGCCGGAGTCATCTTTCTTGTCGGAAGTGCGGACCGTACCACCGAGGTCTATGCCGCGCGGGAGGGCATCGCTGTGGGTGAGCGGCTGACGCCGGAGAACGTGGTCCGCGCCAAGGTCCGGCTGGGCGATACCGAGCAGCATTACATCACCGTCGAGGCCGGCCTGCCCCAGGACGTTGTCGCCATGCAAAGGATCGCGAAGGACCAGTTGGTCCCCAGGGCAAGCCTTGGCGAGGTGGACCGGCTGGACCGGAAGCCCGTTGCCCTCAGCATCGAGCAGACCTTGCCCTCGCAGGCAGTTGCCGGTGCCCGGGTGGACGTCTGGATAGCACAGCCGGATGCGAAGAACGGATTCAGCGAGCCCCGGCTGATCCTGCCCGGAGCGGAAATAGCAGAGGTCGCTACGGGGTCCACCGCCCTGGGATCGTCAAAGACCACCGTGCTGATGGTCCTGGTGGAGGACAGGCAAATGCCTGCATTGCTGGGCGCGCAGGCAAACGAGGCAAAGATATCCGTGGTGTGGAACCCGGGTGGCGCGCGGTGAGCATTCCCGTTGTCACCGTGGGCCAGAGCCGCGAAGACCTGGTCGGCGGTCTCGAAAGACTTCACGGCCCGGTCACGGTGGTTCGAAGATGCGCCGAACTTGCCGAGCTGCTCGCGGCCTGCCAGAGCGGATTGGCAAGGGCGGCCGTGGTGGCCGAGGGGTCCGAGGGGCTGACCGCTTCCCTGGTCGATCGCCTTGGAGCTGTTGGCGTGGCAATCATCGCGCTGACCGATAACGCGGAGGAGGCGGCCAGGCTCCGCACGATAGGTGTCGCCTCGGCGCTGACAGGGGTTGAGTCCGGGGAGCTTTCGGACCGGATCGCCGATGCCGTCGCCCAGCTGACCGGCGCGCAGCGTCCGGCCAGTCTCAGCGCCCCAGCCGATACCGGGGCTGCGCTGGCAACAGATCCCGTCATGCCTGAGCCGGAGACGGAGGGGCACGGGACCGGAAAGCTGATTGTTGTGTGGGGTCCGGCAGGATCCCCTGGACGGACCACAGTCGCGGCGAACATTGCAGGAGAGATGGCGGCCGACGGCCGGGCCGTCCTGCTGGTCGACGCCGACACGTACGGCGCCAGCGTGGCGGCAGTGCTGGGTCTCCTGGATGAGTCAGCCGGGCTTGCCCAGGCGTGCAGGCTTGCCGACCAGGGGTTGCTGGACGCGGACGCGCTGCGTAAGGTCGCCGCCACGGTCGCCACCAGATCCGGGACATTCCGCGTGCTGACTGGCATAACCAGGGCTGACCGATGGACCGAGCTCCGCGCACCTGCGCTGGCGGTGGTCCTGGAGCGGGCCCGGCAGATTGCCGATGTGGTTGTGGTGGACACCGGCTTTTGCCTTGAGGCGGATGAGGAACTGAGCTTTGACACCATGGCTCCACGACGAAACGCGGCGACACTGCGTCCGCTGGAACTTGCTGACACGGTCTTTGCCGTGGGAGCTGCTGATCCTGTGGGTGTGCCGAGGATGGTCCGCGCCCTCGCCGAGTTGGAAGGCGTAGTCCCGCAGGCAGCGCCCACCGTCGTCATGAACAAGGTGCGTTCCTCCTCCGTTGGACGGGCTCCGGAGCGCCAACTGCGGGACGCATGGGAAAGGTATGGTCCCGCCCCGGGGCTTAAGGCGTTCCTGCCTTACGACCCCGCAGCCGCCGACGCTGCCCTCCTGGCAGGATCGCTGCTGCTCGAAGCGTCCCCGGACTCGGCGCTCCGGCATGCCATCCGTGAACTGGTTTGTGCACCCGACCAGCGAAAACAGAAATCCTCTGTATTTTCTTCCACACCGCGGCGAAGGGCGAAGGACTAGGCTCGCCATAAGAGCTGCAAAGGTGCAGCGAATATCTCTGATGGAGGCGTTGTCGATGTCGTCTGGATCCAGTGTGGAGGACCAGCCCCTCTCCATGGAAGGCCTTGAAGGTTTCATGGGGGACTACTACCAGCACCTGGCCGAGGAGGATGCCCGGAGCTACTCCCGGGAAGTATTGGAGTCCCGGGCCACGGAGCACCGGCGGACAGCCTCCGTACGGCAGCCGGGGCAGGCAAAAATCTCGATCTTCGATGAAGAGGACAGCAGCGTCATCTTTGTCGTCACCGACGACATGCCGTTTCTGGTCGACTCCGTGAACTCAGAACTTGTCCGGCAGCATGCCGCCATCAAGCTTGTGGTCCACCCGCTCTTCGTAGCCACCAGGAACCGGGAAACCGGTGAACTGGTCAAGGTCAACAGGGTTCCCGCGCACTTGGGCATCTCAAGCGGGGACACCGCGGCAATGCCCAACCTCTCCCATCTGATTGCCCAGGGCGGGAATGCTTCGCACATGGAGTCGTGGATCGCCGTCGAAATCCAACGCGTCTCCGACGACGTGAAGGCGTCGCTGCTCGCCGGCCTGACCCGCGTTCTTAAGGACGTGCGGGCGGCCGTGGAGGACTGGCCCAAGATGCGCCAGAAGGCCCTGGAAATCGCCGAAAGCCTGGACCGGGTGGCGCATGCCGCGCAGATTGCCGAACTGCGGCAGGCCAAGGACCTGCTGCGGTGGCTTGATGACGGGAACTTCACCTTCCTGGGCTACCGCGAATACGACCTGCTCAACGTTGACGGCGAAGACGTCCTCGAACTGCGGGAAGACAGCGGACTCGGTCTTTTGCGCGCCGCCGCCGATTCCCCGCACATCCAGCACCTCACCGATACCGGGCGTAAGAAGGCGCGGGAAAAGCGTGCGCTCGTTATCACCAAGGCCAACTCACGCTCCACGGTCCACCGCTCGGCCTACCTCGATTACATCGGCATCAAGAGCTTCGACGCAGCCGGCAATGTCAACGGCGAGCGCCGCTTCATTGGACTCTTCGCGACCAGCGCCTACGCAGGCTCCGTCCGGGACATCCCCATCGTCCGGGAGAAGGTGGACGCCGTGCTGCAGAGCGCGGGCTTCCCGCCGGACTCGCACTCGGGCAAGGACCTCCTGGGAATCCTGGAAACCTACCCTCGCGACGAACTCTTCCAGATCGAAATTCCCGATCTCGCCGCCACTGCGCTGGGAATCCAGAAGCTGCAGGAGCGGCGGCGCACCCGCCTGTTCCTGAGGCCGGACATCTACGGCCGGTTCATGTCCGCCGTCGTCTACCTGCCCCGCGACCGCTACACCACCAACGTCAGGCTCCGGATCGAACAGGAGCTGCGCGAAACGTTCCAGGCCGTCTCGATCGACTACGAAGCCCGGATGACCGAGTCGGCCCTTGCGCGGCTGTTCTTCCGCATCCGGCTGCCCAAGGACGCTGACGTCAGCCACGTCAACAGCGAGGAGCTGGAGAAGCGGCTGGTCCGGGCCGCACGGTCATGGAGTGAAGGCATCGCGGAAGTCCTGCGCGAGGGGCGGGACCCAGCCGAAGCCAAAGAACTGGCCGCGATCTGGGCCGAAGCGTTCCCTGCCGGCTACCGCGTGGACTACGAAGTGGAGGACGCGCTTGAGGACATTGCGCGTTTCGAGAAGTACGGGGCCGCCGCCGAGCGCAGGACCGGTGAGCGGCAGGACCGTCCCGGCGTGCACGTGTACCTTCCAGAAGGCGCCGGCGCCACCCTGGAGGAGGATGCCAGGGTCAAGCTCTACATGCTGGAGCCCAAGAGCCTGAGCCAGATCCTGCCGTACTTCCACAACCTCGGACTCGAGGTCCTGGATGAACGCCCCTTCGAAATCGAAACAGCAGACCACCGTGACTTCTTCCTTTACGACCTGGGGTTGAAGTACCCGGCCGGCGTGGACCCCGTGTCCACCGGAGAGCTCCTTGCCGAATCCTTCGGCGCGGCCGTCACCGGCGCTGCCGAATCGGACAGTTTTGACCGGCTGGTGCTGAGGGAGGGCCTGCACTGGCGGCAGATCACGGTGCTGCGGGCCTATGCCCGCTACATGCGGCAGATGGGCAACAGCAGCTCCTTCGGCTTCATGGCCGACACGCTCCTTGCAAACCCGGACGTGACGAGGGGCCTCACAGCACTCTTTGCCGCCCGCTTTGATCCGGGCATGAGCGATGAAGACCGGTCCGAGGCACAGACGTCCGTGCGCGAAGATCTGGCAGCGTCCATCGAGAAGGTTGCAACGCTTGACGCCGACCGCGTGCTGCGCACTTTCGTCAACCTCATAGAGGCCACCCTTCGCACCAACTTCTACCAGGACAAGCAGCACCTGAGCTTCAAGCTGAATCCTGCACACATCGAGGGCCTGCCGTTTCCGCGGCCCATGTTCGAAATCTGGGTCTACTCCCCACGGGTTGAGGGTGTGCATCTTCGGTTCGGCAAGGTGGCCCGTGGCGGGCTGCGCTGGTCTGACCGGCGTGAGGATTTCCGGACAGAGGTCCTGGGCCTGGTGAAGGCGCAAACGGTGAAGAACGCCGTCATCGTACCGACCGGAGCGAAGGGCGGCTTCTTCGCCAAGAAGCTTCCCGATCCCTCCACGGACCGCGCCGCCTGGATGGCAGAAGGCGTCGAAAGCTACAAGACGTTCATCCGTGGACTGCTGGATCTTACTGACAACCTCCTTACTGAAGGCGGCCGCGAGCGGCTCGTGCCGCCGTCGAACGTTGTCAGGCACGACGACGACGACTCCTACCTTGTGGTCGCGGCGGACAAGGGAACGGCTACTTTTTCCGACATTGCCAACAGCCTCTCCGCGGAGTACGGCTTCTGGCTGGGCGACGCGTTCGCTTCCGGCGGCTCCGTGGGTTACGACCACAAGGCCATGGGCATCACGGCGCGGGGCGCCTGGGAATCGGTCAAGCGGCACTTCAGCGAGCTGGACCTGGATACCCAGACTGAGCCGTTCACAGTGGTGGGTGTGGGCGACATGTCCGGCGACGTGTTCGGCAACGGGATGCTTCTGTCCGGGCACATCCGACTGCTCGCCGCATTCGACCACCGGCACATCTTCCTGGACCCCAACCCCGACGAGGAATCCTCGTTTGCAGAGCGGCAGAGGCTGTTTGAGCTGCCCCGGTCCTCGTGGGACGACTACAACAAGTCCCTGATCAGCGAAGGCGGCGGGGTCTTCGCCCGGCAGGCCAAATCCATCCCGGTGTCCCCTCAGGTGCAGGCCGCGCTGGGGCTTCCGGCGGACACCACCGAACTCAGTCCTCCGGAGCTGCTGCGTGCCATCCTGCTGGCACCTGCAGACCTTCTCTACAACGGCGGGATCGGGACCTACGTCAAGGCCAGCTCAGAGTCCAATGCATCCGTGGGCGACAAGGCCAATGATGCGATCCGCGTCGACGGCCGGGACCTGCGCGTCAAGGTGGTGGGCGAAGGCGGAAACCTGGGCATGACCCAGCGCGGACGTATCGAGGCAGCCTTGCAGGGCGTCATTCTCAACACGGACGCCATCGACAACTCCGCCGGTGTGGACTGCTCGGACCACGAAGTGAACATTAAAATCTTCGTTGACCGGATGGTGGCCGCGGGCAAGCTGCAGGCCGGGGAACGGGCCGACTTCCTCGCCTCCATGACCGATGAGGTGGGCCGACTGGTCCTGGAAGACAATATCGACCAGAACATCCTGCTGCTCAACGACCGGACCAGGGTGGCGGAGTGGAGCCCGAGCTATGAGCGGCTCATGGACTGGCTGGAGAAGAGCGCCGACCTGAACCGGGAGCTGGAGGCGTTGCCCACCACGGCAACACTGCGGGAGCGGCTGCAGCAGGGGCAGGGCCTGACATCTCCTGAGCTCTCGGTGCTGGCCGCCTACGCCAAGATCGAGCTGGCATCGGCGCTGCGCGATAGCGACCTTGCCGATGACCCATGGTTCCGGCAGACGCTGCGTTCCTACTTCCCGCATCAGCTGCGTGAACGCTTTGACGCCGAGCTGGACACACACCCCCTGCGCCGCGAAATCATCGCCACGGTAGTGGCCAACGACATGATCAACCTCGGCGGGATCACGTTCGCCTTCCGCGTCATGGAGGAAACGTCCGCCAGCGAAGTGGCTGTCGCCAAGGCTTTCGTTGCGCTGCGCGAGGTGTACGAACTGGATGCGATGGTGGCCGAGCTGAACAGCCTGCCTGCCTCGTTCCCCACGGAGCACTGGAGCACCGTCCACCTGGACATCCGCCGGCTTTTGGACCGGGCGGTTCGGTGGCTGCTGAGCCAGGAGAGCGTTTCACGTCCCATCGCCGACGTGGTGGCCGAGTTCAAGCCGCTCATGGACCCGATGCGGGCCCGGCTGCTGGACTACCTGCGCGGCGACGACCGCGAGCGGGTGGCGGAGTGGCTGGCGAGGGGCCGCGAATGGCAACTGCCCGAAGGCCTTGCCCTGCGCTGGGCCGAACTGTTCGAGAGTTTCGTGCTTTTGGACATCGCGAAGATCGCCCGGACCCGGAAAGACCCGGTGGAGCAGATCGCAGCCGTCTACTACACGGTGTTTAACCGCTTCCATGCCGACTCGCTGCTGGAGCGGATCAGCAGCCTGCCGCGGCAGGACCGGTGGCAGGCACTTGCCCGGGCGGCCCTGCGCGACGACCTGTACTCAACGGTGTCGGACATGACGACGGCGGTGCTGGACGCCACGCCTGGCACCGACTCACCCGATGCGCGGCTCAAGGGCTGGGAAGCACAAAATGCCGAACAGTTGGGCAGGGCAAAGAGCATGTTCGACGAGGTGAACGCGCTGGAAGCCGACGACATGGCTTCACTGTCGGTAGCATTGAGGCTCTTGAGGTCAATCGTCCGACGCTAGCAATCCGGCGTCGCAAATGGAGGTGCAGTGGCAATCTTTACGGACCCCATCAGGGAGCATGCTGATTTTGGGCCGGGCGATGCCGAATGGCTGCACCTCCTGGTGGGGGACTGGCAGATGGTCGCGGACCTGGCGTTCGCGGACCTGGCTCTCTGGTTCCCCCACCCGGAGCTTGGCTATATCGCCCTGGCGCACGTGCGGCCTTCCACCACGCACACGGCGTTCCACAGCGACTTTGTGGGTGAGGGGATCCGGTCCGACCTGCAGCCGCTCGTGGACAAGGCGTGGAACTCCCGGTCCATTGAGCGGTCCAGCGAGACGAACTGGAACAGCGAGATGGCGCTGCGGGTGGAAGCCGTCCCCATGGTGCGCAACGGCCGGACCCTTGCCGTGGTTACTACCCACATGGACCTCTCCAGCTCCCGGATGCCGTCGCGGCTGGAGTTGACCTACCGCCAGTGCGCCTATGACCTCCTGAGGATGGGCACGCTGGGGTTGTGGCCGGACTTTGCTTCGCCTACCGGATCCCGCCGGGGCGCCCCCCGCGTGGGGGACGGCCTCATCCGGCTGGATGCTGATGGCATCGTGCAGTATGCCAGTCCCAACGGCGTTTCGGCTTTCCGGCGCCTGGGTGACGGCGAATCACTGGAAGGCCGCTCGCTCGCCGAAGTCACCGCCGGCCTGCTCAAGGACCGGCGGATGGTCGACGAGACCCTTCCGCTGGTAGTTACCGGACGCATGCCGTGGCGCAGTGAGATCGAGTCCCGTGGGGTCAGCCTGTCGCTGCGGGCCATCCCGCTGCGGGACGAACAGCAGCGGTTCGGTGCCCTGGTCCTCTGCCGTGACGTCTCCGAGCTGCGCCGGCGCGAGATGGAACTGGTGACAAAGGACGCCACCATCCGGGAGATCCACCACCGGGTCAAGAACAATCTCCAGACTGTGGCCGCGCTCCTGCGGATGCAGTCCAGGCGCATGGTCAGCGACGAGGCAAAGCAGGGCCTGGAGCAGGCGATGCGGCGCGTGGCCACGATCGCACTGGTTCACGAAACCTTGTCGCAGGGCCTGACGCAGAGCGTTGATTTCGACGAACTGATCGGGCGCCAGTTCCGGCTGTCCGCTGAAGTGGCTTCCCCCTCCCAGCAGGTCAGGACGGAACGCTCAGGTACATTCGGCGAGCTCCCCAGTGACCTCGCCACCCCGCTGGCCCTCGTCATCAACGAGTTGGTCACCAACGCCGTGGAACATGGCCTTGAGGGAAGGGCGGGAACAGTATGGCTCGTTGCCGACCGGTCCGAAGGGGACGACGGCGAAGAGCTGACCGTGACCATTGCCGACGACGGCGTGGGGCTTCCACAGACTCCGCACGTTGAGGGGCTCGGACTTCAGATCGTGCGGACGCTTGTCACCAGCGAGCTGGGCGGGACCATCACTTGGGAGCGCCGCGATGGCGGTGGGACCGAGGTTAAAATCCGGCTCAGCCTGGCCGGTAAGTAGGAGGCACCCGGCGGGCCGCGGACCCGCCCCGCCGGACCACAGAGTAAAACAGACAAAGGCCCCTGGACGATCCAACGTGGATTGTCCAGGGGCCTCTGTCTTGTGCTTGCTTCGACCTGTGCTTGCGGCCGGGCGGTGCCAGGTGCTCCTAGGAGGCGCGGCGTGCGCGGGCGGCGCGACGTTTCAGTGCACGGCGCTCGTCTTCGCTCATGCCACCCCAGACGCCGGCGTCCTGGCCGGACTCGAGGGCCCACTGGAGGCAGGTGTCCACGACGGGGCAGCGGCGGCAGACGCTCTTGGCTTCCTCAATCTGCAGGAGGGCCGGTCCTGTATTCCCGACAGGGAAGAACAGTTCCGGGTCCTTGTCGAGGCACGCTGCGCGGTTACGCCAATCCATGCTGATCAGTTGCTCCATTTCTGGGAAAAGCCTTTGTGAAATTATTCACTAGTGGCTACAAAGGAAAGGGGCCCTCTGGGGCCCCCTTGGTCATCTGCATCAAGCCTGTCATGTTAACGCGGTGTAAACAAGAGGTAATAACGCTTGATATCCGTCGAAAGCTGAGCGATGCGTCACAGTGGCGGCTCCCGCCCTCACCAGTGTTCGACTATGTCCGGTAGGGTGCCAGTGTGTCAAGACCCCCGGTAAACCCAGCAGGTGCCCCCTCTTCTCCTGATGAGCCGCGCAACAGCGCTGACCACTCCACTGATGGTCGTCCGGCAACCGTCCCGGCCGCGGCCAGGGTGGTGGCCTTTGTAGCTGCTGCAGAGGCGACCGCCCTCCTGGTAGCGGCCGCGTGGTACGCCTGTGAGTTGCTCAGTGGGAGCCCTGCGCTGTCGTTCTGGGGTGCCGTCTTCACCTTGGGGCTCCTGCTGGCCTTTTCCGCCTGGTTGTTTGCTGTGTCCGTCTTTCTTTATCGGGGTTACCGGTGGACCCGGGCGGCAGCCCTGGTGGCACAATTGTTCGTCCTGACCATAGGCGTACCTGCCATAACCAGCGGGTTGGTTCTTGCCGGGCTGGCCATGGTGATCCCCGCTGTCATCGCCATCGTTCTCCTATTCTCCAACAAGGTCATCAACCATGCCGCCCGGACGGGAAGCGCACCCCCCGCACTTTGACCTGCTGCCGATGCTTTGCCGAGCCCTGGCATGGGTTGGACGCGGACCGGAATGCTTATCCTGATGCCCCTGCCCAGGCCACCTGAAGCGGAGAGGACCGGCCGCCTGAAATGAGGACACCACGTCCCGGCGGGGCATTGGCCTCAACTTCAAACCTGACCCCAAACAGATCACCGTCAGCCATCGACCGTGGGCCCAGCAGAAGTCCGACGCCGGCCGCCCGTGCGTTCATGACCAGCGGAACGCGTTGGAAAAGCATCGGGCTGTAAGCAGAAGTGACCACCAGGGAGTAGCCCAAAGCATTCAACTGCTCCAGGGCCCTTACTGCCGGCGGGGCAAGCAAATCGACGTCGTCAACCAGCAGCACGGTCTCCCGTGGCAGGCCACCGCCCTCCGCCTGTCCCAGCACGTCCTTCCAGAAATCTCCCGCGTCGTCTGGCGGCACCGGTGATGTGCACCACTGCTGTGCCGGATTGAGGGCCGCCAGCGCGAGCAGGGTATTGCTTTTGCCGCTTCCCGGGTTGCCGAGAATAGCCGTAACACCACTGCCGGGGATCCGCAGGGACACTGGAGCGGGCTCGTCGCCGGTGACGCCCAGGAAGACGTCGCGCCGGCGGCGGGGTTCCGAAGGTTCGAAACGGCGTGTCCCGCCCAATGCCTCCTGACCTGGATGCGCCCGGCCCGCTGACTGGTGTATTCCGGCCGACGCCAGGAACGCTGCGACCTGCCCTACAGCTATTTTCAGGGGTAGAGGTTCAACCCGGAATGGAGGTGATACAGGTGGCGGATATCCGGCGCTGCTTCCCCCTTCTCCCGTTTCCGTGGCGGGGTTGCGGTAGAACTGGCAGGCAACGGGGCCGCCTCCGGAGACAGGGCCGAAGGCTGCCGCCCTGCCCCTGACGGCGGGGATGGCAGGCATCCGCGGCCACATTGCCCGGCTCTCCTCGCTGGAACCGGCTGGAAAGAAGAAACGGTTGGGAAGCGCGCCAAAGAACCTGGCGGTGACAAGCTCACGCTCCCCATGGACCAGGAGCGTAATGCCTGCCCTGGCGCCATCGCGGACGAGGTCCTGAACCAGATCCTCAGCCCAGGCCAAGGGTCCGGACCGGAATGCAGAAACCCAGGATCCCCAGCCGACGAGCACGAGGACGAGCGGTACCTGCTTGGAGGCTGGTTGGCTCAGCCGCTGCCCCAGCTCACGGACAAGCCGCTCAAGGATGCGCACGCCACGCCGCAGGTCGTGCAGGGCGGCGTGTGCGCCCACCCGGCCTTCACCTGCCAACGGCCAGAGACTCCCCGGTGCGTCGAGGATATAGAGATGGGCCTCGTCAGCACCGGCCATAAGCTTATGGACGGCCAATTCCAAGGCCGATCCGGCCCCGGATGCAGGACTGCCAATGAAGGCTGCGTGGCCGTGGCTGGCAGGGCTCCATACAAGGGGCTCCAGCTTTTGCTTCTCGGGCACGTCCATCAGGCCTAGGCGCACCTGGCCCGCCAACGTCCCTGGTTCCAGGGGCGGGGGTCCAGGGCTTCCTGACTCCCGGGTTGCAGGGCCGGCAGCCGGTTCTTCAAGCTGGTCCGGCAGGGGAGGAGCGACAGGCCTTCTCGGGACCGGCTTCTGCTGCGCTGTGCACAGTCTCCTCACCAGGGCTGCCAGCGGTTCCACTGCCTGCGCGGGGGTGAGTGGTGAGGCTCGACCCACCCCTGGCTCGGCTGCCTGGCGGACAAGATATTCCTTTGTCCGGTGGACAGTGAGGGCGCTTGGTCCTTTGCCTTCGGAAACGGACGACAGGGACGCCGCCTGGAACTCCTCGGCCGCCTCCGTCCCGCGCGCCAGGAAGGCGCGGCCGGGAGTGTCAACACTGATGGCCGCGGCGTCCTTGGAATTGACGATATCCACGGATTCCATGTCGGATTGCACGCGAAGGGCGATGCTCGTGGTCACGTTGGCGCGGATGTCAGCCGTCAGTGCTCCCTGCGGCCTCTGAGTCGCCATGATCAGGTGAATGCCCAGCGACCGGCCGATCGATGCTATCCGCAGCAGCTCACGGAGCACCTCCGGCGCATCGTCAACCAGCATCCTGAACTCATCGATCACAATGACCAGATGTGGGAGGACAAAATCCTCGGCTGCCGTGGTGGAGCGGTAAGTCGAGAGGTCAGGGACGTGGGCCGCGGCGAGGCAACGCTCCCGGAGCTGCACTTCGGCCCGAAGCGACGTCAGCGTACGCTCCATTTCAGCGGGGGAAAGATCCGTCTGCACTCCCACGCAATGAACAAGGTCGCTGAGAGGACCAAGACCTGAGCCGCCCTTGAAATCGATGAAGAAGAAGTTGACGCGGTCCGGCGGGTAAGTCAGGGCGAGCGCCAGGGTCAAGCTCCGGAGCAGTTCCGACTTCCCTGAGCCTGTCGTGCCCGCCACCAGGAGGTGGGGGCCGTCGGCGAGGAGGTCCAAAGTCTTCGTTCCTGACGTGCTGAGGCCCACGGGTACGGGCAGCCCCTCGTTCCGCGTGCTGGAGAGCCAGCGGTCAGCGGTAGCGGTGAGCGTCAGGGGCAGGACTTGGTCAAGGCTGCACGAAGCGGGAACGGTCCGTACCTGTTCCATGTCCCGGCGCCTGGCGCCTGCGTGATGCCGGCAGAACCTGCCGAATACTTCGTTCGGCACCAGATCCGGGACAAACACAGTCTCGCGGTGGTCCTGCACCAGAGTTGATCTGCGCTCGGAAAGAAAGATGTCAGGAGCAGGCCATTCCCCGTCTTGAGGGAGGAAGTGAAGAACCTGCCACCCCTGCTGGAGTGCTGCTTCACGCACCGAGTGTTCGGCCGCGGCTGTGGAGTTGTCGCCATGAATCAACAGGACTGCGCGCTCGCAGCCCAGTTGATTCGTGCCGGCCACGAGATTGAGGGCGGCATCCAGCGTTGCAGTGAGCGTCACTCTGTGCAGAAAGCGGGCGGCAAGGGGGAGGGCTCCTGGCCGCCCATGAACGACGACTCGAACCGCGCCCGCGCGCGGATATCCCGCCAGTTGCATGAGAACGGATCGGATGGCGCCATCGACGGCAAACCGGGTGCCGCCCAGGGTGGTGAGCGGGCGGCCCGGATCGAGCACGATGGGGACGGTTCCTGCCGATGGGATCCTCCCAGCAGCACCGCCCGGTTCAATCCTGATATTGGCCGGCCGCTCTCCTTGGCCCAGCCGCAACCACACCCCGTCGCCAGAGGAGCTCGCACTGGTCGTCCCTTCAGCTTTCTGGGCTGCCAAGGCGACGATGGACAGCGGAGGGGCGCACCGCCGTCGGCGTTCCCTGTCTTCCTCAACAGCCAACTTCAGAGCGGCGGACAGGGCCCGTCTCTGCCGCCGTCCGCTGGCAGCGGGCACCAGGGCCGAAAACACGGAAGCGGCGGAAAATGCAAGGAACATCCACATTCCTGTGAGAACGGCCAGCAGTACCCCCAACGACAGTGGGAGAACCGCGGTCAGAACGATCAGAGCGCGGTTTCCTGTATCAACGCGCCCGGGCACCACAATCGGTTCAGCCACCGACATTCCGGCATCCGCCAGGATCTTCCCCGGCACATCTGCAAATACCAGCAACAAGTTCGACTGCCCGCACATAATGGTTGAGTCCGTTGAGACAACGGCGCTCCGCACTCTTTCACCGTCAACGTACGTGCCGTTGGCACTGTCCAGGTCAAACAACATAATTTTCGTGTCAGTGACCACAAGACGTGCGTGTTCGCGGGACAGCTCCGGGTCAGGGATGACAATTCGTGTGCCGCTTCGGCCGATGGTGTAGCTGCCGCGCCGTAACGGCACGACAGTTCCAGCTGCTGCTCCGCTGTCGACGGCGAGGACCAGGGGAGGGGCGGCATCAGCAATTGGCTGGCGCCGGGGCCGCCGAGCCGAAGGGGCGGGGCCGCCGTCGACAAGGACCGCCGCCTCAACGAGCGGCGGCACGCCGAGGACCAGGGAGCACAGATCCTTCCCGTCCACAGTGACGGCGCCTGTACCGAACTTGTGGACCAACTGCTGATGGAGGACCTGGCCTGCCGTGCCGGCGGGAGCATCTATGGACAGTTCCACGGGTGGCTGGGGACGTGCTGATCCCGGGCCGCCAACCAGTGTGCAGTTAAGCGTCATGGGTTGTTGATCCTTCGTGCATGTATCCAGACGCTAGCCACAGCAGGCAGCGCAGCACACACGCCTGGGCACCTATGTGGATAACGGCTGGCGGGAAAGCATGGATCCTCAGCCCGCTCCACACCAACCCGTGTGCCGGGTCACAGCGGGGATGCGGATTCGACGGTCGCTGTAGTCACTCGGGTAGGCTAGAGCAGCAGACAATGCGCACCATTGCGCTGCCCGCTTTCGAACCAGGAGATTTTGTGACCGCTGACCTCGTCATCGTAGGGTCCGGCTTTTTTGGCCTGACAATTGCAGAACAGGCCGCCACTGAGCTCGGCTTGAAGGTCGTCGTCATCGACCGTCGCCACCACATCGGCGGAAACGCGTACAGCGAAAAGGAAGAGCAGACCGGGATCGAGATTCACCGGTATGGCGCCCACCTTTTCCATACCTCGAACGAGAGGGTGTGGGAGTACGTTAACAGGTTTACTACTTTCACGAACTATGTGCACAAGGTCTACGGCGTTCACAAGGGCGAGGTCTATTCGCTGCCTATCAACCTGGCGACAATTAACCAGTTCTTCCGGGCAAACCTCACCCCCGGCCAGGCAAGGGAACTTATCCAGGAGCAGGCCGGGGAACTGGCGGGAACCGACCCGCAAAACCTGAACGACAAGGGCATCCAGTTGATTGGCCGCCCCTTGTACGAAGCGTTCATCAAGCACTACACCGGCAAGCAGTGGCAGACGGATCCCAAGGACCTGCCGGCAGGCATCATTTCCCGGCTGCCGGTGCGCTATAACTATGACAACCGGTACTTCAACGACAAGTACGAGGGCCTGCCCACGAACGGTTACACCGCGTGGATCGAAAAGATGGCGGAGCACCCGAATATCGAGGTGCGCCTGAACACGGACTTCTTTGACGAGTCACAGGAGTACAGCAAGAACAAGGTTGTGGGCAACATTCCCGTTGTCTACACCGGGCCTGTGGACCGCTACTTCGATTACACGGAGGGCGACCTCTCCTGGCGCACCATCGACTTCGAGGAAGAAGTTCTGGACATGGAGGACTTCCAGGGCACTTCAGTGGTCAATTACAACGACGACGATGTTCCCTACACCCGCGTTATCGAACCCCGCCACTTCCACCCGGAGCGCAACTACCAGACGGAAAAGACGGTCATTATGCGGGAATTCTCGCGTTTTGCCGAAAAGGGCGATGAGCCTTACTACCCGGTGAACACCTCTGCTGACAGGGAGCGCCTGCTCAAGTACCGCGACCTCGCTGCAGCTGAGAAGGACGTCCTGTTCGGCGGCCGGCTGGGCACCTACAAATACCTGGACATGCACATGGCGATTGGAGCCGCGCTTAGCATGTTCGACAACAAGATCTGGCCGCACTTCGAGAGCGGCGTGAAGCTCGAGAGCGGGGGAGTCGACGCATGAGCGCCCCCGCCGACAGCAAGGCACAGAGCACATTGAAGCCTGAAGTGAGCGAAAGCCAAGAGGGGTGGCAAACGCTTCAACGTGTCATTTTGCCCAGCATCAGCCAGATGGACACGGCGCCCCTGTACATGGACATGGGCACAGCCACGGGCATTCAACTCCCCACAATTGGGGACGCGGACGGTAAGACTGCCAAACCTCGGACCATCAGCGGTCCGACAAAAGAAGCGCACGTTGAAGACTTCCTCTCCCGCCGTTCCACATCCGTGCGGTCGGGCGAACGAGTGTCCTTTGGGACCTACTTCAATGCGTTTCCGGCCAGCTACTGGCGCCGGTGGACAAAAGTTGACAAGGTCCGGCTGCAGGTAAGGACACAGGGCACCGGCTCCGTGATCGTTTACAAATCGAACGCCCGCGGGTCGCTGCAGAGGGTCGACACCCGCCGCGTCGAGGGTATCTCGGAAAGCCTGTTTGAACTGACCCTGGCCCCCTTTGGTGACGGTGGGTGGTACTGGTTTGACCTGCTGGCCGGAACGGAGCCGCTGATCATGCTGGACGCCGAGTGGCAGGGCCCTGCTGTCGAGACCAGTACCGGATCGGTGACCCTCCAGATCACCACCCTCAACAAGACGGACTTTTGCCTTAATAACCTCCGACTGCTGGCGGACAGCGCCGAGGCACTGGCCCATGTGCAGGAGATCCTCATCGTTGACCAGGGCACGCAGAAACTCTCGGATGCTGCTGGTTTTGATGAGGTAAAGGAGTCATTGAACGGCAAACTCCGCATCATCAACCAATCCAACCTTGGTGGTTCCGGCGGATTCGCACGCGGCATGTTTGAAGCTGTTGAGAACGGCAGCGATTATGTTCTGCTCATGGACGACGACATCGTGGTGGAACCGGAAAGCATTATCCGGCTACTCACTTTTGCCGACCGGTGCAAGACCCCCACCCTCGTTGGCGGGCACATGTTCGATTTGTACAACCGGACTGTTTTACACACCTTTGGGGAAGTGGTTAACCCCTATCGTTTCCAGCCGGCGCTCCCCAGCGAGGATATGATACTGGGGCACGATTTCCTGTCGTCCAACCTCCGGCAGACGTCTTGGCTGCACCGGCGTTGCGACGTCGACTACAACGGCTGGTGGATGTGCCTGATTCCGAGCAAGGTAATCCGCGACATCGGGCTGTCGCTTCCCCTGTTCATTAAGTGGGACGACGCCGAATACGGCCTGCGGGCCAAGGCGCATGGCTACCCTACGGTTTCCCTGCCCGGGTCTGCCGTATGGCACGTTTCCTGGATCGATAAGGATGACCTGGTCGGATGGCAGGCGTACTTCCACTCCCGGAACCGGGTTGTGACGGCGTTGCTGCACAGCCCCTATGAGTTCGGCGGGGACGTTGTCAGAGCTTCACAGTACGGTGACGTCAAGCACATGGTCTCCATGCAGTATGCGACTGCTCAGGGCAGGCAATGGGCTTTGGAAGACGTCCTGAAGGGGCCGGAAGCCCTGCCTGACCTGTTGTCTACCAAGCTGCCGCAGATCCGCGAGATGATGTCCGCGCACTCTGATGCTGTGTTCCGGCCTGATCCTGAGGACTTTCCTGCTCCGAAGATGGACAAGCCACCGCGCCGGGGCCACGGGCCATCCCAGCCCTCGCGAATCACGCTGTTGCCGTGGGCTGCCAAGACGGTCGTCCGGCAGTTGCTCAAGCCGGTTAAAGGGACCAGCGCAGAGCGGCCGCAGACGACAGTGGCCCACCAGGACAACCGCTGGTGGCGCATGGCGCAGTATGACAGCGCCGTTGTTTCCAATGCTGAAGGAACAGGTGCTTCCTGGTATCGGCGTGACCCAAAGCAGTTGAGGAAGATGTTGGCTGAAAGTGCCCGCTTGCATTCTGCGCTGCTGAAGGAATGGCCGGCGCTCAGCAAGAAATACAAGGCGACGATGAACGATCTAACGTCGATTGAGTCGTGGAGGAAGACGTTCGAGCAGCACACGCAGAACGAGATCAAGTGAGCGTAATGTCACTGGGTGAGCTGACCACGCCTGGTTTGGGTGGTGGACTGCGGGACATCAAGCATTCAAGCTTCCTGCTCAAGTTGCTGGTCCGAAAAGAACTCAAAGTGCGGTACCGGGGTTCGGTGCTGGGTCTCCTATGGTCCTACGTAAAACCAGGTGTGCAATTCATCGTCTTCTACGTAGCCTTGGGTATTTTCCTTGGGTTGGAGCGGAGCGCCCGGAATCCGGACGGCTTAGCGAATTACGCCGTATACCTGTTTTCGGGCATCGTGCTGATCAATTTCTTTTCTGAAGCATTGGGCAACGCGGCAAGGTCCATCGTGATGAATGGGAACTTGATCAAGAAAATTTACCTTCCCCGTGAGCTATTTCCAGTAGCCTCCGTATGGGTCTCCGCAGTCCACTTCTTCCCGCAGCTTGTGGTTTTGGTCATTGGGTGTATTTTCGCCGGATGGCATCCGAACCTGGTTCAATTGCTGGCTGCAGTCGCTGGGTTTATCATCGTGGGCCTTCTCGCCACAGGGTTGGGCCTGATGTTTGGTGCCGCAAACGTCTATTTCCGTGATTCCGAGAACTTGGTGGACATGCTGTTGATGGTGGCGACGTGGGCTTCTCCCGTCATGTACGCCTGGTCCATGGTCGAGCAAAAGTTGGGCGCCGCAGCATTCGCCGTCTATCAGGCGAACCCAATCACCATCGGGGTGGAACTGTTCCACTATGCGTTTTGGTTCCCCACCACAGATGGGTCTGTAGCTATGCCACCCAATCTCTTCAACCTTTGGCTACCCGTGGGGCTCGGCGTCGCCGTATTCATCATTATTTTGGGTCAATACACGTTTCGGCGCCTTGAGGGCCGTTTCGCACAGGAGTTGTAACTGGTGGCAACGGCGATAGAAGTTTCCGGCATCAGCAAACAGTTTGTGCTGCGCCATACCCGGTCCCTCAAGGAGGCCGTCGTCTGGCTTGCCAAGGGGCGCAAAGGCGACCTCTCCGAGAAGTTCCACGCTTTGAAGAATGTTTCTGTTGAGGTCGAGGCCGGTGAAACCGTAGCGCTCCTGGGACTCAACGGGTCCGGTAAGTCGACTCTGTTGAAGCATATCTCCGGTGTGATGTTGCCCGATTCGGGAACGGTAAAGACACGCGGCCGGGTAGCCGGCCTCATCGAGGTGGGTGCTGGTTTTCATCCAGACCTGTCCGGACGGGACAACGTGTTCCTTAACGGGGCGATTCTGGGAATGACCGAGCAACAGATCAAGGACCGGTTCGACGATATCGTCGAATTCTCTGAGATCGGTCAATTCATTGATACAGAGGTCAAGTTTTACTCGTCCGGCATGTACCTGCGGCTCGCCTTCTCGGTTGCTGTGCATACAGACCCGGAAGTGTTCCTTATCGATGAGATCCTTGCCGTGGGGGATGAGCCTTTTCAGCGAAAATGCATTGACAAAATCCAGGAGCTGGCGCGGGACGGTAAGACACTGGTTGTAGTGAGCCACGATCTGGATCTCGTTTCCCGTATCTGCAAGAGGGGCGTTCTCCTCAAGCATGGAGAACTGATTTACGACGGCCCTATTCACGAGGCTGTCGGCCTGCTGCGTAGTTGACGCTAAGCAACCTTTTGTCGCGGCGTCCCTGCCTGGGCCGTCCATGACGTTTTCCACCAGACAGTCGCGGCATGGACAAGATACCCGCGCTGCAAGTAGCCGTATGGAGGACTTTTGTCTTGGTTTGAAGCAACACCGCTGTTTGTCCTCGCGGTGGCCCTGCTGATCATCCCCGGCCTCGCCGTTGGCATGGCCGCGCGGTTGGACGCAGCCCGGGCAGTAGCAGTGGCTCCTGCGGTAAGTATCTCCATAATCGCTATCGCCGCAATCGCGGCCCCATTCGTTGGAGTCACTTGGTCGCTGCTGCCTGTGCTTGGGGTAGCCCTCGGGGTGTCCGCGATAGCTTTCGCCTTTTCGGTGTTGGTCAAGAAGAGGGCCGGCGCGGCTGAGGTCACATTGGACGACAAGCCGCGTTTCTGGATACCGGCTTCTCTAGCGGCAATTGCCGTCGCGGCCGTCTTGATAGGTCGCCGGCTGCTGAACGCCATCGGTTCCCCCGACGCGTTCTCTCAGACGTTCGATAATGTCTTCCATCTGAATGCCATAAGATACATTCTTGATACCGGTTCCGGTTCGTCCCTCACTCTGAGTGAAATGACGGGTGGCAGTTCCTATCCTGCTGCCTGGCACGACCTGGTGTCCTTGGTCGTCATGACGGGAGGAGGGGAGCTAACCTCTTCGGTAAATGTCCTTAATATTCTGGTGGCCGCCCTCGTGTGGCCTATCGGGTGCATTTATCTATCGCAAACTGTTTGGGGACGCCGTCCTGCCGTGAGTTTCGCAGCAGGCACCCTGTCCGCAGCCTTCGGCGCCTTTCCCATGTCCCTGTTGGACTTCGGCGTCCTCTACCCAAACTTCCTTGCGCTCGCTCTCTTACCCCTGGTGTTTGCCCTGGGACTAGAAGTCTTAGGCCTGTCGGCAGTGTCGAACCGGTCCAGGCTCTTGAGCCTTCTTCTGCTGCTTGCCGTGCTTCCCGGAATGGCGCTGGCCCACCCCAGCGCCGGCATGGCCTGGCTGGCACTGATGTTGCCGCCAGCCCTTTACGTCTATGCCCGCCTTTTAACCGGTGCCCTTAAACATGGGAAGGGCAGGGCACGCATCGTAGTTCCGACGCTGTCCTCCATTGCTTTAGTCGCCGCCATCGCATTGATCAAAGTCTTATGGGACGTGGTACGCCCACCGGCGGAGACCGCCTTTTGGCCGCCAGTAGAGTCGACGGGTCAGGCTATCGGCGAGGTGATTTCCGTCTCAGCGATCGGACGTCCGGTCGCATGGGGCGTTATGCTGCTGACGCTCCTTGGCATCTATTTCACTATCCGTTCTGGCCAGCAACTTTGGCTGCTGGGAACGTATGCGATCGCAGGGTTTCTCTTCATCGTGGTCAGTTCTTTCCCCGCCGACGATTTCCGGCTTTTTGTGACCGGAATTTGGTACAACGACCCGCCACGATTGGCCGCGCTTCTGCCTGCGCTGATCATCCCGCTGGCCTGCAGGGGCGCGGTTGGCTTATGGAATCAGCTTTCCATGATAATGACTGCAGCTGGTGCTGTCGGACATAAGCGATTTCTGCAACGTGCAGAGTGGTCCGTATGGAGGGGAACCCGGTGGCCAGCGATGACGATTTCCGTGGCAGGTACGTTAATGGTCCTAGCCCTGATCGTGGGCACTCAACGCGGCAACGTTAGCCGAGCCGAAACATCAATGGCAGGCTCTTACCGGTTGTCCGAGGATTCGCCTCTGATATCAAGTGACGAGATGATGCTCATCAAGCGGTTACCCAGCGAAGTACCCGCGGATGCCGTCATGGTAGGTAATCCTTGGAATGGAAGTTCCCTCGCATATGCTTTTGCTGACAGGAAGCTCGTCCAGCTGCATATCCTCAGTGCTGTTCCCCCGGGCACAGCACCTTTGCTCAACGGTCCTGCCCCTGCCAAGGACGATCCGGTTGTATGCCCTACAGTTGAAAGCCTAAGAATTGGATATATCCTCGACTTCGGACATCGGGAAGTTCATGGAAGGGACAGCGGCTATAAAGGTTTAGACGCTCTGATAGCCGCCGGAATGGCCACCCTGGAAGATGCGCAGGGGGAAGCAAAGCTCTATAAACTCAACTTGTGTCGTTGAGCAAGTATAGTCATCGGTAGATTGTGTTTCACAAGCGACTCGCAATGCGGCTGGATGGTATTGAGGATCAGATGAATTCTGCGGGTCCGGTCCTGCCACTTTCCGAAAGTGTTTAGGGCGGACAACTTCCGACGCTTCCGTCTCCGGTAATGTCGGCGTTGCCACTGAAAGGGAACCACTGGTGAGAAGGGTGGGCATATAGAGCTCGTGCGCAAACACCTTATGGCAGCGCTGGATTCCCCGCGAAAGAAGTAATCGTCTACGCGCTGATTTCCCGGGACAACCTGAAATACGCGTGGTGCTCGAGACCGCTTATTATCAGGCCCAGTGTCAGTGGGGATACCTGGATATGGACGTGGATCTGGCGTTTGGGCTGCCTCGGGCGCACTGGGCGCCCGTCGCGCGGCCTGGAAGGACTACCGGACTAAGCGCTTCCCGGACATGCGTGATGATTCGGACATGCCGGGCCGTGCGGCTCGAACGAGAACGCCCACGGCCTGCAATGCCAGTACTTCCCAAAGGGAATGAACCTGGGCGTCCACTGCCCAGAACACTTCATCAGAGTCGCCGCCGAACCCCGCCGCCGTCTCAATGCTCCCTTTTCGATTGTCGCTGTCGCCATGTCTCCAATTTGAAAGGTACGGCACGAGCTAATTCTTGACGAAATAGCGCCATAGCGCCTTGCCCTGGTATGCGGCAACGAGGATCTCGGAAATGGCAACTGCCCAAGCCACGCCTGTAACGTCGGTGAATAGCGCGGCAAAAGTAATGGCAGGCGCGCCGCAGGCGGCACCGAGAACGGTTGATTGAACTAGGATTCTTCCTTGTCCCACGGACACGAGGCATGCCAAGCCAAGGATCTGGGAAACCGCCACGGAGAAGAACATCAATCCCACAGCAGCGCTCAGTAGGCTCGGGAAGATAACTAAACCGTTGGACAGTATCTCGCTGGCGAGCGGTCCAAGTAGAAAAATACCCATCCCGCCAAGAAATCCAAACAATGGTGCAACTTGGGCGCTCCGCACGAGCCTGTGCCTTAGGTTTTCGCGGCCCCCTTCGGGAATCCAGCCCTGGATGAATTGAAGGAGTGGAGAAAGCGCCAACACGCCGTAGCGGAAGATCCTATCCGCCATGAGATAAACTCCCAGCTGAGCGGGCAGGAAAAGATTGATCGCCACCAGTGGAAGATTCACATACAAGCTCCCGGTTGCCGCTGTCACGACCCCGTGCCGCTGATGCGTCAGCCGGCCAAATGCTTCCCGTACACCGAAGTTTGCAGCAATTTTTGTCTTCGACGGTCGAACTATGACCAAACAGGTAAGGGCCAGCGCAAGAATATTAAAGAATAATTGCACTGCTACCAACCAGACGATATCGCGGGTTAGCGACAAGACTGCCAGGCCGATCAAAGTCCCACTGAACTGCGGGAGTGCATCGAGAAAGAATAACCTCTTGGGCTTGGCTTCACCTACGAAGTACCAGTTTCCGCCCAAGAACGGCAGTAGATATGCGATCGAGGCCAGCACAACGAGAAGGACATGCTCAGGTTGCAAAATGATCATGACGGCTGCCATCGCCGGCGCCGCGATCAGAAATAGGTAACCGCGACTAACAAGCGAATCAAGGAAGAGCTGGGGCCGAAGAGCCTTGTCCGTCGAGGCAACCATCGATGGGCCGGTAGTGCCCCAACCGAAGGCAACAAGGATGCCGAACATGATCGACACAGACTGAGCCATTGCCTGAACTGCCCACAGTTGAGCTCCAGCGATCCCGGTGATTACTGGGATTGATACAAGTCCAACGATCGTTCCGACGCCAACTGTAAGGGCAAAGCTTGCAAGACGTGCCAAAGAGGCCATGATCGGTTTCGCTGACAAGAGTTCTCGCGTTCCTCGAGTTTGAACAGGGCCAAGTGTTAAATATTAGTTCACCACGAAGGGGCGCCAGGATTGCCTGATCGGACACGTGGTACCAATCCCGCGCTTCAGCGGCAGCCCTATACAGCACCGTCTGGTGAATCCTCGGGTAAGAAGCACAGGTGTACTCGCTTCGCGGAATGTGTGCGATCTCCGCCACTCTAGCCGGCCATGGCGCGGTTCGTGCTGCCCGGGGGTCGGTGCAAGCTCGTACGGCGGCCCTCACCCCAAGGTTCAGGTATGCGGAGGGTACGTGCCCTTGGCACTTGACCGGACCGGCATCAGGGGTGCCCCAGGTCTTGGTCCATTAGAATTGGTTAACGGCAGATAAGGTGGGTTGGAAATTGCCGATGGTGCTCGGTTGTAGTGATGGGCATAGATGCCGCCGAGTATGTTTCTCGGACGCCAAAGACTGCCGGCGCGAAACGCTGCAAGATAAAGTGCTAAAAGATGAATTGAGGAAATTTGCATGACACAGGGAGAGGAGAACGCTCGCGTCGCCGCAGTCATTGCCGCATATAATCCCGATAAAAAGATCATCGATGTTTTCAGGGCAGTTGTCGGGCAAGTGGACCTGGTTGTGGTCGTAGACGACAAATCAAATGATTCCGCAATGCCAGTGTTTGATGAGCTGCGGTCTCTGGGCGCTGAAGTGATGCATTCACCCAAAAATGCTGGAATAGCCGGAACGCTCAATGCCGGTATAAGCAGAAGTGCCGCGTTCGGCAAATTTGACTATTACCTAACCTTGGACCAAGACTCCATACCAGACGAAGATTATGTCAGCCGCGCACTGAAAACGGAAAGGCTTGCACGTGATTTGAACATGCCGGTCGGGTTCGTAAGTGCTGCGACATATAACAATAGCCCCGTCCTCGGAAACAGGCCGTTACTCGGATTCGAGCAACCCTTCGATCCATGGCAATCGGGAATGCTAATTCCCCGCTCGACCTTCGATGCAGTAGGCGGTTTGGACGAGCGGCTTGTTATAGACGCAGTTGACAGTGAATTCACGCTACGGGTGCGGAAGGCGGGCCTTGCAGTCCTTTGTGGCATCGGATGCAATATGTCGCACTCATTGGGGCAACAGAGCACCGTTAGTTTGTGGGGAAAGAAAAGGCTTTTTACATACCATTCGCCGGTTCGCGTTTATTACATCTCTCGGAACAATGTTATAATTTTCTTTCGATACTTTCTGACGGACCCGATTTGGGTTGGGCGCAAGGGTTACTACGAGTTGATTAATCATACTCGAAGGATTCTTTTCAGTAAAAATAGAGGCGACATTTTGCGAGCTACATACTTCGGATTCCGAGATGCCTTGCTGTTTCGAAATGGTATTATCAGGGGCCGTGACATGCAGAAACTGAACTAGCCTGAGTTTTTTGGTCGGGATGAAGGGAAACAAAAATTGAACGATCAGGTTCGGAAAGGCTTCGGTGTGGTGGCCCTTGCGGCGTACAAACCTGACTGGAACCTGTTCCGCCGTCAACTGCAATCGATCCGTGACCAATCACATGATGATTTCGTATGCTTGATTTCGGCTGACGGTGGCCACGATGAAATTGAAACCTTCGTCGCTGAGACTGTCATTGGTGACACGCGGTTCCGGGTCATCGGATTTGATGATCGCTTGGGATTCTATGGAAATTTCGAACGAGTTCTAGAGCACGTTCCAGCGGATGCGGAATGGATTGCTCTATCGGATCAGGACGACTTTTGGTATCCAAACAAGTTGGAGACCTTGCTTCCCTATCTCATGCATTATTCACTGGCCACGGGCCAAGCTCGGGTAGTCACCGAGACGGGTAATGTGCTGGCAGAGTCCACAAACCGATATAACGTCCCGCCGACACATCTTCTCCTGGATAATCAGATAACGGGGGGCCTTTCTGTCTTCCGTAGGGAACTGCTTGATACCGTTCTGCCTTTTCCGCATCTGAGCAATCCATCCGAGAACCATGACCATTGGATTGGGCTTTGCGCGGCCGTTGCCGACGGGGCTTACATTGCTGACAAGTTAGTGCAGGATTATGTACAACATGGAGGGAACGTTCTGGGTGAGCCTGATCGGAGATTCAACCCAAAGCGCTCGATCGACAACCTTCGAAAAATGGGGCGCAAATTCGAGGGTGCTGGTAACTTTTCCCCTCTTTTGCGGGTAATGATGAACATCAAGTACGGCTGGTCTCGTACCATGGTCCTTGAGCTCCAGGGGAGGGCCCCGCGCAACGCCCAAGCACTGGAGCCGCTTCTGGAAATTGTGGCGCCCAGGAAATACTGGCTGAAGAAGCTGGTAGTTCTCTGGTCCGCGGTTTCAAGCAAGCACGTCTCGTTACCTTCGGCCATAACATTCGCAGCAGGCGCCGCAGTAGCGGCGTTACTACGCCGATAGCCCAAGGGCTGGTGCCGGCTGTTCATCGCCCGCTTTATTTCAGCTTTGCAGCATCTTTTGGTCGAATGCGGCCTGAATGACCGGAAATTGCATCTCGGATACCAGTCAGCCAGGCGCGCAGAAACTTGATGCGGTGAGGCCCAAAGACGAAGCGGACAATGTTGCTCTCGACTTCCATCCAAAGTCGTCTCAACATCCAAATGCGATTCTTGGAAAAGTAGCGGACTACCATGAGCCAAATATTCCGAGTTATGTAATAAACGCGGACAGGAGAGTGATGGATAATCTGAAGATCCTGACCGCCAACTCGCAGAGGACGCCCCAGTATTGTCATGGGCCGTGTTTCTCCAAGAGAGTGTGCGATATCGCAACCGACGCCGACAGGGGTTGAATAGCCTGCTGCCCGGATCCGGAGATTGAAGTCAGTATCAACGCAATCGATAAACAGGCTCTCATCGAAAAGCCCGACCTCGTCCAGTACGCTAACTGGAATGAGACAGCCCGACTGCATCGGGTCGAAGGCCTGGACGACGTCCTCGTTTTGCTCGTTTCCATGGAGTGTTTTGACAGGCTTTGCGTTGTGCGATTCGGGCGAGACCAGACCAACTCGCATTCCTTGTGCGGCCGCATTGTTGACGCTTCGAAGTGCGTTTTCCACATAATCGTCGCCGAGAGTCGAATCCTGGTCCATCGTTAGGATCCAGTCGGGCTTCCACAGAATGCGCGCCCGCCGTATGCCTTCGTTCAGCGCACTGGCAATTCCTGAATTCCGCGACTGCCGGACCACTGTGATGCCACCTTCTTCCAGGACGCTGAGAATGCGCGACGAGTCCTGACTGGAGCCGTCGTCAACGACGAGGACGTAGCGCACATGTTTCTGCAGGAGAGTCACGCGGGAGATGATGTCGACCGAGGGGTTGAAGCTGGTGACGACGGCGGCAACTGTGGGCTGAAATGCTGCTTCAATCATGGGTATCCGTTTCGCGACTTGTGGTGGCCTTAGCTCGCAGCAAGCTCAACCGTTTACGGCTTCGGGCGCTGCACGCCGCATGCTTCGAGTCGCAAGAGTAACAAGGTTGGCAAGGAACATAGCCCGGGCACGGACAATCTTGCTGATTCCGCGCATTTTGTCGGGGGTCAAATTCTCATTGTGTAGCCGGTGAAGTATCGTGTCATCATCGAGGTACGCGATGCTCTTCGAAAAATTACCGCACATTGCCAACCACTGGTCGTGGGATTCAGACATATGGGATGGAAAAGGGAGCGCTAATTCCTTCAGGCTTGACCTAAAAGCCATGGCGCAGCCCCAATGCAGTCTGTACCCAACAACAATACCCAGAAGATTTCGTAGATGCTTTTTAGAATCGTTGCTCCGGAGCCTTATATTGTGAAACCGACCCGACTTGCCGCCAAAATGCTTGCAGTTCGTTACCACCATGGAATTTTCCGCTAAAGCTGTAAGCATTTTTTCCAGCCGGCCAGGAATCCATATGTCATCCTGATCGGAAAGGAAAATAAATTTTCCGCTGCTTAGCGTTATCGCTTTTTCGAAGGTCTTCACATAGCCAAGATTTTGCTTATTCCGGTGAAGGATTATCCGCGCATCACCGTTGGCCTCAATCCGGGCGGCCGTATCATCCGTGGACTCATCATCTACTATGAGCAGTTCGTCATTTGGCCCGAGCTCCCTGAGTATGGAATCGATTTGCTCTTCGATGAATTCAGAGCCGTTATAGGCGGCCATGCAGACGCTGACGCGGACATTTTCTGTCATTTAGTCGGAAGCCCTTCTTCAACTCACGGACACGGAGAATCACGCGGCAGGAATACGTGAGGTCCATAAGAGTTTACCCGTATTCCTTGCGAAGCTGCGTGTGAGTGCCGTGGTCCTTATAGATCAGGCCGCGGTCGGTACCGTAATGATGAGGCGCTGCGGGCGTCTGCTCGTCCAGGCCACCTTCCTTGGCAGGAGCTAGGAACCCGGCTCTGCTCAATATGAGCTTCCCTTATCAGAGGTGTAAGAAGTACGCGATCCCGGCTCCGGAGCTTACTGGAGCGGATGGGCTATGGTTGATGGGTTCATCTACACCTTCCGACAGGAATTCCAATGACCGTTGCTGCTGTGGTCGTCTCGTACAACAGGAAAGACCTCCTCGAAAAATGTCTTGTCGCCCTCGAAGGGCAGACGCGACCACTCGACGAAATCATTGTGATCGACAACTCTTCCACCGACGGCGCTCCTGAGCTAGTGAAAGAATCGTTTCCAGAGGTGAAACTCTTTGACACGGGATCCAACGTCGGTGGAGCAGGCGGCTTTGCGTGGGGCGTTGAGCTGGCCATTGCACACGGCCACGAGTATGCCTGGTTGATGGACGACGACGCCGAGCCGGAGCTGGACGCCCTGGAACCGCTGATGGAGCTTGCAGGAAGCGCTTCTGAACCGTACTCCTTCTTGGCATCTATGGTCACGCTGGGTGGACACACCATCAACACTGGGAACCCGCCTGTTTTCAGTAATGACATCAGCCGTCAGGTCAGTGCGAACCTAAAAGGTGCAATCGCCATCGATGCCGCAACTTTCGTGGGGGTTTTGGTGAATCTTGACGTTGCCCGCCAAACGCACCTGCCGCAAAGGGATTTTTTCATCTGGGTCGACGACACCGAGTACACCCTCCGCTTGTCTCGTATAGCCCCGGCTGTCATGGTGCGGGAAAGCAGGATCAAGCACCCCCTCAGCAAGTCCGGGTCAAACGACATGGGCTGGCGCCTGTTCTACTTCCTTCGAAACAAGCTTTGGCTGATTCGGACAGATCCGCAAATGAGCCTCCAGCGAAAGGCGTTCGAGATTCTGGGCTTTGTTGGTGTCGCATTACTTCAGGGGCCGCATGCAGCAGACAAGAAGCTGTGGGTTCGAAGCGTAATCCGCGGCGCATATCAAGGTTTCTTCAGATCCGCACGTAAGGAAATTCCGGGAACGTTGTTGGATGCATTGAGCCCGACAGAACGCGCGGCAGCCCTCGAATTGAAGAATATGAACGTTTAGCGGCCTATGTGCGTGCCGGCCGCCAGTAACGTAGCGATTCAGCGCTGGCCGGCAACCTCAGCGATGCCGGGTTCCCACCGTGCAGGTGCTCGGCTCTACGGAGCCGAGTCAGGCTGAACGTACGCACCTGTGCGGCTGAGGGCTCTGGCATTCCAGCCGGGCCGTATCTGCGAAACTGGATCCTTAGCTGTGTCTACGAAACTTTGTAAACGAGGGTTTCTTGTCCGGACCACGTCAGTTCCTTTTCCAGGTTCAGGCAGGCCCCGGAAAGTTCTTGCGACGCAGTGATGTGGGTGAGGGAAGGAAAGGACTTCTTAAGGTCGCATGGATCGATGTGGACGATTGTTCTGTCCGTACCGTTATTTGAGAAGGTCGGTGATGCCCCAGGAGTCCAAAAGAACTGGATAAAGCCACCGCCCCTGTTCCAGTCGTTGGCAAACCGCTGTTCGGGGTCAAGGATTGTCCACTTGCTCATGTCCGGGCCAGACCGTTGAACTCCCGTAAGCGACGGCACGCCGTTGGCAAGCAACAACGTGTCGACGGAGGACCGGTCGCTAGCCCAAAGCGAACCAGTTGAGCGGCTTACTGTACCTTCAGAGTAGAAATACTTTGCGGTTGCTGATGCGCGCAGGTCACCCAGCCCGAAAATCAGGGGATTCGATCCATAAACCGGAATTGCCATCAGGACTGCTGCAATTCCCACAGAGAAGACCGACTTGGGAAAGCTCGTCACAATGAAGACCACGACAGCGACGCCAGCGCCGGCGAGCAGTACGTCTTTCCTCGACATAGTAGGCAGATAAGAAAGTTGAAGTTGGGAGCCTGCGTATGCGGTCACGAGTCCTGTTGTTAGAGCCGAAGCTATGGAGAGGCGCCAGCGATGACTGTCCGGCACGCGGGACAAGAGCACGCCCACCAATAATGCCCCAATGATTCCGCAGACTTGGGCCGCCCTGGCCGGCTGCACGTAGTTGAGCAGTGGAATCTGTGCGCCCATGGGACCGAAGTTGAAGGTGCACCATAAAAGCCATAAACCACCCGAGAAGGCAAGCACCAGTGTCACGACATTGTCGCGCCACCGGCCCATGGCTGAGATGCCGAGCCATATCACTACAGCCCAGACGAACGTTACTGTGAAGGCCGTTGACATCTCGCTCTGGTTGCTGCCAATAGGCACTGCATCCTTGAGTTCGCCAAGAGAGGGTGCGCCAAAAAGAAATCCAAATGGTTGGGCTTCGCCGGTCGATCGTCTCGAACCTGGATAGACGGTGTTCAGCAGCGCATTGATGCCTGTTGCGTTTTCCAGTAGCGTGCCCAGGCCAAAGATCAGAGCGACACCACCGGTAAAGCCGAGAGCTTTAGTTTTTGGCAGCAACCTATCCTCGCGGGTGAGGATCCAGAGAGCACTTGCGGCAAGAACGGGCAAACCGAGGACCAGTGACCAAGGGATGTAAAAACTTGGGATGCCGGCAAGGAGGATGCCGCCGACAACAGACTGTACGAGGGGTAGAACTGACCGCTTTGATGTGAAGCCGCAGTAGGCGGAGAGAAGCAAACTTGATCCCGCGACCGTATAGGCAATGAGCTGAATGGGCATCATCGTCCACCAGGAAGCGGCCGGAGAGAGCGCTATCAGGAATGCTGACAGCCAGCCCATGTTGCGCGAGGATCCAATCTGTTCGAACCATTTAGGCAGAAAGAGGAAGAGTACGACGGCCGGGAGCCACCAATGGGCAGCGAAAACCATCGCGTCTGGAAGGATCGTTGCCGTTCGAAGCAGTGTGGAATCAAAGTAGACGAATGTTTCGAAGAAACCGCCGGAGGGGTACCTGTGAACGACGTCGGCGGGGGCCGCAAGGTAGCTTGTCGTTGGCGCTGCACCTGTAGCCATGATCGAAATCGCTATGGGGGAAAACGCGTTGAATTCGTCCGAGCGGATGGCGGAACTTGACCCGACCTGGTGACCCTCCGGCCGTGAAGGATCTTGCCGGAGTTCTCCTATTCCAATAGAGGAAGTCGTAGCGCCCGTGATAACTAAAAATGCATACACGGCGATGACGGCAATCCGGGCTAGCCGATCTGAAACCGACACCCAGTGCCAGCCGCGAACGCTGATGCTTTGAAGTCTGGACAACATAAGGGGCGACACTCTGCTCTTCCTTCTTGCCTAGCGACTGCCGTTAGCAACCCGCTACCGATCCGACCGGGACACTATGGGGACAATCCGTTGAAAAACTGCAAACAAATCCGGCGCTTTCATCAGTGGCAATCTGCCGCTGTGGAAACGGTCAGTTGCGGTAGTCGCCTGCAACCTTGGTCCGGTGCCGCAAGTGCAATGAAAGGGCCTGCCGGTTTACTGGAGCGTCGACTTCAGCACGATGGCATGCGCAGACGCCGCATACGTAGCGGCAACGCAATATAATCACACACATCTCACACAGGCCCAGCAGGGTCGTATGGCATGTCCGCCTGGGGGCGCACCTCAGTTACCGGTAGTAGCCTGCAGGCAGACAGCCGGTATGATTACTTGAGCCCGACTGCATCCTGCACGGGTAGACACGACCGGGAGTGGCTTGCAGACAACAAACAGTGCGCGATCATTATGGCATCGAGCACGGAAACTCGGTTCCCGGATCGCGCTTATCGTCGAGCGCAGCCACCTGATTAAGTTCCTCCTGGTTGGAGGTGCCTCATTTGCCGTGGATCTTGCGCTGCTGGCCCTCATGCATGAAGTCTTCGCAGTGGACTTGTGGATTGCCACTCCCATTGCTTTCATCGCCAGCTTGGTATTCAACTTCGCTCTCCAGCGCTCCTTTACATTCCGTGCCCAAAACCGGAGTCACATCAGTCTCCTCAAATACTTGGCACTTGTGGTTTTCAACATCGTGGCGATAGATGTCATTGTGAACGCCTTTGACGCTTGGGGAATTTCATACGGAATTGGTAAAGCTTTCGCAACCATACTGACCACGTCCTGGAATTTCTGGCTCTACAAGGTGTGGATCTTCAGGCACGAGCCCGTGCAAGATCCCGCACAGGTAGAAACCGTCACGGCTCAAGGCCCAAAATAGCCGCAGCCCAACCGACACCACCTGGCTCACTTCCGGACAACCGCGGCGGATATCCGCCGGAAGACAAGAAAAGGACCTACCTGGCACATGGCCATTGATGTATTGCTTCCCTACTATGGGGACGTCGACCTGATGAAACTTGCTGCCCAGAGTGTCATGAGCCAGCAGTTCGAAGACTGGCGCCTCATTGTGGTGGACGACGGGTTTCCAAGCCCCGAACCCCAGCGTTGGTTTGAATCCATCTCTGATCCCCGGGTGAGCTACCAAAAGAACGAAAAGAACCTGGGCGCCAACGGCAATTACCGCAAGGCCCTGGACTTGGCTGAAGCTCCCATCGTCGTCGTCATGGGCGCCGATGACATCATGCTTCCGAACTATCTGGCAGTAGTATCCAAGGCTTTCGAGGCCTACCCACAAGCCAGCGTGGTGCAGCCAGGGGTTCAGGTGATCGATGAAAAGGGCCGCGCCTGCTCGCCGCTTGTTGACATCGTCAAGAAGGTTTACGCGCCGACGGTCAAGGAACCGGTGCTCCTGCAGGGTGAAAGGATGGCTACCAGCCTTGTTCGGGCAGACTGGGCCTACTTCCCCTCCCTGGCCTGGCGCACGGACGTCATTCGACGGATCGGCTTTACTGAAGGGCTGCACGTCGTGCAGGACCTCGCGCTGCTGCTGGATATCGCTGCTGAAAACGGATCGATGGTGGTTGATCCCACCCTGGCATTCCTTTATCGCCGTCATTCAGCCTCGGACTCATCAGTGAAGGCTCTGGATGGGAGGCGCTTCGATGAGGAGCGAGCGTTCTTCGAGGGCCAGGCGCGCCGGTTCCGAGAACTCGGCTGGCAGAGGACAGCACGGGCGGCTGCTTTTCATACGACGTCACGTCTAAACGCCGCTACCCTGGTTGCCCGTTCACTGGCTATTGGAAAGACCGACTCGCTGCCCCGGTTGTTGAAACACGTTATCTCATAGCAGGCTTAAACAATTCAGGTGGCTGCCGGCATCGACCGGCAGCCACCTGAATTGTTTAAGCAGTGGCTTCGGGCGGCCTTACAGGGCTCCCGATCCCACTGCCCGGTGCAGATTGATCGCGTACCGTGCCTGTTTCCAGTTCCTGTACTTTGAGCCGAAGGATGCCCACCTCTTCTGCCAGGACCCTGATCTCGTCCTCCGCCTGGGACTGTTCGAAGGACAGATGAAGGCAGACCAGAACGAGTAACAGCAATGCCATCGCAAACAGCAGGTTTGAAGGTACCTGTACGCCGAGCACGCCACTGGCCCAGAAAAGCAACTGCGGGAAGGCAACCAGGATCAGCATTCCGATACCGATGATGATCCAAAGGACAGCGTACTTTTCCCGCAAGTGACGCCGGCGCAGCATCTCGAAGATGATGAGCAGAATGACCAGCACAAAGATGAAGCCAACGAGGGTGGCCATGTGAACTCCTAGTTGGATGAAGGTTCGTTCTTCTTGCGCGTTAAAGCGAAGAGGAGGGCAAAAGCTGACCGGCCGAGGTAGATTGCGGCCTTCACCGGATCGTGGCTTGGCGTTCCGCCCTGGCGCTCACGCATGGAGACTCCAACCTGGCTTACGGTGCAACCGGACCGGATTGCAACCACAAGTGAATCTATGGTGTCCCCGAGATACTCTGCAGGGTAGTGGTCCACATACTGCCGGATAGCCTTTGCGTTGGCTGCGCGGAAGCCTGACGTTACGTCGGTGAGCCGCGTTCGTGCAATTTGCGATATTGTCCAAGCCAAGACATTCATAGCCCATTTACGGGGTCCGCGGACGGTGTAGTTGCCTTTGTCGGCGAAGCGGGCACCGATGACGATGTCCGCCTCGTGAAGGCCATCAAGTACAGCTTTGATGTCACGGGGATCATGCTGACCGTCCGAATCCACCTGGATGACTTGGCTGTAGCCGTGCATCTTTGCGTATTTGAAGCCGGTTCTCATGGCTCCGCCGACACCCATGTTGAAGGGGAGCTGGACAACCAGAGCGCCCGCCTCGCGGGCCACCTGAGCTGTGTTGTCCCGCGAACCATCGTCCACTACCAGGACGTCACAATCGGGACCGAACTCAAATACCTCACGGACTGTATTGCCGATAGCCTCGGATTCGTTCCAAGCCGGCATAATCACAAGAGTGCGGTGCACTTGCTCTCCAGAAGTCATGCCTTATCGTTTTCCGACTTGAGATATTCCGCCAGCCGCTCGTCAGCATCTGCTGGTTCAAATCCAGTCGCGCGGGCCTTCGACAGGTTCAGGGCGCTGGACAGCGGCCGCGGGGCAGCCTCTTTGCCCCTGAAGTAATCCGCCGTTGTCACCCCGGTGACGTCACTCCTGGAGGCGCCGGACTGCTCGAATACATCCGCGGCTAAATCCGCCCAGCTCTTTACGGGGCCATCGTTGGTGAAGTTGTAAGTACCATAGGCGGCTTCTGTGGCCAGCAGGTGCCGGATGAAGGCTGCGATGTCTCCGGTGAAACTCAGTCTGCCCGTCTGATCGTTAACCACGGAGGGTTTGACACCTTTGCGGGCCAAGTTGGTCATCGTGCGTACGAAGTTATTGCCGTCGCCGATGACCCAGCTCGTCCTGACAATGTAGTGACGGGGAGCAACGCTGGCTACCGCGTCCCCGGCTGCTTTGGTCTGTCCGTAGACGCCCAGGGGAGTGAACGGCTCGTCCTCGTCGTGGCTGTCCCGCCTACCGTCAAAGACATAGTCCGAGGACACGTGAACGAGAGTGAGATTATGCTCGACGGCGGTACGCGCCAAATGCGCTACGGCTGAAACGTTGAGGGACCAGGAAGCGGCACGTCCTTCTGCCGTTTCGGCCGTGTCGACGGCAGTGTAGGCGGCAGCGTTAATGATGGTGGAGTAGTTCTTCCAGTTCCTGCTCGTGAAGCTGTCGCCGCTGGTGAGATCGAACTCGGCTCGGCCTGCGAACTCGACTGACGTATCGCCGTCGTACTGAGCGCGAAGTGCCTTGCCCAGTTGCCCGTCCGCACCCACCACGAGGACTTTTTTGGCTGGCATCGGTGCGACATCGGCCATGCGCGGGTGCGCCTTGTCCTTCTCGGAGAGTTCGGCCTGTCCAAGTGGAATCGGCCAGTCAATCGCAGCGGTCTCATCGGCGAGGTTGAGGAAGGTGTATTGCTCCTGCGCGTCCGCGGACCAGTGGTCGTTCACCAGGTACGTGTAGGCCGTATTGTCCTCGAGCGTCTGGAACGCATTGCCCACGCCCCGGGGAATGAATATCGCTTGGCTGGGGTCAAGTTCGGCCGTAAAGACCGCGCCGAATGAGGGTCCTTCACGAAGATCCACCCAGGCTCCAAATATGCGGCCGGTGGCGACCGAAATGAACTTGTCCCACGGCTCCGCGTGGATCCCGCGAGTGGTTCCGGCCTTTTCGTTGTAGGAGATGTTGTTCTGGACGGGCCGGAAGTCCGGCAGTCCGAGTGCCACCATCTTCTCCCGCTGCCAATTTTCCTTGAACCATCCCCGGTTGTCGCCGTGGACCGGAAGGTCGTAGAGGACTACGCCGGGAATGGGGGTTGCGTGGGCAGCAAGCTTTTTCGAGAACTCCAAAGACATGGATTACTGTCCCTGTTCCTTGTACTTCGCTTCGGTGACGGCCTTCTGCGGGCGCCACCAGTCCTCGTTATCCCGGTACCACGCAATGGTGGCTTCGATGCCTTCGTCGAAGTTGGAGAACTGCGGTTCCCACCCGAGCTCATCCCGCAACTTGGTGGAGTCAATGGCATAGCGCAGATCGTGGCCGGGCCGGTCGACAACATGGTCATATGCATCCGGGGCCTGGCCCATGTGCTTGAGGATGAGTTCAACGACTTCTTTGTTGTTCTTTTCGCCGTCGGCGCCAATCAGATAAGTCTCACCAATCTTGCCCTTTGCGATGATCGCCAGCACAGCCGAGGAATGGTCGTTGGCGTGGATCCAGTCCCTAACGTTTTCACCCTTGCCGTAGAGCTTGGGACGAATTCCGTCGATAACGTTGGTGATCTGCCGTGGAATGAACTTTTCCACGTGTTGATAAGGACCGTAGTTGTTGGAGCAGTTGCTGATCGTGGCCTGAAGGCCGAACGAGCGTACCCACGCCCTCACCAGGAGATCGGAACCGGCCTTGGTGGACGAGTACGGGCTTGAAGGGTTGTAGGGTGTCTGCTCGTTGAAGCGCTCCGGGTCATCCAACTCCAGGTCTCCGTAGACCTCGTCCGTGGAGATGTGATGGAAGCGCTTGCTGTACTTACGCGCTGCTTCAATCAGCGTGTAGGTGCCGATGATGTTGGTATCCAGAAACGGGCGCGGATCGTGCAGCGAGTTGTCATTGTGCGACTCGGCAGCGTAGTGAACCACGATGTCGGAAGCGGCTACAAGACCGTCGACAACGGCGGGGTCTGCGATATCGCCCTGAACAAACGTGAACCGTTCCTGCGGAAGGCCCCGCAGCGACTCGAGATTGCCTGCGTAGGTCAGCTTGTCCAGAACCGTGACGTGGTGTTCGGTGTTTTCCAAAACGTAGTGGACAAAGTTCGAGCCGATAAAGCCGGCTCCGCCGGTCACGAGAAGTCGCTGCATAATTCCCTAGACTACCGGATTTGCTGCTGCCCCAAGCGAAGGGAAAGATGGGGGCATGCGCGGAATAATACTTGCCGGCGGGACCGGCTCCAGGCTTCATCCCATCACGCTGGGTGTCAGCAAGCAATTGGTACCGGTCTACGACAAGCCAATGATCTACTACCCGCTTTCGACGCTGATCCTTGCAGGTATCCGGGACATCCTTATCATCACCACCCCGCATGACGCGGACCAGTTTGAACGCTTGCTCGGAGACGGCTCCCGGTTTGGCGTCTCCATCACATACAAACAGCAGCCTTCTCCTGATGGGCTGGCCCAGGCGTTTGTGTTAGGCGCCGACCACATCGGCGACGACAGTGTCGCCCTGGTCCTGGGCGACAACATCTTCTACGGCCAAGGTATGGGCACGCAGTTGCGCCGGTTCAAGACCATCGATGGGGGAGCAGTCTTCGGCTATTGGGTCAAAGACCCGTCCGCCTACGGTGTTGTGGAGTTTGACGACAATGGTAAGGCGCTCTCTTTGGAGGAGAAGCCTGCGGTACCTAAGAGCCACTACGCCGTTCCGGGACTTTATTTCTATGACAACGACGTGGTTGACATCTCAAAGAATTTGAAGCCCTCTGCTCGCGGAGAACTTGAAATCACTGACGTCAACCGTGTTTACCTTGAGGCCGAAAAGCTGCAGGTTGAAATTCTGCCCCGCGGAACGGCGTGGCTGGATACTGGGACCTTCAATGACCTCAACGACGCCTCGAACTTCATCCGGACGGTTGAGAACCGGCAGGGCCTGAAGATAGGTGCCCCTGAGGAAATTTCATGGCGGCTCGGGTTCCTGACCGATGACGAGCTTCGCGAAAGGGCGGAACCGCTGGTCAAGAGCGGCTATGGGGCGTACCTGCTGGAGCTCTTGGCTGAAAAGTAAGCGTTTCCGGGCGTGAACAAAGAAAAGGTTGAAGCCGCGCTTCAACCTTTTTCTTTGCCGTTGCCTGGACCAACCGATTCAGGCTTGGCTGCTGGCTGCTGGCTGCTCCTACTCCTGCCTCCGCATCAGCAGCCACAGCCGCTACCGGCGGCTCGTGCTGACGCTTGTCCCGGTGGTGGGGCTCCAGGTGATGGAACCGCCCTGGTAGTTCTGGTAGCAGGCCCCATTTGCCAACGTGCAGGACGTCGCCGCGATGGGGTAACCAAGGAAACTGTTTTCATAACCCAGGCTGGCGTACCGTGCACGAATCGCGCCGGTGCTGGGCTGAGCTCCCGTAGATTGCGACCACAGCATGGCTCCTCCTTGGAAATTCTGGTAGCAGCCACCGTCGCGTATACCGCAGACCACGGCCCCCGTGGGATATCCCAATTCGCTGAGCTCGTAGCCCATTGAGCCCCACTTGGACCTGATGGGTCCGTTGGGGCTTATCTGTGCCCCCGTGGCGGGGGACCAGAGGATGGCCCCGTTTTGGTAGTTCTGGTAGCAGCCGCCGTCTTTCAGCCCGCAGACCTGGTTACTGGTGGGGTATCCGAGCGAACCGTTCTCGTTGCCTGTTGTGGCCCAGAGTGTGCGGATTGGTCCTGAAAGGCTGGTTTGGGCACCGGTGGCGGGGGACCAGAGGATGGCCCCGTTTTGGTAGTTCTGGTAGCAGCCGCCGTCCTTTAGCCCGCAGACCTGGTTACTGGTGGGGTATCCAAGAAAACCATTTTCGTAACCTGTTGTGGCCCAGAGTGTGCGGATTGGTCCTGAAAGGCTGCTTTGGGCACCGGTGGCGGCCGACCAGATGATCGCCCCGCCTTCGAAGTCCTGGAAGCACCCACTGCCGGCCAGACCGCACGTTTGAGGGCCGGTGGGATATCCCATCAGACCGCTCTCGCCCCCTTGCTGAAGCCACAACGTGCGGATCGGTCCTGTGGGACTCAATTGAGCTCCAGTGGCGGGTGACCAGACGCTGGCGCCCTTCTCGAATACTTGCCGGCATCCACCGTTTTTCAGGCCACAGGATTCATCCTGCATGGGATACCCGAGGGGGCCCGCTTCCCGGCCGGAGGATCGCCAGGCTGACTCCATGTCGCCCCAAACGATGTGTGTTCCGTTGGCCGCGGAGCTGGCGATGCTGCCTGTTTGAAAGCTTTGGAAACACCCGCCGTCCCGCAGCCCGCACATCGTGTCGCTGGTCGGGTATCCCAGAGGTCCCGCTTCGAATCCGGACTTCTGCCAAGCTGTCCGGATAGGACCGTTGAGGCTGAGTTTGGCTCCGGCGCCCGGCGACCACAAGATGGCACCCGACTGGAAGTTCTGGTAGCAACCTTGAGCGGAGAGACCACATACCTGGCTTCCCATCGGATAGCCCATGGGTCCGTTTTCAAAGCCCGAGTTGGCCCATGCCGTTCGGACCGGCCCCTTCACGCTGACTTGCGCGCCCGTGCCCGAGGTCCAGATGATCGCCCCGTTCTGGAAGTCCTGAAAGCAACCGCCGTTCTTCAGGCCGCATACGACAGCAGACATTGGGTACCCAAGCATTCCGTTTTCGAAACCGGTTGCTTGCCAGGCGGTCCTGATCGGACCCGCAGGGCTCGGCTGGGCTCCGCTGGCAGGCGACCAGATCACCGCACCGTTTTGGTAGTTCTGGTAGCACCCGCCGTCGCGCAGACCGCAAACTATTGCCGATGTCTGGGCCCCCAGTTCCGGTGCGCGGGCTCTGACGTCACTAATGCCCTGACTTGCGGCGAGCGGGATAGCGGTTCCAGCGAAAGCCTTGAGCCCGGCATAGTCTCCATTCCAGACGTTGGAGTCGCCCGCAAAGGGGCCGGTGCTGCTGTACTGCCAGATACTGTATGTGCCCCAGCTTCCCGTGGGGATTGCGCCGGCGTCATTGGTGGCCGAGTAGGGGTAGGCCGCGACCCAAAGCGGATAGTCGCCAAAACCAGTGGGATTGCCCAGGCACTGGTTCCACCAATTCGTATTCGTATAGATCACGGGCAATCTGCCGGTGAGCGACCTCATCGTGTTTCCGAAGTCCTGGACCCAGGATGTCAGCTGCGCCTGGGACATGCCGTAGCAGGTGTTGCCAAAATAGAAGCCATTAATCGTCCGGCCCTCGTAGGGATTGAACTCAAAGTCGAGAACCGGCGGCATCGTATAGCCGTCCCCGGACCAACCACCACCGTTTTGAACGAAATAGCGTGCCTGGTCTGCCCCGGACGACCAGTTGGGGATGGCAAAGTGATACGCGCCCCGGATCATGCCCACGTTCCGTGCGCCCTGGTACTGAGAGCTAAAGAGGTCGTTCGTAAAGTAGTTGCCCTCGGACGCCTTCACGTACGCAAATCTTGCGCCCATGTTCCACTGTTGCTGCCAGTCCACACTCGTCTGGTGTCCGCTCACATCAAGTCCTTGCACGCCAAACGTCGGCATCCAGGTTCCTTGCGCAGTAATTGACTCAGCGCCGAGTTTCTTCAGTGGGTCGGAGTTTGATGCTGTGACCCTTGCAGACCGCTGACCCATCTCAGCTCCACCTGCACCAATGGCTTCAGCCATGGTCTGTGACGCAGCGGGGGATGGCGACGGTTTCGCACTCACCGCCGGGGCAGGTTCGGCAGTGCCGGTAGCCAGCAACGAGGGTGAGGGCGACTGCGACGGCGAATTTTGTCCGCCGGCGCTGGAGGTGGCTGAGGGTGTGGGTGCGGGACTGGAGTCGACGGCAAAGGCAGTCCCATTTAGACCGGGTCCAGTTAATAAGGAGCAGACAAGAGTAACGAGCCCCAAAGACTTAAGGACTGGGCGACGGGACTGAGACAGGTTCCGCTTCATATATGCTCCGGAGACAATGCGGCGCTCCCCCAAGCGCCTCTTTGGATACTGCTCAGGTGCTTTCCCCAGGAAGGCACCTGATAGTGCTATTTCGATAAATAACGCGCTCACCATAGCACCGGTGTTACTGACGTAACTAGTGATTCTCATGTTACTGATGTGAATCCTGCGCTTCCTAGTGGGAAATCCTGAGGTCCTGGTGGGATCCTGTGCTTCCTCTTATCCACAATCGGGGATCGATGACTTGTTGCGTGCGGACCCTCTACTTAAGCTGTACCCAGTCGCACTGCCTCCGCCGGGGGCGGCAGTTGTATGGGGGAACATATGGACGCGCTGGGAATTGTCGAGGACGAGGTCCGTGAGCTCATCCGCCGCCGCGGGCTGGATCCGCTCAGGCAAGCCGGAGAGGTCCGCAGGCTGGTGGAAGCAGCCGTCACCGACTATGACGAGCGCGCTCTTATGGGGCCGCTTCCGCCTCTTGGCCCGCTGGACGCAGCCCGCAGATTCCTGTTCGATGCCGTAGCGGGCTTCGGGGTGCTCCAACCACTGCTCGACGACCCGTCAATCGAAGAGATTTGGCTCAACGCCCCGAACGAAATCTATGTGGCACGCAACGGCGAGTCAGAGCTGACATCGTTGAGCCTCTCCGAGCAGCAGGTGCGCGACTTGGTTGAACGCATGCTCAAGAGCTCCGGCAGGCGCCTTGATATGTCATCTCCCTTTGTCGATGCCGCGCTGCCCGACGGATCCAGGCTCCACGTAGTCATTCCAGATGTGACTCGGCGCCACTGGGCGGTAAACATCAGAAAGTTCGTTGTGAAGGCCAGTCGCCTTGAGCATCTGGTGGAGCTGGGAACGCTGACACCGCAGTCGGCACGATTTCTCGGCGCAGCGGTGTCCAGTGGCCTCAACATCCTTGTGTCAGGGGCAACGCAGGCAGGCAAAACGACCATGCTGAATTGCCTGGCGGCGAGCATCGGAAGCCGGGAGCGCGTCATCACTGTGGAAGAAATCTTTGAACTGCAGTTTCCGCTCCGGGACGTCGTCGGGCTCCAGTGCAGGCAGCCAAACCTCGAAGGTGAGGGTGAAATTCCACTCCGCCGCCTGGTGAAGGAAGCCTTGCGCATGCGCCCGGACCGGCTGGTGGTGGGGGAGGTGCGGGAAGCCGAGAGCCTGGACATGCTGATTGCCTTGAACTCGGGCTTGCCAGGAATGTGCACCGTCCACGCTAACTCGGCCCATGACGCCGTCACCAAGATTTGTACGCTGCCGTTGCTGGCCGGGGAGAACATCTCCAGTGCCTTCGTGGTCCCCACCGTCGCGTCCTGCATCGATCTCGTGGTGCACTGCAGCAGGCATACGGACGGCCGGCGGCAAGTGACTCAAATCCTGTCGTTGGGCCGTCGCGTGGAAAACGGCATCATCGAGTCGTCCTTGATCTTTGCCCTGGAGAATGGACTCCTGCAGCCTCGGGCCAATTCCATGCCGGCCGCAGAGAAGTTTTCGCGGGCGGGATACGACGTCGCGACGCTGCTGGATCCGCGATGATTCCGGCGCTGGTGGGGGCGGCGTTAGGGATAGGCCTCTTCCTCGTATGGTGGTCCTGCTGGGAAACGCCGGACCGCGGGCACCGCGAGCGCAAGCCCAGCCGCCTGGCCGACCTGCTCGCCGCTGCCGGGGTCGATAGAGTCTCAACCCGTGGCTTGGCGGGTACTTGCCTGGGGCTGGGGATCTTCGTGGCACTAATCTTCTATGCGCTCAGCCGTTCGTGGCCCATTGCCGGATGCTTTGGGCTTTTCGGCTCGTGGCTGCCCATCACCATCCTCCGTTGGCGGGCCAAGAAGAGGACGGCCATGCTCCGTCAACTTTGGCCTGACGTCGTCGATCACCTCCGGTCGGCGATCCGGGCTGGCCTGCCCCTGCCTGAGGCCCTTATCCAGCTTGGAGACAAGGGGCCTGAGGAACTGCGGCCCATCTTTCGTGAGTTCGGCGCTGACTACCGCGCCGGTGGCCAATTCGATGGCTCTCTCAACAAACTGAAACAGCGGTTGGCCGACCCCGTGGCCGATCGGATCATCGAAGCGCTGCGGCTGACCCGGGAAGTAGGCGGCTCAGACCTTGGGAAGCTCCTGGGCACCTTGGCCGAATTCCTGCGTGAGAATGCCCGGACCCGCAGCGAGCTTGAGGCGCGGCAATCCTGGACCATCAATGCAGCCCGGCTTGCCGTCGCAGCACCTTGGATCGTGATGATCCTCCTCGCCACCAGGCCGGAAGCAATCCAGGCCTACAACACGCCGATGGGCGCTGCGGTCCTGCTCGGCGGCCTGGTGGTCTCGCTGGTTTGCTACGCAGTCATGTTGAAGATTGGGGCCCTGCCGCAGGATGAGAGGGTCCTCCGTTGATCACCGTCCCGCCTGCAGCAATCTTCTGTGGAATCGGACTCGGCCTCGGATTGTGGCTCGTGATCTTCCGGTCACCTCCAATGCGTGCAATGACACTCTCGGAGCGCATTGAGCCCCAATTGAAGGCGCAGAACCTGGAGTCACGGCTCCTGCGCGCCGGCGAGCAGAACCTGACACCTTTCGGTCCGCTCGAACGGATTCTCCGCCCTGTCATTCGGGACTGGCTCTCGGCGTTGGGAAAACTCAACCCCTCGCCTGGAGCGACAGTGCGGCGCCTGGCCCAGGCAGGGATTAACAAGTCATCCATCGACTTCCGCGCGGAACAGTTGCTGTGGGCGGCAGCCGGTTTTGTCCTCTCGCTGACCTTCATCCTCATCGGAGCCGTAGGGGGCCGGTTCAGTCCGCTCTTCGCAGCTGCGGTAGTAATCGGCAGTGCTGCAGCAGGTTTTGTGCTGCGGGACTACTGGCTGGGTGTTCAGGTGCGTCGGCGGGAAGCACGGATGATGGCAGAGTTTCCCAGCCTGGCTGAACTGATGGCCCTGGCGGTCGGCGCTGGGGAGAGCGCAACAGGGGCTTTGGATCGTGTTTGCAGAAGTGCCAAGGGTGAGCTGTCCAAGGAATTCTCGAAAATCCTCGCGGAGACAAGAGCCGGCAAGCCATTGGTCCTCGCGTTGCAGGAGTTCTCCGCGCGCACCGATCTCGCGCCGCTGGTCAGGTTCGTTGACGGGATCATCGTTGCGGTGGAAAGAGGAACACCCCTCGCAGACGTGCTCCGGGCGCAGGCACAGGACGTACGCGATTCGGCGAAACGGGACCTGATGGAAGCCGCAGGAAAAAAGGAAATCGCGATGATGGTGCCGCTGGTTTTCGGGGTGCTTCCCTTAACCGTCGTGTTTGCCGTTTTCCCCGGCCTGGCGGCAATCAACCTGGGCTTTTGATGGGGAGAACAACCGGTAGCCCAAACCCGTAGCCAATACTGAAGCCCACCTTAGAAAACAGGAATAGGACACAAGATGAAAACCATGGGAACCCGCTGCGCGATGCTGCTTCTTGGCCTTACGGCTTTGCTACAGCTAAAGGTGCCTGCCAGGGCGCGACGCCGCACGGGGGGACAGTGCCAGCATCGCAAGGGAGACCACCAGTTGCCATCGGTAAGCCCAAGCGATAACCCGGAGCGCGGCGACGTTCCCGGATGGGTCATGATAACCCTGATGTCCGCAGTCCTGGTTGCAGCCCTGCTGGCGCTCGCGGGCCCCGCTTTGGAGACCATGTTCAACCAGGCAATGGACAAGGTGGGGAACTGAACCATGACGACGTCCGCTCACGCCCCCGTGCAGCCAGAGCTGCCCCGGCTGGGCGAGCGGGGTTCAGCCGTGGTGGACTTCGTCCTGGTTGGCGGGTTGCTGACCATGTTCTTCCTTGCGATTATCCAGCTGACCCTGGTTCTCCATATCCGCAACACACTCATTGATGCTGCGGCCTCTGGTGCCCGTTACGGGACACTCGCTGACCGCAACGCCTCCGATGCCGTGGAACGGACGCGCAGCCTCATCGGCATGGCCCTGAACGAGGGGTTTGCCGAACAGGTCAGTACGCGGGAAGTAACGGTGCAGGGCATGCGCACCCTGGAAGTAACTGTCCGGTCCCCAATGCCGGTTATCGGATTCATTGGTCCGCGGGACATGCTGGAGGTGAAAGGGCATGCGGCTGTTCAGCCCTGACCCAATCTGCTCCCGCCCCTTTCCCCGCTCCCGTGAAAAACCCGTCTCGAATCCGTTCCGGTTCCGGACCCGCCTGGCAGAGGCCCTTGGCAGGGAGAGCCCCGGAAACAAGCAAATGGGGCGCACATGCCCGCGCCCCAGGCCTAGCCACCGTGAGCACCAGCAGCAGGGTTTCGGGCATGAGTGCCAAGGGCGCACTCATGAAGACGGAAGTGCCGTCGTCGAGTTCACCTTCCTTGCGCTCTTGCTCATGGTTCCGCTGGTGTACTTCGTAATCACCGTCGGTCAAATCCAAGGCGGTTCGTTCGCCGTGGTGGGAGCCGCCGACCAGGCTGCAAAGGTTTATGTGGCCCAGCCCGACGCCTCCACCGCACGGGCGGCTGCTGAGCAGGCCGTGGCCCTGGCACTCTCCGACTTCGGGCACCAGGCGGGTAGGGCCAGCATGACTACCACCTGCAACCCAGCTGACTGCCAGGCGGCCGGCACCACGGTCACGGTGACGGTCAGCCTGAACGTGCCGCTGCCGTTCATACCGTTTGCCGAGGGAATGTCCGCTACGGAGGTTGAGGCGTCCTCCACCCAACTGGTGGGGAGATATCGGTGAATCGCGGCGAAACGGACGAGAGCGGACAGGTGATGGTGATGATCCTCGGCTACATCGTCCTGGCGCTCTTGGTGGCGACGGTCGTCACCGGAATATCTGCCGTCTATCTCGAACACAAGCGCCTGCTGTCTTTGGCGGACGGAGCCTCGCTGGCGGCGGCCGACAGTTACACGCTGGGCGAAGTCACATCCCAGGGCGGCAGCCCTTCGGCTGTCCTGAACCCGGCCCGTGTCCGGAACGTCGCTGCCGATTTCGTCGCAAGGAGTCCTGCCTCGCAGCGTTTCTCCGGTCTTGCCGTCGTTGGGGCGACTGGTACGCCCGACGGGTCCACCGCCGTCGTCGTCCTTGTGGCAGCCGTGCACCCACCTGTAGTGAACTTCCTCATTCCCGATGGCATCCGCATCGAGGCGACGTCCACCGCGCGCTCGCGCATGATCCGCTGAGGAATGCACAAGCTGCATTAAGCGTGACGCTGCGCCGCCAACGCAGGGCCGTATCCGCCGATAGCGTAGGGTTAAACCACCATGGCCAATATTGATTTTTCCGCTGAAATCCGCGCGCTTCGCGCCACCTACGAGTCCATTGAACGCGTCAGTGACGTGGAGACACTCAAGGAAGACATCGCCGAACTCAGCGAGCGGGCAGGGGAGCCGGACCTTTGGGACGATCCCGCAGCCGCGCAGAAAATCACCTCCAGGCTTTCCCACCGCCAGTCCGAACTGGAGCGCCTGACCACCCTCGCATCCCGGATCGACGATCTTGAAGTGCTGGTGGAACTTGGCCAGGACGAGGACGACGCCGACTCGATGGGCGAAGCCGCGGCGGAACTCGAGTCCGTCAAGAAAGCCCTCAAGGACCTGGAAGTAGTCACGCTGCTCTCCGGCGAATACGACGAACGCGAAGCCGTGGTTTCCATCCGCGCCGGGGCTGGAGGCGTGGACGCCGCAGACTTCGCCGAGATGCTCATGCGCATGTACCTGCGCTGGGCTGAACGGCACGGCTACCCCACAACCGTCATGGACACCTCCTACGCAGAGGAAGCCGGACTCAAATCGGCCACCTTCGAGGTGAAGGCGCCCTACGCGTACGGCACCCTGAGTGTGGAAGCCGGAACCCACCGTCTTGTCAGGATCAGCCCGTTCGACAACCAGGGCCGCCGTCAGACGTCCTTCGCCGCCGTCGAAGTCATCCCGCTGATCGAGCAGACGGACTCCATCGAGATCCCGGACAACGAAATCAGGGTGGACGTGTTCCGCTCGTCCGGCCCGGGCGGCCAGTCGGTTAACACCACCGACTCTGCCGTCCGCCTCACCCACATCCCCACAGGCACCGTGGTTTCCATGCAGAACGAAAAGTCACAGCTGCAGAACCGCGCCGCCGCCATGCGCGTGCTGCAGTCCCGGCTCCTGCTGCTGAAGAAGGAGCAGGAGGATGCGGAAAAGAAGGCGCTGGCCGGCGACGTCAAAGCGTCGTGGGGCGACCAGATGCGCTCCTACGTCCTGAACCCGTACCAGATGGTGAAGGACCTGCGCACCGAGCACGAAGTGGGCAACACCTCCGCGGTGTTCGACGGCGAAATTGACGACTTCATCGACGCGGGCATCCGCTGGCGTACTGACAACCGCAACGCCGACAAGTAACCCGCGGGTCTGGGCGGGAGGCAGCCGATCCGGCGACACGCCCCCGAAAGCAGGCCCAACCACCCGGCATCCTGCGTATAGTCGAGGGGCCGGGGCCCTACTTTCCCCAAACGAAAACCCGTGCACCGGCTGCAGAACTGGGCTGCATCAAAAGAATCAGCCATGCCCTGCAGGGTACTTAGGGCCATGATCCGATTCGAAAATGTCACCAAGGTTTACGACCAGAAAGCCCGTCCGGCGCTGGACTCCGTCACCCTTGAGATCGACCGTGGCGAATTCGCCTTCCTCGTCGGCGCGTCCGGCTCCGGAAAGTCCACCTTCCTCCGCCTGGTGCTGAAGGAAGACCGTGCCACGTCCGGCGCTGTTTACGTCGCCGGCCAGAATGTCGCAAAGATTTCCAGTTGGCGGGTCCCGCGCCTTCGCCGCGGGATCGGCGTCGTCTTCCAGGACTTCCGACTCCTGCCGCAGAAGAACGTGTTCGCCAACGTGGCTTTCGCCATGCAGGTCATCGGCAAGAGCCGCAGTGTCATCCGCGACACCGTGCCCGAGGTCCTCAAGACCGTGGGCCTGGAAGGCAAGGAACACCGCATGCCGCACGAGCTTTCCGGCGGCGAGCAGCAGCGCGTGGCAATCGCCCGTGCAGTGGTCAACCGGCCCGGGATCCTCCTCGCGGACGAACCCACCGGAAACCTGGACCCCACCACGTCCATGGGCATCATGGGCGTCCTGGACAAGATCAACCAGAACGGAACCACCGTGGTGATGGCCACGCACGACGACGACATCGTCAACGAGATGCGCAAGCGGGTGGTTGAGCTCAAGAACGGCGTGGTGATCCGCGACGAAGCCAAGGCCTTGTACACGTCGATGATTCCCGTCGTCGGACAGTCCCGGCGTCTGAAGGACGCCAGCGGCAGGGAAGCGCCCGACGGCGGTCTGCCGGGCAACGGCGCCGAAGGCGAGGCCCAGCGGTGAGGCTCGCATTCATCCTGTCGGAGATCGGCAGCGGCCTGCGCCGCAACCTTTCCATGGTGGTCTCGGTCATTCTGGTGACGTTCGTGTCCCTCACCTTCGTGGGTGCGGCAGGAATGCTCCAGATGCAGATCAACCAAATGAAGGGCTACTGGTACGACAAGGTCCAGGTGGCCATCTTCCTGTGCAGTGAAGGCTCGACGGCGCCCGGCTGCGCTTCCGGGCCGGTCACCCCTGAGCAGCAGCAGGGCCTGAACGCCCTCCTGGAGTCCCCGGCCGTGGCGCAGTACATCAACGACTTCCAGTTCGAGTCCAAGGATGAGGCCTACAAGCACTTCAAGGACCAGTTTTCGAACTCGCCCATCGTCGATTCCGTGACGCCGGACCAGCTGCCGGCATCGTTCCGGATCAACATGAAGGACCCGGAGAAGTACCAGATCATCAGCGAGACGTTCTCATCGCAGCCCGGTGTGGAGACGGTGATTGACCAGCGCCAGCTGCTCGAACGCCTCTTCTCGGTGATGAACGGGGCCTCCCTGGTGGCGGTCGGCATTGCCGGCGTCATGATCGTCTGCGCCATCCTGCTGATCGCCACCACCATCAGGTTGTCCGCCTTCAGCCGGCGCCGGGAGACCGGGATCATGCGTCTTGTCGGTGCCTCGAAAACAGTGATCCAGTTGCCGTTCATCCTGGAAGGCGTCATCGCAGCCGTCATTGGCGCTGCCCTCGCCTCGGGCACCCTGTGGGCAGTGGCGCAGTTCTTCCTGGGCGACTACATGTCCCGCCAGTACCCGGATACAGCCTTCATCTCATCCGGCCAGACCCTGATACTCGTTCCGGCGCTGCTGATCCTTGGCGGATCCTTGGCAGGAATTTCGTCTCTCTTGACCTTACGTAGATATTTGCGCGTTTAGGCTGTGCACACCGACCAAGGAATGCCGATGAACCTAACTGATGAAACCTTGCCCCGCCCCCGGCGCAGCCGAGAGCGGTCCGCTGCCCGCCGTTTGGGGATCGTCAGCGGCGTGCTCACCGTCATCCTCACAGCCGGGATGGCCCTTGCCACTCCCGTCGCCTTCGCAGACGACCTCGAAGACCGCAAAGCCGCGCTCGAGGCCGAAGCTGCCCGCGTCCAGGCCTCCCTTGAGTTCGTTGATTCCCGGATCGCGAAGGCCGCCGGCGACCTGGTGATCTACCAGGGCCAGTTGCCCGGCGCACAGCAGGCCCTCCTTGAAGCACAGGGGCGGGTCGCCGGCGCCGTCAAGGAAGTTGAAGCACTGTCCGCCCGCGTGGACATGGCCCAGCAGAACAAAGCCAAGATCACCCAGCAGCTGGAGACGGACAAGCAGAAGATCGCCGACACCAAGAAGCTGATCGGGCAGATCGCCACACAGGCCTACAAATCCGGCGGCGTTCCCTCCAACCTGTCGCTCTTCTTCGGATCCAACAGCGGCAGCAGCCTGACCGAAACCATGGACCTCGCGGACCAGGCCATGCGCAGCCAGAACGCCGCCATGGACAAGCTCAGCCAGCAGAACGCCACCAACGTCAACTCGCAGGCACGGCTTCAGGCCGTGGAAGCGGAGATCAAGGACCTCAAGGCCAAGGCCGACGCCGCGCTGGAGCGCGAGAAGGCCGCACGCGACGAAGCTGCCGCCAAGAAGGCGCAGGTGGACCAGCTGATTGCCGACACCACCCGCCTCGATGCAGAGCTCCAGGCGGCCAAGCCCGGCATCCAGGCCCAACTCGCCGGTGTCCAGGCCAACCAGAACCAAGTAGCGAACGAAATCGCCGAACGCGACCGCAGGGCCCGTGAGGCGTGGGAAGCCGAGCAGCGCAGGCAGGCCGCGGCAGCAGCTGCCGCGGCAGCAGCGGCGGCGGCCGCCGCAAACCGCCCGGCACCCCCCGCCCAGCCGTATGTCCCACCCGCTGCAGGATCGCCGTCGGCCTTTGGCCTTCGCCATCCTTTCGACGGCAGCATCCCTATCACCTCAGGTTTTGGGTACCGGACCACACCCCCGGGAACCATCGACTTCTACGGCACCGGCGGATACATGCACACCGGAATCGACTTTGGTGCCGCCTGCGGCACCCCCGTGTACGCTGCAGCTGCCGGTGAAGTCTTCAGCTCAGGCTGGAACTCTGCCGACGGCGGCGGTTGGCGCGTCAAGATCGACCACGGCGTGGCGCAGGGCAACACGCTCACCACCATCTATTACCACAACTCCAGCATCGTGGTCTCGAACGGGCAGCGGGTCTCCCAAGGCCAGCTCATTGCCTACTCCGGCAGTACCGGCAACTCCACGGGCTGCCACGCCCACTTCGAAACCTGGCTCAACGGCGCCGCCGTCGATCCCATGGGTCTGCTGTAGGGGCCAGGCACTGCTGCCGTAGACTGATATAGCTCCGCGCCGCAGGCCCGGAGGCACCCGACCTGAAACCCGAGGAGTTCTCCCGTGCCTAAAGAAAGTGGCCGTAAGGTGGTGGCCACCAACCGCAAGGCCCGGCACGATTATCACGTGCTGGACACGTACGAGGCCGGCATCGCGCTGATGGGCACCGAAGTGAAGTCCCTGCGCGAGGGCCATGCCTCCATGGTGGACGGATTCTGCACGTTCTACAACGACGAGTTGTGGATGGAAGCCATCCACATTCCCGAGTACAACCAGGGCAGCTGGACCAACCACGCGGCCCGCCGCCGCCGCAAGCTGCTGCTGCACCGGGAAGAACTGATCAAGATCTCGCACAAGGTGCGGGAGTCCGGTTTCACCATAGTGCCGCTCCAGCTGTACTTCGTGGACGGCAAAGCAAAGGTGGAAATCGGTGTGGCCCGCGGTAAGCGCGAGTACGACAAGCGGCAGACGCTGCGTGAGCAGCAGGACAACCGGGAAGCCCAGCGCGAGATGCGCGAACGCAACCGGCGCCGGTAGGAATTATTCCTGCGGGACATGCGTTAGTATGGGTAGTCCGGCAGGCTTGCCAGCCGGTTTGGTAACAAAATACGGGGATGATCGGTTTCGACGGTGTTAGTCGCGACAGGTGAAGCGGGCCGAGGATGCAGAATTATCTCGTAAACGCTTTCTGCAAACCAATAAGTGCCGAATCTAAGCGCACTGACTTCGCTCTTGCTGCCTAAGCAGTAAGACAGTCCGTCAGCCCGGGGTTGCTATCGCCCCGGATCCTGGCGTCATTTAGATAGCCACTGCTGTTTGCTCCCGTCATCGGAGTAAACGGGACTTTTAGATGACTGGGCCCGGATCAGCCAGCTGTTTGCGGCATGGCTGGGGCCGAGAAAATCCGACGCAAACTGCGCCCGGAGAAGCCCTGACAACACGACATCGGACGGGGGTTCAATTCCCCCCATCTCCACCCGTGGTGAATCGGGACATCCTTAACGGATGAGCCCAGTCATCATTAACACCCCGGTCTTCGGACCGGGGTGTTTTTCTTTGCCCAACCTATTTGGTTGCAGTCTCTGAGCTCAACCGTGTTTAGGCCCTCGTTGGATCCGTGCGGCCTGCAGGCTGGATGCTCGTCGCCATCCCCGTCCCTCTTCGCCACCGGCCTAAGCCGGCGACGAAGCACCGCCGTGCTCCGTAAGCTGCCGGAGTGACTTCCCCTGGGAGAGCCATGGCGGTTATTTAGAGAAGCGGACCCAAGCAGGACGTCTTATTGCCGGGCCTCGTTGAATCGCTGAGCCAGGACAGGAACCAGGGAATGGATGTAGCTGCGGGCGGCATGATCGTTGTCGAAATAAACCTGCAGACCGCCTATTACTGCGTAACAGCGTTGATCATCGCAGAACTGATCCGACAGATCGATGACCTTAACATTTGCCCGGCCCATGCTTCTGGCCGCGTTCACGATTGGGTCCGGTGCCAAGGCCTCTTTTCGCCCGTTTACGCAGTTTAACGGCTGTTGCTGATTGAGTGCGACGCAGTCGGGGCTGGTGTGGCGCAGTGTCAGCGGGGGATCCCGGAAGACGAAGACTTGAGTGCCCGCCGACGTCCAATCAAGAAATCTCTTGCTAATGCCGTCGTTGTATTGATCCATCTGCGGGCGGCCGGTACCGTCGTCGATCGTTTCAGCTGCCCCGAAGGATGACGCGAAAACCATGTCGGGCTTTTCCTTAACGATCCGTTCCGTGACCTGCGCGCTCCACGCCAGGCACCGTTGCTGTGAGTGCAGGTCCGCGGACGCGCCCATGAAGGCGACCCGTTTAACGTCGATGAAGGGACAACCCCCCAACAGCGACTCCTTCAGCTTCCACTTGTGAAGCCTTGCAAGCTCGTATAGAGCAGCCTTCCACTGCTCGGCATGCGAGTCCCCGACCAGCCACACAGTTGCTTCAGATTGCTCCCCACCAGTGAAATCGCAGTCAGCCAGGATTTTTTGACCCTCATAGACTATTGGGTCAGCTGACGGATGGCATTCGGGTGCGTTGAACCACGGTGCTTCGTTCGGGCCTACGTTTGCGACTTGCGCGGCGCCGAACGGGTCGCTGCAATTGTTTCGCGGGTCCAGGCTGCGTGCCCCGTGACATGGGTCTCCGAAAAGACTCTGAAGTTTCGCCGCTTCGGCCTCCTGGGCTTTGCCGAAGCTCAGCAAGAGGCCACCGCACAGTGCACATACGACTGCTGCTGTCACTGCCATGACCGCAAAGACGCGGGTGGGTCTGGTTCCCCGCAGGAGTTTCGTGCGGCCAGGGTCCTCAACGAATTTCTTGGAAACATACGAAAGCCCGATGGCCACCACCAGAATGACCAATTTGTCTCGTGTCCCCAGCGAGTGGCCCAACAGTGCGGGCGCCAAGACGATCATCGGCCAGTGCCACAAGTAGAGGGAGTAGGACACGTCACCAAGAAACTGGATGGGCCTGGCGGCAAGAAACTGGTTAGCCGACCAGAATGGACTGTTCGGCCCGGACGCGACCACAAGGAGAGAACCGGCAACGGGGACCATCGCGGCGAAGCCCGGAAAGACCGTCTGCTCGTTGTACGTAAAGGCGGAGTAGGCTATCAACCCGTATCCGAGCCATTGGGCCGCGCCCGAGAGCGCCAAGTGGCTGTTGGGCAGCCGCAGGCGAAAGGCTGCCATTGCGTGTGGGCCTCCGATCGCTATCAAGGCGCCGGCGCCGAACTCCCAAGCGCGTGCGGGCGTGACAAAATAGGCTGCGCTCCTATTGGAGTAGGTGAACCAGATGCAGAACGCGAACGCGAGGGCAGCGACCAACGCGACACCCAGTGCCAGCAGCGCCCGTCGGCGTAGGCGCAGCCGTATCGCGATCATGTACAGCCCAAGAAACAGTAGTGGCCAGACCAGATAGAACTGTTCCTCCACCGCGAGAGACCAAAAATGCTGCACCGTTGAAGCAGCTTCACTGTGGGCCGAGTAATCCACCGCTTTGGCCGCCAGAACCCAGTTTTCGACATACAAAACTGACGCAACGGTTTCTTGGGCTACGGCAAGCCAGCGCGAGAATGGCAGCAGTGCCCACGCGGCCAGCAGAGAAACGGTGCCAACAAGGGTTGCGGCAGGAAGCAACCGCTTAATACGCCGCGAGTAGAACTGTCCGAGGTTGATACGGTTTAATCGCTCCAGTTCGCCGAGAAGGTGTTTGGAGATCAAATAGCCCGAAATTACGAAGAAGACATCGACACCGACGTAACCGCCGGGAAGCCGTGCCGGCCATAAATGGTTCAGGACCACGAGCCCAACCGCCAGGGCGCGCAGGGCCTGAATATCCTTGCGGGTCGCGTTGACCGTTTCTGTTCTTCGCGCTTCCGCGCGGGTTCGCAACACGACCGTTCCGGTCACAGGTACTCCTTGTCAATCTTCGTTTGCGCGCAGCGCACCCGGCGCGCTCGGTAGCGGCACGGATTGTAGGCCCTGATGCTCTGCACATAATGCTTGCCCTGATGAGGCGACACTCGGAGACAGACAGCGCCCAGGGGCCTCCACTTCGCCGGGCAGCACCCTATGCACGCGGACATAGCTGGACGAATTCCGGCCACCTGGCAGCGGTAGAGTCGGTGAGGTCAGAAAAACAAGCGAGCCTGCTTCCGGGCCGCTGTTGCAACCCCCCGGGGGTACTTTAGCACCGCGGTATGACCACGATGGCCCGCCTTGGCCGAACCAAGTACCAATGAAGACCCTCCATCGTTCACAGAGGACAGACAAATTCCTCGACGCCTACGACACGTTCTCCAGGGCTGCCGAAACCAAGGCGCTCAAGGTGATCCTCACATCCTGATGAGGGAAGTTCCGGTGCGGTTCCCGGCGGCTACAGCCAGTCGGCAGAGAAATCGAGGGGCGGCCACCAGCGGGTTCGCGACCTGATGGCGAACCGGCGGCCGGTGATGTCCGTGGGGGTAAGGACCACGAGATGGTCCTTGATCCCCGGCTCCCACGGTTCCCGGTCGGCGTCGTCCGGAAGGCGCATGGTGGTTTCCTCGAATGGCTGCGCCCAGCCCTTGGCAACGACGCTCCAGACCTCCGTGGCATACGGGTTGAGTCCGTCCACCTCCAAGGCAGCAACCGTGCCCTGAAGCAGGGCCCGGAGCTTGGTCCCCGGTGCCGTGCGGAACACGAGGGTTTCTCCGGCAACTGAAAAGTTCACGGGAAAGATCTCCGGAACGTCACCGTTGATGACCGCCAGCCGCCCTATGTAGGAGGACCGAAGGTACCGCCAGCACTCATCGGCGTCCAGTATTTCTGTTTGAGACCCTGCAGGGGAGTCGGTCATGCTCCGATCCTAGAGCCTTGACGGGAGCCGCGCACGGGCGGGAAGGAGGCCGCGCCGGCAGGGGAGGCCCGGCGTGCTGTGTTCACCCATGGCGTAGCTGCAACGGGACTTGAATCCGCCCGTCTGTCGTTGTTCCCCGTAAGGACCCGGAAGGGCCACGCCACTGCCGGGATCGGCATGAAGCTGGAGGTGCGCCATGGAGCAGGCGCGGGAATTTACACCACCGGAGGACGACGACGTCCTGGACTCATACTCGCAAACCGTGATGCGGGTGGCGGCAGCCGTCACACCCCACGTGGCAGCCATCGAAATGACCGCCAATCGCCGCAACGGAAGGGTCAGGGTAGGCGCCGGCTCGGCCGTGCTTTTCACCGAGGACGGGTACTTGCTGACAAACTCCCATGTCGTGGCCGGGACGCAGAAAGGGCACGCGGTCTTCGGGGACGGGAGCCGGATGGAGCTTGAGTTGGTGGGAACGGATCCGCTGTCCGATCTTGCTGTGGTCCACGGCTCGCGGCCCAAAATCCGGCCAGCGGAGTTTGGCAACGCGGAATCCCTCCGGGTGGGCCAGTTGGTGGTCGCCGTCGGAAATCCGCTGGGCCTGGCAGGTTCAGTCACGGCGGGGGTAGTCAGCGGCCTGGGCCGGGCCATCCCGGTCTGGGCGGGCGGCAACCGGCGGGTCATCGAGGACGTCATCCAGACAGACGCCGCCCTGAACCCCGGAAACTCCGGGGGAGCGCTGGCGGATACCCACTCCAGGATTGTCGGCATCAACACCGCAGTGGCCGGCGCCGGCCTGGGACTGGCGATACCGATCAACGCCACCACCCGCCGGATCATCTCCGCGCTGCTGTCCGACGGGAGGGTGCGCCGCGCCTACCTGGGCCTTGTCAGCACCCCCATCCAGCTCAACCCCAGCGCGGTGATCCGCAGCGGGCGGCGGGAAGGGCTCCGCGTCGTAGAGGTACTGCCTGGCTCGCCGGCCGACAAGGCAGGCCTGTTGGCCGGCGACATCATCGTCACCGCCGGAGGCCGCCCCGTCAACAACGCTGAAAGCCTGCAGCGGCTCCTGTTTTCCGATGCCATCGGCGAGCCGCTCGATGTGGCCGTGCTGCGCGACGGCACCGAACTGCACCTCACCGCCGTCCCGGACGAAATGACGGGCAACGGCGCTGCATGATGCCCGACGGCGGCACGAACGTGCGCGGGCACGTCACCGGGCACATCACCGGACACAGCGACTGGGCCTATCGGCAGGGCGCGTCGGCGGGGAAATCCTAAGGGCTGACTGGAGGCGCTTCCACGTCCACAATGCCTACGAAACGCGTCCCGACGTCGTCGTACTCGCTGCGGATGGCGCCGGGGCGGACGGCCGGAACGTCGGACGGCGCGTGGTGGCTGCACACCACGTACGTGAAGTCCGGCCACCATTTCTTGGGCCTGGCCGCCTCCTCATAACCGCAGACCGCGCATTCCAGGTGCACCCACACGGGCCGCTTGCCCGTCCGGTTGGCACGCGACTGCACCAGCCAGGGCGGAGGATTGTCCAGGATGGCGCGGAGTTCGGCTTCCGTCATCCACTTCGGCAGGCCGTGGCGCTGCGCCATTTCAAGGGGAACATCAAGGGTTATTGCGGCGTCGCGTCTGCTGATCATCACCTTCCACCATACGGGAGGCCGCCAAATCGCCGGCGGTCAGGTCCGCCGGAACAGGCGACCCTAGGCGGCCAGCGCAATCCCTGCGGCCGCGGCAGCGAAGCCAAGGCCCAGGTTGACTGCCACGTTCAGGGCCGCGGAACCGAACCGTGCTTCACTGAGCAAACGGATGGTGGCGGTGGTCCAGGAACTGAAGGTGGTCAGTCCGCCGGCCAGCCCGGTGGCCAAACCCGCCTGCCATTCCGCGCCCAGCCCCAGCCTGCCGGTCAGGCCGTGGGCCAGGCCGATAATGAAGCACCCTGCGACGTTGACCACCAGCGTGGCCCAGGGCCAGTGCAGAGCCGAACGTCCGCCAGCGTGGCCATCCGCACGGACGCTGCGGATGCTGCTGTGGTGTGCAAACCAGCTGTCGATCCCGAACCGCAGGAGCGCGCCGGCCACGCCAAAGACTCCCACCAGGGCTGCCGTGGTCATTGCAGTCCAAGGTTCCGGGCGATGAGCCTGCCGGAGCGCCAGCCCAGGCCGGCAGCCGCAAGACCGAGAGCCAGTGACAACCCCAGATAGGCGAGCCAGACCGGGTGCGCACCTGCGCGTGCCAACTGGTCGGAGGCGAAGATGACTGCGGAAAAGGTGGTGAAGGAGCCCAGCAGCCCCGGCCCGATGCCGGCGCGCAGCCAGAATGCCGTATGCGGGCGGGCCATCCAGACGGTGGTCAGCGCAGCGAGGGCGAAGCTGCCGGTGATGTTGATCCCCAGCGTGGCCCACGGGATCGATTCGGGCACGTCCGGGAAAGCGAGCCCCAGCCCATAGCGCAGCTCACTGCCGATCAGCCCGCCCGCGGCGACAGCCAGCCAGGCACGGCCCGTGGGCATCGCCACGTCAGAGTCCGTCCAGGGTGCAGCCGGGGTGCGGGGCGTCGCTGGAGACCCACAGCGCGGAGGCGATTTCGTCAGCGAGGTCGAACTCGCGGGCGCCGCCCGGACCGCCGATCCGCACCACCAGGGCGCCCCCGAAGGGCCGGCGTCCCACCACCTCAACATCGGCATCCAGGTCGATGTCCTGGGCGGCAAGGTAGCGCAGCAGCTCAGGATTGTCATCGCTGATCCGGGTGATCCTGCCGGCATGTCCGTCGTCCAGTTCGGCGAGAAGGTGTGCCCGCGGCATCAGCACCTGTCCGTCCGCTGTGGGAATGGGATCCCCGTGCGGGTCACGCTTAGGGTCCCCCAGCCTGGCGGCGACGCGTTCAATGAAAGTGTCCGACACTGCGTGTTCGAGCTGTTCAGCCTCATCATGGACTTCGTCCCAGCTGTAGCCGAGCCGCTGGACAAGGTACGTCTCGATCAGCCGGTGGCGCCGGACCATGGACAGGGCCAGCCGCAGGCCGGCCTCGGTCAGCGTGACGGCGCTGTAGGGCTTGTGGTCCACCAGGCCCTGGTCCTTGAGCTTGCGGACCATTTCCGAAACCGAGGAATTGGCCACCCCCAGCCGCTGTGCAAGCTGGGAGGACGTGATGGGCTTGTCCTGCCATTCCGTGAACGAATAAATGACCTTGACGTAATCCTCGATCGAGGAGGAGGGCGCGCTGGTCTTCACACGCCCAAGCCTACCGGCTCTGCGGGCGCCGTATGGGAAGCGCGTTCATGCCTTGACGGCCCGCCAGGCCAAGGTCAGGTAGGGAAGGTCGATTTCCTGGTCAGGGGTGTAGGCCAGGTGTTCGTGCAGGTACCAGTCCAGGTTGGCCAGGACCTTCGCCCGCGTTGACTCGCCGGCCCGCAGGTAGTAGCTGCGGGATTTGGTAAGTTCCATCAGGTCCGTGGTGCGCACTTTGTCTTGCCAGTGGGTGACATGCCCTTCGAGCCCTTGGAATTCAGGTCCGACGACGGGTTTGTGGCCCGGCCGGTACACGTCGCCTGCGTGCATGATCCGGGAGAGCCGGTGCACCCAGGGAACGGAAGTGTCCAGCTGGTTCCACACCAGGCCCAGGGTTCCGTGCGGGCGCAGGACGCGGGCCAGTTCGGTGCTTGCCGCCAGGGCGTCGCACCAGTGCCACGCCTGGGCAACGGTGGCGACGTCGAAGCCGGCGTCGGGCAGGCCTGTCACCTCGGCAGTCCCCGGCACTGCCGTGGCAGCCGGGTAGTGTTCCGTGAGCTGGGCGAGCATGTCCGCGGAGGGGTCCACAGCGGTGACCTCGAGCCCCATCTCCAGCAGCAACGCGGTGAACTTTCCGGTACCTGCGCCCACGTCGAGGGCATCCCGGGCATTGGCCGGCACCAGCCACCGGGCTGACTCTTCGGGGTAGCCGGGCCGGACGCGCTGGTAGTGCCGGCCGCCGTCCTGGAAGCTCTGCCCGAGCTCCCTGCGCCGTCCGTGATCAAGCTTGGGGCCACCCCGGATCACGCGTGGCCTCCTTCAGTCAACATCCTGCGGTACCTTTCGAATTTACCGCATCCACCCTGGCCGAAGGATCCATGGCTGAACCAGCCCCTGGCCGGTCAGGTGGTCAGTCGTCGATGCAGGGCGCTGCGCCGGCCGTACCGGGCGTGTTGGGCGCCCAGTGCGGGTAGGTGCGGGAGTCGTTGGCAGGAACCCAGCGGCCCGCGTCCACCACGTAGTCCCAGCCCAGCCCGCTGCTCCGCAGGGCGCGGATGCCGGCCAGCAGGCGTTCGGCATCCTCCAGGCGTGAACCGACGCCGAAGCTGGCGCGGAGGGAACCGGAGGGCAGGCCCAGTCGCTTGAGCAGGGGATGGGCGCAGAAGCGCCCGTCGCGCAGGCCCACGCCATGCTCTGCGGAGAGGTATGCCGCCACCAGTCCTGCGTCGTATCCCTCGACGGAGAAGTTGACCACCCCGATGGTGTCCGTTTCGGGGTTGGTGTCCTTGAAGATCTGGTGGACGGTGACGCCGTCGATCTCCTGCAGGCCATCCACCAGGAAGGAACGGATGGCGGACTCGTGGGCGTGCCAGCGTTCCGGGTCCAGTCCGGCAATGACCTGGGTGGCGCGGGCCAGGGTGGCGGCTCCCAGGACGTTCGGCGAGCCCCCCTCATGGCGGGCCGGGCCGGTGGCCCAGCTGACGCCGTCGAGCCTGGCTTCCTTGACCGCACCGCCGCCGGCGAGGTGCGGGACGCCCGCGTCCAGCCAGTCCGGTCGCCCCACTAGGACGCCGGCACCGAAGGGCGCGTACAGCTTGTGGCCGGAGAAGGCGAGATAGTCGACGCCGTCGGCGCTGATGTCCACGCGGCGGTGCGGGGCGAGCTGGGCGGCATCCACCACGATCCGTGCGCCATGTTCATGGGCCAGCGCGGCCAGGGCCCGGATGGGCAGGATCTCGCCGGTGACGTTGGAGGCACCCGTGACCGCGAGCAGGCTGACACCGCCCTGTGCAAGTTCGGCCCGAAGAGCCTCGAGGGTGCCGGTGATGGTGTCGGCGGCGACGATGCTGCGGTGCGGGACGCCCTGCCACGGCAGCAGGTTGGCATGGTGTTCGATGTCCAGGTAGAGCACTTCGCCGTCGTGGCGGCCATCGGTTACCGGCAGGCAACCGGCCAGCAGGTTCAGGGAATCCGTGGTGTTGCGGGTGAAGATGACCGAATCATCCGCGCGGCCGCCCACGAAGTCCCTGACGATGCTGCGCGCGTTCTCGTACACCGAGGTGCTGATCTGGGAGGCGTACCCTGCTCCGCGGTGGACGCTCGCGTAGTAGGGGAGGATCTCGTTCAGGTAGGCGGAGACCACGGACAGCGCTGGGGCGGAGGCGCCGTAATCGAGGTTGGCGTACCGCACGTGGCCGCCCGAAATCAGGGGTGCCTGGATTTCGGCGCCGGTGACGGCAGCGAGCGGACGGCCGGCAGCGGCACGGCGTTCGTCGGGAACAGCAGCTTCGGCAATAACGGGCTTGGGGGAGACGGTGGCAGTTGTCACAGAGACCTCACTTGATGACAGGACTCCGCCATGGGGGAATCCGCGCTTGCCGCATCCGCTCCGGACCGGCCTGGTCGTCACCCGGGGCACCCCACCGCGAATGGAGGGTTGCCGGCCAGCAAACCGGGGTTTTGCGCTGGCACTCGTGACCTGCCTAAAAGCGTAGGACATGGGGCGGCCAGGATTGAAGCCGCGGCGATTATTAAGTGCTTTGTTACGCGGCGCCGAATAAACGACGCCGGACACCTCCACAGGAGGGTGTCCGGCGTCGCATTATTCGATTTTTCCTGGAAGGCGCGTCAGTTACAGCAGATCATCCAGGTACGGGTTGAGGCGGTGAAGAACCTCCGAATGCAGGATTGAGTTCGTGGCCAGGGCGTTTCCGCCGAACGGGCCGTCCTCTCCTTCCAGCGAGGTGAACCGGCCGCCGGCCTCCACGACGATTGGCACCAGGGCAGCCATGTCGTAGAGATTGAGCTCCGGTTCGCAGGCAATGTCCACCGAACCCTCGGCCACCATGCAGTACGACCAGAAATCGCCGTACGCCCGGGTCCGCCACACGTCCTCGGTCAGTCCCAGGAACTCGTCCAGGTTTCCGCGTTCCTTCCACCCGCCCAGGCTGGAGTAGGAGAGGGAGGCATCGGACAGCTTTGCCACGTTGGAGACGCGGAGCCGGGTGGCGGCGGCCAGGGACCTGCCCATGTAGGCTCCCATGCCTTTCGCCGCCCACCAGCGCTTGCCAAGGGCCGGGGCGCTGACCACGCCCACCACGGGCTCACCCTCGTCCACGAGGGCGATCAGGGTGGCCCATACCGGGACGCCGCGGACAAAGTTCTTGGTCCCGTCGATGGGATCGATGATCCAGCGCCGCGAACCGTGGCCGGTGCTGCCGAATTCCTCGCCCAGGACGGCATCGCGGGGGCGCGAACGGGAGAGCTGGCCGCGGATGGCTTCCTCGGCGGCCTTGTCCGCGTCGGTGACCGGCGTCAGGTCCGGCTTGGTCTCAACGTGGAGGTCCAGGGCCTTGAAGCGGCTCATGGTCTGGTCATCCACGGAGTCGGCCAGGACATGGGCCAGGCGCAGGTCATCGTTGTAGCTCGAAGCGGGTTGGATCATGGTTCCAAACTACCGTCTGCGGACGGTTCTGCCGGGAGAACGCGTCAGTTGACGCTGCCGAGCTCCTTGGTTTCCTGCGCTTCCATCCTCGGATCCGCGCCCAGGAGCCGCCGCAGGGACGACAGCCGGGCCGGGCCGGTGGGGCCTGCATGTCCGCCCGCCACCCAGTCGTCAAGGCCGCAATTGACCGCGGTCGCAGTGTGCTTGCAGCCCCGTTCGCAGTTCTCGATGCCGGGGGAGAGGTCAGGGAAGGAGCGCAGGATCCGGTCCGGATCCACGTGCGCCAGGCCAAAGGAACGGATACCTGGCGTATCGATGATCCAGCTGCCCGGCGGGGCGTCCGCCAGCCGCAAGGCAAGGGCAGAGGACGACGTGTGGCGGCCGCGGCCGGTCACGGCATTCACTCCGCCGGTGGCCCGTTCCGCGCCGGTCAGCGCGTTCACCATGGTGGACTTTCCGACGCCGGAGTGCCCGAGCATCACGGTGACCTTGCCGTCAAGGTGGTCCCGGAGGGCAGCCACTGCCGCCCTGTCCAGCCGCGCGGACAGGCCGTCATCGGAGCGGGCGTCGATTCCCGATGCCTGCGAATCCGCGGTCCGGCTGATGATCACCGGGAAGTCCAGGTGCGTGTAGTTGGACAGCAGTTCCGCGGGGTCTTTGACGTCGGCTTTGGTGACCAGCAGGATGGGCTCGATCCCGGCGTCGTAGGCGGCCACGAGCGCGCGATCGATGAACCCAGTCCGGGGTTCTGGATTGGCGGCCGCCACGACGATCACCAGCTGGTCGGCATTCGCCACCACCGCGCGCTCAATGGGGTCGGTATCGTCCGCGCTGCGGCGCAGGAGGGTGCGGCGGTCCTGGATCTTCACCAGCCGGGCCAGAGTGTCCGGTGCGCCGGATACGTCCCCCACCAGTGAGACGAAATCGCCGGCAACCACGGGCGAGCGTCGAAGTTCGCGGGCACGCGCCGCGATGACAACGCGCTCGTTGTCCGAGTCCTCGTCCACCACGGCGGTGTACCGGCCGCGGTCCACGGTGATGATCCGTCCGGTCACGGCGTCGTCGTGGCTGGGGCGGTCCTTGGTGCGCGGCCGGGAGCCCTTCTTGCTGGGACGGATCCGAACGTCCGATTCGTCCCAGGAATCAGTGCTTCGCGCCACTGCCGCGCCCTTCCGGTCCAACTGCGGACCCGGTTCCCTGGGCCAGCATGCCGGCCCACAGCTGGGGGAAATCCGGCATGGTCTTGGCGGTGGTCGCGATATCCTCCACCTGGACGCCCTCGACGGCGAGGCCCAGGATTGCGCCGGCCGTGGCCATGCGGTGGTCCGCGTAGCTGTGGACGACGCCGGCGTGCAGCGGGGCGGGCCGGATCACCAGGCCGTCGCTGGTTTCCTCGGCGTCGCCGCCGAGCCGGTTGATCTCCGCCACCAGGGCTGCGAGCCTGTCCGTCTCGTGTCCCCTCAGGTGGGCGATTCCGCTGAGCTGCGAAGGTCCCGATGCCAGGGCACACAGGGCTGCGACCGTTGGAGCCAGTTCGCTGGTGTCTGCGAAGTCGCCACCCTTGATCTCCGGGCCGCCGGTGACGGTCAGGACGCCGTCGGCCAAGGTGACAGTGGCGCCCATGCTGGCCAGGATTCCGCGCCACAGGTCCCCCACCTGCTGGGTTGCAGCCGGCCAGTTGGGAATCCGCACCGTGCCCCGCGAGGCCAGCGCCGCCGCCAGGAATGGCCCGGCGTTGGAAAGGTCCTGTTCGATCCGCTGGTCGAAGGCGCGGATGGGTCCCGGCGCCACCACCCAATGGTTGGGGACGGAGTCGTCCACTGATACGCCGGCACCGCGCAGGACGGCCACCGTCATGTTGATGTGGTCCAGGCTGGGTACCGGCTTGCCTACGTGTTCCAGGTGCAGGCCCTCGTCGAACCTTGCCCCCACCAGGAGGAGGGCGGAAACGAACTGTGAGGAGGCGCTCGCGTCGATCACCAGGTGGCCGCCGCGGACTGCGCCGCTGCCTTCCACCACGAAGGGGAGCGACGACGGCGCGCTGCCGTCTTCAGCGGAAACGGCCACGCCCAGGGCCTTGAGAGCCTCGATGATGGTTCCCATGGGGCGCTTCCGGGCGTGGGGGTCGCCGTCGAACACGCTGGCTCCGTTGCGGAGCGCCGCCAGCGGCGGGACAAACCGCATGACAGTGCCGGCAAGTCCGCAGTCGATCCTGGTCCGGGAAGCCGGTGCTGCCGCCGGCAGCGGAACCACCTCCAGGTCCGGCCCAAAGGCACCGTCCCCCGGCACTTCGGTGATGACGGCACCGAGCTGCCGGAGTGCGTCGACCATGAGCGCGGAGTCTCTGGAATGCAGGGGCGCCCGCAGTCGGGACGGGCCGTCCGCGAGCGCTGCCAGGACCAGGTACCTGTTGGTCAGGGATTTCGATCCGGGCACCGTCACGGTGGCATCAACGGGCCGGGACGCAAAAGGAGCGGCCCAGTGCTGGACAGGTGTTCCGGAACCGTCCCGGGTGGCAGCTGCTGCGGTCATTCGTGGTTATGCTTTCGTGGCGTGTTCGACGGCGCGGCGTACAGCCTTGTCCGCCTTGTTCAGCTTCTTGGTGGTGGTCCTGCGGGCGTCCGCGGCCAGGTGCGTGGCGTTCCTGCGGGCATCGGCCGCCAGGTGCTCGGCACGCCAGGCCAGGCCGGGCTTGCCCGCGGTGTCCACCGAAGCGAGCAGCGCGCCGCCGCCCAGCGAGAGGTTCTTGAGCAGCTGGTTCCGGCGGTTTTCGCGCCCTTCCTTGCTGCTGATGTCCGCACTGCGCCACTCAACGAAGGTGTTGAGGAGCGAAATCACCGTCAACAGGCCTGCGGAGAGCCGGGAGAACTTGCCAAGCCCGAACAGGACGCCGGCCCCCACCTGGGTCCCGCCAATGACACGGGCGAGTGTCTTGTCATTCGCCTGGAAGGGAAGCGAGGCTGCGGCCTTGCGCAGCAGCGGTGAGAGCTGCTGTGCGGTGTCGTCGGCGTTCCTGAGCTTATCCAGTCCGGCAAGAACGAAACTGGAGGCGAGCATGGGCCGTGCGAGGGTGCGGACAAAGGACATGGATTTCCTCCTGGATGGACGAGCCGCGGCGAGCGGCGGAGTCGGTCCTAGTCTTGCACTTTTGGGGAATATTTGCCCGTGGGAGGCGGTTATCGCAAACGGGTCCGCGACACGGGCCTGACGATCATTCACCCGATACAGAGCGGAGTTGGGCCTTGGCGACGGCGTTGGACGGAACCAGAAGGGCGGGCCCGGTGGCAGTGGACAAGCTGGCCTCAGAACCGCCGGAGTACGGCACGCCCCGGGCAGGGAGCCTGACAGTAGACTTGAACGCAATGAACACCCTGGATCCGGCCGTTGCGGCCATGTATGAGGCTACCCCCGGCGAAGTGAACGGCAGGGCAGGCACCGCGGTGCCTGCCGGACAGGCAGGACCCGATCCGTTGACCGCTGAGGCGGACGCCGAGGACGGCACTTTGGACGTCTCCACGGAAACCGTGGAACAGCGCCGCCTTCGCTTTGAACGGGACGCCATGCAGTACGTCGACCAGCTGTATTCCGCTGCCATGCGCATGGCCCGGAATCCGTCCGACGCGGAGGACCTGGTCCAGGAGGCCTACACCAAGGCTTTTTCGGCCTTCCACCAGTACAAGCCTGGCACGAACCTGAAGGCCTGGTTGTACCGGATCCTGACCAACACGTACATCAACCTCTACCGCAAGAGGCAGCGTGAGCCGCTGCAGTCCAACTCGGACAGCATCGAGGACTGGCAGCTGGCACGGGCGGAGTCACACACCTCGAGCGGACTGCGGTCGGCCGAGGCTGAAGCCCTGGACCATCTTCCGGATTCGGACGTGAAGCGGGCGCTGCAGGATATCCCGGAGGAGTTCCGCTTGGCGGTCTATTTCGCCGACGTGGAGGGCTTCGCCTACAAGGAAATTTCAGACATCATGAATACGCCTATTGGCACTGTGATGTCCCGGCTCCACCGCGGCCGGCGAATGCTGCGGGACATGCTCGCGGAATACGCCGCCGAGCGGGGATTCAAAACGGCCGCGGATGCCACGGATGCGGCAGGAAGCAAAGCACAGGAGAACAGGAAATGAGCGACTGCCAGGGATTGGGCGATTGCGACGACACCCGGATGCAACGCATCTACGAATACCTTGACGGGGCACTGACCCGCGAGGACCTTACGGAAATCAAGAACCACCTTGACGACTGCCCAGAGTGCACGGAGCAGTACGACCTGGAGTGCGTCATCCGCAACATGGTCAAGCGCTCCTGCACGGAGTCCGCTCCGGACAACCTGAAGAACGCCATCCTGGACAGGATCCACGCCATCCGCCCCGTGGAGGCGTAAGCACCCGCCACCCCGTGCATGAAGCGTGTGTGCGGATCAGGGCCGCAGACAGCAAAGGACCCCGGAAGCCGATTGGCTTGCGGGGTCCTTCGCTTGAACCGTAGTTCCTGGCATTTGCCTAGGTGTTGGGGCGCTTCCCGTGGTTCGCGCCGCCACGCTTACGGTCACGACGCTTGCGTGCACGCTTGCTCATAGCTGGCCTCCTTAATGTTGGTACTCAAAAGAGCTGCCCTCAAGTCTCCCACATGATGTGGCAGCCCGCGAACCGGGAAGGGGCGGATGACCTGCGGCAGTACTGCAGGAGCCGACGTACTAGGACTGGAGGGTGCTGCGGATGGCCGCACGGGCATCGTCCAGGGTGGTCCTGACGGTTTCCAGGGTGACCGGGCTGATGGGCCGGCGCAAAGCCTGCCCCCGCAGGTCCGCGCAAAGATCGTCGCGGAATTTCTGCAGCATCACTTCCACGTCAAGCCGTTGCACGGAGGCCGCGATGTCTTTCTCGACCCCTGCCAGATCCTCCCGGCGCCGGTCCAGCTCGGCAAGGCCGGCGGCGGTGATGCGGTAGTTGGTGCGCCGCCCGGCGCGCTCCGTGGTGACCAGGCCGTTGTCCTCCAGCTTGCCCAGCCGGGGGTAGATGGTTCCCGCGCTGGGCGAATAGGTCCCGCCGAACCGGTCCTTCAGTGCCTTAATGAGCTCGTAGCCGTGTTTAGGCCCGCTTTCCAGCAGTGCCAGGAGGTAGAGGCGCAACGCACCATGTGCGAAGACGGGCGGCATCAGCTTTGCGCTTCCCCGTCGCCGTCAGCAGGTGCAGGAGCGTGGACGACGGAGGTCCTGCCGGACACCGAATTGGTCCGGACGAGCATCAGTTGCCCGTCGGGACCGGCGATGGTTTCCACTTTGCCGTTGGTCAGGAGGCACTGCCGGCCGTCAAGGACCACCGCTCCGCCGGCCGACTTGGCCACAATGTCAACGCCAACGTAATGCGGCAGCCTGATGGTGAGATCCCCGGACACCGAGTTGGAGCCGAAGTCACGGGTGAAGTCGAGCAGCTCGACGTTGAGGTGGCCGCTGACGGTGTTGGTGCGCACGTTGGTGAAGTGGCCGGAGGCGGTCACGCCGCCCGAGACACTCTTGGCGGTGAGTACTCCTCGGTGGTTCCTGACATCCACGCTGCCGCTGATGGTGTTGACCTGCAGCTCGCCGGCCGTACTGTCCGACGCCACGGAACCTGACACGGTGTTCAGCCGCACGTGGGCGGAGACGCCGGAAACCAGCCCGTCCCCGCTGACGGTGCCTGCCTCCACCTCCACGCCATGGGGAACGGCGATGGTGATGACAGCGGAATTGTCGCTGTTGTGGTTGACCGTCTCCATGAGGTTCTTGAACCAGCCCTGGGGACCGTGCAGCTGATGCCGCACTTCCAGCCTGCCGCTGTTCAGCGACACGGACACCGGATCGCCGTGCACCTCGGCGAGCTCCAGCCGGACCAGGGGTTGGTCATGGGCCACGATCCGGAACCTGCCCCGGACCATGCCCAGCTTCAGGGACGTCACGCCACCAATGTCCAGGATTTGCGGGTCTGTAACTGTCCAGGTTTGCGCGGCCATGGCCCCCTCCAGAGACGATATATCGCGTTGTTCCTACAACGTAACGCCGCGGAAAGGCAGGGTCAAGATATATCTCTAAGAGGGGTTACTGGGGGGCATCCAGCCGCAGCCACTGGAACCAGCCGCGGTGCAACACCAGCCATGCCATGAGGCCATACCCCGCCTGGCCGGGAGTTCCGCCGTTGGCGGCGAGGTCCTGGCGCCACTGTTCGTGGTTCAGCAACGGAGAGAACGTGTCGACGTAGAGGTGTTTGCGGCGGGTGGTGACATCGGCGAAGGCCGTGTTCAGTTCGTCGAGCCTGCGGTTCTGGGCCGGATCAAGGGTGGGCGGCGGCCCCACGACGAAAACCTCGATCCGGTTCTGCGAGGCCGAGTCCAGGATGTTGGCCAGGTTCAACCTGCTCCGGGCGGTGGAGAGGCCAAATTCGATGTCCCGCCCGGAGAGGCCGATGACGAGCCGGTTCTCCGCCTGGGCGCTGAAACGCCGGCCGGCTTCATCCAGCCACCGTGAGGCCAGTCCCTCCGTACCTTCCTGCGGACAGGGGAGGGAGTAGCTTTCCAGGAGCATGCCGTCCTGGGGAGTGCGGGCCAGGACGCGGCCCAGCCAGCCAAGCGCCCTGGGATCGCCCAGTCCGGCCAGCAGTTCGTCTCCTACAGCTGCGATCCGCAGCTTCCTGTCTTCCACGCGTTCCTCTTTACTTCGGTACGGGTTTGCTTCGGTACGGCCGCTGGATCGTCGCCGCCGCGGCTGCGGAGGTACGGGGCGGCGCTGTTCATCCATTAAACAGAACTGCCCGGCCGGAGTCTGGTATTTCGACTCCGGCCGGGCAGCCTTAATGCTTACTTCCGGGCAAATGCCTGCTTCAGGAGGACATCCTGTTCGGCAGCGTGCCGTTTCATGGAACCGGCGGCCGTGGAGGCGGATGCCGGCCGCGACACCAGGCGGACGCGCCGGTCAAGGATCTCCGGCAGGTTCAGGCCGATGAACGGCCAGGGGCCCTGGTTGGCAGGCTCGTCCTGGGCCCAGACCACTTCGGCGTTGGGGTACTTGGCGAGCTCAGCCGCGATCTCCTCGTGAGGCAGCGGGTAGAGCTGCTCCACGCGGATGATGGCAGTGGTCTTGTCACCGGTCTTCTGCCGGGTGGACAGCAGATCGTAGTACAGGCGGCCGGAGACCAGGAGCACGCGTTCGACGGCGGCCGCCGGCAGCTGCTCATGCTCAGCGATGACCGGACGGAAGGTGCCGTTGGTGAAGTCCTCGACGGACGACGCGGCAGCCTTCAGGCGGAGCAGCTGCTTGGGCGTGAAGATGATCAGCGGCTTGCGCGGGCGGCTGTACGCCTGGCGGCGGAGCAGGTGGAAGTGCGAGGCCGCCGTGGTCGGGTTGGCCACAATCATGTTGTCTTCTGCACACAGCTGCAGGAAGCGCTCGATCCTCGCCGAGGAGTGGTCCGGCCCCTGGCCTTCGTAGCCGTGCGGAAGCATCAGGACCAACGAGGAGCGCTGGCCCCACTTCTGCTCGGCGGAGGAGATGAATTCGTCGATGATGGTCTGCGCACCGTTGACGAAGTCACCGAACTGGGCTTCCCAGAGGACCAGGGCATCCGGGCGTTCCACGGAGTAGCCGTACTCGAAGCCCATGGCCGCGTATTCGGACAGCAGGGAGTCGTAGATCCACAGCTTGGCCTGGTCATCCGAGAGGTTGCCCAGGGGCAGCCATTCCTTGCCGTTGGCGCGGTCGTGGAAGACCGCGTGGCGCTGGACGAAGGTGCCGCGGCGTGAATCCTGGCCGGCCAGGCGTACGGGCACGCCTTCCATGATGAGGGAGCCGAAGGCGGCGATCTCGCCGAAGCCCCAGTCGATGCCGCCCTGGCGCGACATCTGCTCGCGCTTTTCCAGCAGCTGCTTCAGCTTGGGGTGGACCGTAAAGCCCTCGGGGATTTCGACGTGGGCCTTGCCGATCCGGGCCAGCGTCTCGGCGCTGATGGCCGTGGAGACCGGAGCGCTGACACTGGAATCGGACTGCTGGGCCATGGGCCGCTCGATGTCCGACACGGCAGCGGAATCCGCCGTCACGATCGGGATCGGGGAGGTCTGGGCGGCGTGGGTCTCGGCGAAGACCCGCTCCAGCCGTTCTTGGTAGTCGCGCAGCAGCTGCTCCGCTTCTTCCTCGGTGATGTCCCCGCGGCCGATCAGCGACTCGGTGTACAGCTTGCGGACGGAGCGCTTGGCCTCGATCAGGTTGTACATCAGCGGCTGGGTCATCGAGGGGTCGTCGCCCTCGTTGTGGCCCCGGCGCCGGTAGCACACCATGTCGATGACGACGTCCTTGTGGAAGCGCTGGCGGAATTCGTAGGCAAGCTGGCCGATGCGGACAACAGCCTCGGGGTCGTCGCCGTTCACGTGGAAGACCGGTGCCTGGATCATCTTGGCAACGTCCGTGGAGTACGTGGAGGAGCGCGACGACGACGGGGCGGTGGTGAAGCCGACCTGGTTGTTGACCACGATGTGGATGGTTCCACCGGTGCGGTATCCGCGCAGCTGGGACAGGTTGAGCGTTTCGGCCACCACGCCCTGGCCGGCGAAGGCAGCGTCGCCGTGGACCATGATGGGCAGGACGGGGAACGATTCGCCCTGGTCCAGGCGGTCCTGCTTGGCCCTGACAATGCCCTCGAGGACGGAGTCCACGGCTTCCAGGTGGGACGGGTTGGCGGCCAGGTAGACCTTGGTCTCCTTGCCGTTGTCCGAGGTGAACGTACCCTCGGTGCCCAGGTGGTACTTGACGTCACCCGAACCCTGCACGGAGCGCGGATCCTGTGTGCCCTCAAATTCCCGGAACACCTGGGCGTAGGTCTTGCCGGCAATGTTGGTCAGGACGTTGAGGCGGCCACGGTGGGCCATGCCGATGGCAACCTCGTCCAGGCCGTCGTCGGCTGCATCGGACATGATGGCGTCCAGCAGCGGGATCAGGGACTCGCCGCCTTCCAGCGAGAAGCGCTTCTGCCCGACGAACTTGGTCTGCAGGAAGGTTTCGAAGGCCTCGGCCGCGTTCAGCTTGGAGACGATGCGGAGCTGCTCTTCACGGCTTGGCTTGGAGTAGGGGTGTTCCAGCTGGTCCTGGAACCACTTGCGCTCGGCGGGCTCCTGGATGTGCATGTATTCGATGCCGGTGGTGCGGCAGTAGGCATCGCGCAGGACGCCAAGGATGTCGCGGAACTTCAGCATCGGCTTGCCGCCGAAGCCGCCCGTGGGCCATTCGCGGTCCAGGTCCCAGAGGGTCAGGCCGTAGGTGAGGACATCGAGGTCCGGGTGCTTGCGCTGTACGTACTCCAGCGGATCCGTATCCGCCATGAGGTGTCCGCGGACGCGGAAGGAGTGGATCAGCTGCTGGATCCGGGCCACCTTGTTGATTTCGTCGGCCGGATCGACCTGCAGGTCGGGGCTCCAGCGGACGGGCTCGTAGGGGATGCGCAGGGCTTCGAAGATCTCGTCGTAGAAGTTCTGTGCGCCCAGCAGGAGCTGGTGGACCAGCTTGAGGAACTCGCCGCTGCCGGCGCCCTGGATGACGCGGTGGTCGTACGTCGAGGTCAGGGTGAGGACCTTGCTGATGGCGTTCTGGGCGATGATCTTTTCGCTGGCGCCCTGGAACTCGGCAGGGTAGTCAAGGGCGCCGACGCCGATGATGGCTGCCTGGCCCTTGGAGAGGCGGGGCACCGAGTGCACGGTGCCGATGCCGCCGGGGTTGGTCAGGGACACGGTGGTGCCCTGGTGGTCCTCGGCAGTGAGCTTGCCGTTGCGGGCGCGCTTGATGAGGTCCTCGTACGTGTGCCAGAACTCGGCGAAGTTGAGGGTCTCGGCCTTCTTGATGTTCGGGACCATGAGCAGGCGGGTGCCGTCGGGCTTGGGCATGTCGATGGCGATGCCGAAGTTGACGTGTGCGGGCTGGACTGCGACAGGCTTGCCGTCCACCTCGTCGTAGTACACGTTCATCGACGGGAACTGGGAAAGCGCGCGGATCACGGCGTAGCCAATGAGGTGCGTGAAGGAAACCTTGCCGCCGCGGGCGCGGGCCAGGTTGGAGTTGATGACCACGCGGTTGTCGATGAGCAGCTTGGCCGGAATCGCACGGACGCTGGTGGCGGTGGGCACCTGAAGGCTGGTGACCATGTTGGTGGCGATAGCCTTGGCCGGTCCGCGGAGGATGGAGACGACGTCCTCCTCCGGCGCGGTGGGCGCCTTGACGTTCTTGGGCAGCTGCGCCGGAATGGGCTGCGAGCCGGTTCCTGCTTCAGTCTTGGTGCCGCCGTCGCGGGCTTCCGTGGCAGGGGCCTTCTTGACCGGTGCAGGGGCGGCTGCCGGAGCGGCGGGCGCCGGGGCGGCGGGTGCCGCCGGGGGAGTGGCAGGGGCTGCGGCCGGCGACGGTGCCGAAGCAGTGGGTGCCGGCTTCACCACGGGGAGCTCCCGCGTAGGAGGGTTGGCAGCGTGCGCGGAATTTCCGTTGTTGGAAGAACCGTTACCCGAGTCGAAAGATTCAAACAGCGGCCACCATTTGGCATCCACGGCGTTCTTGTCTTTTTGGTACTGCTCGTACAGTTCGTCAACGAGCCACTCGTTCCCGCCAAATTCCTCTGGTAGACGGTGGCTTGGCTGCTCTGGCACTTGAAATACGCCTCTTCCATGAGTTTGATTTCTCTTTGGCCCCCCGGTGCTTCAGCACTGCGATCGAACCAGTCTCTGCGTCCTCTGAACCCAGACCCTTTGCAAGTCTAGTGAGCATCTTGTGTTAACTGCCAATAAGGGTGACCCAAATCATGAAGTGACGTTCCCGGGGCTGAATATGAGGCCAAAAATGAGTCCCCGCCGGGGTCCAGATACGGGCGCCTCCCGGCCCGTCAGGCGTTGCGGGGACGTCCCGGAAGGGCTTTGCAGTCCCCCGAACAGGGCGGCTCCCAGACGCCCTGCCGCGCATCCGGCCAGGGGCCCGCTCCTGTAGACTGAAATTCTTATGGACAGTAAATCTAGGTGCCGGCCTGGGCGCTGTCAGCGGAGCTCCAAGAGAAGCGCCGCGCAGTCCGCCCCCAGAGCCGGCAAACCCCGACAACGCGCCCATCACCAGCCAACGGCCCAGCTTGCCGCAACCCGCACGGACCAGTCATCGGGATCCGCCGATCATCCTCCGCCGGGTCGAAACAGCCCTTCCCCCTTCAGGTTGACTGCGACTCCTGCAGTTCCGGTACTCCGGGCGGGATGCTGAATGGAGTGGCTCCTCCTGGCAGCAGGCTTGCTGCTGATCGCCGGCACCGGATTCTTTGTGGCCGTCGAGTTCTCCCTCATCGCCCTGGACCAGGCCACCGTCCAGCGGGCAATTAACGACGGCGACAGTGGCGCCACGCCGTTGCTGACCTGCCTCAAATCGCTGTCGACCCAGTTGTCCAGTTGCCAGCTCGGCATCACCTTGACCACTCTGCTCACCGGCTATGTCATGGAACCCTCGGTGGGCCACCTGCTCGAGGCGCCGCTGGCCGCCGTCGGACTTCCGGCCGTGGCAGTGCAGTCCATCTCGCTCATCCTCGCGATGGTGCTGGCAACGCTGCTGTCCATGCTCCTGGGCGAACTGGTGCCCAAAAACATGGCGATCGCCCTGGCGTTTCCCGTGGGCCGGGCGCTGGCCGGGCCGCAACTGGTTTTCACGGCAATCTTCAAGCCGGCCATCCTTGTCCTCAACGGCTTCTCCAACAAGGTCCTGAACGTCTTCGGGCTGGAAGCCAAGGAGGAAATTTCCGGAGCACGGACCCCTGCCGAGCTTGCCTCGCTGGTCCGCAGGTCTGCAGCGATGGGAACGCTCGACGCCGGGACCGCCAACTTCATCGCCCGCACCCTGAATTTCTCGACCCGCACGGCCGCGGACGTCATGACGCCGCGCATCCGGCTGGAGACGATCGACGCCGACCAGCCGGTCTCCGATGTGGTGGACGCAGCACGCAGGACCGGCTACTCCCGGTTCCCCGTCATTGGCGATTCCGCCGATGACATCAGGGGCCTGGTACACGTCAAGAAGGCCGTCGCCGTTCCATGGGAGCGGCGCCGCAACCTCGAAGCGGGCGCCATCATGACCGAGGTGCTGCGGGTGCCTGAGACTATCCACCTTGATGCACTGCTGGCCGAGCTGCGGGAGGGAAACCTCCAGCTGGCCGTGGTGCTTGATGAATACGGCGGTACGGCAGGCATCGCCACCCTGGAGGACCTGGTGGAGGAAATTGTGGGCGAGGTGGCGGACGAGCATGACAAGGTCCGTCCCGGGCTCCTGCAAAGCGCCTCCGGCGACTGGTACTTCCCAGGGCTCCTCCGTCCCGATGAATTGTCCGAACAGATTCCGGGGCTGAGCGTTCCCGACGAAGCGGCCTACGAGACCGTGGGCGGCTACGTCATGAGCGAGCTGGGCAGGATCGCCGTGGTGGGGGACACGGTCGAGGTGGGCGGCGGAACGCTAAGCGTGACCAGGATGGACGGGCGCCGGATCGACCGAATCTGCTTCCACCCCACGGATGAACCGGCCGCACCGGACGCCAATGACAGGAGCAAGCCATGAGCGACTGGGCCGGAATATCCTGGCTGGGCTTCCTCCTGCTGGGCAACGCTTTCTTCGTGGCGGCTGAGTTCGCCATTATGTCCGCGCGCCGCAGCCAGATCGAGCCGTTGGCCGATGCCGGATCCAAGCGCGCCCAGACCACTTTGCGCGCCATGGAGAACGTGTCGCTGATGCTGGCCTGCGCGCAGCTGGGCATCACCGTGTGTTCGCTGCTGATCCTGCTGGTGGCCGAGCCGGCAATCCACCACCTTCTTGCTGTCCCCATCGAAACGGTGGGCCTGCCGGCGGAAGCCGCTGACGTTGCGGCCTTCGCCGTGGCCCTGATGCTGGTGACCTTCCTGCACGTTACCTTCGGCGAGATGGTGCCCAAGAACATTTCCGTGTCCGTGGCGGACAAGGCCGCACTGTTCCTGGCCCCGCCCCTGCTGTTCATCTCGCGGCTGGTCCACCCGGTGATCTCAATCCTCAACTGGTCGGCCAACCACATCCTCAAACTGATGCGGATCGAGCCCAAGGACGAGGTGACGTCCTCCTTCACTCTGGAGGAGGTCCAGTCGATCGTCCAGGAATCCACCCGCCACGGGCTGGTGGACGACGACGCCGGCCTCATCACCGGTGCGCTCGAGTTCTCGGAGCACACGGCTGAGGACATCATGGTCCCGCTCGAAAGCCTGGTCATGCTGGGGGCCTCAACCACCCCGGTGGAGTTCGAAAAGGCCGTCAGCCGCACGGGGTTCTCCCGGTTTCCCATGCTGGATGACGAGGACATGCTCTACGGATACCTCCATGTCAAGGATGTGCTGTCCATTCCGGAGTCTGCCTACGAACTTCCGATTGCCGAGAGCCGCATCCGGTCGCTGGCAAACCTGGCGCTGGAGGACGAGATCGAAAAGGCAATGTCCGTCATGCAGCGGACGGGGTCCCACCTTGCGCGCGTGATAGGCCCCGACGGTAAAACGCGGGGTGTGCTCTTCCTTGAGGACGTCATTGAACAGCTCGTCGGCGAAATCCGGGACGCGACGCAGGCCACGGGCATCCGGCGCCTGGGCCAACCGAATGGAAGTTGAGCTAAATAGGAATCATTCGCATTTAGGTATAGGCTTGCACAGTCGTCCTCCCCGATCTGTGTGAACTGAGGTTTTCCGTGCGCCGTACCGCCGCTGCCAGCTCTTTCCTTGCCGCCTTGACGGGACTTGGGCTTCTGCTGGGTGCTTGCAGCCCCCAGCAGTCCGGAGCGGCTGCCTCCGGGCAGGGGATCAACGTCGTGGCCTCAACAAATGTCTATGGCGACATCGCCAGGACCATTGGCGGAGACAAGGTCAACGTCACCGCGATCATCAACAGCGCCAGCCAGGATCCGCACTCCTACGAGGCAACCGCCCAGGACCGCCTGGCCGTTTCCAAGGCGAAGCTGGTCATCGAAAACGGCGGCGGCTACGACGATTTCCTCCATACCCTGGTGGAGAGCAGCAAGCTGGACGGCGGTTCGGTGCTGACCGCCGTCGAAATCTCCGGCCTTGCCCACCCGCAGGAGGAGGCGCCGGCAGCGACCGGGCCCGCGGCTGAGGGTTCGGACGCGCACGACCACGGCGACTTCAACGAGCATGTCTGGTACAGCCTCCCGGCCATGGAGCGGGTCGCCGACAGCGTTGCCGCGAAACTCGCCACCCTGGATCCCGGTTCCGCTGCCACCTTTACCGCCAACGCCGACGCGTTCAAGTCGTCCCTTTCAGGCCTGCACAGCAGGCTCGACGCCGGGAAAACCGCGGCGGCCGGAGGCCAGGTTGCCGTCACCGAACCCGTCCCGCTCTACCTGCTCGAGGACGCGGGCCTGAAAAACGCGACACCTGAGCCTTACACTGCCGCGATCGAGGAGGGCAGTGATGTGCCGCCCGCCGCGATGAAGGAAGCCACTGACCTGGTGGCGTCCAGGATGGTGCGGCTGCTGGCCTACAACGCGCAGACCGAAGGCCCGCAAACGGAAACACTGAAGAAGGCGGCCGAAGCTGCAGGGGTCCCGGTGGTGGACTTCACCGAAACCCTGCCTGAGGGCAAGACCTACCTGCAGTGGATGACGGACAATGTGAACAACGTCAGCAAAATTCTGGAGTCAAACAGGTGAAATCGGTCGTCAGCCTCGAAGGGGCGTGCCTCAGGTTCGGTCAGCGCACGCTCTGGGAGGACCTGGACCTGGAGATCAGGCCCGGTGAGTTCTTCGCCGTGCTGGGTCCCAACGGCAGTGGCAAAACCAGTTTCCTGAAAGTCCTCCTGGGCCTGCAAAAGCTGCACTCCGGACGGGCGTCCTTGGGTGGACGACCGGTGGAACGCGGCAGCAATCTGATCGGCTACATTCCCCAACAAAAGTCCTTTCCGCAGGACACGCCCATGCGTGCCCGCGACCTGGTGGGCCTGGGCGTGGATGGGCACCGGTGGGGCGTCCGGCTTTCCGCGGGCAAGACGAACCGCAGGGTGGACCAGCTACTGGAGTTGGTGGGCGCCTCCGACTACGCCAAAGTCCCGGTTGGCCAGCTCTCCGGCGGGGAACAGCAGCGGCTCCGGGTGGCGCAGGCGCTGGCGGCGGATCCGCAGGTCCTGCTCTGCGACGAGCCGCTGTTGTCCCTTGACTTGCACCACCAGCAGGCAGTCAGTGCCCTGATCAACAAGCAAAGCCGTGAACGCAAAAGCGCCGTGGTCTTCGTTACCCACGAAATCAACCCCATCATCGACTACGTCGACCGCGTCCTGTACCTGGCCGGGGGACGGTTCCGGGTGGGGACGCCGGAAGAGGTCATGACTACGGAAGTGCTTTCGGACCTTTACGGCACCCAGGTGGAGGTGATCCACGCCAACGGGCGGATTGTGGTCGTTGGTCTGCCCGATGCCACCACCCATCACCATGCCGCGGTTGACGCCCTGGCGGGGGAGGCCGCGTAATGGACGCCGACAGTATCCTGGGGGCCATCTTCAACTTCGACAACTACGGCGAACTGCTGGTGCTGGTCCAGAACTCCATCTGGGCGGGCGCCATCCTGGGGCTCCTTGGCGGCCTGGTCGGCACGTTCGTCATGAAGCGCGACCTTGCCTTCGCGGTCCATGGCATCTCCGAACTTTCCTTCGCGGGCGCCGCCTTCGCGCTGCTGGTCGGCGCGGACGTGGTCTTTGGCTCGCTCATCGGATCAGTGGCGGCAGCCCTGCTGCTGGGCCTGATGGGAGTCCGGGCAAGGGACAAGAACTCGACCATCGGGGTGATCATGCCGTTCGGACTGGGACTCGGAATCCTGTTCCTGTCCCTGTACCAGGGCCGCGCCGCGAACAAGTTCGGGCTCCTCACGGGGCAGATCGTTTCCGTGGACACCGTCCAGCTCCAGGCCCTCGCCGGGACAGCCCTCGTCGTGATGCTGGTGCTGCTGGCCATCTGGCGGCCGCTGAACTTCGCCAGCGTGGATCCCGAGCTCGCCGAGGCGCGGGGCGTCCCGGTCCGGACGCTGGGAATCGTGTTCATGGTGGTCCTGGGCGTCAGTGTTGCCTTGTCCATCCAGGTGGTTGGCGCCCTGCTGGTGCTTGCCCTGCTGATAACACCTGCGGCCGCGGCGCTGCGGGTCACGTCCACGCCAGTGGCGGCGGTGGTCCTGAGCGTCGTCTTCGCGGTGACTGCAACCGTGGGCGGAATCCTGCTGGCACTGGGCGGACGCATCCCCATCAGCCCCTACGTCACCACGTTGTCATTCCTGATCTACGTCGTGTGCCGCGCCATCAGCTCGGTGCGCGAAGCCCGCGGCATCAACGGGCGGATCCTTACAGCTTCCCGGCGGCCTTAAGGGCGGTGCAGTCCGGGCACAGGCCAAAAATCTCCACGGTGTGGTCCACCTCGGTGAAGCCATGCTCGGCTGCCGTGCGCACCGCCCACGTCTCGACGGCGGGTGCTTCCACTTCCACTGCCTTCCCGCAGTTCCTGCACAGCAGGTGATGGTGGTGCGCGGTCACGGCGCAGCGCCGGTACACCGCCTCGCCCTCACCATTGCGCAGCACATCGACGAGTCCCTCGTCCGCGAGCGACTGCAGGATCCGGTAGGCGGTGGCCAGTGACACGGACACGCCCTGGTTCTGCAGGATCCGGTAGAGCTCCTGCGTGCTGACGAAGTCGTCCAGGTGGTCCAGCGCCGCACTGACGGCCTTGCGCTGCTTGGTGACGCGCTGTTCCCTGCCGCCTCCTGCCGGGGATGGGGCGGCGGAATCAGCCTTGACGCCGATCGGCATGGACGAACTCGCTTCCGTGGGGGGGCAAACACCAAGATTACCAGCCGGAGCTTCATGGGCAGGGGTGCAGGACAGGGCCCGTTGCCAGGGTTTGTGGACAGGCTTCCGGGCCGGACTTTAGGCTGGCGCCATGAAGCTGACCAAATACACCCACGCCTGTGTCCGGCTCGAGAAGGAAGGCGGGGTCCTGGTCCTGGATCCCGGCACCTTCTCCGAATCAGCCGAGGCGCTGTCGGGGGCGCAGGCGGTCCTGGTGACCCACGAACACCCGGACCATCTTGACACCAAGGCTGTGGTGGCCGCCCTGGAAGGAGACAGGGAGCTGGTGCTGCATGCTCCCGGGGGAGTGGCCAGGCAACTGCGTGCGGAAGCTCCCGCCGCCGCAGACCGCATCCACACGGTGGAACCCGGCCAGTCCTTCCAGGCCGCCGGCTTCGACATCCGCAGCTTCGGCGGCCAGCATGCCCTGATCCACCCGCAGATCCCTGTGGTGGCAAACATCGGTTTTCTGGTGGACGGGAACGTGTACCACCCGGGGGACTCGTTCATCATCCCGGACGGAATCCCGGTCAAGACACTCCTGGTCCCGCTGCACGCGCCGTGGAGCAAGTCCGCCGAGGTTGTGGATTTCGTCATCGGGGTGCGGGCACCGCGGGCGTTCCAGATCCATGACGGGCTGCTCAACGGGAACGGCCTGGGCATCGTTGAAGGCCACGTCAAGCGGATCGGAGCGAAGTACGGCACCGAATACAGGCACCTGGCCGCCCGCGAGTCCGTGGAGGTCTAGGCGGGCGCGCCGGTCCACTCGCCGGTGTCCAGGAAGCGCGAAATGACCGCCTCGTAGGGCGCCGGATCCAACCCCTGGGAAGCCAGCCAGTCCTGGTTCCAGTAGTTGCCCGCATACCGTTCGCCGCCGTCGCACATCAACGACACGACGCTGCCCCGGCGGCCCTCTGACAGCATCTGCGCCACGGTCTGCCACACGCCCCACAAGTTGGTACCCGTGGATGGACCGGCGTGCAGGCCGGCGAAAGAGTCAAGGTGCCGCATGGCGGCGATCGAGGCGGCATCCGGCACCTGGACCATCCGGTCGATCACCGTGGGGATGAAGCTCGGCTCCATCCGGGCCCGGCCAATGCCTTCAATGCGCGAGGGGCCGGTGGGCCGTCCCGCTGATTCCCCCAGCCAGCCTGGATAGAACGCCGAGTTCTCCGGATCCACCACCAGCAACCGGGTGGGATGGTTGTGGTAGCGCAGGTACCGGCCGATCGTGGCACTGGTTCCACCCGTGCCGGCGCCCACCACGATCCACTCCGGGACCGGGTGCTGCTCCAGGTTGAGCTGGCCGAAGATCGATTCGGCGATGTTGTTGTTTCCGCGCCAGTCCGTGGCCCTCTCCGCGAACGTGAACTGGTCCATGTAATGCCCGTTGCAGGTGGCAGCTACTTCCTCGGCCGTCGCATAGACATCCGAGGCGTTCTCCACCAGCAGGCAGGAGCCGCCGAATTTTTCGATCAGCGCGATCTTTTCCGGGCTGGTCGTGCGCGCCATCACGGCAACAAAAGGAAGCCCCAGCAGTTGGGCGAAGTAAGCCTCCGAGACCGCGGTGCTGCCGCTCGAGGCCTCCACGATGGTGGTGTCCGCCCGGATCCAGCCGTTGACCAGCCCGAACAGGAACAGGGACCTCGCCAGCCGGTGCTTCAGGCTGCCGGAGCGGTGAGTGGATTCGTCCTTGAGGTACAGCTGGATGCCCCACTGTTCCGGCAGCGGCACGGAGTACAGGTGGGTGTCCGCGGAGCGGTTGTTTTCGGCCCTGATGGTACGGATGGCCTGGTCGGCCCAATCCCGGTCCGAGCCGTCGTACTTCCTGCCGGTGCTGCCCTCGATCGTCACCGGTCCAGCCTACCCGCGGCACCGGCAGCATCGCGTCTAGAGTGGGACCGTTGGCCGTCCCGGCATGATGTTCCGCATCCGCCGCCCCATCCCGCAGAAGGAGCACCGATGAAGCCCTTGATGGACGTTCCCGCCCTGGAAGCCAGGCTTGCCGCCGGGCACCGGACGGTACTGCTGGACGTGCGCTGGGTGCTGGGCGACCCCCACGGCCGCGACCACTATCTCGCCGGTCACCTGCCGGGCGCGGTGTTCGTGGACCTGGCCTCCGAGCTTTCGGATCCGGCGGTCCCTGACCGGGGACGGCACCCCCTGCCGTCCGCCGGACAGTTCCAGGAGTCGGCCCGGCGCTGGGGCATCAGGAAGGGCGATGTGGTGGTCGCCTACGATGACAGCGCGAACATGGCCGCGGCCCGGGTGTGGTGGATGCTCCGCGATGCCGGGCTGGACGAGGTTTACCTGCTCGACGGCGGCCTGGGCGCCTGGATTGCCGCAGGCCTGTCCGTCGAGGCGGGCCCCGTCCATCCCACGCCAGGTGACGTGGAGTTGGGCAGCGGGCGCATGCCGGTGCTCGACGCCGGTGCTGCCGCCGCCTGGCCGCGGCAGGGCCTGTTGCTGGACGCCAGGGCGGGGGAGAGGTACCGGGGTGAGGTTGAGCCTGTGGATCCCCGTGCCGGCCACATCCCGGGTGCGGTGAGTGCCCCCACCACAGGGAACGTGGACGAGGCCGGGCGGTTCCTGTCCCCGGCGGAGCTGCAGAGGAGGTTCAAATCGGTTGGCGTCACGGCCGGCCGGCCCGTGGCCGTCTACTGCGGGTCCGGCGTCACGGCGGCCCATGAGGTGGCTGCGCTGGAACTCGCCGGGTTCCCGGCCGCCCTGTACCCCGGCTCTTTTTCGGAGTGGTCCAACCGGCCGGGACTGCCGGTGGCCACTGGGCCGGAGCCTGGCGACCTTGGAACGGAGACCCTCAACGGCGGCAAGCCGGCTGGAAACCCCGCGGGCGGCAGGGGTAGCGTCGCACTATGACACCAGGACGCCCCGTGCCACCGCCGCTAGCCAGACCCATAGAACCGACCAAACCCATAGACCCGGCCGAACCCCTAACTCCTGACACACCCGTGCGCGCCGCGGCCTACGGTGCACTTTCCGGGGACAGCGGACTGGTGCCGCTGACCGTAGCCCGGCGTGCTCCCAAGCCGGACGATGTGGAGATTGCCATCGAGTTCTGCGGGCTCTGCCACTCGGACGTGCACGCAACCCGCGGAGAATGGGGCGGCCAGGCGTACCCCCTGGTTCCGGGCCACGAAATCGTGGGGACCGTCAGCAGGATCGGCTCCGATGTCACCGGCTTCGCCGTGGGCGACCGGGTGGGCGTGGGCTGCATGGTGGACTCCTGTCGCGAATGCGACAGCTGCCTTGACGGCCTGGAGCAGTACTGCGAAAACGGCATGACCGGCACCTACGGCGCAAAGGACCGGCGCAACGGCGGCGCCATCACCCAGGGCGGGTACTCCTCGTCCATCGTGGTGGACCGCCGCTACGTCCTCCGCGTCCCGGCGTCACTGGACCCGGCCGCCGTCGCGCCCCTGCTCTGCGCCGGCGTCACCACCTTCTCCCCGCTGCGGCATTTCGACGTCGGGGAAGGGGACGTGGTGGGCGTCGTCGGTCTTGGCGGGCTCGGCCATATGGCCGTCAAGCTTGCCAAGGCGATGGGGGCGAAGGTGGTGGTCTTCACCACGTCGGAATCCAAGGTGGCGGCCGCGCTGGAACTGGGCGCAGACGAGGTTGTCCTGTCCCGGGACGAAGCCGCGATGGCCGCCGCGGACCGCACCGTGGACCTCATCATCGATACCGTTGCCGCGCCGCACGACCTGAACCCTTTCTTCCGCACCCTGCGCGTGGACGGGGCATTGTTCCAGCTGGGACTGCCCTCCGAAGCCATGCCTCCGGTCAACCCGGGTGCCCTGATCCGTCGCCGGATCGCCTACGCAGGATCCTTGATTGGCGGTATCGCCGAAACCCAGGAGATGCTGGACTTCTGTGCTGAGCACGGCGTGGTGGCCGACATTGAGCTGGTCACCGCCGGCCGGCTGAATGAAGCTTACGACCGGATGGTCGCAGGAGACGTAAAGTACCGGTTCGTGCTGGATACCGGCACGCTGCACCCAGCCGCCGAGGAGGCAGACGCATGAGCACCCTGTTCACCAAGATCATCAAGGGCGAGATTCCCGGCCGGTTTGTGTGGCGCGAGGACGACGTTTCGGCGTTCCTCACCACCGGCCCGCTCGCCGACGGCCACACGCTGGTGGTTCCCACCGAAGAAGTGGACCGCTGGACGGACGCATCGCCGGAAACCCTTGCCAAAGTCATGGAAGTGGCACGGCGCATCGGAGCAGCCCAGGTGGATATTTTCGGGGCACGGCGGGCGGGCCTGATCGTGGCGGGCTACGAAGTCAACCACCTGCACGTCCATGTGTGGCCGTCGCAGAGCATGGCCGACTTCGACTTCGGATCGGCGGACCAGAACCCGGACCCCGCCGTCCTGGACGCCAACGCGGAGAAGCTGCGCGGCGGCCTCCGCGCCGCCGGGTACGGAGAGTTCGTACCCGGCGGCTAGGACAGGCTTGCAGGGACGTTAGCCCCTGCGCGGCGTCATCGCCACCATGCCTGCATAGGTGAAGCCGCCGCCGAAGCCGAAAAGCAGTGCGGGGACGTCCGCCGGGATCCGCCCGGAGTGCCACCATTTGCTCAATCCGAGCGGCACGCTGGCGGCGGACGTGTTCCCCGACTCGGTGACATCGGTGATGACAATCCGGTCCGACAGCCCCAGCGCCTCCGCGAGCGGTTCGATGATGCGGAGGTTGGCCTGGTGAGCAGCCAGGACCTGGATGTCGTCCAATGTCAGCCCGGCCTTCGCCACCGTCTCGCGGGCACGTTCCGGCGCCTTGGTCAGGGCCCACCGCAACACCTCCCGCCCGTTCTGCGAAAACCTGCCCGAGGGCGGCGAGATCCGGACAGCATCGGCCATGCCGCCCTCCGACCCCCACACCACGGGACCGATGCGCGGCGTCCCGGACGGGCGCACGACGGCGGCGCCGGCGCCGTCCGCGGTGAGTACCGCCGTCGCGCGGTCCGTCCAGTCGGTGACTGCCGAGAGGGTTTCGGCGCCGACGACGATCGCGTGGGTGGCGCTTCCGCTGCGAATGGCCTGGTCGGCTACGCCAAGGGCATACTCAAAACCCGAGCAGGCCGTGTTGACGTCCATGATTGCCGGCCCGCGCCCGTCCCGTCCCAGTTCCAGCGCCTCGGCCACCCGGCCCGCGGTGTTGGGGGAGCGTTCGGCGGCGGTGGTGGTGGCCACCACGACGAGGTCGATGTCCGCGGCTGCGACCCCCGAATCGGCCAGCGCCATCCGGCCCGCGGGGATGGCCAGGTCCACCACGGTCTCGCCCTCGCCGGCAATGCGCCGTGTGACAATGCCGGTGCGCTGCCGGATCCACTCGTCGCTCGTCTCCATCATGCCTTCGAGTTCATGGTTGTCCATGATGCGCGAGGGCTGGGCGTGGCCGAGGCCGGCAATTTCCGTTCCTGCCGGGCCTTGGGCAAGCGTGAGCTTCATTGGATTCCTCTCGTTGGTGGCCGGCCGCCGCTATGCGGGGGCCAGCGCTTTGTTGAGCACGGTGCGGATCCGCTTCTCGGATACCGAATAGGCCGTGCCGAGCTCGACGGCGAACAGGCTCACCCTAAGCTCCTCGATCATCCAGCGCACCTGGGTTAACTCGCGTCCTGCACGGCGTCCCGGCAGGAGTGCCGAGACCGCATCGTCATAGTCGTCCTCAAGCCTCTGGATCACAGCCATGTTGAGGGCGTCGCGCTGGACGTTGCCGGGCAGGCGTTCAAGCCGTTTCTCGATGGCCGCCAGGTACCTGGGCAGCTGGCTGAGCTGTGCGTAGCCCGTGCGTGCCACAAAACCCGGATACACCAGCTGTTCCAACTGGCTCTTAATGTCGTTCAGCGCGCTGATCAGGGCCAGGCTGGTAGTGCCCTTGAGCTGCTTTTCGATCCGGCGGGTGCTGGCCAGGATGCGCTCCACGATGGCGGTGACTGTGAAGACAGTGTCGATCAGCTCGGCGCGAACCTGCTCATAGAGCCCGTCAAAGGCCTTCCGGTCCCACGGAAGGTCTGCGGGCGTGAGCTTGTCGATGGCGGCCAGGGCGCAGTCGGCGATCAGGGCGGACACCGACCCGTGCGGGTTCTGGCTGAAGGTGAGCTTTTCCGTGTTGCTCAAGTGCTCCAGGACGTAGCGGTCCGGCGCCGGTACCCGCAGGGCCAGCAGGCGGATCACACCGCCGCGCATCGCGTCGAGCTGTTCATCCTGGGTTTGGAAGACCTGCAGCGACACCGAGGTGCCCTGGTCCACCAGACCCGGGTAGCCGGTAACGGTGTGGCCTTTGACCATGCTGCTCACCTGGCGCTCGATGGTGCCGAAGCTCCATTCCGTCAGGCCTTCCTGCTCCACGAACCCGCCCGCGGCGGAGGCTCCCGGCACCCCGGCCGCCTGCTGCCGGGAGGGTGCTCCGGCGTCGGGCGCCTTGCCGTTCCCGCGCTGCGCCTTGCCGTTCCCGCGCTGCGCCGTGGCGCCGGCGCCGGGCGCAGCGGATGCCGGGGTGGCGCCGAGCGATTCGGCAATGGCACGCCGGGTGGCGGGAGCCAGCCTCTCCTGGAGTTCCGCCAGGTCCTTTCCCTCGCCGAGGACCTTGCCCTTGCTGTCCACCACCTTGAAACTCACGCGCAGGTGCGGAGGCACGGCTGCCCAGTTCCAGGAACCGGGCGGGATGATGGCACCGCGGATACGCCGCAGCGCGAGCTCCAGCGACGGTTCCAGCTCATCCCTGGCCGGATCGAAGTCCGATTCCAGGACGGCGACAGCCTGCCGGGCAACATCGGGGGCAGGAACGAAATTCTTCCGGACCTGCTTGGGCAGCGACTTGATCAGCGCCGTCACCAACTCCACGCGCTGGCCCGGGATCAGCCAGCGGAACGGGGCATCATCCAGCTGGTTGAGGAACAGGACCGGGACTTCGGCGGTGACGCCGTCGGACGGATCGGGCGGCGAGCCCGGAGCCACGGGGTGGAATTCGTACGTCAGGGGAAGCTCGAAGCCCTTGTGCAGCCAGGTCTTGGGGTAGGCCGATTCATCCAGGTCGTCGGCGTCGTCGCTGAGGAGCAGCGATTTGTCGTAGTCGAGGAGGTCGGGGTTCTCCCGGCGGGCATCCTTCCACCATTTGTCGAAGTGCCGTTCGGACACCACGTCGGGGCCGATCCTGGCGTCGTAGAACTCGAACAGCGTCTCGTCGTCCACCAGCAGGTCGCGGCGGCGCATCCGTGCCTCGAGCTCCTCCACCTCCTGCAGGAGCGCACGGTTGCGGTGGAAGAACTTGTGGTGGGTCTTCCAGTCGCCTTCCACCAGCGCGTGGCGGATGAACAGTTCCCGGGCCACCACCGGGTCCACCCTTCCATAGTTGATCCGCCGTTGGGCGATGATGGGGACGCCGTAGAGGGTGACCTTTTCGTAGGCCATGACGGCACCCTGCCGCGTGGACCAGTGCGGTTCACTGTAGCTGCGCTTCACCAGGTCCGGCGCCACTTGTTCAGCCCACAGGGGATCGAATCTCGCGGCCACCCTCGCCCACAGCCGGCTGGTTTCCACCAGTTCCGCTGCCATGACGAACGTGGGGGACTTCTTGAACAAGGCGGAGCCCGGGAAGATCGCGAACCGGCTGCCGCGGGCGCCGGCATATTCGCGCTTGCGCTCGTCCAGGATCCCGATGTGGCTCAGCAGGCCGGAGAGCAGGCTGATGTGGATCCCCTCATGGTTGCCCACAGGATCGGCCAGGCGCTTGTTGTCCAGGGAGATCCCCAGCGGCCGGGCGAGCTGGCGGAGCTGGGCAAACAGATCCTGCCATTCCCTGACGCGCAGGTAATTGATGAACTCCGCCCGGCACAACCGGCGGAAGGCCGACGACGACAGCTCCTGCTGTTTCTCCTGCAGGTAGTTCCAGAGGTTGAGGTAGCCGGTGAAGTCCGAGTTCTCGTCCCGGAAGCGGTTGTGCTTTTCGGCGGCCAGCTGCTGCTTGTCGGTGGGGCGTTCACGTGGGTCCTGGATGGTCAGGGCCGCCGCCAGGACCATGACTTCGCGGACGCAGCCCCGTTTGCCGGCCTCCACAATCATCCTGCCCAGACGGGGATCGACGGGCAGCTGGGCGAGTTTCTGTCCGACGGCGGTCAACCCGCCGCCTGCACCGGGCCTGCCATCCTTGCCTTGGGGCCGTGGGGGAGCCAGGGCGCCGAGCTCTCGAAGGAGGGTGACGCCGTCGTTGATGGCCCGTGTTTCCGGCGGCTCGACGAAGGGGAATTCTTCAACATCCTTGGGGCCTTTTGCCACGCCCATGGCGGTCATCTGGAGGATGACGGCGGCGAGGTTGGTGCGGAGGATTTCCGGATCCGTGAACCGGGGCCGGGATTCGAAGTCCTCCTCGGAGTACAGGCGGATGGCGATGCCGTCAGAGACGCGGCCGCAGCGCCCGGAGCGCTGGTTGGCTGATGCCTGCGAGACGCGTTCGATGGGCAGGCGCTGGACCTTGGTGCGGTGCGAATACCGGGAAATGCGCGCGGTACCGGTGTCAATGACGTACTTGATGCCGGGCACCGTCAGGGACGTCTCCGCCACGTTCGTGGCCAGCACAATCCGGCGCCTGCTGCCCGGGTGGAACACTTTGTGCTGCTCCTGCAGGCTCAGGCGCGCGAACAGGGGGAGGATCTCGGTGTTGGCCAACCTGCGGTTGGACTGTATGCGGGCCTGCAATGCGTCTGCGGCGTCACGGATTTCGCGCTCGCCGGAGAAGAAGACCAGAATGTCACCGGGCGCCTCCGCTGCGAGCTCGTCCACGGCATCGCAGACGGCGTCCAGGGGGTCGCGGTCCTCCTCGAGTTCATCATCCGAGGCCTCATCATCGTCGGCCTTCGGCTGGGACAGGGGCCGGTAGCGGATCTCCACGGGATACGTCCGGCCCGAGACCTCGATGATCGGGGCGGGGTTTTCCGGCGTGCCGAAGTGGTTGGCAAACCGTTCGGGATCGATAGTGGCCGAGGTGATGATGACTTTCAGGTCCGGCCGCTGCGGCAGGATCCGCTTGAGGTACCCCAGGATGAAGTCGATGTTGAGGCTTCGTTCGTGTGCCTCGTCAATGATGATGGTGCTGTATTTGCGCAGCAGTTTATCCCGCTGGATTTCGGCGAGCAGGATGCCGTCGGTCATCAGCTTGACCTTGGTTGCCTTGCTCACCTCGCCGGTGAAACGGACCTGGAAGCCCACCTTCTGGCCGATGTCCACGCCCAGTTCCTCCGCGATGCGCTCGGCCACCGTCCGCGCTGCCAGCCGCCGGGGCTGGGTGTGCCCGATCAGGCCCTTTTCGCCCAGGCCAAGTTCCAGGCACATTTTGGGGATCTGGGTGGTCTTTCCGGAGCCGGTCTCACCGGCGATGATGGTCACCTGGTTGGCGGCGATCGCGGCCATCAGGTCCTCGCGGCGCTCGGAAACCGGCAGCTCGGCGGGATAGGAGATATGAAAAGTCATGGCTGCAGACAGTCTACTGCCGTACAGAACAGCCCTTCATTCGATCCCCGGCTGCAGGCTCCCTCCGGCGGAACACGCCTTCAGGCGGGACCGCCTCCATCCGCCCGGGGCCGGGTTCCGCCCGCAGATTCTTCGGCGGCCGCCCGGGCGGTATCAACCAGGACGCGCCAGGGGCCGGTGACGGCCTGTTCCGGCAGGGCGGCCCGGCGCTGCCCTGCCGAGATGGAGTAGATGAAGCGGTCCGGCTGCGGTGCCTCGAAAGCCGCAGCGGCTGCCCGCGGCGTGCTGGGAACGGCATCCCACGGGCAGGCCTCGACAAGGGGCTGCCACTGGCTAAGGTCGCTGTCTGACCGGGCATCGACCGTCCACACCCGGGTAACCGCCGCGAACCCGCCGCTCCGCTCCACCTTGATCTTCATGGCCTGGCCCCTGGGCTTCCCTGTGGCCCGGCTGCCTGTGAACGGGAAGCCGGGGGTGGTTATACCTTGACCTTTACAGTTTCCCACGCCCCCCGTACGGCGTCATGCTCTTTGGACTCGGAACCGAAAAGGTCCGCGGCGGCGCGTGCCGTGGCGCGCGCAAAGACGGTGAACGTTGCGGCCGGCGGCAATGAACCGTTCGTGAGGGCCTCGTACCAGATGCGGCCGGGCGTTTCCCAGGCACAGCCGCCCAGGGCCTCGGCAACCAGGTAGAACGCGCGGTTGGGGATGCCGGAGTTGATGTGGACGCCGCCATTGTCGGCACTGGTCCGGACGTAGGAGTCCATGGAGTCGGGCTGCGGGTCCTTGCCCAGCACGTCGTCGTCGTATGCCGTGCCGGGCGCTTTCATGGACCGCAGGGCGCGCCCCTGGACCTTGGACGTAAAGAGGCCCTCCCCGATCAGCCAGCTGGCCTCGGCCGCGGTCTGGTTCCTGACATACTGCTCAACGAGCGCGCCGAAGACATCGGACATCGACTCATTCAGGGCACCCGCCTGGTTCCGGTACGCCAGCCCGGCCGAGTACTGGGTGACGCCGTGCGCGAGTTCGTGTCCGATGACGCTGAGGGACTTCGTGAACCGTTCAAAGACGTCGCCGTCGCCATCACCGAAAACCATCTGGGTGCCATTCCAAAAAGCATTGTCGTACAAATTGCCGAAGTGCACCGTGGCATCAAGCTTCATGCCGCGTCCGTCAACCGAATCGCGTCCGAAGGCCTCGGCGTACAGCCGGTGGGTGTGTCCCAGTCCGTCGTAGGCCTCATCGGTGGCGGCATCGCCGGTGGCGCGCCCGCCTTCTTTGCGGACCAGAGTGCCCGGCAGGGTCTCTTCGCTGCCGGCGTCGTAGACGGTGCGGTTCACCGGGCCCGGCTTGACCTGCCGGAGGCCGGGCGGGAGGACCGGGACAGTCTGTGCCCGGGCGGCCTGGAATGATTCGACGTGGTCCAGGGCGTTCCGGGCGGCGCTTGCGGCCGACGAGAACCCTGGCGCGTCCTGCTGCGCCAGGCGGCGCAACAGGTAAGGCGGAACGATGGAACAGAACTGAACGTGCATGGCATACTCCCTCAGCTAGGTGGTTTCAGCTTAAGAGGAGCCACTGACAATCAACGGCAGGCGGCGGCCGGGAATTCGCAGGCCTTCCGCGTGGTGCGGCAGGCCTGCGTGGGTACGGTAGGCGCATGGCTGAAACCGAAAAGCGCAACAAGTCCAGCTCCACCCTGCTGACGGTCATCATCGCCTTCGTGGCCAATGCCCTGGTGGCGGCGGCGAAGTCGGTGGCCGCTGTCCTCACGGGCTCGGCGTCCATGGCGGCGGAGGCTGCCCACTCCTGGGCGGATACGGGAAACCAGGTGTTCCTGTTCTTCGCCGAGCGCCGTTCTGCCCGGCCCAGGGACAAGAGCCATCCCATGGGCTACGGCCGGGAAGCCTATGTTTGGTCGATGTTCGCCGCGTTCGGACTCTTTACCGCCGGCGCGGTGGTGTCCATCATGCATGGCGTCCAGCAGATTATTGAGCCCGAGCCGGCGGCGGATTTCGCTGTGGCCTACGTGGTCCTGGCCGTGGCGTTCGTCTTCGAAGGAATCTCCTTCGTCCAGGCGTTCCGGCAGACCAGGAAGGCCGCCCACGAGCTGGACCGGCACACCCTCGAGCAGGTACTCATCAGCTCGGATCCCACCCTGCGCGCCGTCTTCGCCGAGGATGCTGCCGCGTTGATCGGCCTTGTCGTGGCATTCGTGGGCGTGTTCCTTGGCCAGGTCACCGGATCGCCGCTGCCGGATGCGATCGGCTCGATCGCCGTCGGCGTGCTGCTGGCCGTCGTCGCCGTCGTCCTGATCGACCGGAACCGGCGCTTCCTGGTAGGCCAGGGCGTCACCCCTGACATCGAACGGTCCATGGCCCGGCGGGTGCTGGAGCACCGGGACATCGCCCGGCTCACCTACCTGCACCTGGAATTCGTTGGTCCCCGCAAGCTGTATCTCGTCGCGGCCGTGGACCTTCAGGGGGACCACCCCGAACACGAGGTGGCGGTCACCCTCCGCCGGATCGAGAGTGAGCTGGAAGACCACGAAACCGTCGAGGAAGCCGTGCTGACCCTGGCCACGCTGGACGAGGCCGCCCTGCACTTCTGATCCTGCGGCGTGCGCAGTGCGGCCGGATAAGGCTGGAAAACGAAAGAACCCCCACCGCTTCACTGAAGCGGCGGGGGTTTTCTGTGCCCTCGGTAGGATTCGAACCTACGGCCTTCTGCTCCGGAGGCAGACGCTCTATCCCCTGAGCTACGAGGGCAATCCGGATTTCCTGCCGTTCCCGGCGGGACGTCCTAGAGCTTAGCAGGAAGGTGGCCTGCAAGGGAAAACCGGCACCAGGACCAGCGGAGGACAGGCACTGAACCAGCCTTAGTAGCCGGAGAATGAGTCTGTCCGGACCCGGCGGGCACCGGCGCTCTTCGCCGCCCGGCGCAGGGATGCGACGCTTGCCGGTGACCCCGAGACATAGACCTCGCGGGCGGCGATGTCCGGCACGAGCGCCGCAAGGGTTTCCCCGTCCAGCCGGTTTCCGACCAGCCGGTCCCCGGGGCCGGGGTTTGCGGCAGCGGACGCCAGGCCGGACGGCGGCCGTGACCCGTCCGCCACCCACACCAGCACCCGGATGCCGGAGTCCCGGAGTTCTTCCGCATAGGCCACTTCATCTGCGCTCCTGGCCAGGAGCAGGAGTATGGCGTCCCGGTCCCGCAGGCCTCCGGAGGACAGGTGCGAAACGAAGGGCGTAATGCCGATGCCCGCTGCGATGAGCAGCACCGGACGGCGCGGATCGCGCGGCAGCAGGAAGTCGCCGCCCACCGCCGTTGCTGCCATTTCGTCGCCCGGCCGCAGGGCCAGGAGCGCCTCCTTCGCCCCGGACAAGGGGCCGGCGGTCCGCACGGCGAACTTCACCAGGCGCTCACCGGGCGAACCCGTCAGACTGAACACCCGGCGTCGGCCCTTGCCATCCGGCCTGGCCTGCGGCAGGTCCACTTCCATGTACTGGCCCGGAAGGAATCGCACCGGCCGGGCTGGTTCGAACGAGAACTCGGTGGTGGCGGGCGTCAGCTGCCGGGTCCCGGCCAGCCGGAGCTTTACGGCCCCGCGCTGGCCTGCCAGGAAGGCCAGCAGGTTGCCTGCCAGCAGGGCAGCCTCGGGCGAGTTGGCGAATAGGCCAAGGTTCCAGGGGACGGCAAAGAGCACCCCCACCACGGCGGCCAGTGCCAGCTGTTGCCGGCGGCGGGGCGGCAGTGTCAGGGGCTCGGTCAGCATGAACCCGACGAAGAAGAGGACCGGCCGCTGCGCCAGGGCCTGATAGATGCCCATGTCCGTCGTCATGCCCGAGCGCAGCAGTTCAAGGGTGATGACTGCGGTGGCCACCAGCGTGAACACCGATGCCATCAGCACTTTGCGGGTCCGGTACAGGACCAGCAGCACGCCCGGCACCAGCAGCCACAGCATGGCAGGAGTCGCCGCCCACCAGGTGGCGATGTTCAGCCCCGTAAGCCCGGTGGCAAAGGCGCCGGCGGCAGCGGGATTGAAGATATGCCTGCCGCGCCACGCCAGCGCGTATTTGGATGCGGATGCCAGGACACACGCCAGTGCCACCCCGGCCAGGTCCATCGGCTGCAGGGACGGCCAGAACAGGAAGTAAAGCAGCAGCCCCGTGATAAGGGACGACTCTGTGTGGGGGCTCACCCGGAAAAGTGCTCCCAACGCCCGGTTGGCTGCGTAGGTCAAGCCCAGGCACAGGACGAGGTGGGCCAGCATTTCCGGAATGCCGAACGTCAGCCAGCCCAGGACGTTGAGCAGGAGGCTGTAGGCGGCCAGGACCGCCAGGACCACCAGGACCACCCGGTACATGGTGAACCTGCCCACGGCCGTCCCCATTCGGCCGGCCAGGGACGGGGCCGGGCGGGCGTGCGGTGTTTCCACTGGGCTCATGAGAACAGCGTCCCTTCGAATTCGGCGGAGTAGGCTGCGCTGCCGTCGGAAAAGACGGTCAGCCAGGAAAAATCAAAGGTGTCCTGGAGCGTGGCGCCGGGAACAAAGAAGAGGGCAGTCGCAAGAGCATCGGCCACCATTGCCGTTTCGGCCAGTGTCCAGGTGGCGACGGCGGTCCGCACCGGCTGGCCGGTGGTCCCGTCCAGGACGTGGTGCAGTCCGTCTCCCCAGGCGCGGCGGTTGGCAGCGGACGCACACAGGGCGCGCCCTTCCAGGTGGATCATCCCGATCGCCTGGGCAGGGTTGTAGGGGTGCTCAAGCGCCACGCTGACCGGCCCTGCCCCGCGGGCCAGCAGGTCTCCGCTGGCATCGATGACATACGCATCAATACCGGCCGCCGTCAGTTCCGCGGCCAGCAGATCCACCAACAGGCCCTTGCCGGCCGCGCCGATGTCCAGCAGCACGGGAGCGCTGGCCGTCAGGACTGTTCCGGACCAGGTGAGGACCGATTCCCACTCCGGTGCAGGGAGGGGAGGACCGGCCGGGCGCAGTGAATACGCAGCGTCATACCCCAGGCGCTCCAGGCTGGCGCCAATGAGCGGTGTCATGGCGCCGCCGGTGACCCGGTAGAGCAGGCTGTACAGAGCGCCCAGCGGGGCAGCCTCATCCGGAAACGCATAACGCCCTGGCTCCCGTGCCAGCTCAGCCACCCGTGAGTCGGCCCGGAAACGGGACCAATCGGCGTCGAACCTTTCAACCCTGTCCAAAAGGTGTGCGCAGAGCGGCGGCGGCAATGGCAGGGGTGTGCTGATTTCCCAGCCCGTTCCGATCCCCTGAAACGGGAAGTCCTCCCAGTCCGCGACGGGCACCCCCTACTGCGCCTCCGCCTTGATCTTGTCGACGGCCTGGTTGAAGCCGCCGCTGGTCAACGAGGACCCGGCAACCTTGGAAACGTTCAGTTCATCGATGTTCTTACCCACCACCTGTGCAGCGATGCCACCGGCGAACTGACCCTGGAACTTCCGGGTGTTCGGATTGGAAGGGTGCTGGGTGATCTGCACGTCCGTGACTTTTCCCGCTGCCAACGTCAGTTGCACGCCCACGGTTTCCGTGCCGTTGGGCGACACATAGTTACCGTCCGCGCTGAAGGTGCCGTCTTTGTAACCGCCGCCGCTGCCGGCAAGGGCGGATGAACCCGCAGAAGGAGTGGCCGGGTTTCCCGCAGCGCCCGGGGTGCTGTCCGCCGTGGACGGTGCACAGCCCGCCACGGTTCCTGCCAGGGACAGGCCTGCGATACCGGCGAAAATGCCTTTGCGGAACGCGGCGCCGGATATGGCGGGGCTTTGTTGGATGGAGGGTCTCATGAAGGCTCTCGTTTCACTTTTGGGCTGTACCGTTCACTATTCGGGCAGTGCCGTTCACTTTTGGCAAGTGCCATGCGGCAGTGGTTACGGTGTAGTCAACGCCGGATCCGGGTAAATGGTTCACGGCATGGCCGGAGCCAGGTGTTTTGCATCCAGCCGGAACGGGGCCCGGACCGCCAAATTCTTTGCTGTCACTGGCCCCCGGTAGTCTAGAGGGGTGACTCCCGAAGAACTTTCCCTGGCCATATCCGCCTGCCTCAAGGACGCCGTCGCCGCCGGCGAGATTGCCCTTGCGGCATCAGCAGTTCCCGAGGACGTGCGCGTGGAGCGGCCCAAGAACCGGGACCACGGCGACTGGGCCACCAACATTGCCCTGCAGCTGGCCAAGCAGGCGGGCACGAACCCCCGCGAATTCGCCAGTATCCTCAGCAGCCGGCTGAAGACCATCGACGGCGTCGCCGCCGTCGACATTGCCGGCCCGGGCTTCCTGAACATCACCGTGGACGCCGCAGCAGCCGGCGCCCTGGCAAAGGTCATCGTCGAGGCCGGCAAGGACTACGGCACCAACACGGCGCTCGCCGGGCACACCGTCAACATGGAGTTCGTGTCCGCGAACCCCACCGGGCCGCTGCACATCGGGCACACCCGCTGGGCCGCCCTGGGGGATTCCATCGCCCGCGTGCTGCGCGCTTCCGGCGCGGATGTCACGGCCGAGTACTACATCAACGACGCCGGCTCGCAGATGAACACCTTCGCCACCTCCGTGTACAACCGGCTGCACGGCCTGCCCGTGCCCGACGGCGGCTACCCGGGACAGTACATCGCTGACCTTGGCCACGAAGTGCTCACCGCACACCCGGACATCCGCGAACTCACTGAGGTGGCGGCCCTGCCCGTCATCCGCGCCGCTGCCTACGAAGCGCAGATGAAGGACATCAAAGCCACCCTGGCGGACTTCGGCGTCGAGTTCGACGTCTTCTTCTCCGAGCAGGAACTGCACGACGCCGGCGCCATTGAAAGTGCCGTGGCGCGCCTTCGCGAACAGGGCCACGTGTTCGACGACGGCGGTGCGGTCTGGCTGCGGACCACGGACTTTGGCGACGACAAGGACCGCGTGATGATCCGCGCGAATGGCGAGCCTACCTACTTTGCCGCGGACGCCGCCTACTACCTGTCCAAAAAGGACCGCGGCTTCACCGAGAAGATCTACCTCCTGGGCGCCGACCACCACGGCTACATCAACCGGCTCAAGGCCATCGCTGCCGCCGCCGGCGACGACCCCGAAGTGAACATCGAGGTCCTGATCGGCCAGCTCGTGTCAGTCAACGGAGCCAAGCTTTCCAAGCGCGCCGGCAACATCATTGAGCTCAAGGACCTGATCGACTGGCTCGGCAAGGACGCGGTCCGCTACTCGCTGGCCCGGTTCCCCGCCGATTCGCCGCTGACCCTTGATCCGGAACTGTTGAAGAAGCACAGCAACGAGAACCCCGTGTTCTACGTGCAGTACGCCCACGCCCGCTCGCGCGGCGCCGCACGCAATGCCGTGGATGCGGGCGTGGACCGCTCCGCTTTTGACGCCTCGCTCCTGGACCACGCCACCGAAAACGAGCTGTTGTCCTACCTGGGCAGCTACCCGTCGATCGTGGCCAAGGCGGCAGAGCTGCGCGAACCGCACCGCGTGGCCCGCCACCTGGAGTCGATCGCGGGGGCCTACCACCGCTGGTACGACGCATGCCGTATCGCCCCCATGGGTGACGAAGCCGTGACGGACCTCAACCGCACCCGGCTGTGGCTCAACGACGCCACCAGCCAGGTGCTGGCGAACGGACTTGACCTGCTGGGCGTCTCGGCGCCGGAACGGATGTAGAACCGATGACGCACACAGCAGCACAGGGTTCTCCGCTTGCCCCGGAATGGCTCGCCGTCCCGGCGGACCTCAATGACCTCCAGGAACCGATGTGGGCGCATGACGTGGCGCGCAACGGGGATGGCGAAGTCAGCATTGACGGCATCCCCGTCAGCGAGTTGAAACGGCAGTACGGCACACCGCTTTTCGTGATGAGCGAGAACGACTTCCGCGCCCGGGCCAGGGCATTCAGCGACGCATTCAACGACGCATTCGCCGATGTCTGCGGGGGAGTGGATGTCTACTACGCCGGAAAGTCGTTCCTTTGCACCTCGGTAGTCCGCTGGGTGGAGGAGGAAGGGCTGCGCCTGGATACGGCCTCGGGCGGGGAACTCGCCGTGGCGCACCGCGCCGGAATCCCCGGGGAGGACGTCGCCCTGCACGGCAACAACAAGTCCGACGCCGAGATTCACCGGGCGCTGGACATGGGCCTTGGCCGGATCGTGGTGGACAGCATGGCCGAACTGAAGCGCGTCGGCAGCATTGCCGAGGCCCGCGGTGAACAGGCGAAGGTCATGCTTCGGCTGACCCCCGGCGTCCACGCCCACACGCACGAGTTCATCGCCACCGCCCATGAGGACCAGAAGTTCGGCCTCTCGATGGCGGCCGACACCACTGATGAGGCCGGAATCTCCGCTGCCGAGGAAGCAGTGGCAGCGGCAGCAGCCCATCCCGGCATCGAGCTGCTGGGCCTGCACTGCCACATTGGTTCGCAGATCTTCGAACCCGATGGTTTTGCGCTGGCCGCGGAGAAGCTCCTGCGCTTCCTGGCCGCCGTGCAGGAAAAATACTCCATCACCATGCCCGAACTGGACCTCGGCGGCGGATACGGGATCGCCTACACGCCGGTGGACACCCCCCGCCCCGCAGCAGAGATCGCGACGGCGATGGCCGCCGTCGTGCGTTCCACCTGCGCCGACCTGGGCATCGAGTCGCCGCGCATCTCCATCGAGCCCGGCCGCGCCATCGTGGGCAGCACCACCTTCACCCTCTACGAGGTGGGCACCCTGAAGACGGTCCGCGTGGATGCCCCTGCGGCTTCCGCCGACGGTGACGCGGGCAACAACGTTACGTATCCCCGGCGGTATGTTTCGGTGGACGGCGGGATGAGCGATAACGCCCGGCCGGTGCTGTACGACGCGGATTATTCGGCCGTTCTGGCCTCGCGCACATCCGGCGCGGCTGCGCAACTGTCCCGCGTGGTGGGCAAACATTGCGAGAGCGGCGACATAGTTGTTAGAGATGTATATCTGCCCGAGGACGTGGCAGCCGGTGATCTGCTTGCCGTACCGGGAACCGGCGCCTACTGCTGGGCCCTCTCGAGCAACTACAACTATCTGGCCCGGCCGGGCGTTGTCGCGGTGCGCGACGGATCTGCCCGGCTGATTGTCCGCGGGGAAACCGAAGAAGACCTGCTGAACCGCGACATGGGAGCCTGAATGACGGAAATGCGAACGCTGAATGTAGCCCTGCTGGGCTGTGGCAACGTTGGAGCCCAGGTTGCGCGGATCCTCATCGAAGACGCCGACGCCCTTGCCGCCCGGACCGGTGCCCGCCTGCAGCTCAGCGGCATTGCCGTGCGCAACGTCAACGCCCCGCGCGACGTGGACCTGCCGCAGGAGCTTTTCACCACCGACGCCGACACCCTGGTCAAGGACGCGGACCTGGTGATCGAACTGATGGGCGGCATTGAACCCGCCCGCACGCTGATCCTCTCCGCGCTGCGCAACGGCGCCTGCGTGGTCACGGGCAACAAAGCGCTCCTGGCCCAGGACGGACCCACCCTCTACGAAGAGGCTGACAACGCCCACGTCCAGCTGTCCTACGAAGCCGCCGTGGCCGGAGCCATCCCCATCCTCCGTCCCATCCGCGACAGCCTCTCGGGCGACCGGATTACCCGGGTGCTGGGCATCGTCAACGGCACCACCAACTTCATCCTTGACCAGATGGACACCACTGGCGCCCAGTTCTCCGATGCCCTCGCCGAAGCCCAGCGCCTTGGCTACGCCGAAGCGGACCCCACCGCCGACGTCGAAGGCCACGACGCCGCGGCGAAGGCCGCTATCCTGGCCTCGCTGTCCTTCCACACCCGCTTCGCCCTGGACGACGTGCACTGTGAAGGCATCACGTCCGTCAGCGCAGCCGACATCGCCGCCGCCAAGGATGCAGGCTTCGTCATCAAGCTGCTGGCCATCGCGGAGAAACTGGCCGACGCCAATGGCAAGGAAGGCGTGTCCGTCCGCGTCCACCCCACCCTCCTGCCGCGCGAACACCCGCTCGCGGCTGTCCGCGGTGCATTCAACGCCGTCTTCATCGAGGCCGAAAACGCCGGCGAGCTGATGTTCTACGGCCAGGGAGCCGGCGGCACCCCCACGGCCTCCGCCGTCCTGGGCGACCTCGTCTCGGCCGCCCGACGCCTGGTCCTCGGGGGCCCGGGACGCACCGAGACCACCACGGGCCACGTACCGGCCCTGCCCATCGATGCGGCCACCACCAGCTACTACATCGGCCTCGACGTCGCAGACCAGCCCGGCGTCCTCGCCAGGATCGCCCAGCTGTTCGCCGAGCACGGCGTCTCCATCGAAATCATGCGGCAGACCATCCACCGCGACGCCGAATCCAACGTGGAGTCGGCCGAACTGCGGATCGTCACCCACCGCGCATCAGAGGCTGCCCTTGCAGCCACCGTCGAGGCCGTGAAGGGCCTGGACGTCATCAATTCCGTTACATCCGTTTTGCGGGTAGAAGGAGTCTAAGTGGCTCACCAATGGCGCGGTGTCATCCGCGAATACGCTGACCGTCTGCCCGTGACGGAGTCCACCAGGGTGATCACCCTGGGCGAGGGCGGCACCCCGCTGGTGCACGCGCAGAAGCTCTCCGAACTCACCGGTTCCGAGGTCTACCTGAAAGTGGAGGGGATGAACCCCACCGGGTCCTTCAAGGACCGCGGCATGACCATGGCCATGACCGCCGCAGTGGCCTCCGGCGCCAAAGCCGTCGTGTGCGCTTCCACCGGCAACACCTCCGCTTCCGCCGCAGCGTACGCAACCGCCGCCGGCCTGAAGTGCGCCGTCCTGGTGCCCGAAGGCAAGATCTCCATGGGCAAGCTCAGCCAGGCCATCGCGCACGGCGCCACCCTCCTGCAGGTGGACGGCAACTTCGACAACTGCCTGGACATTGCCCGCAAGCTGGGGGAGTCCTACCCCGTCTTCCTGGTCAACTCCGTCAACCCCGCCCGCATCCAGGGCCAGAAGACCGGTGCCTTCGAAGTGGTGGATGCCCTGGGCGACGCGCCTGACATCCACGTCCTTCCCGTGGGCAACGCCGGCAACATTACGGCGTACTGGAAGGGTTACAAGGAGTACTCCACCCCCTTCGAATCCGACACGGCCGGCACCCTGCCCGCCGTCTCCACCAGGACGCCTGCCATGTGGGGCTTCCAGGCTGCCGGGGCAGCACCCTTCGTCGCGGGCCACCCCATCACCGAGCCGGACACCATCGCCACGGCCATCCGCATCGGCAACCCCGCTTCCTGGGACGGAGCCGTGGGCGCACGTGACGAATCCGGCGGCCTCATCGAAGCCGTCACCGACGAGGAGATCCTGAACGCCCACCGCTGGCTGTCATCCCGTGAAGGCGTGTTCGTGGAGCCCGGCTCCGCCGCCGGTGTGGCCGGCCTGCTCAAGAAACACGCTGCAGGCGAGGTGCCCAGCGGGAAGACCATCGTGATCACGGTTACCGGGCATGGCCTCAAAGACCCCCAGTGGGCCCTGCGCACGGAGGACGGCAGCGATGTCCAGCCCGTCAAGGTTTCGAACGACGTGGTCACCGTTGCCGCTGAGCTGGGACTGGAAGAAAAGTAGCCTTGGACACCACTTCGCAGGCCGCCGTCGGACTGCACCTGATTGAGCCGGGGCAGCGCGTCAGCGTCCGGGTCCCGGCCACCAGCGCCAACCTCGGTCCCGGTTATGACAGCCTTGGGCTCGCCCTGGCCCTGCACGACACCCTCACGGTGGAGAGCCTCGATACGGACGAACTCGTGTTCGAGCTCCGCGGTGAGGGCGCGGACACCCTGCCGCGGGATGCGAGCCACCTGGTGGTCCGGGCCATGGACGCAGCCTTCGAACGGCTGGGTTACCGGCACGGCGGACTGAGGGTGGTTGCTGACAATGTGAACCCGCACGGCCGGGGGCTCGGTTCCTCCGCGTCAGCGGTGGTGGCCGCAGTCTCGGCCGCGAACGCCATGGTGCCGGCCGAAGACCAGCGCGGGAAGGACTGGATCCTCCAGCTCACCAGCGAACTGGAGGGCCATCCGGACAACGTGGCACCGGCCCTGTTCGGCGGCCTGGCGCTGTCATGGCAGGACAGTGAGCAGTACAGCAGCACCAGTGCAACGGTGGCCGGGTCCGTCATTCCCATCGTGGCGGTACCTGACTTCGAACTTTCCACCGAAGCGGCCCGCGCACTGCTGCCGGCATCCGTGGGGCACCACGCTGCCGCCATGAACTCCGGCCGGGCGGCGTTGCTGATCCACGCACTGACGCAGAACCCCGAATTCCTGTTGCCCGGCACTGAGGATTACCTGCACCAGAGTTACCGCGCTGACGCCATGCGGCCCAGTGCCGCGCTGATCGGTGCCCTCCGCAAAGCGGGTTACGCGGCGGTGGTTTCCGGCGCCGGGCCCACCGTTCTGGTGCTCGCAAACGGTGAAGAGCAGGCAGGCAATGCCCTCGCCTTCATCGGGGCATATACGGCGGAGAACACGCCGGACGTCGGCTGGCGCGTGCTGAAGCTCGCAGTGGACGTTGAAGGTGCTAAGGTTGAACTGCACCGGCGGTAATTCCGCCTATCTGATCTGCTCCTGCATTCAGTTGCTATTTGATCTACGACTGTGAATGTATTCCGGTGCCACCTGCTTGGTCTGTCGCAGGAATCTGCAGCATCCAACTGCCCCTGAACCGTCAGCCCGGCGTTGTGCCATGGGCACAGCGCAAGGTGAATCAGTATCCGGCCCTGCTGGCCGAAATCCAACCGGCAAGGCCGAAATCCCGGCTGCAGATCTGAACTGCAGCCCAGATCAAATCATCGCGCCCAGCTCCCAGTCTGGACGCCGTCGAGGGGGAAGGATCCTTCGTGACCGAAACCACTGAGCTGTCGCCAGCTGTGGAACACACAACTTCTGCTGCCGAATCACCGGCCGCAACCGCCAAGAGCAGCGGCCTCGCCGGCCTGAAGCTCGCCCAGCTGCAGGCCCTTGCCAGCCAGCTCGGTATTTCCGGCGGATCCCGCATGCGCAAGGGGGACCTGGTCTCGGCCATTTCCGCCCACCGTGCAGGAACACTCACCGCCAAGGCCCCCGCAAAGGCAACGGAAAAGGCTTCGGAGTCCACCGTGGCCCCGGCCGCAGCTGCACCGGCATCCGCTCCGGAGGCCCCGGCCGCCGAAGCTCCCGCCACGGAAGGCACCCGTGCCCGTGGACGCGGCCGCAGCCGCCGCGCCGTGAGTGACGGGGTGGTTGCCCCGGCAACCGAAGCTCCCGTTGTGGAAACCCCTGCCGCACCTGCCGGCGAAACCGTTGAGGCGCCGTCGGCCGCCCCCGTGGAAACTACGGAAGCAGCCGACGGCGCTTCTGAACGCCGCCAGCCGCGCACCCGCAACCGCCGCCGCAGCGAAGCCGTTGCCGCCTCCGTCCAGGAAGCACCGGCCGAAACTCCGGCAGAACAGCCCGCCGCGGAACAGCGTTCCGGCGAGCAGCGCACCGAAGCCCCCGCAACGGAAACGGGCGACGCCGGCCAGCGCACCGAACGCCGTGACGGCGGCCGTACCCGCGGCCGCGACAACACCTCCCGCGAGTCGGACGGCGGCCGTGACAACAGCGGCAGCCGCGAGGCGGGCCAGCGTGAAGGCAGCCGGGACAACCGCGACACCGATGACAGCGACGGCGGAAGCCGCCGCAACCGCCGGAACCGCCGCGACCGGAACGACCGCAACGACCGCTCCGGCGGCCAGGACCGGGACAACTCCCGCAATGACCGCTTCCGCGACCGGAACGACCGCCGCCGTGGCCGCAACCAGGGCCCGGACGTGGACGACGTCGAAATCACCGAAGACGACGTGCTGCTGCCCGTCGCCGGCATCCTGGATGTCCTGGAGAACTACGCGTTCATCCGCACCTCCGGCTACCTGCCCGGCCCCAACGACGTCTACGTCTCCCTGGCCCAGGTCAAGAAGTACAACCTCCGCAAGGGCGACGCCGTCGTCGGCGCCATCCGTGCACCCCGTGACGGCGAGGACCGCAGCCAGCAGTCCAACCGCCAGAAGTTCAACGCCCTGGTGCGCGTGACGTCCGTCAACGGCAAGACCCCGGAAGAGCTCAAGGACCGCGTAGAGTTCGCCAAACTGGTTCCGCTGTACCCGTCCGAGCGCCTGCGCCTGGAGACCGACCCCAAGAAGATCGGTCCCCGCGTCATCGACCTCGTTGCCCCCATCGGCAAGGGCCAGCGCGGCCTGATCGTCTCCCCGCCCAAGGCCGGCAAGACGCTCATCCTGCAGTCCATCGCCAACGCGATCACCACCAACAACCCTGAGGTCCACCTCATGATGGTGCTGGTTGACGAACGCCCCGAAGAAGTCACGGACATGCAGCGCACCGTCAAGGGTGAGGTCATTGCCTCCACGTTCGACCGTCCCGCCGACGACCACACCACCGTGGCCGAACTCTCCATCGAACGCGCCAAGCGCCTGGTGGAAATGGGCATGGACGTGGTGGTCCTCCTGGACTCCATGACCCGCCTGGGCCGCGCCTACAACCTGGCAGCACCGGCCTCCGGCCGCATCCTGTCCGGTGGTGTGGACTCCGCCGCGCTGTACCCGCCCAAGCGCTTCTTCGGTGCAGCCCGCAACATCGAAAACGGCGGCTCGCTCACCATCCTGGCAACGGCACTCGTAGAGACCGGATCCAAGATGGACGAGGTCATCTTCGAAGAGTTCAAGGGCACCGGCAACATGGAGCTCCGCCTGTCCCGCCAGCTGGCTGACAAGCGCATCTTCCCGGCCGTGGACGTCAACGCCTCCGGCACCCGCCGCGAGGAAAACCTGCTCTCGCCCGAAGAAGTCAAGATCATGTGGAAGCTGCGCCGCGTCCTCTCCGGACTCGAGACCCAGCAGAGCCTTGAACTGCTCACCAACAAGATCCGGGAAACCCAGAGCAACGTCGAGTTCCTCATGCAGGTCCAGAAGACGACGCTTGGTGCGAAGTCGGATAACGACAAGTAGCTGAGTTCGGGGCGGGGTGCGGATTCCTCGCGTGGTTCGCCGCGCGGGTTTTCCGCCCCCGCCCCTTTGTCGTTCGGATTTTGCCGCCCCCGCCCCTCCGCTGGGAGGCTTTCGATCTTCGATCGTCAGCCTCCCAGCTCCGGCAGGCCCGATGCGACTCCCGGGGCGGCAAAATCCGAACGCCATGCCGTTGTCTCACCAGTCGCTCGGCGAAACTAGACTGTTTCCCAGCGCGTCGAAAGGTTTTGAAAGATGTTTGAGTCCGTACAGGGCCTGCTTGATGAGCATGATGCTATCCAGGCGCAGCTGGGGGATCCTGCTGTTTATGCTGACCAGCGGCTTGCCCGGAAGCTGGGGCGGCGGTCGGCTCAGCTCAATGGCATTGTGGAGGCCTACCACAAGTGGGAGGGCATCCGGGATGACCTTGCTGCTGCCAAGGAAATGGCTGACGAGGATCCCGAGTTCGCGGCTGAGGTGCCTGAACTTGAAGCTGCACTCGAAACTGCCGCGGCCAGACTCCGGCGCCTGCTGATTCCCCGCGATCCTGACGACGCCCGCAACGTGATCCTTGAAGTCAAGGGCGGTGAAGGCGGCGACGAGGCTGCCCTGTTCGCCGGCGACCTGCTGCGCATGTACACCCGGTACGCTGAGTCGCGCGGCTGGAAGACCGAAATCATCTCCGCCACCGAATCCGACCTTGGCGGGTACAAGGACGTCCAGGTGGCCGTCAAGGGCAACTCCAACGACCCCGCCGAGGGCGTCTACGCCCGGCTCAAATTCGAAGGCGGCGTGCACCGCGTCCAGCGCGTCCCCGTCACCGAATCCCAGGGCCGCATCCACACGTCCGCCGCCGGCGTGCTGGTCCTGCCGGAAGTCGACGAGCCCGAAGAGCTCGAAATCAACCAGAACGACCTGAAGATCGACGTATACCGGTCCTCCGGCCCCGGTGGCCAGTCCGTCAACACTACGGACTCGGCCGTCCGCATCACGCACCTTCCCACGGGCATCGTGGTGGCCATGCAGAACGAGAAATCACAGCTGCAGAACCGTGAGGCCGGCATGCGCGTCCTGCGGGCACGCATCCTGGCACACCAACAGGAGCAGATCGACGCCGAGAACTCCGCGCAGCGCAAGTCGCAGATCCGCACCATGGACCGCTCGGAACGCATCCGGACCTACAACTACCCGGAAAACCGGATCGCGGACCACCGCACCGGGTACAAGGCCTACAACCTGGACCAGGTCATGAACGGGGACCTGGAACCGGTCATCCAGTCCGCCATCGAGATGGATGAGCAGGCGCGGCTGGACGCCATCGGCGACTGACCGGGAACCTCGCATGACTGAGCCCACCCAAGCGGCGCCTGCCCAGTCCCTGGCTGCGGCGGTCCGTGAAGCGGCGGCCGTCCTGGCCGAGGCCGGCGTCCCCAGTCCGCGCGCAGACGCGGAGCTGCTCGCGGACCATCTCCTCAATGTCGGGCTGGGCCGCCTCCGCTCCCTGATGCTGGGCGACACGCCGGCGCCCAGGGGATACGCCGAGCTTGTCGCCGAACGTGCCCGCCGCATCCCGCTGCAGCACATCACCGGGACAGCGCACTTCCGCTACCTTGAACTTGCCGTGGGACCCGGCGTGTTCATCCCGCGCCCGGAGACCGAGTCCGTGGTCCAGCTGGCCATCGACCACGTCAAGGGCATGCCCCACCCGCGCATCGTGGACCTGGGAACCGGCTCCGGGGCCATCGCGGGCTCCCTCGCGCACGAAGTGCCCGGCGCGGAGGTGCATGCCGTCGAATTCAGCCCGTTCGCCCACGCCTGGGCTGCGAGAAACCTCGCCCCGCTGGGCGTCCACCTTGTCCTGGGGGACCTGCGGGATGCCTTTCCGGAACTCAACGGGACGGTCGACGTCGTGGTTTCCAACCCGCCGTACATCCCGGCCGAAGCCATTCCCAACGAACCCGAAGTAGCCCTGCACGACCCGCCGGAGGCTTTGTACGGCGGGGGAGCGGACGGCATGGAACTTCCGACGGCGGCGGCCGCCTCCGCTGCCCGGCTGCTGCGTCCCGGGGGCTACTTCGTCATGGAACACGCGGAAGTCCAGTCCGCCTGGATTGCCGCCATGCTTGCCAGGACCGGATCCTGGACAGCCATCACGACGCACCTGGACCTCAACGGCAAAGAGCGCGCCACCAGCGCCCTGCTCGCGGACCAGGCCACACGGAATGAAAGAATGGGCCAGTGACCACAACTTATGACTGCACGATTGACGACGAGCGGGCACGGGGCCTGGAACATGCCCAGCGTGCCATCAGCGAAAAGAAGTGCGTCGTGCTCCCCACAGACACGGTTTACGGCATCGGCGCGGATGCGTTCTCACCGCAGGCTGTCACCATGCTGCTGGTATCCAAGGGGCGCAGCCGCACCATGCCCCCGCCGGTCCTGATTCCGCGCATCAACGCACTGGACGGCCTGGCCACCGAGGTCTCAGCCGAGGCCCGCAAGCTGGCAGAGGCCTTCTGGCCGGGCGGCCTGACCCTGATCCTGCACGCGCAGCCGTCGCTGGACTGGGACCTCGGCGAAACCAAGGGAACGGTGGCGCTCCGGATGCCCGCCGACGAGGTTGCGCTGGAACTGCTGACCCTGACCGGACCGCTTGCCGTTTCCTCCGCCAACCGCACCGGCCAGGCTCCGGCCCAGACGGCTGCAGCGGCGCGGGAACAGCTGGCGGACTCGGTCGAGGTGTACCTGGAGGGCGGGCCGCGCCCGTTGGAGGGTGAAGCCGGCGTGCCGTCCACCATCGTGGACGCCACAGGCCCCATCCTTCGCGTGGTTCGGAACGGAGCGGTGAGCCTGGACCGGTTGCGTGAGCACGTCCCGGGCGTCCTGGGCCTGGGCGAGATTCCCATGGCTGAGGAGGAGGGCGAAGCACCCGGCGCATCGGCGGTCCCGGAGCCGGAAGCATCCGTCGGCGGCAGCAGTGCCGTCAGCACCACCGACAACCCTGCCACCACCGACAATCATGCCGGGAACTGACATGCAGCCGAAAGTCGCCGTCGCGGCCGTAACCTTTGACCGCCACGAGGAGCTTGCCCTGCTCCTTAAGGGCCTGGCCGAGCAGACCGCGCCGATCCATTCGATTGCCCTGGTGGACTCCGGCACCGTCCCGGCCCACGACGTCGTTACTGCCGGGGGAGCGCAGAACATCAACTACCTGCGCTCCGAAGCGAACCTTGGTGGCGCGGGCGGCTTCGCGTACGCCATCCTCGCAGCCATGGCCAGCGGCGCCGAGTGGATCTGGATGATGGACGACGATGGCCATCCGGAAGACGCCAGCTGCCTGGCCGAGCTCCTTCGCACCGCAGAGGAGCACCAGCTGGACATCATCAGCCCACTGGTGGCCGCCACGGCGGACCCCAACCGGCTGTCCTTCAACTTCCGCATCAACGGGCTGCTCACCAACGACCGGTCACGGCTGGCTCCGATGGGCTACCTTCCTGACATGGTGCACTTCTTCAACGGCGCACTGATCCGGACCGAGGTTTTCTACCGCATCGGTATCCCCGACGTGAAGTTCTTTATCCGCGGCGACGAAGTGGACTTCCTGTCGCGCGTGAAAAAGGCGGGGCTCAAGTACGGCACGCTCGCCACGGTCGCCGTGCAGCACCCGGCTACCTGGACGGAGATGAAACCGGTGTTCGGCGGGTTCATTACCCCCGTCATCCCGGAGGGCGAGTTCAAGCGCTACTGCTATTTCCGCAACCGCGGCTACCTGACCCGCAAGTACCGGAACCTGCGGTGGTTCAGCGCGGACATCGTCGGCTTCCCCTATTACTTCCTGAAGACCGGTGACATCAAGGGCCTGACGCACTGGTTCAGGGCGTATACCACCGGCTTCCGCGGCAAGGGCTTCGGCTCGCCCGCGGAACTGATGTCCGCCAACAGCTAAGCCGCCGTGGAAAACCTGTACGCCGTCGTCGTCACTTACAACCGCGCCGACTTCCTGCGCAACCTGCTGGAATCCTTCGCCCGCCTCAGCACCGCGCCGGCGCGGATCCTTGTCGTGGACAACGCCAGCACCGACCATACGGCGGACGTCGTAACGCAGGCCATCGCGGCCGGCGGACCTCCCATCCAGTACGAACGGCTCGACCGGAACGTCGGCGGCGCCGGCGGATTCTGCCGGGGCGTGGAGCTGGCACTGGAGTCCGGCGCCGAATGGCTGTGGCTGATGGACGACGACGTCGAGGTGCTTCCAGGTGCCGTGGAGGCACTGGACAAGTTCACGCCGGACTACTCCTGCATGATCGGCCGCCGCTACGATGCCAACGGCAAACCGTTCTTCTGGCAGCACCATTTTGTCGAGGCCCTGGGCATCTTCCTCCCGGTCTCGCGGGACGTTTTCCGGCACTCCGCCGTATTCCGCACGAATGTGGGAAACTTCGAAGGCATGCTCATCAAGGCCTCAGTGGCCCGAAGCATCGGCCTGCCGGACCCGCGCTTCTTTATCACCTGGGACGACCTCATCTACGGCTGGCTTGCCGCGCAGCAAACTCCTGTGGTGTACGTCAATGCCTTTGTCATCAAGAAGGTCCGGGCGCAGCGCCAAGTGGACCTTGGGCTGCGGCACCTCAATGATTCGTCCGACCTGAGCCGCCGCTATGTGATGCGCAACCGCGGGCACGTGGCGCACTATTTGCGCGCGTATGGCAGATTCAACCGCGTGGGTTTCGCGGCTGGCACGGCCCTGACTTTCCTGAAGGAACTGGCCCGTCTGGTCCTGGTCGAGCGGACCCTCAAAGGGGCCGGCGCGCTGTTGCGGGGATGGCGTGAATCGCGCATTATCCTTGCCGACGCCGACTGGAAACCCATGGCGCCGCTGCCGGTGCATCCTGGAAGCGGAACCCGGAGCGATTAGTATCGTTCTAAGCCCCGACGCCGTCCGACAGTTTCGCGGCGGGGTATTTTGAAACAGGCGCCTGGCCGCCGTGGTAGTGGAAGTCGGTTGCATCCTTCGTTGAGTACACAATCAGAAACGCGCGCACCTGCCGCAGTACGGGACGAGAAGCCCGCCCTCTGGATCTGGATCCAGCTCTTCCTCGACTCGATGTCGTGGGTGGTGGCCATCGGCCTGGCACTGCTGCTGCGGTATGAGATGGGCATCCGCGTGGAACAGTTCGCCGGCGCCTGCCTCATCGCAGCCATCGCTGTGGTGGCACAGATGCTGGCCGGCTACTCCCTGGCCCTCTACCGGGGCCGGTACCCGTTCGGCAGCTTCCAGGAAGCCCGGGCACTCGTTTTCGTCACCGTCATTGTGGCTGCCACGATTACCGCAAGCCTGCTGGTGCTTTACGCGGAGATCAACATCGGCCGCAGTGTGGGCCTGATCGCCTTCCCGTTTGCCTGCCTCTTCATGTGCGCCGCCCGCTACGCCAAACGGCTCTACGTGGAGGGCAAGACCAGGCCCGGGGACGGAGCGCAAAACACCTTGGTTTATGGTGCCGGGTTCCTGGGCAACTCCCTGGTGACCCGGATGCTGCAGGACCCGGATTCGCCATATTTCCCGGTGGGCCTCGTTGATGACGACCCCGCCAAGAAGCATCTTCGGCTTTCGGGCGTCCAGGTCCAGGGCCGCGGTGATGACCTGCCCGCGATCATTCGCCGCACCCGTGCGAAGGTGCTGGTCCTGGCGTTCGCCAACGTGGAGGCCAGCGTGGTCCGCCGGATCTCGGATGCGGTTGCCGGCTTGAACGTGCGCGTCCTGGTCCTGCCCCCGCTGCGGGACATGCTGGGCACGGGCGCCCCCGCCGGTTTCTCCGACTTCCGCGACGTCGCGGTGGAGGACCTGATTGGCCGCCGGCCCGTGGACATTGAGGTCGACGAGATCGCCGGGTACATCAAGGGCAAGCGGGTGCTGGTCACCGGAGCCGGGGGGTCGATCGGATCGGAGCTGTGCCGGCAGATCGTGCAGTTCCACCCTGCTGAACTGATCATGCTGGACCATGACGAGACCGGGTTGCAGCAGACCCAGATCTCCATCACCGGCCGCGGCCTGCTGGCCGGCAGGGACACCGTGCTGGCGAACATCCGGGACGGCGAAGCGCTGCAGGACATTTTCAACAACCGCCGCCCCGAGGTAGTGTTCCACGCTGCTGCGCTCAAGCACGCGCCGCTGCTCCAGCAGTACCCCGTGGAAGCCTGGAAAACCAACGTGTGCGGCACGCTGAACGTCCTGCGTGCTGCCCAGCGCGCCGGCGTCACCCACTTCGTGAACATTTCCACTGACAAGGCAGCCAACCCCACCACGGCCCTTGGCCACTCCAAACGGGTTGCGGAAAAACTTACTGCCTGGATGGCCGGCCAGACCGGCGGCAAGTACGTCTCCGTCCGGTTCGGCAATGTGATGGGCAGCCGTGGCTCCATGCTGCCGCTCTTCACCGAGCAGATTCGCGTTGGCGGTCCCGTCACCGTCACAGACCCCGAGGTCACCCGGTTCTTCATGACCATCCCCGAGGCCTGCCAGTTGGTGATCCAGGCAGGCGCCATTGGTGCCGGCGGCGATGTGCTGATCCTGGACATGGGCGAACCGGTCCGGATCCTGGACGTGGCCCAGCGGATGATTGCCATGTCGGGAAAGGACGTGGAGATCATTTACACCGGCCTGCGGCCCGGGGAGAAACTGCATGAGGAACTGGTGGGCAACGGTGAGCTGGACCAGCGGCCCCTGCATCCGAAAATTTCACACACCAGGGCCACAGAGCAGGACCCGGACAAGCTGGACCTCAATGTCTGGCTGGCGCGCTGCGAGGCAGAGCAGGGCCTCCAGATCGCCGACATCCCTGATGAAGAGGCCGACGACTCGGGCGAGATCCGGGTGGCGTCATGATTCCCCTGGCGTTGATGGCTGCGATTACCCTGCTGGCAAGCCTGCTGCTTCCCTTTGCCGTGAAGCCCCTGCTGGTGCGGATGGGCGTCGTGGATGTTCCTTCCGCACGTTCGTCCCACGTCAAAGTGACCATTCGTGGCATGGGAGTCGCCACCGCCGCAGCAACGGTCATTGGGTACGGTGCCGCTTTGCTGCTGGGCGTCGTCACGGTGGACCGCTCGGTCCTGGCCGTCATTCTGGGCGTCATTGTCACGTGTGCCGCCGTCGGCTGGATTGAAGACCTCCGCGGCCTGTCCATCCGGGGCCGGGCCGCGGCCCAGCTCGGAATCGGTGCGGCCGGGTCGGCGGTGCTGATCGTCCTCACGGGGCAATCGTTCTGGTGGCTGCCCCTCGGGGCACTGGCGATAGCTGCCTACGTCAACATCGCCAACTTCATGGACGGCGTCAACGGCATCTCGGGACTTCACGGGGTCACCGCCGGCGGCGCATACGCGGTGGCGGGGATGCTGTCCGAACAACCCTGGCTGACCGCCGGCGGCGCCGTGCTCGCGATGTCCTTCCTCGGCTTCCTGCCGTGGAACCTGGGCCGGAGTTCCGTGTTCCTGGGCGACGTCGGCAGTTATCTGCTGGGAGCGTCAGTAGCTGCCCTTGCGGTGGCAGGCTTCCTCGGCGGGGTGTACGTGGAGTACGTCCTGTCGCCGATCCTCGTCTACGCCGCAGATACCGGCTACACCCTGCTGCGCCGCATCAAGGCGGGGGAGCGCTGGTACGCATCGCACCGCGAACACGTCTACCAGCGGCTTACCGACGTCGGCTTCTCACACCTGCAGTCGGCGGCTGCCGTTACCGTGTCCACCCTTGCCGTGATTGTCCTCGGTTTTGTTGCCGCCACCGCCCAGTTGCCTGTTGTGGCCTTATGCGTGGCCGCAACTGTGCTGGTGCTTGCCATGTACCTGGCCAGTCCGGACCTGATCCGCCGCTACCGGCGCCGGTCCAAGGTAACGCGGCTCCCGGTGACCTAAGGATGTTCTATCTCGTGTAGAATTTAGGGGCAGCCCAAGCTGCCACTCCACCCCCTGCCACCTGGCGATCTGCCCTGTGGTGCCGACGATTGGGATCGAATGACCTCCAACGCCGAGTCCGGACCTGCCTCCGGCAACGGACGCGTTGGCGCCTCCGGTCCCACCCGTTCGCTGTGGCTGAACCTGCTCAAACGCAGTTCGATTGCCGCGGCGGCCGGACTTGCGCTGTGTGCCGTTCCCGCCGGACTTCTCAACGGGGCGACCGGCGCGGTCTCCAGTTTGCTCGGGGGCCTGCTGGTCATGCTGTTCTTCGCGATCAGCCTGCTGATTGGCCACTTCGTGGGACGCGGGAACCCCTCCGGCGCAATCGGGATGTTCGTAGCCACCTATTTCATCAAAGTGATTGGCTTCGCCGTCGTCCTGTTCGTCATCGGCGCCCCGGAATGGCTCCACGGACGCTGGTTCATCATCGGAGCCGTGGTGGCGGTCGTCCTCTGGCAGGCCGCGGAGATCCACGGCTTCAGCAGGGCCCGCCTCCAGATCTACAACGATCCAGACGATAAGGGAGGAAACCATGCCTGACCAGAAGAAGTCCGCGGCCGGCGCACATGGCAGGCCCGGATCCAACGGCTCCGCAGCAACTGATTCCGACGCTTCCACCGATGGCGGCTACAACGCTGGAATGGCTGTATTCAGCTACATCATTGGCGGAATCATCGTCTGGAGTTTGATAGGGTGGGGACTGGATTATCTGTGGGGAACGCGCTGGATTGTGCTCGCAGGCGCTCTGCTTGGAGCCGTCGGAGGTTTCTACCTTTCCCACATGCACGGCCTCACCAGTTCCCGCAAAAATGCTGATGGGCGCCACGCTCCCAGCGCACCGTCCCAGGACGGAATAGATAATGCCAAATAATTTCACAGGGGGAACAGCAGGCTGTCAGGCTGCCGGACCCCGCCCAACGCCCAATGATGGACACTGCAGAGAGGAAACGCGTTGATCGCGCTTGCGCTCCCGGCCCAAGATTCAGGAGAGTTCACTCCTCCTGGTATTAACGAAATGCATTTGCCGGCAATCCTGCCGTGGGGTGCCGCAGAAGGATTCTCCAAGCAGATGCTGCTGGTCCTCCTCTCTGTTGTCTTTATCGCCGTCTTCTTCGTGCTCGCCGCACGCAAGCAGCAGCTGGTACCAGGCAAGCTCCAGTTTGCCGGTGAAGCCGCCTACGGCTTTGTCCGCAACGGCATTGCCAAGGACATCATCGGCGGCAGGGACTTCATCAAGTACGTCCCCCTCCTGTTCAGCCTGTTCTTCTTCATCCTGGTCAACAACATCTACGGCGCCATCCCGGTGTTCCAGCTCCCCACGTTCTCGCACGTGGGTGGAGCGTACGTGCTGGCCGGCCTGGTCTACATCACCTGGATCGCCATCGGCGTCAAGAAGAACGGCCTGCGCTACTTCAAGCTGGCCACCGTCCCCTCGGGCGTGCCGTGGTACATCCTGCCGATCGTTATTCCGATCGAGATCATCTCCAACTTCGTTGTCCGGCCCGTCACGCACAGCCTCCGTCTGTTCGCCACCATGCTTGCCGGCCACCTGATCGTGATGATCGCCGGTTCCGGCATCGAGTACCTCATCATGCAGGAGAACGTGCTGCTGAAGGGAACGTCGGTCCTGGTGCTGGCAGGTGCCATCGCCATGTACATGCTCGAAGCCCTGATCATGGTCCTCCAGGCCTACGTCTTCACGCTGCTGACCGCGATCTACATCGAAGGCGCACTCCACGCCGACAGCCACTAGGCACCCCGCCGGAAGCGACGCTCCACCGGCCCACCACAGTCTTCCCCTCGCGGGGATGAAGCAACCCAAACAACCTGCCACACAAAGTGGCATCTTGAAAGGAAAAAAAATGGAAGGCTCCATCAACGGCTCCCTCAACCTCATCGGCTATGGCCTCTCGGCTATCGGCGGTGGTATCGGTGTGGGTCTCGTGTTCGCTGCCTACATCAACGGCGTTGCACGTCAGCCGGAAGCCCAGCGCGTCCTGCAGCCGATCGCATTCCTTGGCCTGGCGCTGACCGAAGCACTCGCCATCCTGGGCCTGGTCTTCGCCTTCGTTCTCAAGTAAACCTTCAGAACTTCAGCGAACATTCAGAACCGAGTAGATAAGGACGGGTGAAATATGCATCAGCTGATCATCTCAGCCGCCGCTGAAGGCGACGTCAACCCACTTATTCCCAATGCCTGGGAAATGCTGGTTGTCTTCGTGGGCTTTGCCATCCTCTTCTTCATCGTGGTCAAGTTTGTTGTCCCGATGTTCGAGAAGACCTTCGCAGAGCGTGCCGAGGCCATCGAAGGCGGCATCGCCAAGGCTGAAAAGGCCCAGGCTGAGGCGTCTGCTGCACTCGAAGAGTACAAGCAGCAGCTGACCGACGCCCGCACCGAAGCCAACCGCATCCGTGAGGAAGCCCGCGCCGAAGGTGCCCAGATCCTCGCGGATCTCAAGGAGAAGGCGGCCGCCGAGTCCGCCCGCATCACTGCGCAGGCGCACGCACAGATCGAATCCGAGCGCCAGGCGGCCGTTGTGTCCCTGCGCTCTGAGGTAGGCACCCTTGCCACCACCCTGGCAGGCCGCATCGTGGGCGAATCGCTCAATGACGATGAGCGTGCAGCACGGGTCGTGGACCGCTTCCTGGCAGATCTGGAGTCCCAGAACGCAGGTGCAGCTAAGTAATGGCAGGCGTATCGAGCGAATCGCTGGCAAAAGCGCTGGCAGAGTTGGAAGCAAAGCTTCCGACGGCGTCGCTGCAGCTGGCAAAGGAACTCTTCGGAATTCTGGGAATGGTGGACAGCTCGGCTGGCTTGCGCCGCGCCCTGACTGACCCGTCCCGCAATGGTGACGAAAAGTCGGCGCTGGTCAAGCAGCTGGTTGGCGGGAAAGTCTCCGCTGATGCTGCAGACATCGCAGGCGGACTGGCCAGCTCACGCTGGGCAACCGCCCGTGATATCGGCGATGCACTCGAGACTCTTGCCGCAACGGTGGTCATTTCCGTTGCTGAAAACAAGTCGGCCGTTTCTGCCTCCGGAATCACTGGCCTGGAAGAGCTGGAGAACGACCTGTTCTCCTTCAACCAGGCTGTTGCCTCCAGCCATGAGGTACAACGTGCTCTGTCCGAACCACAGGCCAGCAGTGCAGCCAAGGTTGCACTTGCGGAGAAGCTTGTGCCGGGCGCCAGTGAGGAGGCCAAAGTCCTCATTGCCCAGGCTGTGACCCAGCCCCGCGGCATCAAGCCAACCCGGCTTGTGCAGCGGTTCGCCGAACTGGCGGCCAAGCGGCAGCAGCGCTGGATTGCAACGGTCAGCGTGACCCGTCCATTGACCCAGACGCAGCTTGCCCGCCTGCAGGCTGGCCTGAATGCCTTGTACGGGCGGGAACTGAAGGTCAACGTCAATGTTGACCCGGCACTCATTGGCGGCATCCGCGTCCAGGTCGGTGACGAAGTGCTTGACGCTTCGGTCCTCACCAAGCTGGGCGAGCTGCAGCGCCAGCTGGCCGGCTAGCCGGACAAGCACAACCTAACTGATAGAAACCCCGGTCACCGCAAGGTGATCACAAAACAGGAGAGCAGGGACTGCAGATGGCCGAATTGACCATCAACGCCGACGACGTCCGTAATGCGCTGAACGAGTTCGCGGCGTCCTACGAACCCGGAAACGCAGAGCGCGTAGAGGTCGGCCGCGTAACCACCGCTAGTGACGGCATCGCCCGTGTTGAGGGCCTTCCCTCGGTCATGGCGAACGAGCTGCTGCGCTTTGAGGACGGAACCCTGGGCCTGGCCCAGAACCTTGACGTCCGCGAGATCGGCGTCATCATCCTCGGCGACTTCACCGGCATTGAAGAAGGCCAGGAAGTCCACCGCACCGGACAGGTTCTGTCCGTGCCCGTGGGCGACGCCTTCCTGGGCCGCGTTGTTGACCCGCTGGGCGTGCCCATCGACGACCTCGGCGAGATCAAGGCCGAGACCACCCGCGCCCTGGAGCTTCAGGCTCCCGGCGTGACCCAGCGCAAGTCGGTCCACGAGCCGATGCAGACCGGCCTCAAGGCTATTGACGCCATGATTCCGATCGGCCGCGGCCAGCGCCAGCTCATCATCGGCGACCGCCAGACCGGTAAGTCCGCCATCGCGATCGACACCATCATCAACCAGAAGGCCAACTGGGCTTCGGGCGATGTCACCAAGCAGGTCCGCTGCATCTACGTCGCCATCGGGCAGAAGGCGTCCACCATCGCCGCCATCCGCCAGACCCTCGAGGACAACGGCGCGCTGGAATACACCACCATCGTGGCTTCTCCCGCCTCCGACCCCGCAGGCTTCAAGTACCTGGCACCGTACGCAGGCTCGGCCATCGGCCAGCACTGGATGTACGGCGGCAAGCACGTCCTGATTGTGTTCGATGACCTGTCCAAGCAGGCCGAAGCCTACCGCGCCGTGTCGCTGCTGCTGCGCCGCCCGCCGGGACGTGAAGCCTACCCGGGCGACGTCTTCTACCTGCACTCCCGCCTGCTGGAGCGTTGTGCCAAGCTCTCCGACGAGCTCGGTGCCGGCTCCATGACCGGCCTGCCGCTGATCGAGACCAAGGCGAACGACGTGTCCGCCTACATCCCGACCAACGTCATCTCCATCACGGACGGCCAGATCTTCCTGCAGTCCGACCTCTTCAACGCCAACCAGCGTCCCGCTGTTGACGTGGGTGTCTCGGTGTCCCGCGTTGGCGGTGCCGCCCAGGTGAAGTCCATGAAGAAGGTCTCCGGTACTTTGAAGCTGGACCTGGCCCAGTACCGCGACATGCAGGCGTTCGCGATGTTCGCATCCGACCTGGACGCAGCATCCCGCCAGCAGCTGACCCGCGGCGCCCGCCTGATGGAACTGCTGAAGCAGGGCCAGTACTCGCCGTTCCCGGTCGAGGACCAGGTGGTGTCCATCTGGGCCGGCACCAACGGCTACCTGGACGACGTTCCGGTGGAGGACATCAGCCGCTTTGAGTCTGAGTTCCTGGAGCACCTGCGCCACAAGTCCTCGATCCTGACCACGCTGGCCCAGACCAACGTGCTGGACGACGACACCGTCGCCGCCTTGAAGTCTTCGATCGTCGACTTCAAGAAGGGCTTTTTCGGCGAGGGTGACAACCACCTGGTAGGCGCCGGCCACGAGGAGCATGACGCCATCTCCGAGGGCGAAGTCGACCAGGAAAAGATCGTCAAGCAGAAGCGCTAGTTCCGCATCGTTCGGGTGTGCCGGGCCCCAGGGTCCGGCACACCCGGCTACGGAATGTTAGGAAAGGATAAGTATGGGAGCCCAGATCCGGGTCTACCGCCAGAAGATCAGCTCGACCACGTCGATGCGCAAGATCTTCAAGGCGATGGAACTGATCGCTACCTCGCGCATCGGGAAGGCCCGTGCGCGCGTAGCAGCTTCACTGCCTTACGCGAACGCGATCACGCGCGCCGTTTCTGCTGTCGCCAGCCAAAGCGAAATCGACCACCCGCTGACCACTGAGCCGGAGCAGATCCGCCGCGCCGCAGTCCTGGTAATCACCTCGGACCGCGGTTTGGCAGGTTCCTACTCCGCCAGCGTCCTCAAGCAGGCGGAAGGTCTCAACGAGCTGCTCCACGCCGAAGGCAAGGAAGTCAAAACCTACCTCGTGGGCCGCAAGGCCCAGGCCTACTTCGATTTCCGGAACCGGCAGTACGCACGGGTCTGGACCGGAGGAACCGACGCACCGGAATTCGCCACCGCCCGCGAGATCGGCGCAGCGCTGCTGGCAGAATTTGCGACCGACTTCGAAGAGGGCGGCGTGGATGAAATCCACGTTGTGTACACCCGCTTCAAGTCCATGGTCACCCAGGAGCCGACGGTCATCCGCCTGCTCCCGCTTGAAGTAGTGGAAGAGCAGGCCGCCTCCGAGTCGGATCTCCTGCCGCTGTACGAATTCGAACCGGAAACGGAGCGTGTCCTCGACGCCCTGCTGCCGCGCTACATCGAATCGCGTATCTTCGCAGCCATGTTGCAGGCAGCAGCTTCCGAGCTCGCCGCCCGCCAGCGGGCGATGAAGTCCGCAGGCGACAACGCAACGGACCTGATCAAGAAGTACACGCGTCTGCGCAATACGGCCCGCCAGGCCGAAATTACGCAGGAACTCTCCGAGATTGTTGCCGGTGCCGACGCCCTCGCGTCGTAGCCTTCACCTTCCCGGTTCCGCGTAACCAGCACCACCACAGATAAACTTAACCCCACGCCATCTACTGAATGAAGTGAGAGAGATGACTGCCACTGCTACCGAACACGTAGCCGCAACGTCCGGTGCAACCGGCCGTATTGCGCGCGTAATCGGCCCGGTTGTCGACGTCGAATTCCCGGCTGACGCAATCCCGTCGATCTACTACGCCCTCACCACTGAGATCACTCTCAACGGTGAGACCAAGACCATCACGTTCGAGACCTCCCAGCACCTGGGCGACAACCTCGTGCGGGCCATCTCCCTGCAGGCAACCGACGGCCTCGTCCGCGGTACCGCCGTGGTGAACACCGGCGCCCCCATCTCCGTTCCCGTTGGTGACGGCGTCAAGGGACACATCTTCAACGTCCTGGGCCAGCCCCTGGACGTTGCCGAGTCGGAACTGGACATCAGCGAACGCTGGCCCATCCACCGCAAGGCCCCCAGCTTTGCCTCGCTTGAAGGCTCCACCGAGATGCTGGAAACCGGCATCAAGGTCATCGACCTCCTCACCCCGTACATCAAGGGTGGAAAGATCGGCCTCTTCGGCGGCGCCGGCGTGGGCAAGACCGTGCTGATCCAGGAAATGATCACCCGTGTTGCCCGCAACTTCGGTGGTACCTCGGTCTTCGCCGGTGTCGGTGAGCGTACCCGCGAGGGCAACGACCTCTGGGTTGAAATGGAAGAGGCAGGCGTCCTCAAGGACACCGCCCTTGTATTCGGCCAGATGGATGAGCCGCCGGGAACGCGCCTGCGCGTGGCCCTGTCCGCGCTGACCATGGCGGAGTACTTCCGCGATGTTCAGAACCAGGACGTGCTGCTCTTCATCGACAACATCTTCCGCTTCACCCAGGCCGGTTCCGAGGTGTCGACCCTGCTGGGCCGCATGCCTTCGGCCGTGGGCTACCAGCCCAACCTGGCGGATGAGATGGGCCTCCTGCAGGAGCGCATCACGTCCACCAAGGGCCACTCCATCACCTCGATGCAGGCCATCTACGTCCCCGCAGATGACTACACCGACCCGGCTCCGGCCACGACCTTCGCACACCTCGACGCGACCACGGAACTTTCCCGTGAAATCGCCTCCCGTGGTCTGTACCCGGCCGTTGACCCGCTGACGTCGACGTCCCGCATCCTGGACCCGCAGTACATCGGCAAGGACCACTACAACACGGCCGTCCGTGTGAAGCAGATCCTGCAGAAGAACAAGGAACTCCAGGACATCATCGCCATCCTTGGTGTCGATGAGCTCTCTGAAGAGGACAAGATCGTCGTGTCGCGTGCACGCCGCATCCAGCAGTTCCTCTCGCAGAACACCTACACCGCCAAGCAGTTCACCGGCGTCGAGGGCTCGACGGTCTCCATCAAGGACACTGTTGAAGGCTTCGCAGCCATCTGCGACGGCGAGCTGGACCACATCGCGGAGCAGGCGTTCTTCAACGTCGGCGGCCTCGATGACGTTGAGCGCCAGTGGGCCAAGATCCAGGAACAGACCAAGTAATATGGCTGAGCTTGAGGTTGAGATTGTCGCAGCGGACCACTTTGTGTGGTCCGGAGCGGCCAAGATGGTCAAGGCCCGCACCAGCGATGGTGAAATCGGAATCCTGCCCGGCCACTCGCCCCTGCTGGCGATCCTGGCCGAGGGTGAACTGGCCATCCAGCCGGTGTCCGGGGACCGCATTGCGGTAGATGTGGACGGTGGATTCTTCTCCGTTGACAACAACCGCGTGGTTATCGTTGCTGACAACGCCCACATGGGCGGCTCGGCTACCGCTGGGATCCGCTAGCACGACCTTGATGGACGCACCGGGTATTCCGTTCATCGCACTGGCAATCGCGTTCGGATTGCTGATCATTGCACTGTGCCTTTCGGGGGTACGCCGCTTCAACCTGCGGCGTGCCCTCGGCACGGTGGACGCCTCCATTTGCGTTGCTGGAAACAGCTGGCAGATGGGGGTTTGTCGTTATCAGGACAACGACCTTGAATGGTTCAGGCTCATCTCCTTGAGCGTCCGCCCCAAGTACACGTTCAAGCGCAGTTCACTGGAGCTGCTGGGCCGCCGGAAACCCACGGAGGCTGAGGCCGTAAAGGTCCAACCGGACGTGGTGATCGTGGAACTCCGGTATGAGGGGCAGGACCTGCACCTTGCCATGAAGTTCGACGCCTATACGGGTCTTTCATCCTGGCTGGAAGCAGGTCCGGTGATCGGCGTGGGGACCTGGCGCTAGCCGACGTGGATTGGCTCTCAGACATCCGGCTCACGGACGGCCCACTTTATGGAACTGTCCTGGTATTGGGAATGGGCGGCGCAGCCTATCTCCTGGTGCCACCCTGGCGCGCCTCCATGGCGCCGGCCCACCGGGCCCGGGCATGGGCGGTCCGCGTCCTGGCAGCCGCGGCGGCTGCCTTTGCCCTGGTGGGTACCGTCCACTGGGCGCTGATCAATATTTTCACCACCTTCCCCGAGGACCTGCCGGACCCTGTGCTGTTGTGGCTGGTGCCTGGAGTGGCCGCTGTTTTCCTCGGCCTGCTCCGGTTGCCCCGGACCAGCTGGGGCGCACGCGGGGGAGGGGTCCTCGCAGCGCTGCTGGTGGTGCTGCTCTCGGCGATGCAAATTAATGCGTACTTCGGCCTGAACAGGACCGTCAGCGACTTGCTGGGCACGGCCCTGGCCCGGATACCGGCCCTCGAGCAGGAGCTCATGCGGCGCCCGGGACAGTCCGACGGCGTACCGCTCCAGGGCTGGAAGCCGGAAGGGGAGTTGCCGGCCGGGGGCGTTCTCCGGAAGTCCGCGATCCCTGGGACGATTTCCGGCATGAACACCCGCGACGCCTACATCTACCTTCCGCCGGCGTACTTTGCGGCGAACCGGCCTGCACTGCCGGTACTGGTCCTGGTGGCCGGCCAGCCGGGAGGGCCTGCTGACTGGCTCACCGGCGGTGCCATTCGGGGCCACATGGATTCCTTTGCCGCAGCGCACGGCGGGGTGTCCCCGGTGGTGGTCATCCCGGACCCCAACGGCACCCAGTCTGCGAACACCATGTGTATGGACAGCCGCATTGCCAATGCAGACACCTACCTTTCGCAGGACGTGCCGAAGTGGATCAGTTCCACGCTGGCCGTTGATACCAACCACAGCCACTGGGCGGTGGGTGGCTTCTCCTTCGGCGGGACGTGCGCCGTGCAGATGGGAACCAGGCATCCCGGCATCTACGCTGACGTCCTTGCCTTTTCCAGCGAGGCAGAACCCGCCATTGCCAAGGAACGGCAGAAAACCATTGATGCAGCCTTCCCCGGGAACCCTGATGGATTTACCGGGCTGACTCCACTGGAGATCATGAAACACCAACGGTTTGAGTCCAGCGGCATGTACCTCACTGCAGGCCAGAACGACCCCGAATTCGTGGGGAACCTCCGTACGCTGGCCGCCGCGGCAGAGGCTGCGGGCTTCACGGTGCAGGCGCACGAGGTGGAGCACACCGGCCACTCCTGGGATACCTCGTCCAAGAGGTTCGCGGATGCGCTGCAGTTCCTTGGCACCCAGTGGGGGCTGCAGTGGTGAGCACCAGGAACCCGGACCGCACCGCAACCCTGATGTGGGCCGCCGTCGGACGCCCTGCAGTCCGTCAGACGCTGCTCACGCTTAGGGCCATGCCCTTCACCCTGGGCGTGCTTGTTGCTTTCCTGGCGGCCGCTGCGCTGACCGGAAGCTTCCTTGACGGGCCGCCGGAGCAGCTCCTGGGACTGGCCTCTGTCAGCGGCCCCGGCCTGCGCGGCGGGCAGTGGTGGACGCTGTTCACCAGCCTGTTCTTCGCCACCAACCCGCTCGCCTACCTGGCGGCGTCGCTGATGATCGTCCTGCTGTTGGGGCTCGCCGAGCGCAAGCTCGGCCGGCGGGCCGCCGTCGGACTGTTCTTTGGCGGGCAGTTCGCGGCTGTCACGCTGTTTCTCCTGGTGACGCAGCTGGCAGTCTATGTGGGCGATGGCTGGCTGGACGCGATGGTGGATGACAGACTTATTGGCCCCTATTCCCCGGTGCTCACCGCGGGCCTGGCAGCCAGTGCCCGGATCACGCTGCTGTGGCAGCGCCGGCTCCGCACCGTGGTGCTGACCACATCCCTCCTGCTGGTCCTGTACGTGGGGCACGCCGAGACCGTCATTGGCCTCATCGGCGCCCTCCTTGGCCTCCTTGCGGGCTGGTGGATCCAGGGGGACCAGGGGCGCCTTCACCGTCACCGGTCCACCGGCCGGGAAACCCGGAACCTCCTGGCCTTGACCGTCGCCGTGTTTGCGGTGGGTCCCATCCTGACTGGAATCACCCGCGCGCCCACCGGCCCGCTGGCACTGCTGCGGGACGTCGTGCTGAGCCCGATGCCCACGCTGAATGAACTGATCTTCAACTGCGGTGCCACCGTTGACGCCACCTGCCTGGAAACGGGAAGGGCAGGATTTGCCGGCCCGTTCGGCCTGGCGCTGGCCGTGGTGCCGGTGATCCTGCTGTTGATCTGCGCGGACGGCATGCGCCGGGGCCGCCGGCTGGCACTGAACATTGCGCTGGCCATCCAACTGGCTGTCACTGCCCTCGCGGCGGTCTACCTTGCCCTGTTCGCCCTTGTCCCTTCGCGCCTGCAGGGCACGCATTCAACGCCCATGTCTTCAGCCTTCGCCCATGTGCTGCCCCTTGTCGTTGTCCCCCTGCTGCTGGCGGTGGTCCTGTGGCTGAACCGGCGGCAGTTCCGCGTGCAGACGCGCCCGGGAGCCCGGCGGGTCCTCGCATCGGTGGTCTGCGGAACCTGGCTTGTCCTGGCCGGTTCGTATACCGTGGCGTGGTTCTGGTCCGGCGGCCTGTCCCGTGACGGCGGGCTGCTGGGCCTCTTCGCCGAGTTGGCCCGGCAGTACGTCCCGGTGCCCATTCCGCAGCATTTCCGCCGGGTCTTCCCGGAGCGTGACAGTGCCGAAGCAATGCTGTTCGCCTACTCGGGTCCGGTGTTCTGGCTTGTAGCCCTGGCGGCGGTGTGGTGGATCCTGGTGGGGCGGCACCACGGGCTCCACTTCGGGCGGCAGGACCGCAGCCGTGCCCGCGAGTTGCTCCACCAGGGCGGCGGCCCCTTGTCCTGGATGGCACTGTGGGAGCCCAACACGTACTGGTTCAGCCCGGACGGGGCAGGTGGCATGGGGTTCCAGCAGCACGGGACCGTGGCCCTGACCCTGGGCGGGGCGTTCGGTGACCGCAAGGCGGAGCAGCGGGTGACCGAAGGGTTCCTGGACTTCTGCCGCAGCCAGGCGCTGATACCGGCGCTGTATTCCTGTGACGACACTTTGTGGCCGGTACTGAGGGAACGCGGTTTTTCCCGGGTGGCCGTCGCGCAGGAGACCCGGCTGGCGCTGAGCGAACTTGAGTTCAAGGGCAAGGAATGGCAGAACGTCAGGACGGCCCTGAACCGCGCCGCGAAGCTGGGGGTCCACGCCGTCTGGGGCTCCTACCATTCGCTGCCGGCAACGCTCCGGTCGAGGCTGAACGAAGTGTCCGAGGAATGGGCGGCCGGAAAGTCTGTTCCGGAAATGGGCTTCACGCTGGGGGGCGTGGACGAGCTCGACGACGAGGAAGTCCTTTGCTGCCTGGCCGTGGACGGCAACGGCACAGTCCATGGCGTGACCAGTTGGCTGCCGGTGTACGACGACGGGCGGCTGGTGAGCAGGACGTTGGACGTCATGCGCCGGGGCAGTGAGGGTTTTCCGGGGGTGATGGAATTCCTGATCGCCTCCGCCGTCCTGGAGCTGCGGGATTCCGTGGACGTGATCTCCCTGTCGGGCTCGCCGCTTGCCAGCCGCCCCGATGTCCAGCCGGAGCGGGGGCCAAGCACAGGTGGCACGGGAGCCGACGGCATGGGCTGGCCTGATGACTCAGGGGAGCAGGAGGGCGCCGCTGATGAGGGCGCGCAGAACCTGGTCAGGATCCTGGACCTGGTGGGCCACGCGCTTGAGCCGGTGTACGGCTTCCGCTCCCTGGCAGCCTTCAAGTCCCGGTTCAAACCGGAGTACCGGGCGCTCTATCTGTACTACCAGGACCCGTTGCACCTGCCGGCCATCGGCAGGGCGCTGACCCGTGCCTACCTTCCCGGCCTTTCGCTGGCGCAGGGGGCCCGGCTTGTCCGCAAACTGGTGACCTGATGCCAGCTAACCGGGACTGATGCTGCATTTCTGCACCCTTTGTCAGCAACAAAGGAAATGCAGCATTCGGTGCACCTGTTTGCGGGATAAACAAATGGTCCCCGGCAATTCTGCCGGGGACCATTTGTCTCGCTGACAGCCGCGGTAAGCGGCCGGCGGATACTAGACCAGCGTTACGCCCGTAGCCTGGGGGCCCTTGGCGCCCTGGCCGATTTCGAACTGAACGCGCTGGTTCTCGTCAAGGGTCTTGAAGCCGCCGGTCTGGATCTCGGAGTAGTGAACGAAGACATCGCCATCGGAGTCATCCGGGGTGATGAAGCCGAAGCCCTTTTCAGCGTTGAACCACTTGACGGTTCCCTGTGCCATTTATTTCTCCTCATTATGGAACTATTTAGGATCGGCACACCTCGTGCCGACCTTGGTCACTCCGCGAGAAGAATCCTGATTGCCTTGCCCCAAAGTGAGGATCCGGCGCTGCAGGAGCTTCGCGCTCGCAACATGTCTTGCGAGCATGAAAAACACCTACACAAAGACTGAGATAAGAATTTCATGCCCGTTCCCGCAGGTCAACGGCGCGGACGACAAAAAGGACAAAATTTAGGTAAAAAACAGATGTCACAGAAGCAGCAAGCAAAGCCCGGCGATTAAGTGCCTAAAGCAACAAAGGGGAAAACTAGAAGAGACGGGATTCGCTGTCGTCGACTCCGCGCATGGCGTCGTAGTCCAGCGTCACGCAGTCGATCCCGCGGTCATTGGCCAGCACCTTGGCCTGCGGCTTGATCTGCTGGGCCGCGAAGATTCCGCGGACCGGTGCCAGCAGCGGGTCGCGGTTGAGCAGTTCCAGGTACCGGGTCAGTTGCTCCACGCCGTCGATGTCCCCCCGGCGCTTGAGCTCGATGGCCACCGTGGCACCGTCCGCATCGCGCGCCAGGATGTCCACAGGGCCGATGGCGGTGAAATACTCGCGCCTGATGAGTGAGTAGCCCTCGCCGAGCGTCTCGATCTGTTCGGCCAGCAGCCGCTGCAGGTCCGCTTCCACGCCGTCCTTGATCAGTCCGGGGTCCACGCCCAGGTCGTGCGAGGACTCGCTGATCTTTTCGTGGATGTTGATGATGAGCCGGTCATCGGTCTTGGCCGACTGCACGGTCCACTGCTCCACCACGCCAAGTTCAAGGTCCACTTCTTCCGGGGATGAGACCCGCAGCGTGGCAGGAGGGCTCATCCAGTTCAGCGGCTTGTAGGAACCGCCGTCGGAATGGACCAGTACCGAACCGTCCGCCTTGACCAGCAGGAGCCGGGTGGCGAGGGGGAGATGGGCTTTGAGCCGGCCAACGTAATCAACGGAGCAATGGGCTATGACAAGTCGCACGCCGTACAGACTATCGCGTGGGTTCCGCAGGTGATGTCCGACGGCGGGACGCCGGGAACATGCGGAAGGGCGGCCGGGAGCGGGACGGGTGAGTGGACGGGCTGGGGCAGAATGGATACATGCCGCGTTCCAACCGTCCCCGCCGTCCTGTTTCCGGCAAGGGTTCCGCCTTCGGCAGGGGCACCGGGAAAAGGAATGGGGACGTTCCGGAGCTGGACCTGGAACGTGCACGGGCCGGGATTGCCCGCCGGGAAAGTGCCCCTGACGGCGAGTGGATGGTCCGGACCATGACCGCCAAAAATGCTGAGAAAACCTACATCTGCCCGGAATGCTCCACCGCCGTGCTTCCCGGCGTTGCGCACCTGGTGGTCTGGAAGGATGACCACCTCTTCGGCGCGGCGGCCGGCCTGGCCGAACGGCGGCACTGGCACACCAACTGCTGGATGACGCGCAGCTACCGGTACCGCTGACTGCCAGCGCCGCTGCCGGTCTGCCAGGGCCACTGCCACACTGCCCGCGCCGTCGCCTGGCACAGCGAAGCGCCCGCTGTCGCTAAGCTGGCAGGCATGACTTTTGATCCGGCGTCGTACCAATTCACCCAGGCCGGGGGCCCTGTCCCCATCCGTGCCTCCACCGTCCTTCCTGCCCGGCGCGAGAACATCGAGCTGCACACGGAGGACGGCCACAGGCTGGTGGGTGAGCTGGCACTGCCCGAATCCGGTCCCGTCAAGGCCACCCTGATCACGCTGCACCCGCTGCCAACACATGGCGGCTTCATGGATTCCCACGTCTACCGCAAGGCCTCCTACCGGCTGCCCGCCCTGGCGGGCATTGCCGTGCTGCGTTTCAATACCCGCGGCACCGAATCCGCCCGGGGCACCAGCAGCGGCGCGTTCGAGGAAGGCATCGGGGAGCGGCATGACGTTGAGGCCGCCGTGCGCTTCGCAGTGGAGCGGGGCCTGCCCAACCGCTGGCTGGTGGGTTGGTCATTCGGGACGGAGCTGGCGCTGATGTACGGCGCAGTGGATCCGGTGGCCGGGCAGATCGAGGGCGCGGTGCTGTTGTCGCCGCCGCTGCACCGCGCCATGGACAAGCACCTGCAGCTGTGGGCGGAGTCGGGCAAGCCGCTCACCGTCCTGGTGCCGGAGCATGACGACTTCCTCAAGCCTGCCGAGGCAGCAGCCCGGTTCAGCCTGGTGCCGCAGGCCCGCGTGGTGGGTGTGGACGGGGCCAAGCATCTGTGGGTGGGCGAGAAGTATGCGTCTCGGGTCCTGAACGACATCGTGGCGCAGGTCAGTCCCGACCCCGGGGCAGCCCCGCTGCCGCACGAATGGGACGGCCCGGCGGCGACTGCCGGCAGCTAGGAGTTGCCGAAAGGAATGATGCTTGGGGAACTGCGGGTTCAGGGCTGGTCCTGCCGGAGTCTAGTGCTGGTCCTGCCGGACAATGTAGATTTCCCGGAGCAGAAGCAGCACGGCGGCCGCGGTGGGAATGGCAATCAGGGCACCGAGCACGCCCAGCAGGCTGCCGCCGGCAATGACGGAGATCACCGCCACCGCACCGGGCACGGCAACTGCCTTCTGCATGATGCGCGGTGAAATGAAGTAGGCCTCGAACTGCAGGTACGCGAAGTAGCAGACCGCGTAGATGGCGGCCGCCTGCCAGCCCTCGGTAAGCGACACGAGGACCACCACGATGCCTGCGATCATGCCGCCCACCAGCGGGATGAAGGCGAGCAGGACCACCACGAACGCCAGGAGCAGGGCAAACGGGATGCCCACGATGGACATCACCACGAACGCGAATGTGGCATTGAGAAGCGCCACGCAGGCCTGGCCGATCACGTAGTTCCCCACCGACCGGGTGATTTCCTCCGACAGGGCCGCCACCCGCTTCCGGCGGGAGCGCGGCGCCAGCCGGTAGCCCCACTTCTTCATCGCCGGCAGCGCTGCCAGGAAATAGAGGCTCAGCACCAGGACGATCAGGGTGCCGAAGAGTCCGTTGGCCACGGTGGACCCGAATCCCACCACGCCGCCGAAGATGCCGCCCATGGCGGCGGGGTCGTTGACGAACTTGTCCAGTTCCTCGGTGATGCGGTCGCGCACGCCGAACTGGTCATCGAGGCTGCGGAAGAAGTCCGAGTCCATGAAGCTGCGCACCCAGTCCGGAGCCTGCCGCACGATCTCCGATACCTGTTCAACGATGGTGGGGATGAGAGTGGCGAAAAATCCGACGACGGCGCCCATCAGGACGGCCACGGAAACCAGGATGCCGGCGGGCCGGGGGATCTTCCGGTTCTCCAGCCAGCCCACCACGGGTTCAAGCCCCAGGGCGATGAACAGTGCCGCGACGATCCACAGCAGCAGTTGCGTGGTGTGGGAACCGATCCAGTAGACCAGCAGCGCCAGCCCCACGCCCACAGTCCCCATGAAGCCCATGTACAGCGGGTGCTGGGGAGACATGCGTGGGCCGGGGTGGCCGAACTGCGGTTCCTCGTCACCGCCCTGGTCCGTATCGGGAAACTGCCCGGTGTATTCCGGGGGCATTTCGAACCGGAGCCTGGGCTGGGCCCCGGGCAGGGGCTGGCGGAGCCTGCGGACCACCTGGCCGAGGGCAGCGGCGGCAGTACCCCTGCGATGCGCTGCTGCTGCCATCCCAAGGGGAGGCATCGGCGCAGGGACAGGGCCCCTGGAATCCCCGGAATTTGCGGTTGCCGCCGAGGACGGGTCCGTCTTGTCAGTCACTGGTTTTAGGAGCCTGTTCCGTGCGTGGCTCCGCGTTTGCGGGCCGGTGTGATGATCATCGCAAACACTATCAGCAGGCTTGCCACCGCGAGCTGAAGCCGCCAGCGGGAGGACTTTCGAGGAAGGGGCGGGGCGCCCAAAAGGGGCCCGTGGTAACAAAAAGGTTACTATTGAAGGCAAACCCCCGCTGATGATAGGTGTTTCCCTTGCGTTTAAAGACTGCAGCCGCACTTGTGCTGCTCGGCCTCCTGACACTTTTGGCCGGTATCGGCCAGAGAACCATCTGGGCTCCATCCGAGACGTTCACCGCGTCCGTGCCGGCTGATGCCGCCGCCGCGCCGCTGACCGTTATCGACCAGAAGCTGCGCACCCTGCATGACGGAACCGTCAAGATCACCGTCCAGGGCGACGGTAACTTCATGCTGGCCACAGGACGGCCTGATGACGTGAGCGCCTGGGTGGGCCAGACAGCCCACAACACCGTCACCGGCGTATCCGGGGATGAAAAGTCCCTTGTGGTTGAGCACGCCGACGGTGAGGGCACCGCCCCCAACCCGGCCGGCTCCGATCTCTGGGTTTCCAACGAGAGCGCCAGCGGGGAACTCGAATACACCTGGACCCCGCCTGCCGACGGCGACTGGAGCCTGCTGCTCGCCTCCGACGGCACCAAGCCCGCGCCGGCCTCCGTATCCATGACTTTCCCCAACGACACCTCCACCCCCTGGGCCGTTCCGCTGATGGTCCTGGGCAGCCTGCTGATCCTGGGCGGAATCGTCCTGGCACTGCTCTCGGCCCGCCGGAAGGACGGCGAGGGCGGCGACAGCAGCTACGCCCGCCGCGCCCGTGCACGGAACGCCGCGCCGCAGAGCCAGGCCCCGTCGTCGTCCTCCTCCTCGTCCAAGGCCACCATGGCTGCCGCCGGTGTGGTTGCGGCCCTGCTGGCCGGATCCGGCACCGCCGCCCAGGCCGCCACTCCCAGCCCGCAGCCTTCCGGGTCTGCGTCATCGCCGGCAGCCAAGGAAGCAACGGGATCGCCCGTCCTGCTGGACGCCCAGTTCCGCCGGATCCTGGAACAGGTCTCCAGCGCCGCCGACGCCGGCGACGCAGCCAAGGATGCGGCCAAACTGACGGACCGCGTAGGCGGACCCGAGCTGGAAATCCGCACCCAGAACTACAAGATCCGCTCCCAGGTGGGCTCCTACGAGCCGCGCATGCCCGTGCGCTCCACCAAGCTATTGACCACCGTGGTCACCAGCGGCCGCGACTGGCCCCGCTCGGTGCTGGCCGTCACCCAGGGCGAAGGAAACGTGGTTCCGCAGATCCTGACACTGGTCCAGCAGTCGCCCCGTGAGAACTACAAGCTGATGGAAACCACCCCGCTGCAGCCGGGCACCACCTTCCCGAACATCAGCCGGGGCGGAACCGAGACGATGGCCGCGTCGGACAAGTCCGGACTGCTTTACAGCGGCGAGGAAGCAATGTCCGGCCTGGCGGACAGGCTGACATCAGCGGACTCCCCGTTCAAGGACAAGCTCGTCGAGGGCCAGTCCTCCCCGTACATCGCCGACACCCTCTCCTACCAGGCTGAGGTGGTCAAGGCGGGCGAGAACGGCAATTTCTCCTTCACCCACAAGGTGGTCCCCGAAAGCACCGTGGTGTTCCGCACCTCCGACGGCGGCGCCCTGGTCCTGGGCCGGATCAACTTCGGCTTCGAAGGCACCCCGAAGGCGGCCGGTGACAAGCTGAGCATCGGCGACGACGCCGCAGCCCTGGCCGGCGGCAAGGAAACCAACACGGGCATGGTGCTGAGCTTCGCCGAGTCCATGGCGGTCTACGTCCCGCCGGCAGGATCCACGGACCCGATGAAGCTCGTCGCCGCCACCCGCGGCCTGGTCGGAGCCACCTTCAAGTAGGCCCTGACTGTATTACCACCGGCAGCGGCCGGAGTGGTTAGAGTGGGAAACATGAGTTCGCCAGCTTCCCGCCCAGTCCCTCCTGCCGCTGCCAACCCGCTTAACCTGCGCGGCGCCGTCGACCTTTCCTCGCTGAAGCGCCCCGCAACTGCGCCCGGCACCCCGCCCTCCGGTGCCGCCCCCTCCGGTCCTGCGGCAGGAGCGCCCCAGGCTCCGCAGGCCGGGGCATCCGCCGGCGGAGCCGAACTCAAGGTCAACGTCACCGAGGCAAACTTCCAGCAGCTGGTGGAGCTGTCCGCCCAGGTTCCGGTGGTGTTTGCCCTGTGGGCCCCCTACTCGCCCGAGTCCGGCAGGATGCTCGAGACCCTTGAACGCGTGGTTGCCTCGTACGGCGGCCGCCTGGTCCTGGGCGCCGCAGACATCGAAGCCTTCCCGCAGCTTGCCCAGGCCTTCCAGGTGCAGGCCGTCCCCACCGCCGTCGCCGTCCTCAAGGGGCAGCCGGTCCCGCTCTTCCAGGGCGGGGCGGACGAACAGCAGGTGCGCAGCCTCTTCGACGAACTCCTCAAGGTGGCTGCGGCCAACGGGATCACCGGAAGCCTTGACGGGGGAGCAGGCGGAGAGCCGGAGCCCGCGCCGCTGCCGCCACTGCACCAGGCCGCGTTCGACGCCATCGAGGCGGGCGACTATGCTGCAGCCGCCGAGGCCTACCGCCAGGCGCTGAAGGAGATGCCGTCGGACCACGAGGCCAAGGCCGGGCTGGCGCAGGTGGAGCTGATGGACCGGCTGCAGTCGTTGTCGGCCCAGGACAGCGAGGCCCTGCGCGCGCAGGCGGCGGATGAGCCGGACAACCTGGCAGCACAGCTTGGGGTGGCGGACCTGGATGTGGCCGGCGGGCACGTTGACGATGCGCTGAACCGGCTGGTGTCGTTCATCGGCAGGAACTTCGGCCCCGAGCGTGAGACCGCGCGCGTGCGGCTGCTGGAACTGTTCGACGTCGTGGGCGCGGGTGATGAGCGGGTGGCAAAGGCGCGGCAGGCGCTTGCCAGGGTGCTGTTCTAGTGCCGGCCCTGTTCCAGCCGCTGACGCTGCGGTCCATGGAGCTGCAGCACCGCGGCTGGGTGTCGCCCATGTGCCAGTACAGCTGTGATCCCGACGACGCCCCGGGAGTGCCGAACGACTGGCACCTTGTGCACCTGGGCGGATTCGCCACGGGCGGCGCGGCCATGATCCTCACGGAGGCCGCGGCGGTGAACGCCGCCGGCCGGATCAGTCCGCGCGACGCCGGCCTCTACAACGAGGACCAGGCGGCGGCCTGGCACCGGATCATCTCCTTTGTCCACCGGCACGGTGTTGCCGGGACAAAGATCGGTGTGCAGCTGGCCCACGCGGGGCGCAAGGCGTCCACCTACTGGCCGTTTTCCGGCAAGCACGGCAGTGTACCGGCGTCCGACGGCGGCTGGGACACCGTGGGCCCGTCCACCACGGCCTTCGAGGGCTACGCGGCGCCTGCCGCCATGACTGTGGAACAGATCCACGGCGTCATTGCAGATTTTGCCGCTGCCGCGGTACGGGCGGTGGACGCGGGCTTTGACACCATGGAGATCCATGGGGCGCACGGCTACCTCCTGCACCAGTTCCAGAGCCCGCTGATCAACCAGCGCGACGACGACTGGGGTGGGGATGAAGCCGGACGCAACCGGCTGATGCTGGCCGTGGTTGACGCCGTCCGCGCCGTGATTCCCGATTCCATGCCCCTGCTGCTCCGGATTTCGGCCACCGACTGGGCGCCGGGCGGGGTGGACCAGGCAGCGTCGGTCCGCCTGGCCCGCGAGGCCGCCAGCCGCGGAGTGGACCTCGTTGATGTCTCCAGCGGCGGGGCAGTGGCACACCAGCAGATCAAGCCGGGCCTGGGCTATCAAACCGGATTCTCGGCCGCCATCCGGGAAGAGGCGGGAATCGCCACCGGCACGGTGGGCCTGGTGACCACACCCGGGCAGGCGGAGCATGCCATCGCCACGGGGCAGGCCGATGGCGTATTCATTGCCCGGGCGGCCCTCCGCGACCCCCACTGGTGGCTCCGGGCCGCCTTCGACCTGGGCTATGACATCGCCTGGCCGCCCCAGTACGAGCGGGCGATCCCGCGGCGTGCCTTCTGAACCCGGTATCTGCCATGGCGCATCCTGGCGGGAACGGGCCGGAGACCACGGTTGACCGGCAACTGGAAGCGAAGATCCTGGAACTTCTGGCGTCCCGCGCCGCCACGTCCACCATCTGCCCCTCTGACGCCGCCCGGGCCGTGGGCGGAGACGACTGGCGCCGGCTCATGGACCCTGCCCGCGACGCCGCCCGGCGCCTGGTCGATGCCGGGCTGGTCCACATCACCCAGCACGGCACCGTGGTTGATCCCGCCACGGCGAAGGGGCCGATCAGGATCCGGAAGGTTCCCCGGGACGACGGGTAAGCGACCGTGCGCTGTCAGCCCAGCAGGTCATCCACGTAGCACCAGCGCCACTCTTCGCCGGGTTCAATGCTCCGCATGACCGGGTGGCCGGTTTCCTTGAAGTGGCGGCTGGCGTGCCGGCCCGCGGAGGAGTCGCAGCAGCCGATGTTGCCGCACCCGAGGCACATGCGCAGGTGCACGGGCGTGGTGCCCTCCCGCTCGCACCCCGTACAGGACGGGTTCCCGGGAACCGGCGATGGCATGGTTGCCGTCAGGTGGTCGCACACGCCGCCGGGCTGGGATAAGCCTTCGCCGCCACCGTCGCTGGCGGAGTCCAGTTCGTTGAGGGACGCGTCCAGCATGGACTCCTCCACATCCAGCCGTTCCAGGACCTCGCTGAGGACTTCGTGCGCAAAATCGCCGCCGCGCCTCAGTTCCAGCACCTTGTCCCGTTCAGCCTCCAGCATCGCCATTCGCAGCTGCGCGTAGCGCTGGCTGGGGGTCGCCGCCTCTGCCGACGGCCTGCCCAGGCGCTCCCAGGCCGCCAGCCCCCGCTCCTGCGTCCGCCGCCGGAGCATGTCCATGACCTCCGGCGGGTCGCTCTCTTTCCGCAGCTGCTCCAGCCGCTGCATCCCCGCCGCCGTGGCCAGCTGCATCAGTGAGGCCTGGTTCAGTGCATCCTCCCGCCGGTCGGGCCCCGGCAACCCCAGGGCCCGGACCAGGGGCGGCAGGGTGAAGCCCTGCAGCACGAGGGTCCCGGCCACCACCACCATGGCCGCCAGGACCAGCACGTTGCGGTGCTCCAGGCCGTCCGGCAGCGTCAGGACGGCGGCAAGGGTGACCACGCCCCGCATGCCTGCCCAGGACACAATGGCGGGAAACTGCCATGGCGGGGCAGGGTCTGTCCGCTGTACGGAAGGAAGGAGGCGGGGCAGGTATGTGGCCGGAAAGACCCAGACGGGGCGCAGCAGCAGCACCGCCAGCAGGATCACGGCGCAGCCGAGCCACACCCTGCCGGCGCCGAGCGAATCGTCCTGGACGCTGTCGATGATGCTCCGCACCTGCAGGCCGATCAGGAGGAACACCGCGTTCTCCAGCAGGAACTGGACGGTGTCCCAGTTGCTCCGGGCGCTTTGCCGGGCGGCACCATTGGGCATGGACGGCGCCTTGGTGCCCATCACCAGGCCGGTCACGACGACGGCGAGCACGCCGGACGCGTGGATCGCCTCCGCGGGGAGGAACGCAACAAAGGGCGCCATCAGCGATGCCGAGGTGTTGATGGCAACGTTGCTGATGCGCTTCCTGATTTCGGTGAGGAGGTACGCTGCGGCCAGGCCCACCACCAGGCCGCCGCCGGCCGCGACCACAAAGCCACCGGCAACGTCCAGCACGGAGACGGAGCCGGCGATCGCCGCCACGGCGGCGCGCAGGCACACGAGCGCCGTGGCGTCATTGACCAGCGATTCGCCTTCCAGGATGTTGACGATCCGGCGGGGCATCCCCACCTTCCGCGCGATGGCCGTAGCTGCCACCGCGTCCGGAGGCGCCACGACCGCGCCAAGGGCAATGGCCGCGGCCAGCGGGATTTCCGGAAACAGCCACCACACCACCAACCCGACTCCCAGGGTGCCGAAGATGACGTATCCCACGGACAGCAGCCCAATGGACCGGCGGTTGGTCTTGAAGTCGAACAGCGAGGTGCGGAACGCGGCCGCGTAAAGCAGCGGCGGCAGCAGTCCCACCAGCACCAGTTCGGGGTTCAGCTCCACCGGGGGAATGAATGGCAGGAACGATCCCGCCACCCCTGCCAGGACCAGCAGCAGTGGAACCGGGATATTGAACCTGCGGCCCACGGCGCTGCCGGCGCACACCACGGCAACGATCACCAGCAGGCCCAATGCAATGTCCATGACGTTAGTCTCGCACCCCCGCCGGGCCCGGTCTGCGGACTAGGCTGGCATCATGACTGCTCCGATACCCGGCCAGGCGTCGAACACCGCGCCCGTGGCCGCCCTTTCCATCCGCGGGCTGGCCAAGCGCTTCGGCGGGAAAATCGCGGTGGACGGCATCAGCCTGGAGGTCCCGGCGGGGTCGTTTTTCGGGATCGTGGGGCCCAACGGTGCCGGCAAGACCACCACGCTGTCCATGGCCACCGGCCTCCTGCGACCCGACTTCGACACGGCGGTGGTGCACGGCGTGGATGTCTGGCAGCACCCGCTGGAAGCCAAGCGGCTGATGGGGATCCTGCCCGACGGGGTCCGGCTGTTCGACCGGCTTACGGGGGAGCAGCTCATTACCTATGCCGGGCTGCTGCGCGGCATGGACAAGGCCGTGGTGGCTGCCCGGGTCGGGGAGCTGCTGGCGGCCATGGACCTGACGCAGGACGCCGGAACGCTGGTGGTGGATTATTCGGCCGGCATGACGAAGAAGATCGCCCTGGCCTCCGCCCTGATCCATGCCCCCAGGCTCCTGGTCCTGGACGAGCCCTTCGAAGCCGTCGACCCCGTGTCAGCCGCGAACATCCGTTCCATCCTGGACCGGTACGTTGCCTCCGGCGGAACCGTCATCGTGTCCAGCCACGTGATGGACCTGGTCCAGCGCATGTGCGACCACGTCGCCGTCGTGGCCAGTGGCCGGCTGCTGGCCGCGGGAACCGTGGACGAGGTGCGCGCCGGCGCGTCCCTGGAGGACCGTTTCGTCCAACTTGTCGGCGGGCACAGCCACACGGAAGGGCTGGAATGGTTGCGCACCTTCTGAGGCTCAAGCTCACGCTGCTGCGCAACGCACTGCGCCGCAGCCCCTGGCAGCTGGTGGGCATGGCCATCGCGGGACTCTATGCGCTGGGCGTCGTGGCAACACTGATCATCGCACTGGTCCTCCTGCGCCACGCGGGTCCCGTGACCGCACACACCGCAGTTGTCCTCGGCGGTTCCGCCGCAGTGCTTGGCTGGGGCGTCTTTCCCGTGGTGGCATCTGCCACGGACATGACACTCGATCCGGCGCGCTTCACCACCTTTGCGATTCCCATGAAGCAGATGCTCACCGGCCTCGCCCTTGGCGGTTTGATCGGCATTCCGGGCCTGGCCACCGCGCTCGTGGCCCTGTCCACGGTGGTGACGTGGTCCCGCGGCGTCCTCCCCGCGCTCGCAGCCCTCCTGGGCGCAGCCCTGGGCGTCATGACCTGCGTGGTGCTGGCCAAGGTGGTCACCACCGCGACGGCAAGCCTGGCTGCTTCGCGGCGCTTCAAGGACATCAGCGCCATCGCGTTCATGGTGCCCCTGGTCCTGCTGGGCCCCATCCTGGCTGGGGTTGGCCGTGGCATCGGCGCTTCCACCGGCTTCCTGCCCGAATTCGCCCGGACGTTGTCCTGGACCCCGCTCGGGGCACCCTGGGCGCTCGGCGGGGACATCGCGTCAGGCCGGCCCGGGCAGGCCGCGGTGAAACTGCTGGTTTCCGTGGCGGTCCTCGGCGCCCTTGCCTGGTGCTGGAAGCTGCTGCTCGAGCGGGCGCTGGTCACCCCGCCGTATGCCGGGGCCGGGAAGCGCAGGGGCGGCCGGCTTGGGCTGTTCGGCGTCCTGCCGGCCACGCCGGCCGGTGCCGTGATGGCAAGGTCGCTCACCTACTGGCTCCGGGACCCGCGGTATTCGGGTTCGCTCGTGGTGATCCCGCTGCTTCCGGTGGTGCTGGCCTTCCAGGGGGCCCAGACCGGCAGCTATGGCAGCCTTGCCTTCCTTGCCCCGGTGTCGGCCTTCATCCTGGCCTGGTCCATCTCCGCGGACGTCTCCTATGACAACACGGCCTTTGCGCTGCACCTGGCCACCGGGGTCCGCGGGGTGGCGGACCGCCTTGGCCGGGCCCTGGCGTGCATGACCTTCGCACTGCCGGTGGTGCTGGTGTTCGCCGTGGGCTACGCGGCATTCACCGGCAACTGGGCTGCGTTGCCGGGCCAACTGGGGTTGAGCCTGGGAATCCTCTTCACCGGCCTGGGGCTGTCCTCAGTGGTATCGGCCCGCTACACGGTGACGGTACCGCTGCCTGGCGACAGCCCATTCAAGAAGCCGCCGGGCAACGTGGGGCAGACCCTGGCCGTGCAGTTCGTCGGGATGCTGGTCCTGATGGTCCTGGTCCTGCCCGAGGCCGCGCTGCTGGTTGCCCAGGCCGTCACCGGGAACGTCCTGTTCGGCTGGCTCAACCTGGCCGTTGGAACGGTTGCGGGCCTGGTCCTTTTCCTTGCGGGTGTCCGCCTGGGCGGCAAGTGGCTCGAGGCGCGGGGGCCCGAGCTCCTGGCGCAGCTAACCGTCAACCGCTGACAAGGTCCCGGGAAGGAACACCATGGAAATCGTCATTCTGGGCGGCAGCAGGCAGATCGGTAAACTCGCGGCCGATGCCATTGAACAGCTGGTCCGGCGCAAGCCCGGCGCCGTCCTCGGCCTTGCCACCGGGTCCTCGCCCCTGCCCGTCTACGACGAACTGGCGGCCCGGCACGAACGGGGCCTGGACTTCAGCCGTGCCTCCGGTTTTGCGCTGGATGAATACGTGGGCCTGCCGGCCGGCCATCCCGGGTCCTACCGTGAGGTGGTCCGCCGGGAATTCACCAACCGCGTGAACATCGCGCCCGGGAACGTCCACGGCCCCGACGGAACCGCATCCGATATTCCCGCAGCCTGCCGTGCCTACGAGCAGGCCATCACCGCGGCGGGCGGCGTAGACCTGCAGTTGCTGGGCGTGGGCACCGACGGCCACATCGGTTTCAACGAACCCGGCTCCTCCTTCGCATCCCGGACCAGGATCAAGAGCCTGATCGAACAGACCCGCCGGGACAACGCGAGGTTCTTCAACAGCCTCGCGGAGGTGCCGCACCATGTCCTCACCCAGGGCCTTGGCACCATCATGGAGGCCAGGCATGTGATCCTGCTGGCAACGGGAGCGCAGAAGGCCCAGGCTGTCCGCGATTTCGTGGAAGGGCCCGTGGCAGCCATTTGCCCCGCGTCCGTGCTGCAGTTCCATCCGCACACCACCGTCCTGCTGGACGAGGCCGCCGCTTCTGCCCTGAAGCTGGCGGATTTCTACCGCCACACCTACGACAACAAGCCGGCCTGGCAGGGTCTTTGACCGCAGGCCGGCGGACAGGGCGACCGGGAGAAAAGTACGACGGCGGCAGGTTCCGGGCGGCGCGGCGGGAGCCTCCGGCGTCGAACGTCCAGCAGCCGGAACGGCTAAGATGGATCGCATGACTAGCATGACGGACCCTCTCGACAACGACCCGATGCGCGAGCTTTCCGGGGCTGGATCGTCCACGGCCACCATCGAGCGCGAGGAACTGCGCCAGGAAGTGGAACCGGGCGACCGGGAGCGCTTTGCCCACTACGTGCGCAAGGAAAAGATCATGGAGTCCGCGCTGACCGGCGAGCCGGTCATCGCCCTGTGCGGCAAGGTCTGGACGCCGGGCCGGGACCCGCAGAAGTTCCCGGTGTGCCCTGAGTGCAAGGAAGTGTATGAGGGACTCCGCCCGGGCAACGACGGCGGGAAGGGTCCGGGGGACTCGGGCAACAACAAGTAGTGACGGAGACGCTCTTTGGCGGCCCCACCCTGCCTCCGGCCTACCCGGAACGCGCAGCCTGGGGAACCGCCCCGAAACTCCGTGCCTGGCAGCAGGAAGCCCTTGACCTCTACCTGAAGAACAGTCCGCGGGACTTCCTCGCGGTGGCAACGCCCGGTGCCGGTAAAACCACCTTCGCACTGCGGATCGCCTCCACGCTCATCGATTCGGGCGCCGTGAACCGGGTAACCATCGTGGCGCCCACGGACCACCTGAAGCGCCAGTGGGCGGATGCTGCCGCCAAGGTGGGAATCGCCATCGACCCCAACTTCAAGAACTCCGACGGCCAGCACGGCCGCGGCTTCATCGGCGTGGCCGTGACCTATGCCCAGGTGGCCAGCAAGCCGCTGCTGCACCGGGCTAAAACCGAAGCGGCGCGGACCCTGGTGATCCTGGACGAGATCCACCACGGCGGCGAAGCCCTGTCCTGGGGCGACGGCCTGCGCGAGGCCTTTGATCCCGCCGTACGCCGGCTGTCCCTGACCGGTACCCCATTCCGCTCGGACACCTCGCCCATCCCGTTCGTGGAGTATGCCGAGGACCGGGACGGCATCAGGCGCTCCAAGGCCGATTACACCTACGGCTACGGCAACGCCCTCCGGGACCACGTGGTCCGGCCCGTGATGTTCATGGCCTACTCAGGCCAGATGCGCTGGCGCACCAGCGCGGGCGAGGAAATGGCGGCGTCCCTGGGTGAGGCAGCGGTTACCAAGGACATCACCAGCCACGCCTGGCGGACCGCGCTGAACCCGGCGGGGGAGTGGATCCCAGCGGTCCTGGCCGGTGCGGACAAAAGGCTCAGCGAAGTCCGGCGCACCGTCCCGGACGCCGGCGGCCTGGTCATCGCCACTGACCATGAGGACGCGCGGGCCTACGCCGGCCAGCTGAAGAGGATCACCGGGGAGTCGCCCACCGTGATCCTGTCCGACGATGCCAAGGCGTCCAGCAAGATCGAGGAATTCTCCGCCGGCGACAAACGCTGGATGGTGGCCGTGCGCATGGTGTCCGAAGGCGTCGACGTGCCCCGGCTCTCGGTCGGTGTGTACGCCACGTCGACGTCCACGCCGCTGTTTTTCGCCCAGGCCGTGGGGCGCTTCGTGCGTGCCCGCAAGAGGGGCGAAACGGCGTCGGTCTTCCTGCCGTCCGTGCCCCAGCTGATGGCACTGGCCAACTCCATGGAGATGGAGCGGGACCACGCCCTGGACCGGCCGGAAAAAGAGGACGGCGACGGTCTCTTCAACCCCGAAGACTCGCTGATGGAGGAGGCCAACCGCGAAGACAAGGCCTCGGACAGCCTCACCAAGGGCAAGTTCGAGGCGCTGGACTCCCAGGCCTCCTTTGACCGGGTGCTGTTCGACGGCGGTGAATTCGGTACGGGCGGCGAGGTGGGCTCCGACGACGAACTGGACTTCCTGGGAATCCCCGGCCTGCTGGACGCGGAGCAGGTGGGGACACTGCTGCGCCAGCGCCAGCACGAACAGCTGAACCGGAAGAACCGGAAAGCGCCGGCGGCCGCCGAAAGCCAGGCCCCGGCCGTTCCCGACCACCGGATGCTGATGGACCTGCGCAACGAACTGGCCAAGAACGTGGCTGCCTGGGCCGCCCGCACCGGGACGCCGCACGGCGTGGTGCACACCAAGCTGCGCACGGTCTGCGGCGGGCCTCCCGTGGCGCAGGCCAACGAGGAGCAGCTGAAGTCGCGGCTGCGCAAGCTCCAGGACTGGTTCGTGGGCCGCACGTAGCGGCTTAGGTGACGTCCGCCCCGCCGAGTTCCATCTCGGCGACGGTGTCCTCCAGGTCATCGGCGATGCCGGCGGTCAGCGAGCGCACCACCGTGACGCCGTAGCCGGCCTGGACGGCGTCGAGCGCGGTGGCCTTCACGCAGTAGTCGGTAGCGATGCCGACCACCACCACGTCCTCCACGTCGTGGCTCTGCAGCCAGTCATCGAGGCCGATGGCGTCCTCATCGGGCTCCAGCGCCTCCTTGGCGCCGGCCAGGCCGCCGGCCTGCCGTTCCCCGGTGGGAACGGCGTCCTCCGGGGCCAGCAGTCCCTCGAAACCTGAGTAGGCGGCGGCGAACTGGCCCTTCCGGAAGTACGCATCGATGTACTCGGTGTCCAGGTCCGGATGAAGATCCGCCCCGCGGGTCCCGGCCACGCAGTGCGGCGGCCAGCTGTCCTTGAAATCAGGGGTGTCCGAGAAGTGGCTGCCGGGGTCGACGTGCCAGTCCTGGGTGGCAACCACATAGTCGTATTCGCTGTTGTGGGCGTCCAGGTACTCGCTGATGGCGCCTGCCACGGCCGCGCCGCCGGAAACGGGGAGCGAGCCGCCCTCGCAGAAATCGTTCTGCACGTCCACGATGATCAAAGCGCGGGACATCGGTGCTCCTTAGTTTTCCTCATAGAGGGTGGGAATGGCGGCCTCGCCCCGCTGCAGGCGGTTGACCACGGACGGCAGCTCGGCCATGGAGTCTGCGTGGCGCTGCCGCGCGCGGAGCACGCCCTCGTGTCCGGTCCAGCCGGGCAGCAGTTCGCCGTTCTTCATGAACTGCTGCAGCAGCGGACGGTCGTTGCCGTCGTCCTCGGGCCGGCGGCCAACGCCCACCACCTCCGCGGTGGCGGTGCCGCGTTCGTCCAGCTTCCGCAGCGCGTACTTGCGCCCGCCCATGCTGGCCTTGTTCTTGGCCGCCTTGGCCACGGACACGAAGTTGCCGTCATCGTCGGCGCGGCTGACCAGCTTGTAGACCATGCTGGCGGTGGGAGCGCCGGAACCGGTCACCAGCGATGTCCCCACGCCGTAGGAGTCAACGGGCGCTGACTGCAGGGCGGCGATGGCGTACTCGTCCAAGTCCGAGGTCACCACGATTTTGGTGTTTTCGTTGCCGAGGTCGTCCAGCAGCCGGCGCACCCACTGCGCCTGGGCCACCAGGTCGCCCGAGTCCAGCCGGACGGCGCCCAGGCGGGGCCCCGCAAGGTCAACGGCCGTGCGGACGGCCTTTTCGACGTCGTACGTATCCACCAGCAGGGACGTTCCCTCGCCCAGCGACGCAATCTGGGCCTCGAAGGCCTCCCGCTCGGTGTCGTGCAGCAGCGTGAACGAGTGGGCTGCGGTGCCCACGGTCTTTACGCCGTAGCGGATGCCCGCTTCAAGGTTTGAGGTGCTGTCAAAGCCGGCAATGATGGCCGCACGGGCTGACGCGGTGGCGGCCTCCTCATGGGTGCGCCGCGAGCCCATCTCGATACAGGGCCGGCCACCGGCGGCGCTGACCATCCGGGAAGCGGCGGAGGCGATCGCGGTGTCGTGGTTCAGCACGGACAGCAGGTAGGTCTCCAGCATGCAGGCTTCGGCGAAGGAGGCCTCGACGATCAGGATTGGGGAGTTGGGGAAGTAGGCCTCGCCCTCGGCGTAGCCCCAGATGTCGCCCGAGAACTTGTAGTTGGCCAGGTACTCCAGCGTCTCCCGGTTGACCACCCGGGTGCGCTCCAGGAACTCCAGTTCAGCTTCGCCGAAGCGGAACTGCGCAATGCCTTCCAGGAGCCGTCCGGTGCCGGCCACAATGCCGTAGCGCCGGCCGTCGGGCAGCCGCCGCGCGAACGCCTCGAACACGGACCTGCGGTGCGCGGCCCCTGAATGGAGGGACGCCTGCAGCATGGTCAGCTCATAGTGGTCGGTGTAAAAGGACGTGCGGGGATGGTCCCAGCCGGCTGAGGTGCTCACGAAAGTCACTCTAGTCCCCACCGGCTCCCACGTCTCGCTCCGCTTCGCCGCGGGGCCCTGACCGGCGTGGGCCCACCCACCGGCTCCCACGTCTCGCTCCGCTTCGCCGCGGGGCCCTGACCGGCGTGGGCCCACCCACCGGCTCCCACGTCTCGCTCCGCTTCGCCGCGGGGCCCTGACCGGCGTGGGCCCAACCCCCACATAGAATGGACAGATGACCATAAGCGTTGCGCCCGGCCCTGATACACAGGAGGGCATCCGGACCGGCACAGCAGAGTCCACCGACTCCCTGACCGCGCCGGACATCCCCTGGAACCTGGTGATCTGGAACGATCCCGTCAATCTGATGAGCTACGTCAGCTACGTCTTCCAAAGCTACTTCGGCTACTCGGAGACCAAGGCCAACAAGCTGATGATGGAGGTTCACCGCAAGGGCCGCTCGATCGTCGCCTCCGGCAGCAAGGAACAGGTGGAGCGCCACGCCGTGGCCATGCACGGGTTCGGCCTGTGGGCCACGGTGGAAAAGGCAAGCGGCGGCAACGGTGGCACATCAGGCAAGTCCGGCGGTCCGCGCCAGGGTAAGGGAAAACGTGGCTAAGGCATTCAAATACGGACTCAAGGGCATCACCGGCTACCTGGAACCGGCTGAACGGGACCTGCTGCGCAGCCTGATCGACGACGTCATTTCCATGCTGCAGCCCGAGGACCGCACCGGGCAGGACCCGCTGGCAGCGCTGATCGGCCTGGACATGGACGTCGCCGAACCGACGGACCGCGCCGTGAAGCGGCTGCTTCCCAACGTTGTGAAGGACGACGGCGCCGCGTCCCTTGAGTTCCGCCAGCTCACCGAGCGTTCCTTGCGGGAAGCGAAGATCGGGGCCCTTCGCGCTGCGGCTTTGGACCTGGATAAGGACGAGATCGTGCTGACGCCCGAGGGGGCGCAGCACTGGTCCATGGCGCTGAACGACGTGCGGCTGGTCCTGGCAGAGCGGCTGGACATCCGGGACGAGGCCGACGCCGAGCACGTCCACCGCATGCAGGACTGGTCCCAGGCCGAGGACGTGGAAAGCTACCTGGCCCTGGTGTACAACTTCAGCACCTGGCTGCAGGAGTCCCTGGTCCAGGCCATGCTGCAGTCGATGGAATCCCGCCGGTGAACCACGGCGGCCAGGGGGAGGCCGTCCGCTGTGACGCAGCAGACATGAGTCGCAGGACACAAGATGATGGCTGACGCTTCCGGGAACACCTATCCTCGAATAATCATGACTACAGCCCCGAGCATGGAACCACCGGCGGAAACACAGCCCGCGGACGCAGGCAGCGGGTTTCCGGCCGTTGCCCCGGAAACCCGTCCCATCGGCGTCTTCGATTCCGGCGTCGGCGGGCTCACCGTGGCCCGCTCCATCATCGACCAGCTTCCCAACGAGTCAATCCTCTACGTGGGGGACACCGCCCACGGGCCGTACGGGCCGCTCCCCATCGCAGAGGTGCGGGCCAACGCCCTGGGCGTGATGGACGAACTCGTGGACTCCGGCGTCAAGCTGCTCACCATCGCCTGCAACTCGGCGTCGGCCGCTGTCCTGCGGGACGCCCGGGAACGGTACACCGCCAAGTACGGCATCCCGGTCATCGAGGTCATCCAGCCCGCGGTGCGGCGCGCCGTCGCCGCCACCCGCAGCGGAAAGGTGGGCGTGATCGGCACCTCGGCCACCGTGGGATCGCGCGCGTACGAGGACACCTTCGCCGCCGCGCCCGACCTGGACATCACCTCCGTGGCATGCCCGGAGTTCGTCAGCTACGTGGAGGCCGGAATTACCACGGGCCCGGCGCTGCTCGCCGTGGCGGAGGAATACCTTGCACCCCTGAAGGCAGCCGGCGTGGACACCGTGGTCCTGGGCTGCACCCACTACCCGCTGCTGACCGGCGTGATCTCCTACGTGATGGGCGCAGACGTCACCCTGGTGTCCAGCGCGGAGGAAACCGCCAAGGACGTCTACCGGGCGCTGGCCACCCACAACCTGCAGCGCACCGAATCCTCCCCGCCCGAGCACCACTTCGTGGCCACCGGCGACGCGGGGCAGTTCGAAGCACTGGCCCGGCGGTTCCTGGGCCCCGAGGTACTGTCCGTTCGCCACGTGGACCATGTGGCCGCGCAATACCCTACGGGCAGCCTGGCGCGGATCACTCCTGAGATGATCGCCGCTGCCCAGAGCGCGCGGGAACGCCCCAGGATCTCCAACTTCGTGGGCGGCGGACTGGCCGGCGCCCGCCGCGCGGGGGGACCCGCCCTGTGAAGCTGACCATCGTGGGATGCACGGGCTCGTTCCCCGGGCCCGGCTCCCCGGCGTCGTGCTACCTCCTGACCGCCTCTGACGGAGAGCGGACCTGGAAGGTGGTGATGGACCTTGGCAGCGGTGCGCTGGGAGCCATCCAGCGCTACACGGACCTGGAGGACATTGACGCAATCTTCCTCACCCACCTGCACCCGGACCACTGCATGGACCTGTGCGGACTGCACGTTGCCATCCGCTGGAAGCCCGGCGGCTGGGGCCGCGGCAGGATTCCCGTGTGGGGTCCCGCGGCCACCGCGGACAGGATGGCCACGGCCTATGGGCTGGACCTGGACCCCGGCATGCGTGAAGAATTCGACTTCACCAACTGGGCCGAACGCGAATCCGTGACCGTTGGCCCCTTCACGGTGACCCCCTTCGCCGTCAACCATCCCATCGAAGAGGCCTACGCCCTGCGGGTGGAAGTGGTGGAGCCCGGCAAGGACGGCACACCGGTGTCCCGGGTCCTGACCTATTCCGGCGACACGGACTCCTGTGCCGGGCTGGAGGAAGCTGCCAAGGACGCCGACCTGTTCCTGTGCGAGGCAGCCTTCGAGGAGGGCCGTGACGCCGACATCAAGGATGTCCACCTGACCGGCAAACGTGCGGGGGAGGCTGCAGCGGCGGCCGGCGCGCGGCGGCTCCTGCTGACCCACATCCCGGTATGGACGTCCCAGACCACGGTCATGGCCGAAGCCCGTCCCGTGTTCCACGGCGACGTGGCCGTTGCCGTGGCGGGCGTCCACTACACCATCTAGGCGCACCGGCACTCGATAAGCTAGGGGCATGACATCTGAAGCAACTGCAGTGCCCATCGTGCGCGCCGACGGCCGTGCCCCCGACCAGCTCCGGCCCATCAGCATCACCCGCGGATGGTCCAACCAGGCTGAGGGATCGGCACTGATCGAGTTCGGCAACACCAGGGTGCTCTGCACGGCGTCGCTGACCCCTGGTGTCCCGCGCTGGCTGAAGGGCGAGGGCCGCGGCTGGGTCACGGCGGAATACGCCATGCTGCCGCGCGCCACCAACACCCGGTCGGACCGCGAATCCGTGAAGGGAAAGATCGGCGGCCGTACCCACGAGATTTCCCGCCTGATCGGGCGCTCGCTGCGCTCCATCATCGACACCAAGGCCCTGGGCGAGAACACCATCGTGCTGGACTGCGACGTCCTCCAGGCCGACGGCGGCACCCGCACCGCAGCCATCACCGGGGCCTACGTGGCGCTGGCGGACTCCATCCGGTTCGCCCGGGACAACCAGCTGATCGGCAGGAATGCCCAGCCCATCATCGACACCATCGCCGCCGTGTCCGTGGGCATCATCGACGGCGTTCCCATGCTGGACCTGCCTTATGTCGAGGACGTCCGTGCCGAGACCGACATGAACGTGGTGGTTACCGGCTCCGGCAAGTTCGTGGAGGTGCAGGGCACTGCCGAGGGCGCCCCCTTCGACCGGGCAGAGCTGGACCAGCTCCTTGACCTTGCCCTGCTGGGCACCGCCCAGCTCGCTGCCATCCAGCGGGAGACCCTGGCGGAATCCCTGTGAGCAGAACCCCTGCGACCAGCGTTCCCCGCTTGGTGCTCGCCACGCACAACAAAGGAAAACTCCGCGAACTCCGCGAACTGCTGCGCGGGCAGGTGCCAGGGCTCGACGTCGACACCCAGGTGGTGGACGCCGCGGCGGCAGGTGCCCCGGACGTCGTCGAGACCGGCGTGACGTTTGCCGAGAACTCGCTGCTGAAGGCACGCTCCGTGGCCGGCGCCACCGGACTGGTGGCCATCGCCGACGACTCCGGGCTGGCCGTGGACGTCATGGGCGGGGCTCCGGGGATCTTCTCCGCCCGCTGGGCGGGACGCCACGGCGACGACGCCGCCAACCTGGAACTCCTGCTGAACCAGCTCTCCGATGTTCCCGACGAGCACCGCGGCGCTGCCTTCGTGTGCGCGGCCGCGCTGGCCATGCCCTCCGGCGCGGAAGGGCCGGGGCGTGAAGTGGTGGAGTACGGGCAGCTGGAGGGGATCCTCCTGCGTGAACCCCGGGGGACCGGCGGGTTTGGCTACGATCCTGTGCTGCAGCCGGCAGGTGAAAACCGCAGCTGCGCCGAATTGTCCGCGGAGGAAAAGAACGCCATCAGCCACCGCGGCAAGGCTTTCCGGGCGCTGCTGCCCTCGATTGTGGCAGCCCTGGAGGCAGCCGGCTAGGAACCCATCGGCAAGGCAAGCCACGAAAAGAAGGTGCCCACCCCGGTGGGGTGGGCACCTTCTTTTCGCAATATCGAGGCGGGAGGCCTGCTACTCCGGGCGGCCGCCGCGTATGTTGCGGGGAGTCTTGCGCTCCTCCTCCGGTTCGTGCTCCTCGATGAACTCGTCGACGGCGTCTGTGCCGTAGGCCTGCGCCTGGCGCTTGGCGGCCAGGCCGCGCAGGACCTCGATGCCGATGGGAATCACCGAGACCAGCACGATGGCGATGAAGATGATGTCCAGGTTGTCCCGGACCCACGGCACTTTGTCGCCCAGCAGGTAGCCGAGCAGCGTCACGCCGCCGCCCCACAGCGCGGCACCGATGACGTTGTAGATGAAGAACTTTTTCCTGCTCATTTGTGCCACGCCGACGATGACGGGGACGAAGGTGCGGATGATGGGCACGAAGCGGGCCAGGATCAGGGCCTTGCCGCCGTGCTTTTCAAAGAAGGCGTGCGCGTTTTCGATATTCTCGCGCTTGAAGAGCCGGGAGTTTGGCTTGTTGAAGATCGCGGGGCCGGCCTTTGAACCGATGAGGTAGCCGGTCTGGTTGCCGATGATGGCCGAGACCACGATCAGCAGCGCCAAAAGCCAGATGTTGAACTTGATGGTATCCGTGGCCACCAGCAGGCCGGCGGTGAACAGCATGGAGTCGCCGGGGAGGAAAAACCCCACCAGCAGGCCGGTTTCGGCGAAGACGATTCCGCACACCAGCAGGACCACCCAGGGGGCGAGCGCGGGATCGGCCAGGAAGACCTGGGGGTTCAGCCAGTCGGGCAGGAAGGAAGCCATTTTCGGCTGGATCGGTCCCGCGCCGCCCAGCATGGACACAGCGAGGTCATTCATCACAGGAAAGTTCACCCCTCAAGGGTACTTGACCGGCCTGTGCCTCCCCGGCTGGGACGTTAGCGGCGGTAAGGTAGGGGCCGTGGGTTTGGACTTTACGGCGATCGATTTCGAAACGGCCAACGGCTTCCGCGGCTCCCCGTGCTCCGTGGGATTGACGAAGGTGAGGGGCGGGAAGATCGTCGCAGAGGCCTCCTGGCTGATGCGCCCGCCGGCCGGTTATGACCACTTTGACCACCACAACGTCCGGATCCACGGCATCACTGCTGCGGACGTTGCCGGAATGCCCCGCTTTGGCGAGCTGTTCCCGGAAATTGGCGCCTTCATCGGCGACGACGTGCTGGTGGCGCACAATGCCGCCTTTGACCTGGGCGTGATCCGTTCCGCGCTGGAGGTTTCCGGCTTGCCCGGACCCGCCTACCACTACGTCTGCACCGTCATGCTGTCCCGGCGCTGCTACTCCCTCGTCTCCAATTCCCTTCCCTTCGCCGCCGAGGAAGCGGGAGTCCCGCTGGTCAACCACCACGATGCCGCCGAGGACGCCCGGGCCTGTGCCGGAATCCTCATCGATATCGCCGCGCGCAACGGTGCCAACAGCATCGCCGAACTCTTCCTCTCCCTGGGGCTGGCCATGCCGCACCAGCAGGCCTTCGATCCCGCCTCCGGGGACCTGTCAAAGCCAAGCCTGGCGGCCATCGCAGCTTCTTCCGGCAACGGTGCCGCTCTGGTCAGCCGGTTCCAGTCGGGCTGGCCCGAGGAGGGGCTGAACCCCGAACCCAACCTGGACGCCGAGCCCGGCCATCCCCTGTACGCGCAGACGGTGGTGTTCACGGGGCAGCTCTCCATTGACCGACCGGAAGCGAAGCTGCGCTCGGCCAGGTGCGGTGCCCGGACGGAAAGTCGGGTCACCGGCCGTACCACCGTCCTGGTGGTGGGGGACGGGTTCGTTGCCACGGACCTGCGCTCGGGCAGGCTCACCGGCAAGGCCCGCCGCGTCCTGGAACTCCATGAGCGGGGACAGGCCATCGAAGTGCTGTCCGAGGGTGAGTTCCTGCAGATGGTGGGAGGCGGGGACTCCCGGCAGGATGCGTACGCCGGTGCCGGGGAACCTTGGGACGGACATCTGCAGGGCCTTCACCAACATCAGCCTTCGCCGGTGGTGACCTTCACCAACTGATCGGCCATGCCGCGGACCACGTCCGGCGCTTCCAGGGCCCCGAGCCACTGAACCGGGAGGCAGTCCTCCCCGTACAGGGCTCCCAGGATGTTCCCGGCCAGCGAGCCCGTGGTATCGCTGGGGCCGCCGTGGTTCACGGCAAGTGACAGAGCGTCCTGGAAATGCCGGGCCGGCTGGGCGTCCGCGCCGTCATCCGGCAACGTGGCGAGGACTGCATAAAGCGCGACGGCGAGTGCTTCCGCTGCCGTCCAGCCTCCGCCGAGCACCTGGACCAGTTCCTCCGGGGCAACGATGGCTTTGTCGGCGAGGCGGAGGGCTGCCTCAAGCCCGTCCGGGAGCTCCGGAGCCACGCCGGGGAGGGCGGCCGCATGCGCGGTGACGTCGGCAGCGGCGTTCCGCAGTGCCTCACCGGACACCAGCTTATGGATCAGGAGGCTGAAGATTCCGGCACTCTGGCGGGCGGAAGGATGTCCGTGCGTCAGGGAGGCGGCGTCGGCGCTCAACTTGTACACGGCGTCGGGCGCAATGTGCGGAATCAGCCCGAATGGTGCCGAGCGCATTACGGTGCCGGCGCTTTTCGCTTCGGGGTTGACCGGGCGGACCGACGTCCCCATCTCGCCGGTGGCGAGCCCGCTGACGCAGTCCTGGTCCGGATGCCGGTTTTGACGGAACACCTCGTTGCGGTCGATCCAGCGGGGCTGCGGTGTGGGCGCCGAAGGCCCGGCGTCTTTGCCCTGGGCCGCCAGCCAGCGCAGGTACGCCAGCCAAAGGCAGGCGTTCACGTCCGCACCCACCCCGGAGTTGGCCCACTCCAACGCCTCCACGAGCCCGTCCACCGTATATAAGGTCAGTTGCGTGTCATCGGAAAAGGGCCAGGGACCGGACAGGGGGTCAAACCCGGTCAGGCCCTGCGCTCCGAAGCGCTGCCGGATCGCCCCGATGGAATCGGCCTGCACGGCGTAGCCCAAAGCGTCCCCCAGCGCTCCGCCCAGCAGGGCGCCATGGATCCGGGACTTGAGGGAGGGCGCAGGAAGGCCACTGTCGGTGCTCATGGAGTAAATTTACCGTCCGAAAACCGGTCCCGGCGCGGATCCCTTCCCTTGGGGGCGTCCCTTCCATCCAGCCGGGCTCCGCGGACAGCTGGTGTCCAGCAAACGCACAGCCAATCATGCAATACTGCACGGGTTGCCCGCGAGGCTCCTGCTTGCCGGTGGAAGCACCGGAACCAGCTGCAGCACCATGCCACGCAACGCATGCACCAGGCCCCCACGAAGTAAAGGTCCCATCATGAGCACCCCCGTCCCCGCCCGCGACGCACTGCAGCCCGGTACGCCTGCTGCGGCCACCGCTCTGATGCCCCGCCTGGCGTCCGAGGCCTTCGGCAGCCTCTTCCTGGCCGTTGCCGGGCTGGGCGTGCCACTGTTCAGCATTCCGCAGTCCAGCCCGGTGCCGTCCGCCCTTGCGGCCGGGCTGGCCATCACCGCTGCAATGCTCGCCTTCGGGCATATCTCCGGTGGCCACTTCAATCCTGCCATCACCTTGGGGCACCTCCTGGCGGGACGGATCCGTGCGGGCGCCGCCGCAGCGTATGCTGCCGCGCAGGTGGTGGGAGCCCTGGTGGGCGCCCTTGCGCTGTTCGGAATCCTGCGCACCCTGCCCAGCATCCCCGACAGCCGCACCGCATTCGATACCGTAACCGCCGGCTTCGGCGAACACTCCATCATCCAGGCGCCGCTCGCCGCCGTCGTGCTCCTGGAACTGCTGGGGGCCGCGATCATCGTGGCTGTCTTCCTTGGTGCAAGCCGCTCCGGCGGCAGCCGCACCGTGGCGCCGGTTGCCGTAGGCCTGTCCTTCGCGGCGCTGCTGCAGGTGGGCCAGTCGGTCGGCAACCTGCCGTACAACCCCGCCCGGGCCGTCGCCTCCGCTGTCTTCAGCTCCGGCTGGGCTGTGGAGCAGCTGTGGGTCTTCCTGGTCGCGCCGCTGGCCGGCGCGGCCATCGCGGGGCTGGTGTTCCGCATCACCGGGCTGGAGGGCGCCGCCGCTCCCGTTGAGGACGGCGCGGGCGTCGCTGCCGCCGGGGCCGACAAAAACGCGGCCGAGGCCGGCGATGATTCCGACGATGAGGCCGACGACGACGGCGTGGAAAGTGCCGCAGCAGACGGGGTGGCGCCCGCAGCGGCTGCCCGCAAGGAGAAGGCGGGCAGCGTCAGTGAGGCCCAGGAGTTTTTCGAAGGCAGGCGGTCCTGAGCGCCGCGGGCCGCGGCGTTTTCTTAGAGTGTCAGTGGTTGCCGATAGCTTAGGGATATGCGGTTACTTCACACCTCGGACTGGCATCTGGGCCGGTCCTTCCACGGCGTTGGCATGCTGGACGCACAGCGCGCTTTCGTTGACCAGCTGGTGGCAGCGGTCCAGCGGGACAGCGTGGACGTTGTCCTAATCGCCGGTGACGTCTATGACCGGGCACTGCCGGGCGTGGATGTGGTCCACCTGCTCGATGACGCACTGGTCCGCCTGACGGCCGCGGGTGCCAAAGTGGTGCTTACCAGCGGAAACCACGACTCCGCCATCCGTTTGGGTTTTGCCTCCCGCCTGCTGGAACGCGGGGGAGTGCACCTGCGCACCAGGGTGGAGGACCTGGACCACCCGCTCCTGCTGCCGCTGGGCACGGATGCTGCCGGAAGGGAAGCCGTCCTGGCGCTTTACGGCATCCCGTGGCTTGAGCCCAGGCTGGTCGCCGAACAGTTGGGAGCGGAAACGGCAAGCCACTTCGAGGTTACCCGGGCGGCCACCGGCCTGATCCGGGAGGACATCGCCCGGCGCGCGGCTTCCGCCACCGTCCACTCGGTGGTCCTGGCCCATACCTTTGCCAGCGGAGGCATCAGTTCAGACAGCGAGCGGGACCTCAGCATCGGCGGCGTGGGCGCGGTCCCCCTGGACCTGTTTGACGGTTTCGGCTACACCGCACTGGGCCACCTGCACGGGCGCCAAAAGCTCTCCGTTTCGGTCCGGTATTCGGGTTCGCCACTGGCCTACTCCTTCTCCGAGGCCAGCCACCAAAAGGGCGCCTGGCTGGTGGACATCGGTCCCGAAGGCGTCACGTCCGTTACCGAGGTCCTTTGGGAGGCCCCGCGTTCCCTGGCCGTCCTGCGCGGAACCCTCGAAGATCTCCTGGCGGACCCCGGCCACGCCTGGGCTGAAACCGCCTATTGCCAGATCACCCTGACGGATGCGCAGCGTCCCGCCCGCGCCATGGAACAGCTCCGCGCAAGGTTCCCGGACACCCTGGTCCTGGCATTCGACCCGCAGGGCGCGGCTGCCGCCACACAGGCCAGCTACAGCAGCAGGCTTGCCGGCGCGCCGGACGACCTCACGCTGTGCTGCGGCTTCCTGGACCACGTGCGCGGACGGAGCGCGGACACGGCCGAGAAAAACGCGCTCGCCGCCGCGCTGGAGAACGTTCGGCTGCTGGAGGCGTCACGGTGAGGATCCATCATCTGCGCATCTCCGGATTCGGCCCTTTCGCCGGAACCGAAGACATCGACTTGGACCGCCTCAGCGCCCATGGCCTCTTCTTGCTGAACGGGCCCACCGGTGCCGGCAAGACCAGCGTGCTGGATGCCATCTGCTTTGCCCTGTACGGCTCCGTCCCCGGAGCCCGGCAGGATGGCAAGCGGCTGCGCAGCGACCACGCGGACCCCGGGCAGGAACCTGCTGTAACGTGCGAATTTTCCTCCCAGGGCCGGCGCTTCGAAGTAACCCGCTCCCCGGCATGGGACAAGCCCAGCGCGCGCGGCAAGAACGGCTTTACGGTTCAGCAGGCCAAGACGCTGCTCCGCGAGCGGGTGGACGGCGCCTGGGTGGAAAAGTCCGCCCGCAATGACGAAGCCGGCGCGGAAATCATGGCCCTGCTGGGCATGGACCGCGATCAGTTCACCCGGGTGGTGATGCTGCCGCAGGGTGATTTCGCCGCCTTCCTCCGCTCCAAGGCCGCCGACCGCCTGGACCTGCTGCAGAAGCTCTTCGGCACGCAGCGGTTCGAAGCCCTGGAACAGGAACTGGCGCGGCAGGCCGCCGCTGCCAGGGAGGACGTCGCCGCCCTTGCTGGGCAACTTGCCCTCCTTGCCTCGCGTGCCGAAACCGAAGCCGCTCCGCTCCAGCTTCCAGATGCCGGGGCTCCGCCGGCGGACGACATCCCTGGCCGCCTTGACTGGCTCCAGGCTTCCGTTGCAGGCCGCCTGGCGGAACTCACCGACGTTGCCACCGCTGCTGCGGCCGCCGGCCAGGACCGTCGCATTGCGGTGGAGCTGGAAGCGGCACGCCATGAGCGGCACCGGAAACTCCAGGCGGCCAGGGAACGCCGAAAAGCCGTGGAGGAGGGCGCCGCACGTCAGGAAGAGCTTTCCACCCGTCTTGGGCGGCACCGCCAGGCCGAGGTACTCCAGGGGCAATTGCAGGCCGTGGACGCTGCGGCTGCCAAGGTCCACAGCGCGGCAGCGGCTGCAGAATCCGCCATGACGTTGCTCCGCATGGCAGCCGGGGACGACGACGAGCTGGCCCAGCTGGGCCTGGAAACAGTTAGCGTCACACCAGTTGGCCCGGCAACACCAGAGTTGCCGTCAGCAGAGGGTGCTGCAGCCGCTTCCGGTCCGGGTTCCGGGGGCACAGCCGGGCGGACTGCACATGCCGCCGCGGGAAGCGTGCCCGGGGCAGCCGACGAACTCGGCCGGCTGCGTTCGCTGCTGGCCGTCGTCGAGGCGCGGCTGCCGGACGAGGACAGGCTCCAGGACCTCCGGAAGCGGCACAGCAGCCTGGCCGGCCGGGAGGAAGAGCTCCGCCTGGCCCTGGAGACGCTGGGCAATCGTGCGGCCCACCTGCAGGAGCAACGGGGAGTGCTGGCCGAGGGCATGGACCAGCTTGAATCCCGTTCCGTCGAGGCGGCGCTGCGCCGCAAGGAAGCTGCTGCGGCCGCGGAACTGCTGGACGTCGTCCGGCGGTACGGGACGGCTGCCCAGCGCAGGGACCTGGCCAGGGCCCGTCATAACGATTCGCGGGAGGCCCTGCTGGAGGCCAAACGCCATTGGCTGGACCTGCGGGAGGAACGGCTCGCCAACGCCGCATCCGAGCTGGCCGCCAAGCTGGTTGCCGGCGAGCCCTGCCCGGTCTGCGGAAGCGGGCAGCATCCCCTTCCTGCAGATGGCGGCACCGAGGGGCCGGGCCTGGCCCAGGCTGAGGAGGAGGCCCACGGCGCCTACGAGGCTGCAGAGGCAGCCCATGCCCTGGTTGCCGGGGATCTTGCCGACGCAGAGCAGGCCGTGGCCGTCCTCGCCGGTCAGGGCGGGACCACCCTGGTGGAGGAGGCACGCGCCGGTGCAGAGGCCGCACTCGCCGCAGCAGCCGACGCTGAGCAGGCCGCGGACGAGTTGCAGGACAGGCGGCAACGGCTGGAAGCATTGGATGCCAGCATCGGGAAGGCCCAGGCCGCGCTGTCTGAAACGGAGGCAGAGCTGTCCCAAACTGCATTGTCCCTTGCCGGCGTGGCCGAGCAGGCAGCCTCACTGGACAATGCGCTTGCCGGCCTCCGGGGGAACCAACCCAGCTTAAACCACCGGCTCCGGGCGCTCGAGGACGCAGTAGCGGTCCTGGACAAGGCCGTTGAAGCGCAGGCGCGGCTGGACGCGGCGCGCCTGCGGTCCGCGGAATTGCAGGAACAGTTGGAACTGGCCCTGCCGGGTGCGGGCTTTGCCACGGCGGACGATGTCCGCGGCCAGCTCCTGCCGGCCGGTGAAGCGGCAGCCCTGGAAGCTGCCATCCGTGCAGCCCAGGATGAAGCCGCCCGCGTGGCCGGATTGTTCGAGTCCGAGGACATTGTGCTCGCCCTGGCAGAAGCCGCCGACGGCTTCCTGGCGGACGAGGAACGGCTGGCAGCGCTGCGCCTTGAGGCGGACACTGCCCGGAATGACGCGCGGGAAGCCGATCTGGCTGCCGGTCTTGCCAGGCGCTGCCTGGAATCCCTGAAATCCATCGCCGCGGAATACCAGGAACTGGTCCGCTCGTCCCGGGAGCCGGCGGAGCGGGCGCAGATGCTTACGGGACTGGCTGACGCGGCAGCCGGCCGCGGCGAGAACACGTACCGGATGAGCCTGAACAGCTACGTCCTGGCCGCGCGGCTGGAGCAGGTGGCCCTCGCCGCCTCCGAACGCCTGGTGGCCATGAGCGATGGCCGCTACCTGCTCCAGCACACTGACGCCAAGGCTGCGCGCGGGGCCAAGTCAGGGCTGGGCCTTGAAGTTGTGGACCAATGGACGGGCTTCCGGCGGGACACCTCCACCCTGTCCGGGGGTGAGTCCTTCATGGCATCGCTTTCGCTGGCTCTCGGGCTCGCGGACGTGGTCCAGCAGGAGTCCGGAGGGGTGGAAATCGAGACCCTGTTCGTGGATGAGGGCTTCGGAAGCCTGGATGAACAGTCCCTGGAGCAGGTCATGGATGCCATCGAAGGGCTCCGCGACGGCGGCAGGGTGGTGGGGCTGGTCAGCCACGTTGCGGAGATGAAACAGCGCATCGGTACCCAGCTGCAGGTACTCAAGAGCCGGAACGGTTCCACGCTGCGGATCTCCGAAAGCCTGGACGCCCTCGTTTGAGCCGGCCGATATAATGGAGCGCGTTACCGGGTTGCGCGCATCGGGAGGAGGGACGATGCGCACCTACTGAACGAGCCCGGAATTGACACCACAAAGAACTCCTTCAACCACCCGCAACACTCCTGCCCGCGCAGTCACAGGACAGGAAGGCTCCAGCCCGGCCTCCACGAAAGCGGCAGCAAGCGGACGCTTTTCCCGGTTGCCGCAGCTTGCCGGCAGAACCTTCATACCCCTGGGACTTTTTGCGCGGCTTCCCCTGGCCATGCTGGCCATGGGCACCCTTACCCTTGTCACCTCGGTCAGCGGCTCGTTTGCCGCCGGCGGAGCGGCAGCCGGCGCGGTGGGCATCGGTTCCGCGCTGGGAGCTCCGGTGCTTGGATCCCTGGCTGACAGGCGGGGGCAGCGCCCCGTCCTGCTGCTGTCCGCGGTGCTCAATAGCGTGGCGGTGCTGGCCCTGGTCCTCGCCGCCAACGCCACTGCCGGGTCGGGGGATTTCCCGCCCGCCGTCCTGGCGGCTGCCTTGGCGGCCGGCGCCACGTGCCCCCAAGTTGGGCCCCTGGCCCGGGTCAGGTGGATGGCCCTGACAGCCAACGCGGCGGAGCCGTCGTCGGCGCCCGCTGGCGCTGCCCGCGACCTGGACGCCGCGCTCTCCTACGAGAGCACGGCTGATGAAGTGACATTCGTCCTCGGGCCGGCTCTGGTAGGGATCCTGGCCAGCCTCGTGGCGCCCTGGCTTCCGCTGGCACTGGCAGCGGCCATGACCATCACCCTTGTTCCAGCGTTCGCAATGCACCCCACCCATCACGCCGTGCCCGGTTCCCTGCGTAGCGGCGGCAGGAAGGGCAGGGATGCAGAAAATCGCGTGAAGCTGCCGTGGACGGTGGCCCTGCCTGTTGTCGCGATGGTCTGCATGGGAACTTTCTTTGGTTCCACCCAGGCCGCCCTCAGCGCCTTCTCTGCCGGGATCGCAGGAACGGAAATAGCCGGCCTGCTGTACGCCGTCATGGGCCTCAGCTCTGCAGCGGCGGCGCTTTCGGTTGCCTACTGGCCGCGACGGGCCGGTCTGGCACTGCGCTGGGTGCTGTGCGGAGTCCTGATGGCGGGGCTGGCGGTCTTGTTGCCCGTGCCGGCGTCGCTGCCCTCGATGGCGGCGGTCCTGCTGGTCCTTGGACTCCCTGTGGGTCCGGTGATGGTCACCATCTTCGCGGTGGGCGGAAAGGTGGCTCCCGCCGGCCGGCTTGGCACGGTCATGACCGCACTGGCCAGCGGCATTGTCGCAGGAACGGCAATCGGGTCCTCCGTCGGAGGACAGCTGGCGCAGCTCCACGGGTCCGCGGCCGCGTTCCTTGTCCCGGTCGGTGCGGCGGCGGCGCTGGCGCTGCTTGGTGCGGGGGCCGCCGTCGTGCTCCGCCGCAGGCCCTGACAGCCACACCACCCAGGGTGGCGGCTTCCGCGCTGTCAGGCCAGCTGGCGCTCGATCCTGGCCGCGCTTTCGGCGATGGCCGCCCCCACCGCTTCCGGATCATGGGCGGAACGAATGTAGACGACGGCGAGTGCGGCCGGGCGCCCGCCGGGCACCCGGACAGGGGCTGCCAGCGAGGAGACCCCGGCGATGACTTCATCATGGCTGGCCGAGTAGCCCCTCCTCCGCGCTTCGGCCGCTTCGGGCCGGTACGGGATCCCCGTCTCCAACCTGTCCCATTCGGCTTCGGAAAGGGCCGACTGGATGGCGATACCCGGCGCGCCTGCGTTGATGGGGTGGCGTGTACCAGGGTGCTGGGCCACGGTTGCGCCCGAATGCCGCGGCTCGACCGTGACGAGCGTAATGCAGTCGTGGTGGTCCCACACCGCCACGAACGCCGTCATGTCCAGTGAGTTTGCCAACTGGGTGAGCTCCGGCAGGGCGGCGCTTTGCAGGTTGCGCGAGACGCCGCGGGCCAGGACTGCGAGGCCGGGGCCGGGCTGGACCCGTCCTGCGTCGTCACGGACCAGGAGGGAATGGTCTTCCAGGGTTCGCAGGATCCGGTAGGCCACCGAACGGTGGACGCCCATAGCGTCGGCCAGTTCGGCGATGGTCAGCGGGCCCGGGGCAGCTGCCAGGATCTCAAGGGCGCGGATGCCGCGCGAAAGGGTCTGGGACGGCGAAGCCTGCGGCGCCGCCGTCTTGGCCGCGGCTGCTGGAGGTGTCATGAAGTCCATCCTAGGTGGCTGCGCATGCCATGCCGTGACCCTTGTCTCAACCGGCGACTCCCGGTATTGTCCTTTATACGAACAGTCCGTTCGGATATAGAACTCATGGTACGCGGTTCCCGCAATAAATAGTCCCGCAGGCCGTGTCCCGCATCACATTCCGTAGTACCCTACTAACTAACTGACCGTTCTGTCGGTAATTCTGAAGGCGTCCGGGCGGCACAGCTGCCCAATAAACAATGGAGTTTCAATGACCACACCTTCCAGGGTGGATACCCCCGCTGGTCCCAGCACCCGGCGGGAGGAACGCAAGGTCCTCGCCGGCACCCTCGTCGGCACCACCATCGAGTGGTACGACTTCTTCATCTTTGCCCAGCTGACCGCAACGCTGCTGTCACCGCTGTTCCTGGCTCCGCTCAACGAGTCCAACCCGGGCCTGGCGCAGATCCTCTCCTTCGCCCTGATCGGCATCAGCTTCCTGTTCCGTCCCCTCGGTGCTGTGATCGCCGGACACCTGGGCGACCGCCTGGGACGGAAGGCGATGCTGGTCTTCACCCTGGTCATGATGGGTGCGGCCACGGCCCTGATCGGCATGCTCCCCACGTATGCGCAGATCGGTGCCTGGGCTCCGATACTGCTGATCCTGCTGCGTGTCATCCAGGGCTTTTCTGCCGGCGGTGAATGGGGCGGTGCGGCCCTGATGGCCGTGGAGCATGCACCGATCAGCCGTCGTGGCCTGTTCGGTGCCTACCCGCAGATCGGTGTGCCCGTGGGCATGATCCTGGCCACCGGCCTGCTGTTCTTCCTCAACACCGGCATGTCCAAGGAAGACTTCGCCGCCTGGGGCTGGCGGGTGCCGTTCCTGCTCTCCATCGTCCTGATCGTGGTGGGCTACCTGATCCGCCGCGCAGTGGCCGAGAGCCCGGTCTTCCAGGAGATGGCCCTGCGGAAGAAGGAAAGCAAGGCGCCGCTGGGCGAGCTGATCCGGAACCACAAGCTGCCCGTCCTGTACTCCACCCTGATCTTCATCGGCAACAATGCAGCGGGGTACCTGCTGATCGCGTTCTTCATTTCCTACGCAACCAAGACGCTGAAGATGCCCACCCCGCAGATCCTCCTGGCCACCACGCTGGCATCCTTTGGCTGGCTGATCTTCACCCTGGTGGGCGGGTGGCTGTCGGACCGGATCGGCCGCGTGAAGACGTTCCTGGCCGGCTACGCCATCGTCTTTGCCTGGATGATTCCCATGTTCGCGCTCATCGACACCAAGGACATCGTGCTGTACGGCGTCGCGCTGTTCGTGCTGACCATTGGCCTGGGCCTGTCATACGGCCCCATGTCCGCCATGTATGCCGAAATGTTCCCCGCCAATGTCCGTTACTCGGGCATCTCCATCGGCTACGCCTTTGGTGCCATCCTGGGCGGGGCCTTCGCAGCCACCATTGCCGAATCGCTGCTGCAATCCACCAAGTGGACCGGTTCGATCGGCATCTACATCATGGTGCTGTGCGTCATCTCGGCTGTCGGCGTGGTGCTGGCCAAGGAAACCAAGGGCCGCCCCCTGGGCGTCAGCAGCCACTGATCCATCGTCCTCTCCATACGGCACAACAACAGCAGGCCCGGACCGCAAGGTCCGGGCCTGCTGTTCGGGTCCGGTCAGCGTGCCAGCAGGCTGACCGCGTCGTCGTCGCTCAACTGCCTGAAGTGCCGGTAGTAGCTCCCCACCGCCCGGAACCTGCCTGGCAGGTGCAGGCACACCACGGCGTCGCACACCCGCTCCAGTGAGGCTTCGGCGTCGATCGATCCCACGGGCGCTGCGGCCACTACGGCAGCCGCGCCACCCTCCCGCATGGCCTCGACGGCGGCTCGCATCGTGGCGCCCGTGGCCAGGCCGTCATCCAGCAGGAGAACGGTCCGGCCTGCAACATCCATATCGGTTCCGGGATACCGCTGTACCCGGCGGAGCAGTTCGTCCCGTTCGCGTTGTTCGACGTCGTCCAGCCATTCCTGCTGCACGCCGTGCGCCAGGACGCGCTCCAGCAGGGGCTTGTTGATTATCCGGACCGTGCGCCCGCGCGCCCAGGCCAGGGCTCCGTAGGCGGTTTCCTCGTGCCCGGGGATGCCCAGCTTCCGTACCAGGACGGCGCCCAGCGGCAGGCGGAGGGCAGCCGCTGCCGCCGCGGCGACGGGAATGCCCCCGCGTGCCAGGCCCAGGACCACGGTGTCCTGATGTTCCCGGAACTGGCCGAGCGCAGCCGCCAGGTGTCGGCCGGCTTCGGCGCGGTCTTCGAAACGCGTACCCATGTGTCCCTCCCGGCGCTGCGGCCTGCGTGCCGCCCTCAGCGTACTGCCGGATGCGTGGACTGTTTCCGGCGGCGGCCAGACTTCTTTCCCGGACGCCTAAACCGACAGGAACGAGATGGCGGCCTGCTTGAAGGCCCTGCTGGTGACGGCATTGGTGTGGTTCCGGCCGGGGAGGACCAACTGTTCGGCCATGGAGCCGGCGCCGCGGGCCAGGTCGGCGAGCCTGGGCAGTATGGCTGCCCGTTCGTCCTTGTCTCCGGCCACCAGCAGCATGGGAACGTGGGGGACTGCTTCTGCGGGGTCGTAGGGCTCGGCCTTGATGGCCTCCACCAGGGACAGCAGCGCGAAGATGTTGTTGCTCGGCAGCAGCAATGCCATCTTCAGGAGCTGTGCGGTCGATTCGTCCTGGATCGGCGTGCCGTCTGCCAGGTAGTCCTGGGCGGCCCTGAGGTCGAACGCGGCCAGGGGGTCGGAGTCGTTGGGCCCGCCGAGCACCAGCCGGTGCACCAGCTCGTGCTGCGTTGCGGCAAACTCCCAGGCGAGCCGCGATCCCAGGGAGTAGCCCACCACGTCCAGCCCGCTGGTAGGATCACCCTCCTGCAGGGGCCGCGCGCCGGCGTCGAACGCTGCCTGGAGCAGGTCCGCCCTGATCCTGCTGGGGGAGTAGGAGTCGCGGTCCTCCGGAGCGCCGCTGCGGCCGTGGCCGGGAAGGTCCACGGTGATGACCCGGCGGCCGGCGTCGAGCAGGGCGGATACCCAGCCGGTGTCCTCCCAGTTGAGCTTGGACGAGGAGGAAAAGCCGTGCAGCAGCAGGACCGGCCGCAGGCCTGCGTCGCTTGCGGGGTCATGGACTGCCACATACAGCTGCGGGTCGGTGCCTTCAACGGTGTGCGCGTGCTGCTGTCCGGTGTGCCTGCCGCTCATGGTGTCAGTTCCCCAATCAGTACGGCGCCTGGGCGGGCCCGGCGCGTCGGTGCGTCTTCCTTGGAAAGGTACGAACCACTCTACCTGTTGGCAGGCCCGTTCCCGCTGGTGAGGCGGGCCCCGGCGGCACACGCCAGGGCGATGCCGGCGATCAGGGCGAAGGTGCTGAAGAGCTGCACCCGGCTGCTGTCCGCGCTGAAGCCGACGGCGAAGATCAAGCCAAGGAGGACCAGGCCAAGGATGGTCAGGCCGGGAAAGCCCCTCATCCGCAGGGGAAGCGGGATTCCGTCCCGTTCCGCCCGCCGGCGCAGTATCAGCTGGGAGACCAGTGCGCTGCCCCACACCACCAGGCACGTCGAGCCCACCAGCTGGAACAGGGCGGGCAGGATCCGTTCAGGGAACAACAGTTCCAGGACCGTGGCGATGAAGCCGAAGGCCACCGATACCGCCACCGCGAGCCGGGGCACGGCGGCGCTGTTGAGGCGGGTCAGGACGCGCGGCGCTTCACCCCGCTGCGCCAGGGAATACACCATCCGGGACGCGCCATAGAGGTTGGCATTCAGTGCCGAGAGGAGCGCGACGACGGCCACCAGGGTGATGGCGGTGGCGGCGCCGGGGATCCTTGCTGCGTCCAGGACGCCGGCGAAGGGCGAGGCGAGGCTCGCGGACGTGGCGGGGAGGACCGCGGCGATGACGAAGACGGACCCGATGTAGAACACCAGGATGCGCCACACGACCGTCCGGATGGCCTTGCCCACGCTGCGTTCCGGATCCTCGGTTTCGGCCGCGGCCACAGAAACGATTTCCGTCCCGCCGAATGCGAAGATCACCACAAACAGGGCAGCAGCAACGCCGCCCAGGCCATGGGGAGCAAAATTTCCGGTGAGGTTGCCGGCACCGGGGGACGCGACGCCGGGCAGCAGGCCAAGGAGCAAGGCAGCCCCGACGGCAAGGAACACCACGATGACGGCCACCTTGAGGATGGCGAACCAGAACTCGAACTCACCGAAGTTCCGGACGCCGGCCAGGTTGATGCCGGTGAACACCACCATGAACAGGAGCGCCAGCGCCCAGACGGGGATTACGGGCCAGACGGAGAACAGCAGCCCGGCGGCGCCCAGTGCCTCGGCCGCGATCACCACCACCAGCTGCAGCCACCACAGCCACCCGATGGTGGCACCTGCCGTACGGCCCAGCGCCCGCTCCGCGTAGACGGAAAAGGCCCCGCTGTCCGGGTTGGCGGCCGCCATCTCGCCCAGGGCCCACATCACCAGGATGATCAGCGTTCCGGCCACCAGGTAGGAGATGAGGACTGCCGGTCCGGCTGCCTGGACCCCGGCGCCCGAGCCCAGGAACAAACCGGCGCCAATGGCGCTGCCCAGCCCCATCATGGTGAGCTGGCGCGGCTTCATGCTGTGGGCGGCTGTGGTTTTCGCCGGGGGTGTGGCGGGCGTGGTCCGGTAAGACTTCATCGTCATGGGGCAGGGCACCTTCTGGGGCTGGTTCGACGGTTCCGGTCCGGATGGTCCGGGGGTCCTTGTGGGACCTTTTGAATTTACCGCCTCCAGGACGTGCCCAAAAACGGCAGCGGGAACCGGGCTGTGGATGTGAGAGGCCCCGGTTGCCGGCCTGATGATGCCGCAAGTCCAAATATGGTGCAGAAACATTTCCCTTTCCGGCTCCGTGCGCCGTAGAATTAGTTTTGGTCAAAGTGACCATAACTCTGAACCGCCAGGGCGGGCACGATGAGCACGACGAGAGGCGGTGGGACGTGTACTACAGCTCGGCAAATGTTTCCGAGCGGCAGGCCGCGCCGCCGTCGCTGGCCATCTCCACGGTGATCTTCGCCCTGCGGCCAAGTGAAACCTCGGGCCGTCCCACGCTGTGGCTGCCCCTGGTGCGCCGCATCCGTGAGCCTTACAAGGGGCTGTGGGCATTGCCGGGCGGGCCCCTTAGCCATGAGGAATCCCTCCAGGACGCCGCGGCCAGGAACCTGCGGGAGACCACGGGCCTGGCGCCCCGCTACCTTGAGCAGCTGTACGCCTTCGGCGGCCTGCACCGCTCACCCACCCAGCGGGTGGTCTCCATCGTGTACTGGGCCCTGGTCCAGCCAACGGAAGCCGCGCTCGCCGACGAATCCGAGAACGTGAGGTGGTTTCGCGCGGACCGCCTCGGCGAACTCGCGTTCGACCACAACGCGATCGTTGACTATGCGCTCTGGCGCCTGCGCAACAAGCTGGCCTACGGCTCGGTGGCGTACCACCTGCTGGGTGAGTACTTCACCCTCGCCCAGGTCCGCGAAGTCTATGAAGCAGTCCTGGACCGCCAGCTGGATCCCGCCAACTTCCGCCGGCAACTCAAATCCACCCCGGAAATTGAAGAAACCGGCGAATACCTCCAGGGCGGCAAACACCGTCCACCACGCCTCTACCGCTACACCGGCCGGCCAGGCCTTGACCCAGACAACAGGAGCACACCATGAGCAGCGTCAACACGGCAATCCAGCTGATCACGCGCGAACAGGCCGAAAAAGGCGCAGCAGCTGAACGCAGCACCTGCAGCCCGGCACTGGCCAGGGGCCCCTGGGACTACGACCTGGCCGAGGCGCTGGCCGGTGTCCCGGCCTATGGTCCGGGCGCGTCCAGCGCCGACCCCGCCCCCGCGACGACGCCGCGCCAGGGCCAGCTTCCCGAGGAGTACAAGCTGGCCAGCGACGCCGAGCTCGGGGAACGGATCCTCGCCGCCAAGGCCGCGCTGGGCGAACGGGCCGTGATCCTGGGCCACTTCTACCAGCGCGACGAAGTAATCCAGTACGCCGACTTCGTGGGTGACTCCTTCCAGCTCGCCAATGCGGCACTCACCAGGCCGGAGGCCGAGGCAATCATCTTCTGCGGTGTCCACTTCATGGCCGAAACCGCGGACATCCTCTCCACCCCGGAACAGGCGGTCATCCTGCCCAACCTCGCCGCCGGCTGCTCCATGGCGGACATGGCGGACGCGGACTCCGTGGAGGAATGCTGGGAGCAGCTGGCGGAAATCTTCGGCACCGAGCCCGACGCTGAGGGCCGGGTACCGGTCATCCCCGTCACCTACATGAATTCCTCCGCAGCCCTGAAGGCATTCTGCGGCGACAACGGCGGCATCGTCTGCACCTCCTCCAACGCCAGGACCGTCCTGGAGTGGGCCTTCCAGCGCGGACAGCGGGTGCTGTTCTTCCCCGACCAGCACCTGGGCCGCAACACCGCCAAGGCATTGGGCGTGCCCCTGGAGCAGATGCCCATGTGGAACCCGCGCAAGGACCTGGGCGGCAATGACGAACAGGCGCTCCTGGACTCCCGGGTCATCCTCTGGCACGGGTTCTGCTCGGTGCACAAGCGCTTCAACGTGGCCCAGATCGAGAAGGCCCGCGCGGACTTCCCCGGTGTCCAGGTCATCGTGCACCCGGAGTGCCCCATGGAAGTGGTGGACGCGGCAGATTCGGCCGGCTCCACCGACTTCATCAGGAAGGCCATCGCGGCGGCGGCGGAGCCCACCACGTTCGCCATCGGTACCGAAATCAACATGGTTAACCGGCTTGCCGCCGAGTACCCGCAGCACACCATCTTCTGCCTTGACCCGGTGATCTGCCCGTGCTCCACGATGTACCGCATCCACCCCGGCTACCTGGCCTGGGTCCTGGAGGAACTGGTGGCCGGCCGCATCGTCAACCGCATCACCGTGGACGAGGACGTCCAGGCCAACGCCAGGACGGCGCTCGAGCGCATGCTCGCCGCGAGGCCGTGATGAGTCGCCGTCTCGCCGTCGTCGGAAGCGGCATCGCGGGGCTCTACGCCGCACTGCTCGCCGCGGAGGCCGGCGCCGACGTGGTGCTGCTGACCAAGGGGGCGCTGGAGCACAGCAACACCTGGTACGCGCAGGGCGGCATCTCCGCCGTGCTCGCCGAACCCGCCCCGGGGGACACCGTTGCCGCCCACATTGCGGATACGCTCCGTGCCGGCGCGGGGCACTGCAACGAGGCCGCGGTCCGTCTGATGTGCACGCAGGCGCGGCAGGACATCCAGGGCCTCCAGCGCTACGGGGTCGCCTTTGACACGGGCCCCACTGAAGCTGCGCACGGGGACGCAACGCACGACGACGGCCCGGCCCTTGGGCTCGAAGCAGCCCACAGTGCGGCCCGCATCCTGCACGCAGGAGGAGACGCCACGGGCGCGCGCGTCGCCGGCGCGCTGATCGAGGCTGTCCTGTCCCGGCGGGACGAGGGAAAGCTCTCGCTCCTCACGCACGCGCACGTAACCGGCCTGACCAGCAGGGAAGGCCGTGTGGCGGGGGTCGAATTCCTCCAGGAGGGCCGGCATGTCAGCCTGGACGCGGACGCCGTCCTGCTTGCCACCGGGGGAGCGGGCCAGCTGTTCGCCCAAACCACCAACCCCGCGGTGGCCACCGCCGACGGGCTGGCGCTCGCCGTCCGCGCGGGCGCCGCCACGGCAGACCTCGAGTTCTTCCAGTTCCACCCCACCTGCCTGGTCAGCTCCGCCACCGCCCACCCTGCCCGGCTGGATGGCCCGCTGTTGATCTCCGAAGCCGTCCGCGGCGAAGGCGCCGTCCTGCTCGACTCCAACGGCCGGCGCTTCATGAAGGCCTACCACCCCGACGCCGAACTGGCACCCCGCGACGTCGTCTCACGCAGCATCGCCCTCCACCTTGCCAAACTCGGCGACCCCAACGGCCATGTCTATCTCGACGCCCGGGCCATCGAAGAGGCCAGGGGCAACGGCTTCCTCCGCCGGCGGTTCCCCACCCTCACCCGCAAGACCCTCGACGCCGGCATCGACTGGACCCGCGAACTGGTCCCCGTTGCCCCCGCCGCCCACTACTGGATGGGCGGGGTTACCACCGACCTCCACGCCCGCACCACCGTCCCCGGCCTCTACGCCGCCGGCGAAGTTGCGTGCACCGGGATCCAAGGGGCGAACCGGCTGGCCAGCAACTCCCTCCTTGAGGGACTCGTCTTCGGCCGCCGCGCTGTTGAAGCTTTTCTCTCTGGTGACGCGCTTCCTTGGGTGTCGCCTGACGGCGCTCCTCCGCGTGCTGTCTCGGCCGCTGGCGGCCTCCCCTTGACGCACGCTTCCGGAGCACCCTCAGTCGACGATGGTCGGGTCCCCTTGAGTGTGGCATCAGTAGGCGCGACGGCCGGCTCAGGTGCCTCCAGCGGAAAGTGGCCGTCCAGCTTCGGTGGGGGAATAGTTGCCGGGGAGCCGTTTTCTCGGGGGGCTCTTCGCCGCTTGATGACTTCGCATGCCGGGGTGCTGCGGTCTGGGGAGTTGCTCTCTGAGGCTGCCGGGATCCTGGCCGGCTGGGCCGCCGTCGTCCGTCCTGATGCCGGCTCTTCCTTCTCTGATCCTGTGGGGTGCGAGGACCGGAACCTCCTGTTGGCCGCGCAGCTGCTCGTCGCCGGTGCCCTCGGCCGCCGCGCATCGCTGGGCGCGCACTACCGCAGCGACGATCCCGCAGACCCTGAAACCACTTACCCTCCGCGTCCGAAAGCGAGCCTGCTCCGATGACTGAACCCGCCGTGATCGATCACGCAGCCACCCTGCGCCCGGCACTGGACCTGACCCTTCCGGCGGCACCGGTCAGGGAGATCCTGGAACGGGCCTTCGCCGAGGATGCGCCCTCCGGCGACATCACCTCTCAGCTGCTGATTCCCGCCCAGGCCCGCGCCACAGCCGTCCTCAACGCCCGCGTCCCTGGCGTCCTCAGCGGCGCCACCGTGTTCCGCGACGCGATGCAGCTGGTGGATCCCGCCACCCAGGTGGAACTGCTCGTGGCGGACGGGGAAACGTTCTACGCCGGCACGCACCTCGCCAGGGTCAGCGGCAGCGCCCGCTCGGTCCTGATGGCCGAACGCGTGGCGCTCAACCTGGTCCAGCGTATGTCCGCCATCGCCACGAAGACCGCCGGATTCGTCCGGCTGGCCGAGGGAACCCGGGCCCGCATCACCGACACCCGCAAGACCACACCGGGCCTGCGCGTCCTGGAACGCTTCGCCGTGCGGTGCGGCGGCGGCTCGAACCACCGGTACAGCCTGTCCGACGCCGTGCTGGCCAAGGACAACCACCTGGCCGTAATGACCGGGGGAGACCCGGCAAAACTGACCGGGCTCCTGCTGGCCGCCAAAGCCCAGCTGGGGCACACCACCCACTTTGAAGTCGAAGTGGACAGCATGGAGCAGATCGAACCCGTCCTGGCCGCCGGCGTGGACACCATCATGCTGGACAACTTCACGGTCGAAGAGCTGCAGGCAGGCGTGGCCCTGGTGGCCGGACGCGCCCGCGTGGAAGCAAGCGGCAACGTCAACGCCGGCACCGTCGCTGCCATTGCCGCCACCGGCGTGGATGTCATCTCCATCGGGGCGCTGACCCACTCCGTGGCCGCCCTGGACCTGGGCCTCGACGTCGAACTGACCGCCGGGTGAGATTGCCGTGATCTTCCTTGACGCCGCCGCCACCACCCCCGTCCGCCGTGAGGTGCTGGACGCCATGTGGCCCTACCTCACGGGCTCATTCGGGAACCCCTCCAGCCACCACACCCTGGGTGAGGCGGCAGCTGAGGCGCTCGCGGGGGCGCGGGCAGCGGTGGCCGGCGTCCTGAACTGCCGGCAGGGCGAGGTGGTGTTCACCTCCGGGGGAACGGAAGCAGACAACCTGGCCGTCAAAGGCATCGCCCTGGCCCGGCAGGCCGCAAACCCGGAGTTGAACCGGGTGGCGATCAGCGCCGTCGAACACCCTGCCGTGGAGGAATCCTCGCGCTACCTTGAGCGCTTCCACGGCTTCCTGGTGGACGTGGTGCCGGTCGACGCCACCGGCCGGGTCACGCCGGAGGCGCTGGCCGGGGTGCTGCGGCCGGAGACCGCGCTGGTCAGCGTCATGTACGCCAACAACGAGGTGGGCACCATCCAGCCCATCGCCGCGCTGGCGGAACTGGCTCACCGCCACGGAATCCCGTTCCATACAGACGCCGTCCAGGCAGCCGGCTGGCTGCCGCTCGATGCCAGGGCGTTGGGCGTGGATGCCATGAGCATCTCCGGGCACAAACTGGGGGCACCCAAAGGCTGCGGCATGCTTTTCGTCCGGAGCCGTACCCGGCTCGAACCGGTCATCCACGGCGGCGGTCAGGAAAGGGGCCGCCGCTCGGGAACCGAAAACGTGGCCGGGGCGGTGGGCCTGGCCACAGCACTCACGCTTGCCCGGGACCGGCAGGCAGAGCAGCAGGCAAGGGTGGCCGCCCTGCGGGACCGGTTCATCACTGCGGTGGTGGCCGCGGCGCCGGACGCCGTCCTGACCGGCCACCCCATCGAACGGCTGCCGTCCGTCGCGTCGTTCTGCTTTCCCGGGACCAGCGGCGAGTCCGTGCTCCTGGAGCTGGAACGGCGCGGCGTAGTCTGCTCCAGCGGCTCGGCGTGCGCTGCCGGTTCGGACGCGCCGTCGCCGGTGCTATCCGCGCTGGGAATTTCGGCCGAAGTGGCGCAGACTGCCGTCCGGTTCAGTTTTGACGCATCAGTGACCGGGGAAGACCTGGACGTGGCGGCGGACGCGCTCCGGGCCGCCGTCGCCACTGTCAAAAACCTTGGCGCGGGCCACAGCCGCTAGCGGATCGATTCAGCGGTGGCGTGCGCGCCGGAAGATCCAGTGCCGCAGCATGCTGAAGCGCACCGCCGTGGCCAGGAAACCGGACAGCGTGGTGGCCAGCAGTTCGTCCCCCACGGTGGCCTCCGGATTGAACCAGTGCAGCACGCCCAGGCTGCTGCCGGTGATCACCAGCGCCACTGCGATCACCACCAGGCCGTTGAAGTGGTCACGGGTGCGGCGCTGCTGGCCGGCGATCTTGAAGGTCAGCCGCCGGTTCAAGGCGGTGTTCAACAAGGACGTGACGACCAGTGCCACGGCGTTGGCCAGCTGGGCGCCGAGCCATGGACGCAGCAGCGCGTAGAGGCCAAGCGATGCGGCGGTGCAGATGCCGCCGACACCGGAGAAGCGGACCAACTGCCGGATAACCGGAAAACGCAGGATCCCCCGGTAGTGCCTGGTGGCAGGAAGGCGCCGGGGCCGGGTTTCCTGGACAGCGGGTGCGGACGGTCCCTCCGTCATCCGATGGCACCGGCAGCACGCTCAGTGCGGCAGGCAGGAAGCAGGAACGGGATGCGCACACGGCACATGGAACAAACCGCCATGCGTCAGTACAGCTCGCCCACGGGGATTTCCACGGCCAGCCGGTTGGAGGGCCCGGGCAGCGGGCACGCCCAGGCCTCGTTGTAGGCGCAGGAGGGGTTGTAGGCAAAGTTGAAATCCAGGACGAACGTGGCGCCCGGGCCGGTGCCGTTGACGCCGTGGAAGGCACCCTTGATGGTGTCCAGCAGGTAGCGGCCGGCGCCGTAGGTTCCGCCGGGCTGCCCCGCCGTGGCGTCGCGGAACGGGACGAAAATGCCGCCGCCGTACCCGCGCAGTTTCCATACCCCGAGCTGGCCCAATTCGGGCAGGTCGAATGTGCCCAACCGGACAAAGTGGACCACCCCGTCGGTCGCGGTTTCGACGCTCATCTCCCTGCCGGCGCCCTCTTTCGTCAGGGGCACGTGGAACCGGTAGATGGGGTCGTAGTCGGCAGTCTTCAGCCCGGAGAAATGGGCCTTGGCCTCGGCGGTCAGTGCGGAAGCCGGGTGGGTGCCGAACATCAGGTCGCGCTGGTGGCGCCAGTACGAGTGCGCCTCTGAGGGGCTCTCGACGGCGAAGCGGCGGACGTTGTCATAGAGCGCAAAGGTCCTCAGCCGCCAGTCGGCGATGTCCAGGGCGGAGATGTCCGCGGGATTGTCTTCGGCTGCGCCGTGCTGCTCTTCCGCCATAACCTCCAGCCTAGTCCCAGGCCAGGGTGGTAAACGCCCGACGGCGACACGCTGGGCACGTGCCCGCGGGAAGGGACGGGAGCGGGAAGGGCCGGCCGCAGTCCGGCAGAGGGACGCGCTGGCCGCAGCAAACACCGCTTCCGGGGCGCACGAAACACCACCGCACCGGTCCGGGAAGGAGCCGTGCCACCACTAGGCTGGCTTCCATGACAGGCAAGGCTGTAGCGAGCGCTCTTTCCCGGATGTCCCTGGTGGCCGCCGTGGTCCTGCTGTCGGGATGCTCGGGATCCCCGGCCGGCCCGGGATGGACGGCCCAGCCATCACCATCCGGGGCAGCAACCTCGGGATCTGCAGCGCCTGGCCCAACAGCAGGCACGGCATCGGCGTCCCCGGATGCTTCCGGCAATGTCCAGGCCTCCGCGTCCGCAACGCCCGGCGAACCCACCGGTGTGGCCACTGCCGCTTCGTGGAAGTCGTTCGCCGACCCCGCAAAAACTGTCAGTTTCGACCTGCCGGCCGACTGGATCGCCCAGTCGGTGGCGCCGGAGGACGGGGTGCTTCCCGGCGGACTGAAGATTGAAGTGAAGAAGCCCGACGGAACCTTCATTGCCGCGCTCCGGACTGGACTGCCGCCGTCGTCCGTTGACTGTCCCGAAAGCGCGCGGCACCCGTACACGGTGATCAGCAGCGTACCCTTTGAGCTCTCCGCCCAGGGCGGGGAAGGGACCATCCCGCCACGCATGGTCTACAGGGTGATCCAGGGATACCGCTACTTCGGCTCATACGGCATCACCAACCTGGTGGGTGGAACGGACGGGCAGGCGTGCGAGCTGCGCAACGTGGTGCGTGGTCCGGCCGGCAAGGGAGACTACTCGTTCGGTGACCTGGTGGCCCTCAAAGCCTTTGCCCCGGATGAAAAGGTGGCACCGGCGAAGGCCTTCGACACCCTGGGCCAGGCCGCCCAGTACGTCGACGAAAGCCCTGATTTCGCCAACGTGCAACGGATGCTAATGTCGCTGAAGGTCAAAAACTAGTCCCGCTGCCGGCAACCACAAGTCCACGGTGTGCGGCTTGCCTTCCGCCCCCAACACCCCCGGAGATTCATGGAACGCTCTGTTTCCGCACGCCTGGCCTTCAGGACCATCGCCAATACCAAGGTGGCCATGGCCATTGCCGTGGCAAGGAACAGCGGGTACACATCCTTTGAAGAAGTCCTCTCCGTCACGGCGGGCGGGGCAGACGTTCCCCTTACCGAGGTCTCCGACCACCACGGCGGCCGGTTCCACTACATGGAGCTCGCCGAACCCACGGACGTCACCGTGGAATATTCAGCCACCGTGGCCGGCCGCGCCGTCCCGGAAGACGCCACTCTGGCGGACCGCATCCGCTACGTCCGTCCCAGCCGGTACGCCGAGTCGGACCGGTTGCTGCCTACGGCCTACGCAGAGTTCGAAGGGGTCCAGGGGGCGGACCTGGTGCACGCCGTCCGCAACTGGGTCAATGGTGAGCTGCGGTACATCAGCGGCTCCTCCCGCGGCACGGACGGTGCCGTGGAGACCCTCCTCAGCCGGCGCGGCGTCTGCCGGGACTTTGCGCACCTGGCCATCGCCTTGCTCCGCTCGAAGGACATCCCGGCCCGGCTGGCGGCCGTCTACGCGCCGGGCCTGAGCCCCATGGATTTCCACGCTGTGGCGGAAGCCTACGTGGAGGGGGCCTGGCACGTCATCGACCCCACCGGCCTGGCGCCGCGGGAGTCCATGCTGCGCATTACCGCCGGCCGGGACTCATCAGACACCGCTTTCCTTTCCACGGTGGGTGGAAGCCTGGTCCTGAACCAACTGCGCGTCACGGCCGTGGTCAACGGGGACCTGCCCTGCGAGGATCCTTCCCGGCTGGTGGCGCTCGGCTGATTCTCCGGCCGGGCCGGCTCTGCTACTTGGGAAGGGGACCCAGCGAGCTCCGCAGCTTGTCCGTGAGCCGCATCAGCTCCTTCTGCTCCGCGGCCGTCAGCGCAGGGCCCACCAGCGCCGAAATGTCCCGGACGTGCTCGCGGCCGATTTCCTTCTGCAATTCCCGCCCCTCGTCGGTCAGCTTCAGCAGGATGCCGCGGCCGTCGTCCGGAGCGGGCATCCGGGCAACGAGCCCGCGCTTTTCGAGCCGCTCCACTAGCCGGCTCAGGCTGGACTGGCTCAACAGCACGTTGTCGTTGAGCTCATTGAGCCGCAGCCAGCCGGACGGGCACCGGGAGAGCGTGAACAGGACGTCGTATTCATTCACCGCCAGTTTCCGGAACGCCCGCCCGGACTGCAGCTTGCGCATGACGGCCACCTGGGCCCGGAACAGGGACTCCCAGGTTTCGGCAGCCAGCCGCACCGGCGATTCCGATCCTCCGGCAGCCATCACGCCTCCGCGGAAGACTTTTCAGCGCCCGCCGCGTCCTGGCCCTGCCCTGACTGCGCCTCCTGGGCGGCCAGCGCAGCGGCAACCCGGTTGGCATGGGTAGGCGGTTCGGGAACGTGGGCCGGAGTGAGGGCGGCGTACTCCCTGCGGAGGACGGGCAGGACTTCCTCGCCGAACAGGTCCAGCTGCTCCAGGACGGTCTTCAGCGGCAGCCCGGCGTGGTCGATCAGGAACAGCTGGCGCTGGTAGTCGCCGAAGTACTCGCGGAAGGTCAGGGTCTTTTCGATGACTTCCTGCGGGCTGCCCACGGTCAGCGGGGTCTGGGAGGTGAAGTCCTCCAGGGACGGCCCGTGGCCATAGACGGGGGCGTTGTCGAAGTACGGGCGGAATTCGTTCACGGCGTCCTGGGAGTTCTTCCGCATGAAGAACTGGCCGCCGAGTCCAACGATCGCCTGGTCCGCCTTGCCGTGGCCGTAGTGTTCGTACCGCTCGCGGTAGAGGCCAATCAGCTGCTGGTAGTGCTCCTTGGGCCAGAAGATGTTGTTGGCGAAGAAGCCGTCACCGAAGTACGCGGCCACTTCCGCGATCTGCGGGGTGCGGATGGAGCCGTGCCATACAAACGGGGCCACGCCGTCCAGCGGCCGGGGCGTGGAGGTGAAGTTCTGCAGCGGGGTGCGGAACTTGCCGGACCAGTTGACGGTGTCCTCGTCCCACAGCTTGCGCAGGAGACTGTAGTTCTCGATGGCCAGCTCCACGCCGTCCTGGATGTTCTTGCCGAACCATGGATACACGGGGGCGGTGTTGCCGCGGCCCAGGACCAGGTCCACCCGCCCGTCGGACAGGTGCTGGAGCATGGCAAAGTCCTCGGCGATCTTCACCGGATCATTGGTGGTGATAAGCGTGGTGGCCGTGGAGAGGATGATCCGTTCGGTCTGGGCCGCAATGTAAGCGAGGGTGGTGGTGGGGGAGGAGGAGAAGAAGGGCCGGTTGTGGTGCTCGCCGATGGCGTAGACATCCATGCCGATTTCCTCGACCTTTTTGGCGATGGCCACCGAGGCCTTGATGCGTTCGTGCTCGGTGGGAGTGCGGCCCGTGGTGGGGTCCGTGGTGATGTCGCTGACGCTGAAAACACCGATCTGCATGGCTGCCTTTCCGTTCCTGGACTTTCTGGGCTTGGCTCCAGTGTAGACCAATTTAGATGCATTTGCATCTATCGCCGGATACAACGCAGCAGCGCCGATAATATTCCGCTGTTTTATTCTGCGCCGGGTGCGGCGCGCCGCCCGCCGACTTTGGGAACCTGGCCGGTGGTCCAGTCCCTGAGCTCGGCGTCAATATCCGCGCCCGGGCCCACCTCGGGGCGGGCCCGCAGGTCCCGCAGCAGCGCCTTCTTCTCGCGCCGTCCCTCCACCAGCCGGTACAGCACCGGAACCAGGATCAGGGTCAGCGCGGTGGAAGACACCAGCCCGCCGATCACCACCACGGCCAGCGGCTGCGAAATGAACCCGCCGCCGCCGGTGAGGCCCAGGGCCATCGGGGTCAGTGCAAAAACGGTGGCCAGTGCCGTCATCAGGATCGGCCGGAGGCGCTGGCGTGCGCCGTTGGTGATGGCCTCTGCCACGTTCATGCCGGGCCGCCCGTCACGGGGCTGCCGGTACTGGTTGATCAGGTCTATCAGCACGATGGCGTTGGTGACCACGATGCCCACCAGCATCAGCATGCCGATGAGCGACGGCAGGCCCAGGGGCACTCCGGTGATCAGCAGCAGTGCCACCGCGCCGGTGGCTGCGAACGGAACCGAGACCAGCAGGATCAGCGGCTGGATGAGGGACTTGAAGGTGGCCACCATGATCACGTAAACGATGGCGATGGCTGCCAGCAGTGCCAGCCCCAGCTGCCGGAACGATTCCGCCTGCTGCGTGGTGGCGCCGCCGATCTGCGCCGTGACCCCGGCCGGCAGCTGGACGTCAGCCAGGCGCTTTTGGACTTCCGTGTTCACCGCGCCCAGGTTGGAGCCCGACGGCGTGATGGACACCTTGGCGGTGCGCTCACCGTTGCTGGCGGTGATGGAGACGGGGACGTCCACCTGCTCAACGGACGCGATGCTTCCGAGCGTCACCGCCCGCCCGCCCGCCGGCAGCGGGATGTTCCGGACGGCATCGATGCTGGTGAACCTGGTGCCCTGGCCGATGCGGACGGGGAAATCGTTGGTGTCGATCCGTACCGTGCCGGCAGGGATGGGGCTGATGGTGGATGCGAGGACGCCGGCTACCTGTTCCTCGTTCAGGCCCGCGGCGACGGCCTTGGCCCTGTCTACCCTGACCTGCACCACAGGGTTGCTGGCGGCCAGGTTGCTGGCCACCTCACTGGTGCCGGGCACGCCGGTCATGGCCGCAACCATGGTGTCGCTGGCGGCCTGCAGGTCGGCGCTGGTGGAAGCCTTCAGCGTAATGTCCACGGTGGATGAGGTGCCGAACCCGCCCTGCTGGGTGCCCACCGATACCTTGCCCGAGTCGGGCACCTTCGCAAGCTCCGAGCGCACGGTCTCCTGCAGCCGTTCCTGGTCGGCCTTTTCGTCTGTGACCACGGTGAAGGTGGAGTTGGAGGATCCTGTCGAGGTAAGGGCGGCGAAGCCTGCCTGGGCATTGCCGGAGGTCACCTGGACGTCCTTGATGCCGTCGATCCCGCGCAGGACCTCTTCGAGGCGGATGGCGGCGGCGCTGGTGTCAGCCAGGCTGGTGCCGGCCGGCAGCACCTGGCGCACGGTCATGCTGTTCTGTCCGGAATTTCCCAGGAGGTTCGTGGCCAGCAGCGGTGTCATGGCCCCGGTGGCCCCGAGCACCACGACAGCGGCCACCAGGGTGATGACGGGATGTTTCTGCGTTGACCGGAGGATGGGCAGGTAGCCGCGCTGGAGGCGGCTGCGCTGTTCGGCGTCGTGGGCCTTGGCTTTCGCCTCATCGGCTGTCCGCCGGGCCGCGGCAGAGCCGGCGGGCAGGCTGCCCGCCGCGCCCCTGGGGTTCCTGAGGAACCAGTAGGCCAGCACCGGGACGATGGTCAGGGACACCAGCAGCGATGCCAGCAGTGCCATGGTCACCGTCAACGCGAACGGCCGGAAGAGCTCGCCGGCCAGTTCGCCGACGAAGGCGATCGGCAGGAACACGGCCACCGTGGTCAGCGTGGAGGCGGTGATGGCGCCGGCCACCTCCCTGATGGCGGTGAGGATCGCCGTCGACTTTTCCTCACCGTAACTGAGGTGCCGCTTGATGTTTTCGATGACGACGATGGAGTCGTCCACCACCCGCCCGATCGCGATGGTGAGCGCGCCGAGCGTCAGGATGTTCAGGGAGTAGCCGGTGGCCGACAGCCCGATGAACGTGATCAGCAGGGACAGCGGAATGGACACCGCAGTGACCAGCGTGGACCGGGCGGACATCAGGAAGAGCAGGATGATGGCGACGGCGAACCCCAGCCCCAGCAGGCCTTCTGTAGTGAGGTCCTTGATGGATTTTTCGATGAACGGTGCCTGGTCGAAGACAGGGGTGAACCTGGCGTTGGAGCCCAGCTCCGCCTCCAGGTCCCTCAGCGAGTCCCGCACCGCGTGGGAGATGCCCACCGTGTCGCCTTCGGGCTTCTTGGTCACTGAGACGGCAAGCGTCTCGGCCCCGTTGGTGCGGGTGATGGAGGTGCGTTCGTCATCCTTGAGGGAAACATCGGCTACGGTGCCGATCGTTGCCCCATTCCGGGCACCGGCCAGCGGCAGTGCCTTGATGGCGTCCAGGGAGTCCACGGGGCTGCCGATCTGAAGCGACAGGGTCCTGCCCTGGTCCTGGAGCGTGCCGGCAGGGACCAGCGAGCCGTTGTTGGACAGGGCGTCACGGATGGAAGTGACGCTTGTCCCCGCCGCTGCCATGGCGTCGGCCCGGGGAAGGATCTCGATGTGCTGGGAGGCGCCGCCGGTGACATCGGCGCTGCGGACGCCGTCGATCTTCTGCAGCCGGGGAACGCTCAGGCGCTGCAGGTCGGCATTCAGGTCGCTGAGCGGCTTGTCCGAGGAGACGGCGAGGAAAACGATGGGAAAGTCACTGATGCTTCCCGCGATGGCCTGCGGCTGGACATCGGTGGGCAGGGTGCGCTTGGCGTTGGAGATGGCCCGGTCGATCTGGTTCCGTGCCCGGTCCAGGTTGGACCCGTAGGTGAACACCATGGTGATCTGGGAGACCCCGGTGCGCGACGTGGAGGAGGTGGATTCCAGCCCCTCCACGCCGTTCAGCGCCTTCTCCAGCGGGCCGCTGACCTGCTTGTCCACTACTTCCGGCGAGGCGCCCGGCATGGAGCTGAGCACGGTGATCTGCGGGAACTCAATGGAAGGGATGAGCTCCTGCTTCAGCGATGACATGGTGATCACGCCGAAGACCGAGGCGAAGACGGTGATCAGGGCGATCAGGGCCCGGTTCGCCAGGGAAAGGTGCGCCAGCCGGAACATGGGTGGTCTCCTGGGGGTCTTGGTGACTGGTACATGCCCTGGGGGTGCCAGCCGCTGGCCCCGGCAGGGTCAGTGGCTGGCGGAAACGCTCTCCAGCTGGAGGGACTTGGCCGTTGCCCTTTCCAGCTCCGCGGCAAGGTCCGGATTCTCATCCAGCTTCACCCCGTAGCCGGGCATCATGTCCTTGAGCTTGGACTGCCAGCCCTTGAAATTCTTGGGGAACGTCTTCTGCAGCAGTTCGATCATGATGGGGACAGCGGTTGAGGCTCCGGGCGAAGCGCCCAGGAGCGCACCGATGGAGCCGTCGCGGCCGGCGATCACTTCGGTTCCGAACTGAAGGATGCCGCCCTTTTGCGGATCTTTCTTGATGATCTGTACACGCTGGCCGGCGGTGATGAGTTCCCAGTCCCCGCCCTTTGCCTCGGGGTAGTACTCGCGCAGGGCCTCGACCTTCTGGTCGTGCTTCTTGACCACTTCCTTGACGAGGTAGGCGGTGAGGTCCATGTTGTCCTTGGCCACGGCCAGCATCGGGATGATGTTGCCGGGGCGGATGGACAGCGGCAGGTCCAGGTAGGAGCCGTTCTTCAGGAAGTTGGTGGAGAAGCCCGCGTACGGGCCGAACAGGAGCGAGCGCTTCCCGTTGACGTAGCGGGTGTCCAGGTGCGGAACGGACATGGGGGGAGCGCCCACGGAGGCCTGGCCGTAAACCTTGGCGCTGTGCTGGGCTGCGATGGTCTCGTCGGTGCAGCGGAAGAACTGGCCGGACACGGGGAAGCCGCCGTAGCCCTTGCTTTCCGGGATGCCGGAGGCCTGGAGGAGATGAAGGGCCCCGCCGCCGGCGCCGACAAAGACGAACTTGGCGTGGATTTTGCCGTGTTCTCCGGACTTGGGGTACTTCAGCGTCAGGTCCCAGCCGCCGTCGGAGGCGCGGGAGATTCCGGTGACATCGTGGTTGTAGTTGATTTCAACCCCGTTGTTCCCCAGATAGGTGGTCAGCTCACGGGTCAGTGCACCAAAGTCGACGTCGGTGCCCTCGGCGGCGCGGGTAGCGGCAATACGCTGCTGGGGGTCGCGGCCCTTGACGATCAGCGGCGCCCACTTGGCGATCTGGGCGTGGTCCTCGGAGAACTCCATGCTCCGGAACAGGGTATGCGGTTTCAGGGCCTCGTACCGGGTTTTCAGGAACCGTGTGTGGTCCTCGCCGATCACGAAGCTCATGTGCGGGACGGTGTTAATGAAGCCCTTGGGCGAACCGATCAGGTTGTTGTCCACCAGGTGGGACCAGAACTGGCGGGAGAGCTGGAACTGTTCGTTGATGAGCAGCGCCTTGGCGGGGTTGACCGAGCCGTCTTTGGCTGCGGGGGAGTAGTTGAGTTCGCAGAGGGCGGCGTGGCCCGTTCCTGCGTTGTTCCAGGGATCTGAGCTTTCGAGGCCCGGCTGGTCCAGCCGTTCGAACAGGGAGATGGTCCAGTCCGGCTCCAGCTGCTTGAGGAATGCCCCCAGCGTGGCGCTCATGATGCCGCCGCCTATCAGGACAACGTCGGCGTGTGGGGTCTTGGAAATGAAGGTCACGATCAGTCTCCGATTGCAGCGGCTCTGGCTGTCACAGAATATCCCCGCGCAGCCCGCATACTGAAATTGGCCTGGCCCGTCAAGGCTTTAGCTGGACCTTCGTGAAAACTTCGTTTAAGACCGGTGATGCCGGGTAGCTCAGGACGCGGTCCGAGAGGGCAAGCGCGGAGATGGGAAAGGCGACGGGAACTGCCGGCACGGTCGCGGCGATCTGGGCGTTGATGGTGTGGTACAGCTCATCACGTTCCTTGCCGTCAGGCAGCCCCCGCGCCCGGTTGATCTTTGAAAAGACCTGGGGGTCCTGGTAGCCGAACTCGCCGTTCTTCTCTCCGAAGAGCGGGCCGACGAAGTTGTCCGCATCAGAGTAGGAGCCGTTCCAGCCCAGGATGTGGAATGCGTGGTCCCCGGCGGATTGGACCTTCTGGAGGTAGCCGTCGGACCAGTCGATCGGGACGGGCAGGATGTTGAAGCCGACGGCGGTGAGTTGGCGGCTGAGCTCGGCGTACACCTTCTCGGGTGTGGGCAGGTAGGGCCGGGTGACGTTCATGGGGTAGTAGAACTTCAGTTCCTCGCCCGCGTAGCCGCCCTCCTTGAGGTAGTCCTTGGCCTTCAATGGATCGTGCCCCAGTGCGGGCGCGTCGTTGTTGAAGCCACTGATCTTGGGCGGAACGAACTGCGTCGCCTTGGCGGTGTTGTCGATGAAGAACTTCCGGATCAGGGTTTCCTTGTCAATCGCAAGCTCCACCGCCTGCCGGATCTTCTGGTTCTGGAGCACCGGGATGTCCTGGTTCATCCCTACATACACCACCGAGAAGGGGTCGCGTTGCACGATCTGCTTGCCGCGCTTGACCAGTTGGTCGAAGTTCCCCACGGTCACGGCGTCGTAGCCGTCGATTTTTCCGTCCAGCAGGGCCTGGAGGCGGGTCTGGGGATGGTTGTAGGCCAGGAAGTTAATGGTGGCGATCTGGCCGCGGTCGCCCCAGTAGGTTTTGTTGCTGGCCAGGGTGACGTTGTCGTTGCCCCATGCGGCCAGGGTGAAGGGCCCGGTGCCGACGGGGTTCGTGGCGAACGCTGACATCGCCTGGCCGCCCCGGTTCTGGTCCAGGACGTCGGCCTTGCCGGCGGCAAGGGCGGCAGGGGACGCTATGGCGAAGGCCGGCAGGGTCAGCGCCTGGAGGAACGCAGTGAACCGCTGGGTCAGGTCGATCTGGACGGTATCGGCCGACACGGGCGTGCAGCTTTTGAAAATGGACAACCCGGGCTCGTCCGAGTGCGCCTTGAACACGCTCTTGAACGAGCTGCCGGGCGCCTGCTTCCGCAACTCTGCTGGAAAGGCGAACCAGCGGTTGAAGTTGGTGCAGACGGCGTCGGCGTTGAACGGGGTGCCGTCCTGGAACGTCACCCCGGAGCGGAGTTTGAAAGTGTAGGTCCGTCCTTCGTTGGACTCGTTCCATTCCGTGGCCAGCAGCGGGGTGGGCTTGCCGGTGGTCTGGTCAACGCCCACCAGGCCTTCAAGGATCTGGCGGGTAATGCGCTGGGACTCCACATCGCTGGACAGTGCCGGGTCCAGTCCCAGGGGCTGGGCAGCGGTGCCGAAATTGAATGTGGCATCCGGCTCCGCCGGCGTGGAACTGGGCGTTCCGGACGTGGGGGAGGGGGACGGCATGCCCGTGCATGAGCTCACGCCCAGCGCCATGAGGACGGCGCCGGCCTTGATGACCGTCCGCCGCGATGTACTGCTGGGCACTCGTTTATCACCTCTGGATGCTGCCGGCTCCGCCGCTTGCGGGCCGGGATCCAGTCTAGAGGACTGGGCCTGGGACTGGCCCAAGGTGGACGGGCGACGCGCCAAGGCCGGGCCCGCCCGTATGGGTGGACCCGGCCTGGCCTGGGGCTCGTGGATGCCTTACTTGGGCATGAGGACCGAGTCGACCAGGTAGACCGTTGCGTTCTTGGTCTTGACCCCGCCGCAGACCACGTTGGCGTTGTCCACCTTGAGGTTGTCCCCGCTGCCGGTCACGGTGACGGAGCCGCCCTGGACCGTGGCGTGGGTTCCGGCGATCTTGTCCGGGGTGATCTGGCCGGGAACCACGTGGTAGGTCAGGATCTTGCTCAGCAGTGCGTCGTCCGTCTTCAGGGTCTCGATCGTGGCGGCGTCGATCTTCTTGAAGGCGTCATCCACCGGCGCGAAGACCGTGAATTCACCCCCGTTGAGGGTGTCCACCAGGTCGACCTTGGGGTTCAGCTTGCCGGAAACGGCGGCGGTGAGCGTGGTCAGAATCGGGTTGTTGGAGGCTGCTACGGCCACCGGATCCAAGGCCATGCCCTCCACGGAGCCTGCGCCGGTGGGAACCTGCTGGGCGTAGGCGGCGCAGCCAGGGCCAACCAGGTTCGCCGCCGGGCTCATGGTTCCCGCCGATGCGCTGGCAGAGGCCTTGGCGGAAGGGGAAGCCATGCTGGAGCTGGGGGAGGATGCCATCGGCGCAGACGACGCCGACGAGCCGGAGGTGCTGCCGGAACCGCCACATGCGGTGAGGCTGAGCAGAGCGGCCGCTGCAACGCCGGCGACGGTGAAAGTGGTGCGCTTGAAGGTCTGCATTTCAGTTCTCCTTGGATCGTTTTGCCTGCCGCCTACGGACGGTGTGTCCGCGCCTGCAGCTTGCCTTGGGTAAGCACCTGCCCTTGGCTGGTGTCTCAATGGCTATTCGGCCGGTGGGCGGCGGCGGATGGGTGATCTTTGAAGTTTTTCGATTCGGGGCACGAAGCCGGTGTGCGGACGGTCGCCCTGCTTAACGCAAAGGATCCCCCGGCCGAAGCCGGGGGATCCATCAGGTGCGCAAGGGGGGACTTGAACCCCCACGCCCGAAGGCACAGGAACCTAAATCCTGCGTGTCTGCCAATTTCACCACTCGCGCGTGGCGTCCTGCCAGGAACGCTGAACGTTCGACGGCGGATGCCAGTGTCCATTGTAGCGTTGCCCCGGACACGTACCTGGGGTGCGGGTGGACAGCTGCCGCGGCCGGCCGCCGGGCCGGTCAGTTGTCCAGGTTGAGGTCCCGCCGCAGTTTCGCCACGTGGCCGGTCGCCCGGACGTTGTACTGGGCAAGGGCGACGTTGCCGGTGGGGTCCACAACGATCGTGGAGCGGATAAGGCCCTGGTACGTCTTGCCGTAGTTCTTCTTTTCGCCCCAGGCGCCGTAAGCCTCGGCCACCGCGTGGTCCGCATCGGAGAGGAGCGGGAATGTCAGCGACTCGTTGGCGGCGAATTTGGCCAGTTTTTCAACAGGGTCCGGGGAGATGCCGAGGACGTCGTAGCCGGAGGCCTGAAGGGAGGCCAGGCTGTCCCGGAAATCGCAGGCTTCCTTAGTGCAGCCGGGCGTGGATGCGGCGGGGTAGAAGTAGACAATGGTGGAACGGCCGGGCCGGGGAGCCAGGCTGACGTCATTGCCGTTTGCATCCTGCAGGGTGAAAGCGGGCGCTTTGTCGCCGGTAACGAGTCTTTCGGCCATTGTTTTTCTCCTTGTTGCGGGCGGGACACAACAGCCTAGTAAGCAGGTGGAACGAGTGCTAATCGGCACTTGGCTATACTTGCTGCTATGCCTGATATGGATCACTGGCCCACAGGGCGCCTCCTGTCCACTGCTGCGCGACTCGTTGAACATTCATGGAACGAAAAACTCGGCGCGATCGGACTCACCCACGCCGGTGTTATCGCCATCGAAGTCCTCGCCGCGCAAGGACCCATGACCCAGGCACAGCTTGCCCAGTATGTCCGCGTCCAGGCCCAGACCATGGGCAAGACGCTCAGCCGGCTTGAGTCCCATGGCCACATCATGCGGGTGCGCAGCACCTCCGACCGCCGGAGCCACGTGGTCTCGCTTACCGAACAGGGCAAGGAAGCCGTTGCCCAGGCTGTGGAGATGGAGCGCTCCGTGCTGGCATCGGCGTCGATCGACCCCGAACTGCTGCGCCAGGAACTCAAAGCCGTGGTGCGCGAACTCGCCAGCCAGTTCGCCACGACGCCCAGCAACGCAGCCGCACTGGTGGACAACGCCGCCAAGTAGCCGTTGGCGCCGCAAACCGCTTAGGACAGCGCGGCTCTGGCTTGGAAAAGCCGGATCCGCGCTTTTTTGTGCCAAGCCGCCGGGCCGCCGTCGGACTTTCCACACACCACCATCGATTGCTCCGCACATGCCGTTTTGAGCACTGAAAACGGCCGGTACGGAGCAATCGATGACTCCTGAAGCACACAAAACAAAACAGCCCCCGGCTTGTGTTTCCACAAGCCGGGGGCTGTTTTCCCAGTGGTGCACCCCCCGGGACTTGAACCCGGAACCCATTGATTAAGAGTCAATTGCTCTGCCAATTGAGCTAGAGGTGCATCTTATTTGCTTCCATCCCCGGGCTTTTTCTTTCCCGTTGATCTCCGCAACGACATGAAACTCTACACGAACTTTCAGTGCAAGTGAAATCGGCACCTGCAGCGGTGCATGGGTCACTGGAAGGGGCGCAAAACCAGCGCGAAATCAGGGTTTTCGTTGTTGCTCAGCAGCCACAGCCCTCCCTGCGGAGTCCGGATTACGTCCCGGATCCTGCCATATTCGCCTGTGAAATAGGCCACAGGATCACCGGCTTCCGTCCCGTGAAGCGGAACCGCCCACAGACGTTCGCCCCGCAGCGCACCCAGATAGGCAATACCTCCGGCAATCTCCAGTCCGCTGGGTGAGGAGTCACGGGTGGACGGCCACACCACTTTGGCATCCTGGAACTCCGCGCGGTGCGGCGCACCGGTGACCTGCGGCCAGCCGTAGTTGGCGCCCGGTGCAATCAGGTTCAGCTCGTCGTCCACGTCCGGTCCGAACTCGCTGGCCCAGAGCCGGCCGGATTCGTCCCAGGCCAGGCCCTGGACGTTCCTGTGCCCCAGGCTGTACACGGCGTTGCCGAAGGGGTTGCCGGGAGCGGGGCTGCCATCGGGACTAAGCCGAAGAATCTTCCCGCCCAGGGCATTGGGGTCCTGGGGCTGCTCGCGGCGCTGGGCATCACCGGTACCCACATACAGGAAGCCGTCCGGGCCAAAACGGATCCTGCCGCCGTTGTGGGTGGTGGCCTTTGGTATTCCGGAAAACACAACCTGGGGTTGGCCGAGTGTCAGGGAACCATCAGTGTTGTTCTCGACCGTCAGCCGGACAACCCGGTTGTCCGCCTGGGCGGTCAGGTAGGCGTAGAGGTACCGGTCGGCGTCGAAATGCGGGGACAGCGCCAGGCCCAGCAGGCCACCTTCTCCAGCGGGCACCACGCCCGGGACTTTGCCAAGGGTTGTGGCTTTTCCATCACGCACGGCCTTCAGCAGTGCTGTTTCACGTTCGGAGATGATGGCGGTGCCGTCCGGAAGGAAGACGGCCGCCCACGGGATGCTCAGCTGCAGTTCCAGCCGTTCCTGCACCGTGGGGACAGGGGCGGCGGCAGGGGCAGGGGTGGAGGCGGAAGCGGGCGGTGGGATAACGACGGCGGTTCCCGGCGGGGTGCCGTCGCTTGCCGTGCTTGTGGCCGTTGCAGTCGGGTCCGGAGTCCCGGTGCAGGCGGCCAGCAGCAGGCACAAGGCCAGGCAGGGAAGGCCCGCACAGCGACGGGCCGTCCTCCTGCTAGAGCCGCTTGCGCCGGGGGGCCCGGAAGCCGGCGGCCTCCGCGTGCGCAGCAGATTCAAACCAGACTTCCGCCCGGGTCTGCTCATAGTCGGGATGTCCTTCTTCGTAGTAGACCATCTCGGCGGCATCGCCTTTGACCGTGTAATCCGCCGGTCCGCTACCGTCGGGGCCCGGGGCGGCAGAACCTGCACCGTAAGGTTCGGCTGCCGCAAGGTGTCCTGCCGGCTCGGCGGCAGGGATGCCCTGTGCCTGCCCGCTCGGAGCCGCGCCCTGCCCCTGTACAGATGGCTGGTGGTGGTCCGCTCCGTTCTCCACCAGGGCGGAGGACTGGGCACGGTCGAGCGTTTCGGCCGCTGCGGCCCCCTGGATGCCGCCGGTGGCGGCGGGCGCGGCCGGCTCCTGTTCTGATTCGGAGGTGCCCGCCAGGTGCGCGGACGCATGCCCGCCGGACTGCGCCGCAGGCGACGTGCCGCCGTCGTCGGTGCTTTCCACCGCAGCTGTTTCAGCACCGGGAAGCGTGGGGGCGTGAGGGGCCGTGTATTCGTCATGGTGGACGGGCCGGGCGTCCGGAGCGGAAGCTTGTCCGGAAGGCGTCCCAGCGGAGTGGCCGGTCCGTTCCGCCTGGTCCGCAGGGGTTCCGGCGGAACCGACCACCGAGGAGCCTGGCCCGGATGCGGCCTCGGACCACTGGGTTTCCCATTCGGCCTGGTCGGCCGCCTGGTCCTCTGCCTGGTTCTGCGTCTGGTTTTGTGTCTGGTCGTGATGCTGACGCTGCCCGGTCTCGGTCCGGCTGCCCGACGTGTTGCCGCCCGAGGTGTTGCTGCCTGACGTGTTGCCGCCCGACGTGCCGGGGCTGGAGGCGGCCGACGAATCGGCCGGCTCCTCGGCCGTGGCCGGGGCGGCCGGTTCGGCAGGCTTTCCGAATCCCGCCGCCGTGGGAATGCCCGTGGTGCCTGCGGCCTGGGCAGACGCCGCCGCGCTGCCGCCTTCGAGCGCCCCGTCTGTCCGGGCCCCTGCCGCCGATCCGCCGGACCGATTGGCGGACTTGTTGCGGTTCAGCAGCCACCAGATGATGACGGCGACGACAACTATGAGAATGATCCAGAAAACAATGTCCATGGCAGGCCCTTCGGTCCAGGTGGCTCGGTTCCTGTCCCTGACGCTACGTCGGGTCACCACTGCTGTCCAGAGATCCGCTGCGACGTGGGGGAGGGCGCTGCCCCGGGAGCAGCGGAGGGGGCCCGCGACCCAGCCGGCAGCAGGATGCGTCTCAGAATATGAGATGGAAGTCCACTATTTGGCAGGAATTTGGCGGATTTTTGCCCCAACCCTCGTCCTGCGGTCGTTTCTGCCGCCGTCCGAGCCCTAGACTTTCCCCTATGAGTGACGCCCAGACCGCAACCGAGAACACGCCTGACATCAAGCCCCGCAGCCGCGTCGTAACCGACGGGATCCACGCGGCCCCGGCGCGCGGCATGTTCCGGGCCGTCGGCATGGGGGATGATGATTTCGCCAAGCCGCAGGTGGGTGTCGCCAGCTCCTGGAACGAAATCACCCCCTGCAACCTCTCCCTGAACCGGTTGGCCCAGGGCGCCAAGGAAGGCGTCCACGCCGGCGGCGGCTTCCCCATGCAGTTCGGCACCATCTCCGTCTCCGACGGTATTTCCATGGGCCACGAAGGCATGCACTTTTCCCTGGTCTCCCGCGAAGTCATCGCCGACTCCGTTGAGACAGTGATGCAGGCCGAGCGCATCGACGGTTCGGTCCTGCTGGCAGGCTGCGACAAGTCCCTCCCCGGGATGCTCATGGCCGCCGCCCGCCTGGACCTGGCCAGCGTGTTCCTCTACGCCGGCTCCATCATGCCCGGCTGGGTCAAGCTCGAGGACGGCTCCGAGAAGGAAGTCACCCTCATTGACGCCTTCGAAGCCGTCGGCGCCTGCGCGGCCGGCAAGATGAGCATGGAGGACCTCACCCGCATCGAAAAGGCCATCTGCCCCGGCGAAGGCGCCTGCGGCGGCATGTACACGGCCAACACCATGGCCTGCATCGGCGAAGCCCTGGGCATGTCCCTTCCCGGCTCGGCCGCCCCGCCTTCGGCAGACCGCCGTCGTGATGAATTTGCCCGAAAGTCCGGCGAAGCGGTGGTCAACCTGCTGCGCCTGGGCATCACCGCCCGCGACATCATGACCAGGAAGGCCTTCGAGAACGCCATCGCCGTCACCATGGCCTTCGGCGGTTCCACCAATGCGGTCCTGCACCTGCTGGCCATTGCCCGCGAGGCCGAAGTTGAGCTCACCCTCGACGACTTCAACCGCATCGGCGACAAGATCCCGCACCTGGGTGACCTGAAGCCCTTCGGCCGTTACGTGATGACCGACGTCGACAGGATCGGCGGCGTGCCGGTGATCATGAAGGCCCTGCTCGACGCCGGCCTGCTGCATGGCGACTGCCTCACCGTCACGGGCAAGACCGTTGCGGAGAACCTCGCCGCGATCAACCCGCCGGATGTGGACGGCAAGATCCTGCGCGCCCTGGACAACCCCATCCACAAAACCGGCGGCATCACCATCCTGCACGGCTCCATGGCACCCGAAGGCGCCGTGGTCAAGAGCGCCGGATTCGATGCCGATGTCTTCGAAGGAACAGCGCGCGTCTTCGAGCGCGAGCAGGGCGCCCTTGACGCGCTGGACAACGGTGCCATCAAAGCCGGCGATGTTGTGGTCATCCGCTATGAAGGGCCCAAGGGCGGCCCCGGCATGCGCGAAATGCTCGCCATCACCGGCGCCATCAAGGGGGCGGGCCTGGGCAAGGACGTCCTGCTCCTCACCGACGGCCGGTTCTCCGGCGGAACCACAGGGCTGTGCATCGGCCACGTTGCTCCGGAAGCGGTCGACGGCGGCCCCATCGCCTTTGTGAAGGACGGCGACCGGATCCGGGTTGACATCGCCGCCCGCAGCTTCGACCTGCTGGTGGACGAAGCCGAACTCGAAGCCCGCAAAGTGGGCTGGGAGCCGTTGCCGGCCAGATACACCAAGGGCGTGCTCGCCAAGTACGCCAAGCTGGTGCACAGTGCCAGCCAGGGTGCCTACACCGGCGTGTGACACCTTCCCTTTACCTGGGGCGCTGAGCGCCCCATGTAAAGGGACCCCCGGCGTCACCCTTATTAAGCCCTTCCGGGCTTGGACGGGGAGCTGGGGGTTTGGTCCCTGGGAAGATGGGATCAGTTTGTGGACAATGTAGTCCACATGGTGAGATTGGGTTGTTGCTCGTTGACACTTATCTCGCCAAGAGGGAACACTGAACGCATGACCTTCGTTACCGCCGGCACCGTCGTCGTCCTTACCAAGCGCGTGGCACATTAGCCTCCACTGGTAACGAACCGTCACGCGCGAACCCCTCACAGAGCCACCCGGCTGAGGGGTTTTTTTATTTCCCGCAGTCAGCAACACAACACCAGAGAAGATCCACAAGGAAGAGTCCGATGAGCAAAGGATCGCCCATCAGCCCCTCGCTGATGGCCACCAAGTCCGCTGGAGCCGCCAAGGCTCCGGAACGCGCCGACCGGGGGGCTGACCACGCCGCCGTCGTCGCCGACCTTGCTGCCGTCTCTCCTGTCCTTGGGCCGAACAACGTCGTACCCCCGACGGTGATGACCGGTTCGCAAGCAATCGTCCGCTCGCTCGAAGAACTCGGCGTCGACGATATTTTCGGTTTGCCGGGTGGCGCGATCCTGCCCACCTACGACCCCTTGATGGCCTCCACCATGAACCACGTGCTGGTCCGTCACGAACAGGGAGCCGGCCACGCCGCGCAAGGCTACGCCATGGTTACCGGGCGGGTGGGCGTCTGCATCGCCACCTCCGGCCCCGGGGCCACCAACCTCGTCACCGCCATCATGGATGCCCACATGGATTCCGTGCCCCTGGTGGCCATCACCGGCCAGGTATCCAGCGGCGTCATCGGCACCGACGCCTTCCAGGAAGCCGACATCGTGGGCATCACCATGCCCATCACCAAGCACTCTTTCCTGGTCACCGACCCCAACGACATCCCGCACGTCATGGCCGAAGCCTTCCATCTGGCTTCCACCGGCCGTCCCGGCCCCGTGCTGGTTGACGTTGCCAAGGACGCCCAGGTGGGCCAGATGACGTTCTCCTGGCCGCCGAAGATCGACCTGCCGGGCTACCGGCCCGTTACCCGCGGCCACAACAAGCAGGTGCGCGAGGCAGCCAAGCTCATTGCAGCGTCCCGCAAGCCGGTGCTGTATGTGGGCGGCGGCGTGGTCAAGGCGCACGCCTCGGCCGAGCTGCTTGCCCTCGCGGAAGCAACCGGGGCACCTGTCGTCACCACCCTGATGGCCAAGGGCGCGTTCCCTGACTCCCACCCGCAGCACATGGGAATGCCCGGCATGCACGGAACCGTCTCAGCCGTGACCGCGCTGCAGCAGTCCGACCTGCTCATCACGCTGGGCGCCCGCTTCGACGACCGCGTCACCGGCGTGCTGAAGACCTTCGCGCCCAACGCCAAGGTCATCCATGCGGACATCGACCCGGCCGAGATTTCCAAAAACCGCACCGCTGACGTGCCCATCGTGGGCTCCGTCAAGGAGATCATCCCGGAACTGACCGAGGCCGTACGCAGCCAGTTCGAGGCAGCCGGGACCCCCGACCTGACCACCTGGTGGGCGTTCCTGAACAACCTGAAGGAAACCTACCCGCTGGGCTGGACCGAACCGGATGACGGCCTCATCGCGCCGCAGAAAGTCATCCAGCGGATCGGCGCCCTGACCGGGCCCGAAGGCGTGTACGTGGCCGGCGTCGGCCAGCACCAGATGTGGGCTGCCCAGTTCATCAAGTACGAGCGCCCCCACGCCTGGCTGAACTCCGGCGGCGCCGGAACGATGGGCTATGCCGTCCCGGCGGCCATGGGCGCGAAGGTCGGTGAGCCGGACCGGGTGGTCTGGGCGATCGACGGCGACGGCTGCTTCCAGATGACCAACCAGGAACTGGCTACCTGCGCCATCAACAACATCCCCATCAAAGTGGCTGTCATCAACAACTCCTCGCTGGGAATGGTGCGCCAGTGGCAGACCCTCTTCTACGAGGGCCGCTACTCCAACACCGACCTCAACACCGGCCATGACACCGTCCGCATCCCGGACTTCGTCAAACTGGGGGAGGCCTACGGCTGTGCCTCGTTCCGCTGCGAACGCGAAGAGGACATCGACGCCACCATCCAAAAGGCCCTCGAAATCAACGACCGGCCCGTGGTCATCGACTTCGTGGTGAGCCCCAACTCCATGGTGTGGCCGATGGTGCCCGCCGGCGTGAGCAACGACCAGATCCAGGTTGCCCGCAACATGACCCCGGAATGGGAAGAGGAAGACTGAGCATGAGCCGCCACACACTCTCCGTCCTGGTTGAGGACAAGCCCGGCGTCCTGACCCGCGTGGCCAGCCTCTTCGCCCGCCGCGCCTTCAACATCAACTCCCTGGCCGTTGGCCCCACCGAAGTGCCGGGCGTATCCCGCATGACGGTGGTCGTCGACGCCGACGGCGACCTCATCGAGCAGGTCACCAAGCAGCTCAACAAACTGATCAACGTGATCAAGATCGTTGAGCTGACCCCAGAATCTTCCGTACAGCGCGACCACATCCTGGTCAAAGTACGTGCGGATGCCGCAACACGTCTGCAGGTAACCCAGGCCGCAGACCTGTTCCGCGCCTCAGTGGTGGACGTATCCACCGACTCCGTCGTCATTGAGGCCACCGGCCACCCCGAAAAGCTCACAGCCCTGCTCTCAGTGCTGGAGCCCTTCGGCATCCGCGAAATTGTGCAGTCCGGCACCCTGGCCGTTGGACGGGGATCCCGCTCCATGAGTGACCGGGCGCTCCGCTCCGCCTAGGCACACTGCCCAAGGCGGGCCCCGCGCCCGTAACCGCAGCACCGCAAGACCACTATCTACAACCACTCAAGAGGAGTTACGCAAGTGACTGAAATGTTCTACGACGACGACGCCGACCTGTCGATCATCCAGGGCCGCAAGGTTGCCATTGTTGGCTACGGCTCCCAGGGCCACGCCCACGCGCTCAACCTGCGCGATTCCGGCGTCGAGGTCGTCATCGCCCTGAAGGAAGGCTCCAAGTCGACCGCCAAGGCGCAGGATGCAGGCTTCACGGTCAAGAACGTTGCCGACGCCGCCGAATGGGCCGACGTCATCATGATCCTGGCGCCGGACCAGCACCAGCGCTCGATCTACAACGACTCCATCAAGGACAAGCTGACCCCCGGCAAGGCACTGGCCTTCGCCCACGGCTTCAACATCCGCTTCGGCTACATCCAGGCACCGGAAGGTGTTGACGTCATCCTGGTGGCCCCGAAGGCTCCGGGCCACACGGTGCGCCGCGAGTTCGAGGCCGGCCGTGGCATCCCGGACATCATCGCCGTCGAGCAGGACGCGTCCGGCAACGCCTGGGAGCTGGCCAAGTCCTATGCCAAGGCCATCGGCGGCACCCGCGCCGGCGTCATCAAGACCACCTTCACCGAAGAGACCGAAACTGACCTCTTCGGCGAGCAGTCCGTCCTCTGCGGCGGCGTGTCCCAGCTCATCCAGTACGGCTTCGAAACCCTGACCGAAGCCGGCTACCAGCCGCAGATCGCCTACTTCGAGGTGCTCCACGAGCTCAAGCTCATCGTCGACCTCATGTGGGAAGGCGGCATCGCCAAGCAGCGCTGGAGCGTCTCCGACACCGCAGAATACGGCGACTACGTCTCCGGCCCGCGCGTCATCACCCCCGAGGTGAAGGAAAACATGAAGGCCGTCCTGGCCGACATCCAGTCCGGTGCCTTCGCCAAGCGCTTCATCGAGGACCAGGACAACGGCGGCGTGGAGTTCAAGGAACTGCGCGCCAAGGCAGAGCAGCACCCCATCGAGGCTGTTGGCCGCGAACTGCGCTCCCTGTTCTCCTGGCAGCAGCAGGACGTCGACTACGTGGAAGGCTCCGCAGCCCGCTAAGGCTGCCAGCCCAACCACATAGACCGCAACGGTGAGGCCGGGTTCACACTTAACAATGTGAGCCCGGCCTTTCCGTCGGCCTAGACTTGTTCCATCCCCAGGACTGCAACGCAGAGGATCAGCCGTGTCAAAACCCGTAGTACTGCTCGCCGAAGAACTTTCCCCCGCCACCGTCGAGGCCCTTGGCCCGGACTTTGAGATCCGCCAGACCGACGGCGCCGACCGTTCCCAGCTGCTCTCGGCGATCAGTGACGTAGACGCCATCCTGGTCCGCTCCGCCACCCAGGTGGACGCCGAAGCCATCGCCGCGGCCAAGAACCTGAAGGTCATCGCCCGCGCCGGCGTGGGTCTGGACAACGTGGACATCAAGGCCGCCACGCAGGCCGGCGTCATGGTGGTCAACGCGCCCACGTCCAACATCGTTTCCGCCGCGGAGCTCACGGTGGGCCACATCCTGAGCCTGGCCCGCCACATCCCGCAGGCAAGCGCCGCCCTCAAGGACGGCGAATGGAAGCGCTCCAAGTACACCGGCATCGAGCTGTTCGAAAAGAAGATCGGCATCATTGGCCTGGGCCGCATCGGCGCCCTCGTTGCAGCCCGCCTGAAGGGCTTCGACACCAAGATCCTGGCCTACGATCCCTACATCACCTCCGCCCGCGCCGCGCAGCTGGGCGTGCAGCTGGTCACCCTGGACGAACTCCTGGCCCAGTCCGATTTCATCACCATCCACATGCCCAAGACGCCTGAGACGGTGGGCATGCTGGGTGCTGACGCGTTCAAGAAGATGAAGAACACCGCCTACGTGGTCAACGTGGCCCGCGGCGGCCTGGTGGACGAGGAAGCCCTCTTTACTGCCCTCCAGGACGGCGAAATCGCCGGTGCCGGTGTGGACGTCTTCGCCAAGGAGCCCAGCACCGACCTCCCGTTCTTCAAGCTCGACAACGTGGTGGTGACCCCGCACCTGGGCGCCTCCACGGACGAAGCCCAGGAAAAAGCCGGCGTCTCCGTGGCCAAGTCCGTCCGCCTGGCCCTCGCCGGCGAGCTGGTGCCGGATGCCGTCAACGTCGCAGGCGGCGTCATTGCCCCCGACGTCCGCCCGGGCATCCCGCTGATCGAGAAGCTGGGCCGCATCTTCACGGCGCTGACCCACGCGTCCCTGACCCAGTTCGACGTCGAGGTGGCCGGCGAGATTTCCTCGCTGGACGTCAAGGTGCTGGAACTGGCAGCGTTGAAGGGCATCTTCGCCGACGTCGTGACCGAGCAGGTGTCCTACGTCAACGCCCCGGTCATCGCCGAGCAGCGCGGCATCAACGTCCGCCTGATCACCACTCCGGAGACCGAGTCCTACCGCAACGTCCTGACCCTGCGCGGCGCCCTCAGCGACGGCAGCCAGATCTCCGTGGCCGGCACCCTGACCGGGCCCAAGCAGATCGAGAAGCTGGTGGGCATCAACGGCTTCGAGGTTGAGATCCCCATCAGCGAGCACCTCGTGGTGGTTGCCTACACCGACCGCCCCGGCGTGATCGGAACCATCGGCCACATCCTGGGCATGAACAACATCAACATCGCAGGCATGCAGGTGGCCCGCTCCAACGAGGGCGGCCATGTCCTTGCCCTGCTGACCATCGACAGCTCCGTGCCCCAACAGGTGCTCGATGCCATCAAGGCCGGCATCGGCGCTGAAATGGTCCGGGAAGTGGACCTGGAAGACTAGCGCGACACACCGGCCGAAACGCCGTAGCCGCTCCTCCGCAGGGCCGCGCCCCCGCGGAGCCACGTATGATTGGCCGGTCTGCTTACAATGGCAAGGTCCTGATTCAGGACCGCAGCCGGCAGACCGGCCAATACCTTTTGCACATCCGTCCGTCATAGTCCACGTCCTCGGACGGATGGAAGTGTGCGCACGCAATCCAGGTTTCAGGGAGTTCCATGAACGCCGTCCAGAGGTTCATCAGAAGCAGGGTGCTGCTGTTGACCGCGGCCATCTTGATCGCAGCCATGTGCTTGTCGGTCCTCGTTCAAAGCCAGTCACAGGCTGCGCTCAACCGGACGGTTGATGAAAATTCGAGGGGGCTCTACGACATCCTGGTCCAGGCGAAGGCGCCCTCCGGTGCCCTCCTGCAGCCCGAGATCGCCAACGGCGCCGGTGGCATCGGCTTCGACCAGCTGGACTCCATCAGGAAGCTGTCGGGCACCTCCGTGGCGGCCCCCATCAGCCTGGTCTCGCGCGTCACCCAGAACCTGGAGACGCCCCGCCTGGACGCCATGGACTACCTCGGCTACAACGCCGGGCTGGCCGGTACCGCCACTGCGGACCAGGCGGCGGGTGCGACCGCCCCGGACAAGTGGCCGGCCGCCGAATCCGTCCTGACCGATGCGGCGAAGAAGTACCGGCTCACCGCCAGCGCCGTAAGCTCCGACGGCAGCTCCGAGCAGACCCTCTTCAAGACCACCGCCGAGGGCACGCTGGGCAAGGCCCGGCTCGTGGAGGAGAAGGCCCAGGGCGGCAGCAGCATCCGCATCGCCCCGGCGGCAGGGGAGACCGGCATCAAGTTCCCGGCTCCCGCCGGCGGCTCCGAGCACAACCTCTTCAACCTTTCCGTGGCACTGCCGCTTGCCCCGGAAGTCACCGAATCCGTGGTGGCCGTGGACCCTGCTGCCGAGCGGTCCCTGCTGGGCCAGGCCGGCGACTTCCTGGCCCCGCTGGAGAAGGCACCGCCCGCTGATGCGCGCGACGCCGGCGCCGTGGGCCGCTACCTGGAAGGGCTTTTCACCAGCGGCATCAGCATGGACCAGCTCAAGGAAGGACCTGACTTCCTGGGCGTCAAGCTCAAGTACTGGGCTCCGTTGATGACCCAGTACCAGCAGGCCAAGCGCACCGGCCAGCTGACCAGCGGCTCGCAGGCCGTCCCGCTGATCGTGCGCTCCGGCACGTCCCTGGACCTGAAGTACAACGTCAAGATCGAGGAAATTGACGACGCCGGCAAGGTGGTCAAGGACGTCGGCACCGTTTCGAAATCGCTGGGCAAGGATTACCTGCCTTTCGTTTCGAAGGACCCCTTCGTTTTGTCCTGGCCGGGCTCCACGGACCACTCCTCCCTGCTGGGCAACAACGGCAACTTCAACCCGGGCCTGTACACCCCGGCCAAATGGAGCACCGATTTCGCTGGCGCCCCGAAGTACACCGACGGCAGCACCGCGGCCAACGGCGCCGTGGACAAGACCGCTGTGCCTGGCGAATGGGTCACCGTGAACCGCCTGCCTGACAAGGCCGCCAATGGCGCGCCCGTCGACCAGACCCAGCGGAACCCGGTGGACGAGCGGGCGTACCGGGAGAACCTGTCCACCGGCCAGCAGAAGGCTGCAACGCCGCTGCCCATGGTGTACGGCACCTTCGACCCCGCCGCCGTGGAGGCAGCCTCCGGCGACGTCAACAAGCTCCCGTTGGGCGGCTACGACCCCACCCCGTTCACCCTGGTCAAGGATGCCGCCGGCAAGGACGTTCCCGCGGCAGACCTCAAGCCTTCCTTGAGCGCCACCGGGCTGGCCAGCCAATCCGCCGGCGCCATCACCGACTACTACGGACTCGCCGCGGCGCGCGGTTACAAGCAGAACGCTGCCGTCATCGACGCCGTCCGCGTCCGCGCCAAGGCGCCAGGCAGCTGGAAGGACGCCCAGCCCGAGGTGGAGAAGCTCGCCGCCCAGATCCGGGACATGGGCCTGGACGCCACCGTGGTGGCCGGTTCGGCCCGCGAGGACACCAGCATTTTCGTTCCCGGCTACTCCAAGGACGGAGCAGGCAAGGAGTCGGCACTGGGCACCGTCCAGCAGTCGTGGGTCCGGCAGAACGCTGCTGAGGCAGTCGCCGGAGCGCTGTCCGGGACAAACGTCACCCTGCTGTTCCTGACACTGTGCGGCGCGGCCCTGCTGACCGGAGCCTCCACCGTGAGCTACATCCGGAAACGCCGCAGTGAGGCCGGAACCCTCCGGGCCATGGGCTGGACCCAGCGGCGTATCCGCAGCTGGGTGCTTGAGGAATTCGGCGTGGGTGCAGTGCTGCTCGCCGCCGCGGGCGTCGTGCTGAGCCTGCTGAGCTGGAGCCTGGCCACCGCACTGGTGTGTGCCGCCGTCCTGGTCCTGTACTGCGGCGCGGCTTTCTTTGCCGCGCAGCAGCTCCGCCACCGCGACGAAATCGACCAGGAGCCGCAGCATGACGAACGGCTCATCCCGGTTGACTCGCCGCTCACCTTCGCCAACCGGCAGCTGGGCACCAACAAGTTCAATACGCTGTCCCTGGCCGTCGCGGTGGGGGTCTTCGGTGCGGCCGTGGGCGGGCTGATCGCCCTGCTCATCGACATTCCACGTGCGGCAGGTGCCAGTGCCCTCAGCGGGCTGGCTGCGGCCAGCGTCACCCTGCCCAGCATCCTGCTGGCTCTTGCGGGCGTTGCCGTGGGACTGGTGCTGACCCTGGTTACGGGCCGATTCGAGCTCAACGCCAAGCGGCAGTACCTTGGCATCCTCCAGGCCATGGGCTGGAACCCGGACATGCTCCGCCAGGTCCGTTTGTTCGAGAACGCACTGGTGGGAACTGTGGCCCTGCCGCTGGGCGTGCTGGGCGCCCTGGGCATCGGCCTGCTGCTGGCACCCTACGCGGCCATCTGGGCCGCCGTGGCCGGGCTGGTGGCCGTAATTTGCTGGATACCGATTGCAACGAAAGTGGTCCAATGACAAACCCGACGAACCTCCAGCGCAGCCGCAGGGGCGGCTCCAACGAGGTCCCCCTGCAGACCCGGGCCAACACCATCGTCAAGTCGGCAGACCACGCCACCCCGCTGGAGATGCGCGACATCACCATCCGCTACGGCGGCGGAAAAGGCGGTGCCGAAGCCGTCAGCGTGGTCGAAGGCTTCGACCTGACCCTGCACGCCGGCGAGATGCACTGCGTGGCCGGCCGAAGCGGCTCCGGCAAGACCAGCATCCTGACCGTCGGCGCCGGACTCACGCTGCCGACGTCGGGCCGCGTTTTCTGGGAAGGCGATTCCCTTGAAAGCATGGGCGACGACGAAATCGCCGACCGCCGTCGTGCACTGATCGGCTACGTCGACCAGGGCGGCGCCCTGATCGACGGCATGAGCGCGCTCGAAAACGTGCTCCTGCCCGCTGTTCCCGACGGCGAGGTGGACCAGCGGCGCGACATGGCCAAGGACCTCCTTGACCTGGTGGGCCTGGGCCGGCGCATGCGGCACCGCCCCGCCCAGCTCTCCGGCGGTGAACGGCAGCGCGTGGCGATCGCCCGCGCCCTGATCCTGGGTACCAGGGTCCTGGTGGTGGATGAGCCCACCGCCAGCCTGGACCGTGCCTCCGCCAACCGCATCATCAGTATCCTGAAGGACACTACCTCGGACGGGATCGCCGTCCTGGTGGCCTCACACGACCACGAGCTGGTCCGGCTGAGCGATACCCTGACAGAACTGATCTAGCCCGCCCACTTACGCACCGAAGGTAACCGTCCGAACGTGACTGCACCAGCAAAAACGCCGTTCTACATCACCACGGCCATCACCTACCCCAACGGCGTGCCGCACATCGGCCATGCCTACGAGTACATAGCCACCGACGCCATGGCGCGCTTCAAGCGGCTGGACGGTTATGACGTGATGTTCCTGACCGGCACGGACGAGCACGGCATGAAGATTGCCCAAACCGCGGAGAAGGAAGGCATCACGCCGAAGGAACTGGTGGACCGGAACGCCGAGGTCTACAAAGCGGCCCACGCCGCACTGGGCATCAGCTACGACCGCTTCATCCGGACCACGGACGCTGACCACTACGCTGCGTCCCAGGCCATCTGGAAGAAGATGGAAGCCAACGGCGATATCTACCTCTCCAAGTACGAGGGCTGGTATTCAGTCCGCGACGAAGCGTTCTACGGCGAGGACGACACCGTAGTCAAGGACGACGGCGTGCGCTACTCGAAAGAGACGGACACCGAGGTGACGTGGACGGCGGAGGAGAGCTACTTCTTCCGGCTGTCCGCCTACCAGGACAAGCTGCTGGCGCTGTACGAGTCCCATCCCGAGTTCGGCGCCCCGCAGTACCGGTTCAACGAGGTCATCAGCTTCGTCAAGCGGGGCCTGGAGGACCTGTCCATCAGCCGCACCACCTTCGACTGGGGCGTTCCCGTTCCCCGCAATGACCAGCACGTCATGTATGTCTGGGTGGACGCCCTCACCAACTACCTCACCGGCGTGGGCTACCCGGACACCGAGTCGGAAACGTTCCGGAAGTACTGGCCAGCGGACGTCCACATCATCGGCAAGGACATCTCCCGGTTCCACGCCATCTACTGGCCGGCCTTCCTGATGAGCGCAGGGCTGGAGCTGCCCAAGCGGGTCATGATCCACGGGTTCCTGCACAACAACGGGGTCAAGATGTCCAAGTCCCTGGGCAATGTGGTGGCACCGGCAGACTTTGTGGCACGCTACGGCCTGGACCAGGTGCGGTTCTTCTTCCTGCGGGAAGTGCCGTTCGGGGCCGACGGCAGCTACAACCACGAGGCCATCGTGGGCCGCATGAACTCTGATCTGGCCAACAACTTCGGCAACCTGGCCCAGCGATCTCTGTCCATGGTGACCAAGAACTGCGGCGCGGCCGTGCCCGTTCCAGGGGAGTTCACTGCCGCGGACACCGCCATCCTGGCGCAGGCGAACGGGCTGCTCGAGGCTGCCCGCGCCGCCTTCGACAAGCAGGAGTTCAGCCGGGCGCTGGAGGCAATCTGGCACGTCCTGGGGGACACCAATGCCTACTTCGCCGAGCAGGCGCCCTGGATCCTGCGGAAGACCGACGTCGAACGCATGAACACCGTGCTGTACGTGACCCTGGAGGTGCTGCGGATCGTGGCCATCCTGGCCCAGCCGGTCATGCCCAACGCCACGGCCAAGCTCCTGGACGCCTTGGGCCAGCCCGAAGGCGAGGGACGCCAGTTCACGGCGATCGCCACCCCGATCGTCCCGGGAACCGCCCTTCCCGCCCCCACTCCCGTCTTCCCCAAGTTCGAGGAACCCGCGGAGTAGGACCATCACAAATCGCTGGAGGATGCGCTCGTGTCCAAAAGCTGAGACGTTTTGACCAGCATATGGATGTCTTGGCTACCCTGAAAACATGAGCGCATCCTCCATCGATCTTGCAGTAATTCCCGGCGACGGCATTGGCCCCGAGGTCATTGCCGAGGCCCTCAAAGTCCTGGAAAAGGCTGTTGCCGCGGAGGGCGTGGAGCTCAAGCCGACGCATTACGAACTCGGCGCCGAGCACTGGCTCCGCACCGGCGAGACCTTGCCGGACGAGGTCCTGGCTGACCTGAAGACGCGCGATGCCATCCTCTTCGGCGCCGTGGGTGCGGCACCCGGCGACACCCGGATCCCGTCCGGAATCATCGAACGTGAGCTGCTCCTCAAGCTCCGGTTCAGCCTGGACCACTACGTCAACCTGCGGCCTTCCCGGCTCTACGGCACCGTCGGCAGCCCCCTGGCCAACCCGGGCACCATCGACTTCATCGTGGTGCGCGAAGGTACCGAAGGCCCTTACGTCGGCAACGGCGGCACCCTGCGCGCAGGAACCCCGCACGAGGTTGCCACCGAGGTCTCGCTGAACACCGCCCACGGCGTGGAGCGCGTGGTCCGCGACGCCTTCCGCCGGGCAAGTGCAAGGGAGCGCAAGCACGTCACCCTGGTGCACAAGCACAACGTCCTGGTCTTCGCCGGACACCTGTGGAAGCGCACTGTCGAAGCCGTGGCCCAGGAATTCCCGGAGGTCACCCACGACTACCTGCACGTGGACGCCGCCACCATCTTCATGGTCACGGACCCGTCCCGTTTCGATGTCATCGTGACCGACAACCTCTTCGGCGACATCATCACCGACCTCGCCGCGGCCGTCACCGGCGGCATCGGCCTGGCCGCGTCCGGCAACATCAACATGGACCGCACCGCGCCGTCCATGTTCGAACCGGTCCACGGATCCGCACCGGACATCGCCGGCCAGGGCAAGGCAGACCCCACCGCGGCGATCCTCTCCGCAGCCCTCCTGCTGGACCACCTGGGCTACACCGACGCCGCCCGCAGGATCGAAGCCGCCGTGGTTGCCGACGTCGAAAAGCGCGACGGCACCGCACGCAGCACCAGCGCTGTGGGCGACGCCATCGCCGCAGGCCTCTAGCCCGCGCCGGGGCCGCCGGCATCGGGCGTAAGCTTGTCTCGAATCACCAAATGCCGCCTCGCCGTTCAGCGCTGAACCCCGGGCGGCCGATCGTGGAGGAACCATGACCCAGACCGCCCATGGCGTTGAATTCACCCGGCAGCCCTCGGCCAACCCGAAGTCTGCCGAAGAGCGTGCAGCCATCCTGGCGAACCCGGGATTCGGCAACTACTTCACCGACCACACCGCCATCGTCGACTACAGCGTGGACGCGGACGGCAACGGCGGCTGGCACGATGCACGGATCGAACCCTACGGTCCGATCGTCCTGGACCCTTCGGCTGCCGTCTTCCACTACGGCCAGGAGATCTTCGAAGGCCTCAAGGCCTACCGCCACGCGGACGGCTCCGTCTGGACCTTCCGGCCCGAGGCCAACGCGGCGCGCCTGAACAAGTCCGCCCGCCGCCTGGCCCTTCCGGAACTGCCGGCGGAGTACTTCCTGGGCGCCATCCGCGAACTCGTGGCAGCGGACAAGGAATGGGTTCCCTCCGGCGACGGCGAAGCCCTGTACCTGCGGCCGTTCATGATTGCCACCGAGGCATTCCTTGGCGTCCGTGCCGCCCGCGAGGTGTCCTTCCGCGTGATCGCCTCGCCCGCCGGCAACTACTTCGGCGGCGAGCTCAAGCCCGTCTCCATCTGGATCTCACGGCAGTATGCCCGCGCCGGCCGCGGCGGCACCGGCGACGCCAAGTGCGGCGGCAACTATGCTGCCTCGCTGATCGCGCAGCAGGAGGCCGAGGCCAACGGGTGCAAGCAGGTCCTGTTCCTGGACCAGGCCAATGACAACGCCGTCGAGGAACTGGGCGGCATGAACGTCTTCTTCGTGATGAAGGACGGCTCGCTGGCCACCCCCGCGCTGACCGGCACCATCCTCGAAGGCGTCACCAGGATGTCCGTGATCCAGGTGGCCAAGGACATGGGCCGCGAGGTGTCCGAGCGCAAGATCACCCTTGACGAATGGCGCGACGGCGTTGCCTCCGGGGACATCGCCGAGGTCTTCGCCTGCGGCACGGCAGCCGTCATCACCCCCATCGGAGTCCTCAAGGACGCCACCGAATTCATCGGTTCCGAGGACGCCAAGGCGGGGGAGACCACCATGGCCATCCGCGAAAGGCTCCTGGGCATCCAGACCGGAGCGGAACCGGACACCCACGGCTGGCTGACCCGCCTGGCGTAGCCCGGCTTTTCTCTTAACGTACGACGGCGCCTGCCGGACTGGGGTCCGGCAGGCGCCGTTCTGCGTTCCGGCCAAGGACGACAGGGTCAGCGGCGCGCTGCTTTCCGGGCGGCGTTTTTCATGGCTTTGCGGGAAACAGGCTTGAGCGCCTTCCTTGCCGCTTCCTCGGCCAAGGCCCGGTTCCGGCGGGCATCGATGATGTCGTTCCAGAGGGTGGTGGCAAAGACGCCGCCATCCTGGGCATAGACGTCGTAGGGGTAGCCGGCGAAAACGGAAGGCATGGCGCCGCCCGTGAACGGGTCCTTGCCGTTTGCCTTCGCCACGGCGTCGCCCAGGGCCCAGGTGCGGGTCAGGTGGCGGGTAAGGTTCTCCTGCACGAAGACGCCGGCGTCAGTAGCGCCGGCGGCCCGCTCCAGCAGCGTTTCCAGATCCGAGGCCAGCAGTGCGGCGCCGGCCTGGTCTGCCGGCGCGGAGGCGGCAGCAAGTTCCGCGCCGGCGCCGTTGACCGCATCAACCCAGTCAGTGGTTTCGCGGAACTTCTTCCACGTGGGAAACCAGGTGATGCCGCCCGTCGCGTGGTTGTGGACATGCAGGAGGCCGGTGGCTTTCTCCGTTGCGGAATGGTCGTGGCCGTCCGCGTCCGCTTGGGCGAGAAGGTCTGCGAGTGTGGGGATGCTCATTGGGGCTGTGTCCGGCTTCCTGTGGAGGTCGTGTGGTTGTCACTGGTGCCAACCCTGGCCTGCCACAGTTCTATTCCTGCAGCACATCCCGCCGGAGCTGGGGAAGGAACGGCCCCGGATGCAAGGATGGGTCGGTGACCACAGTTTCCGGCCCCCGCCTGCAGCGCAGCTCCGGGCTCACACAATTCATCCTGGCTCCCAACCCCGGCCCCATGAGTTTGGACGGCACCAACTCCTATCTCCTGCGTGCCCCCGGCCATTCGTCCGTGGTGGTTGTCGACCCGGGTCCCCGGGACGAATCGCACCTCAACGCACTGGCCGGTGCCGGCGTCGTCGAACTGATCCTGGTGACCCACCGGCACCCGGACCATACGGCAGGTTCTGCCCGCCTGCACGAACTTACGGGCGCACCGGTCCGCGCCGTGGATCCCAACCACTGCCACGGCGGGGGTGAGCCGCTGGTCCACGGGGAGGGTATCCGGGCTGCCGGGCTGGACATCGTTGTCCTGGCCACGCCGGGCCACACCTCCGACTCCGTCTGTTTCCATGTGCCGGCGGACGGGCACCATGGATCGGTGCTGACGGGCGACACTGTCCTTGGCCGGGGCACCACCGTCCTGGACTATCCGGACGGCACGCTGGGCGACTACCTTGCGTCCCTGGACCGCCTCGAGGCCTTGGGGCCGGCAACCGTCCTCCCGGCCCACGGCCCGGTCCTGCCTTCCCTTGAAGCCATCGCCCGGGACTACCGGACGCACCGGGAAGAACGGCTGGCGCAGATCCGTGCCGCACTGGACCGGCTGGGCCAGGACGCAGCCGTGGGGGAGGTGGCCGACGCTGTCTATTCCGACGTCGGCCCTTCCGTCCGGCGTGCGGCCGAGCTCTCCGTGGCAGCCCAACTGTCATACCTGCGCGGCGGCGGCAGCGCGGGCCGGCCGGCTCCGGCGAAACGGTAGGGTAGGAGCCATGCGTATTGCCAGGTTTGTCGTCGATTCTGATCCCATGTACGGCGTTGTGGAAGGTGCACCGGGCAGTGAGGAAATCACTGTCATCCACGGCGACCCCTTCTTCAACGGCGTGGAGCGCACCTCCGTGCGCCACAAGCTGGAGGACGTCCGGCTGCTGGCGCCCATCATCCCGCGGAGCAAGGTGATCGGCGTAGGCCGGAACTTCGTGGAGCACGCCCATGAGCTCGGCAACGAGGTACCCGCCCAGCCGCTGCTGTTCCTGAAGCCCAACACCGCCGTCGTGGGCCCCAATGACCCGGTAGTGCTGCCGGAATTCTCGGAAGAGGTCTCCTTCGAAGCTGAACTGTGCGTAGTGATCGGCCGGATCTGCAAGGACGTGCCCGAAGAGCGGGTGGACGACGTCATTTTCGGTTACACCTGCGGCAACGACCTCACGGCCCGCGATGTCCAGAAAACGGACCTGCAGTGGACCCGGGCCAAGGGCTTCGACACCTCCGCCCCGCTGGGGCCCTGGATCGAGACCGACCTGGACACGGAGGACCTTCAGATCCAGGGCAGGCTCAACGGTGAGGTGCGCCAGGACGGCAGCACCAGCCAGATGATCCGCGGCGTGCGCGAACTGGTCTCGGTGGTGTCGCAGGCGTTTACCCTGCTGCCGGGCGATGTGATCATGACCGGCACGCCCGCCGGCGTGGGCCTGGTCAAGGAGGGCGACCGCTTCGAGGTGGAAATCGAGGGCATCGGCCGGCTGTCCAACCCCATCGTCCGCCGCTAGGCCTCTTCCGCCGCTGGGCCGGTCCCGCCGCTGCACGCCTGCCCGGACGCCGGAAGGCCGGACCCGGCCAGGCGGGTAAAGTTGAAGCCACTATGACTATCGCTTCTTCGTCACCCGCCGCAGCCATCCCGCCCGTTACCGCCGAGACGCCCGTCCGGGTCCGTTTCTGCCCCTCGCCCACGGGTACCCCGCACGTTGGACTGATCCGGACGGCCCTGTTCAACTGGGCCTACGCCCGCCACACCAAGGGCACGCTGGTCTTCCGCATCGAGGACACGGATGCGGCGCGGGACAGCGAGGAAAGCTACCACCAGCTTCTGGATGCGCTGAAGTGGCTGGGCATCGACTGGGACGAGGGCGTGGAGGTGGGTGGCCCGCACGAGCCGTACCGGCAGTCCCAGCGAGGCGATATTTACCAGGACGTCATCAAGCGGCTGCATGACGGCGGGTTCATCTACGAGTCCTTCTCCACCCCGGAGGAGATCGAGGCACGCCACCGTGCGGCCGGCCGGGACCCGAAGCTTGGCTACGACGGCTTTGACCGGCACCTGACAGAGGAGCAGCTGGCACAATACCGGGCAGAGGGCCGGCAGGCCGTCCTCCGCCTGCGCATGCCGGACGAGGACATCACGTTTACGGACCTGGTCCGCGGCGACATCACGTTCAAGGCCGGTTCCGTCCCCGACTTCGCCGTGGTGCGGGCGAACGGCGCGCCCTTGTACACGCTGGTCAACCCGGTGGACGATGCCCTGATGGGCATCACGCACGTGCTGCGCGGCGAGGACCTGCTCAGCTCCACGCCGCGCCAGATTGCGCTGTACCGGGCGCTGTATGCCATCGGCGTTGCCGAGTACATGCCGGAGTTCGGCCACCTGCCCTACGTCATGGGCCAGGGCAACAAGAAGCTTTCCAAGCGCGACCCCGAGTCAAGCCTGTTCCTCCACCGCGAGCGGGGCTTCATCCCCGAAGGGCTGCTCAACTACCTGTCCCTGCTGGGCTGGTCCCTCAGCGCGGACGAGGACATCTTCACCGTTGAGCAGCTCGTGGAGCACTTCGATATCCACGACGTCCTGGGCAACCCCGCCCGCTTCGACCTGAAGAAGGCCGAGGCCATCAACGGCACGCACGTCCGGATGCTTGACCCCAAGGTGTTCCGTGACCGGGTTGCGCACTACCTGCGCGAGGCCGGCCTGGTGGGGGAGATCCTGACCGACCGGGAGGAAGAGATCCTCACCGAGGCCGCGCCCCTGATCCAGGAGCGCATCACGCTCCTGGGCGAAGCCCCGGACATGCTGGCGTTCCTGTTCAAGCCCGATGACGCCATCGACATCGCCGACGACGCGCGCAAGGGCCTTCCCGCCAACCTTCCCGAGGTCCTTGATGCCGCCATCGCCGCCCTGGAACCGGTGGCCGACTGGACGGCGGAAAACATCCAGGCTGCACTCAAGCAGGCCCTGGTCGAGGCCATGGGCATCAAGCCGCGGCTGGCCTTCGGTCCAGTGCGCACGGCTGTTTCCGGCCGCCGCGTTTCGCCGCCGCTGTTTGAATCCATGGTGATCCTGGGTAAGGAGTCCTCCCTGCGCCGGCTCCGCGCCTTCCGCGGCTGATGACCGCGCCCAGCGAAGCGGCACGCGCCGGCATATTGAAAACACCTTTCGGTACTGTCCGGGGCGTCCTGTTCGACATTGACGACACCCTGGTGGACCTCGAATATTCGATGACCACCGCACTTCGTGAAGTCAGCGAACACCTCCTGCCAGGACTGGACCAGGCCGGGTGGGAGCGGTTCGGGCGCATCTTCACCCACGAAACCACCCACTTCTACGACCGCTACCTGGCCGGTGAGCTGACGTTCAACGAGCAACGCCTGCTCCGCGGGCGGGCGGCACTGGGCCACTTCGGCGTTGAGTTGGCTGATGGCGAGGAATCGCACCGGTGGCTGGCGGCCTATATGGAGAAGCAGCCCGCGTACGTGAAGCCGTTCCCCGATGTGCTGCCCCTCCTGGACGTCCTGGACAGCGCGGGCGTCCCTTACGGGGCAGTCAGCAACAACGTCCATGACTATCAGCGCGCCAAGCTCGACGGGGCCGGGTTGGAGCGGATCACGCACTTGGTGGGCACGGACACGCTTGGCGTGGCCAAGCCCAACCCGGCCATATACCTTGAGGGCGTCAGGCTCCTTGGCACGCCCCCCGGCGAAACGCTGTACGTGGGCGACAATCGGCTGCTGGACGCGGAGGGCTCGACGGCGGCAGGGCTGGTGGGTGTATGGCTCAACCGCATGGGTGAGGTTGTGGAAGGCTTCGAGGGCAGCATGGTGGCTTCCTTGGAGGAACTGCTGGTGGCATAGCTGGGCCAGCTGCTGACATTGACGTTGCCCGCCGGGGCCGCGGCCTGGTTTGATGGGCCGCGGCCCCGGCGTTTTTGCTTCCGCCGTCAGGCGGTCCGCAGCCCCACGGCACGCCGGCGCAGGAGCAGGTAGGCCGCGACGGCGCCGGCCACCAGGAGACCGATCAGCAGCAGCGCGATGACAGGGTTGTCCAGCCAGGACGACGGCGACACGGCGGCCACCTTCGTGTGCAGCTCCTGGGTGCCGGCAGCGATTCTTGCGTTGCCGTCCGCAAGCTTGCCTGCGCCCTCGGCCAGTTTGCCCGAGCCGTCGTCCAGCTTGCCGTTGCCTTCAGCCAGTTGGCCGGTTCCTTCGGCGAGCCGGGCAGATCCCGACTCCAGCTGGCCCGTTCCACTGCTGAGTTTGACGGTGCCGTCGGAGAGGGCTTCCGTTCCCGCGAGCAGTCCCGGGTTTTCGGGATCGCCGCTGCCGTTGATTCCCGCGCTGAGCCTGGTGGTGCCGTCCTGGAGGTTGTTGGCGGCGTAGATGAGGCCGGGACGCTCCGGGTCGCCCGGGACACCGTCCATTCCCACCCGGATTTTCGCGGTGCCTTCGGCCAGCATCGACGTGCCCAGGACCACGCCGGGGTTCTGCGGGTCCGTCGCATTGAGCTTTTCCGCCAGGAGGGCGAATCCTGCCGTCAACCGTCCGGCGCCGTCGTTTAACTCGCCGGCTCCCGTGTTCAGCTTGGCGGTTCCGGCCTTCAGCTGCCCGGCGCCGTCGTTCAGGGCTCCGGCCCCGTCATTCACTTTTGTCGCGCCGGCATCGAGCTGGACTGCGCCTGCATAGGCCCTCCGGCCGCCGTCGGCCAGTTTGGCAATCTGGTCCCTGATGACCGCAAGGGGCACCAGACCCTGGGGTCCGTTCGCGGCCGCTTCGAGCTGGTCCAGTCCCTGGCTGAGCGCGGCGAGCCCGTCGCCTTTTGCGGGGTCGTTGCCGGCGCCGGGGTAACCCCTCAGCTGGCTTGCCCCGGCTGCAAGCTGGCCGGCGCCGTTCTTCAGTGCTGCCGTCCCGTTGCTGAGGTTGGTGGCACCGGCATCCAGTTGCCCGGCACCGGCAGCCAGTTGGCCCGTGCCTGCAGCCAACTGGCCTGCGCCGTCGGCAAGGTTGTTGGGTGCGTTTCCAGACGCGGTCGGGGTGAGGGCCAAGGAAAGGGCGACGGCGCCGGACTGCAGCTTACGTGCGCCGTCGTCCACCTGGTACACGCCCGGGACGAGTTTGTTCAGGACGTCATTCTGCAGCTTGGTGGTACCCGCATGCAGCTTGTCCACCCCCGGCGCCAACTGGTCGCGGACTCCGGAGAAGATCCTTCCGGCTCCCGACTGCAGGGCCGCGGCTCCGGCATTCAATTCGCTGCTGCCGTCCTTGATTTTGATCGAGCCGTCCTTCACCTGCGCCGAACCCTTGTTCGCGGCCCCGGCTCCCGCGGCCAGCTGGCCCGAACCGTCTTTGAGTTGGCTGGCTCCTGCGGCGGCTTGCTCCGCTCCGTCCATCAGCTGGGCGGCACCGTTGGAGATCTGGCCCGTGAGGTAGGTGTAGAAGGCCAGGAACAGCACCAGCAGCAGGGACAGGGCGATGATGGCGATGGGCTGGGAGCGGGGTTTGGGCCTGGCTGTTGCGATGGTTTGGGTGCGGGTTGTCAACGCTGACACTTCCTAACTGTCCGCCGGACGACGCTGCCCGGTGGCGTAAACCGTGGTTGCATGGCGTTCCCGTTCCTCGTGGGTGCCCGGAGAACGGAAGGGGAGGTTGTTACTGATGGGTAACTTACTCGAGGGTAACCATATGATTGGAGCGCGGGCAAGGGTTTGGACGGGAAGTGCTTGCGGCCCCTGGCGCCCGGGTCGATCCCGATTTGTGCGAGCCGAAAGTCTCGGGTAAAGTAATTTCTCGTGCTGAGGCGCACGGAGCAGGGAAAACCCCCTGAAAACCGGCCCGAAAGTGCCATTGGGATATGGTGTAATTGGCAACACTACGGTTTCTGGTACCGTCATTCTAGGTTCGAGTCCTGGTATCCCAGCTCTGGTTTGAAGGCTGATTCCAGCCGCAAAACAGAAGGTTTCACTCGGTTCGCCGATTTGAAACCACAGCGAAGTGTATGAAATACTCACTGAGCTTGAGCAGCGGGAACGCTGCCGAAAGTACTTGGCCCCATCGTATAGCGGCCTAGTACGCCGCCCTCTCACGGCGGTAACGCGGGTTCGAATCCCGCTGGGGTCACCATCGAAATGGTCCCGGGCAGCAGCCCGGGGCCATTTTTGTTTTTTGGCCGCGGGTCCTGGGCTTTCCCCCGCAATCGGACAAAACCCCTCATCATTGCGCGGGGAGTTGTCCTTTTGCGGGGGAGCGTCCTGCAGTGGGCGGCGCGCCGCGACGGCTCCGAGCCGACACTGAACTGGCATGATGTTGCTGTGACCTCCCATGACGAGCACGGCCGCCCCGCCCAGCCGGTGCCGCACGCGATGGCGGCGGTTACCCTGCTGGAAGAGATCCGCAGCGGCCTGGACGACGTGGCGCTGCCGCTTGCCCTGCCGGGCGCAGACCAGGCACGCCGCGAAACGTCAGCCGCAAGAGCCCAGCTGGACGACTACATCCTTCCGCGGTACCGGAGCCTGGACGCCCCCTTGCTTGCCGTCGTCGGAGGTTCCACGGGCGCCGGCAAATCAACCCTGGTGAACGGGCTGGTGGGGCACCCCGTCACGCGTGCCGGCGCCATTCGCCCCACTACCCGGCAACCCATCCTCCTGCACAACCCCGCGGAGAGGACCTGGTTCGAAGGTCAGCGGGTCCTGCCCGGGCTGAGCCGGATCCGCGGCACCCTCGCCGGCAGCCCGGTGCCAGGCGGCGCCATGCCGGAGACGCGCGAGGCCTCTTCGCTGGTGCTGCTGGCCGATCCGGCGGTGCCGGCCGGCATCGCGCTCCTGGACGCCCCGGACGTCGACTCCATTTCAGACCAGAACCGCCTGCTCGCCGGGCAACTGCTGGCCGCCGCGGACCTGTGGGTGTTTGTCACCACAGCCAACCGGTACGCGGACGCCGTGCCCTGGAAACTCCTGCTGGACGCGGCGGCCCGGGACATTACGGTGGCAGTGGTGCTGGACCGGGTGCCGCCGGGCGCCGAAGCGGAGGTGAGCCAGGACCTGCGGGGCCTGCTCGACCGCGAGGGCCTGGCCGGGAGCCGCCTGTTCATCATCGCCGAGACGGTCCTGGATCCGCATGGCATGCTTCCAGCCGCGGCTGTCACTGAGCTGCGGAACTGGCTGGGTTCGCTGGCCGCTGATGCTGCCGGCCGGGCCGACGTCGCACGCCGGACCCTGAACGGGACTGTCCGTGCCTTGGCCCTCCGTATTCCGGACATCGCCGGCGCCGTCCGTGAGCAGGATCTGGCCGCCTCACGCCTCGAGGCCGACGCTGTGGCGGCCTACGGGGACGCTGTCACCCGGATCCTTGAGGCCACCCGCGATGGAGCACTCCTGCGGGGCGAAGTGCTGGCCCGGTGGCAGGATTTTGTTGGCACCGGCGAATTCTTCCGCGCACTTGAGCAGAATGTGGGCCGGTTCCGGGACCGGCTGGGGGCCTTTTTCCGCGGTGAACCGGCGCCCGCGGTCCGGGTTGAGGCTGCCATCGAAACCGGCCTTCAGGCGGTCATTGTGGACGAGGCAGCCAACGCGGCGGAGGACACCGACCAGCGGTGGCGGTCAGACCCTGCCGGCCGGCAGCTGCTGGGTCCGGACGACCTGTCCGGGACGGCGCCCGGGTTCGCCGAACGGGCAGCAGCGGAAATCCGGGCCTGGCAGGAAGCCCTCATGGAGCTGATCCGCACCGAAGGCCAGGGAAGGCGGACCCAGGCGCGGTGGTTGTCCTTTGGCATCAACGGCCTCGGCGCAGCGCTGATGATCGTGGTGTTCTCCATGACCGCGGGCCTGACCGGTCTGGAGATTGGTGTTGCGGGCGGCACCGCCGTCGTGGGCCAGCGCCTGCTGGAGGCGGTGTTTGGCGAGGACGCGGTGCGGCGCATGGCCGACAAGGCCCGTGAAGACCTTGCCGCGCGCTGCAAGAACCTGCTGGCGGACGAACAACAGAAGTTCCTGCAGCGACTGCCGGAAGGAAATCCTGCCCTTGCGCAACGTCTTGCTGCCCAGGCCGGCGAGCTGGCCCGGCTGGTGGAGAGCGCGTGAGCCGCCACAGCGGGGCGCGGGAGTCCTCCCGGCTGGATGCCCGGCTCCAGGCGCTCCAGGACGCCCGGGAACTGGGGGAGGGGGTCCTGCCGGACCAGGCACTGCAGGAAGCGTTCGACGTCCTGGAACGCGCAAGTTCCCGCCGCTCGTTGTCCGGTGACCACACGGTGGTGGGATTTTTCGGGGCAACGGGCAGCGGCAAGTCCTCCCTCTTCAACGCCGTCAGCGGAGCGGAGATCGCGACGGCGGCGGCCCGCCGTCCGACGACATCGGAACCTCTTGCAGGTGTTTGGGGAGCAGCGGGCAGCGAAGCGCTCCTTGACTGGCTGGAGGTGGGAAACCGGCACCACGCCACGCCGGTGGACGGCTTCGCCGATGAACAGACGGGGCTGATCCTGCTCGATCTGCCTGACTTCGACTCCACCCATGCCGCCAACCGCGAAATTGTGCAGCGGATGGTGGGCATGGTGGACGTCCTGGTGTGGGTGCTCGACCCGCAAAAGTATGCCGACGCGGCCGTCCACAACGGGTTCCTGGCGCCGCTCGCCTCGCACGGGGCGGTCACGCTCGTGGTGCTGAACCAGGTGGACAGGCTGCCCGAACGCGACGTGCAGCCGGTGCTCGACTCGCTGCACGCAATCCTGGCAGGTGAAGGGCTCGGGCAGGTGCGGGTCCTCCCGTCATCGGCAGTGACGGGCGCGGGGATTGGGGAAGTGCGTGCCGCGATCCGGAAGGTGGCTGTCCAGCGGCAGGCCCAGTCACGGCGGTTGGAGGCCGACATCACCAAGGCCGCCGAGGACCTGCGGCACGCGTCCGGTGACGGTGACGCCGCAGGGGTACGGCCGGCCGCCAGGACCCGGCTGTCGGACGAACTGGCCGTGGCAGCGAACGTGCCTGCCGTAGTGCGGGCCGTCGGGCAGTCCTACCGGCTGGAATCGGTCCGGCGCACCGGCTGGCCCGTGACCCGCTGGCTCTCCAGGTTCCGCGCAGACCCGCTGCGCAGGCTCAATCTCCGCAGGGATTCTCCTGCCGGGCTGAACAGGACATCGCTGCCCCCCGCGGGCGCGCCGGAACGGGCCCGGACGGACGCTGCCGTCAGGGAGTTCGCGGACTCGGCCAGCGACGGAGCGCCGGGCCCCTGGCGGGCAGCGATCAGGGGAACTGCCAGGGCGGGCAGGGAACGGCTGCCCGATGCGCTGGACCAGGCCATCGCCGGGACAGACCTGGGAGCCAACCGCAAGGCGTGGTGGTGGGGTGCATTCAACGTAGTGCAGTGGCTGGCGCTGCTGACCGTGCTGGGCGGCCTGGGCTGGCTGGGCGTCCTGGCCGGACTGGCGTACCTGCAGCTGCCGGTGCCCGGGGTGCCACGCGTGGAAGGCTGGCCGGTACCCACCCTGATGATCGTCTTCGGCCTCGTGCTGGGGATTTTCCTGGCCATCACCGGCCGTTTTATTGCCGCGGGCGCCGCCAGGGCGCGGGCTGCAAAGGCACGACGGCGGCTGAACAGTGCCGTTGCAGCCGCGGCGCAGGAGCTGGTGGTGGCACCAGTGGAGGAGGAGGTAGCCAGGCTGGCGGCCTTCAACAAGGCGCTGAAGAAAGCACGGCGGCCCTAGGGCTGACGCCTGCTGGATCGACCTGGCCGGCGCGCATCGACCTGGCCGGCGCGCATCGACCTAGCCGGCGGCGAGGGCGGCCGCGGCGTCGCGGACCTTGATCAGCGTGCGCAGGTTGCGGGTGGTGGTTGCGGCCTTGAACTTCGTTTTCGCGCTGATCCTGCTGAAGGGGCTGTCCAGGGTTCCGCCCGCGGGGGCCAGCCAGGCAAGTGCCTCCGGCCCCAACCGCTGCTGGTCCTGGCTTTCAAGGGCTGACCCGGCCGCCTCCAGTTCATCCAGGACAGGGGTGTCCGAGGACAAGGTGATGTAGGTGTGGGTGGATTTGTCGTCCTCCGGATAGGGGCAGGCATCCGCCAGTTGGGCCACCCGCGCGGCGTCCAGGACCACAACCCACGCTTCGTAGCCGAAGGCAGTGCGGAGGCACTTTTCACACTCCTGCTTGACCTCGGCCGCGTCCAAGGTGCTGCTGAGCACCACGTTTCCGCTGGCCAGCAGGGTCTTTGCGTCCGGAAAACCGCAGGTCTTCAGCGCGTCCCGCAGGTCGGCCATTTTGATGTTGATTCCGCCCACGTTGATGCCGCGGAGGAATACTGCATAGCTGCCCATGGGCACAGCCTAGCCGCCAAGGGCCCGGCCGTTGTTCTTGCGCTGGTCGTTGTTCTTGCCCTAGTCGTTGTTCTTGCGCAGGGCCTCGGTGAGGATGCGCCCGGCATTACAGACCACTTCCGCATGCAGGCGCCCCGGCTGGCGGGTCAGCCGCTCGATCGGGCCGGAAATGGAGACGGCGGCAATGACCCTGCCAGACGGACCCCGCACCGGCGCCGAAACGGAGGCGACCCCCGGCTCGCGCTCGCCCAGGCTCTGTCCCCAGCCCCGCCGTCGTACCCCTGCCAGGACGGTTGGCGTGAAGCGGGCCGACTGCAGGCCCTCAAGGAGCCGGTCGTGGTCCTCCCAGGCGAGCAGGACCTGAGCGGCAGAACCGGCTTTCATGGACAATTGAGTTCCTACGGGAATGGTGTCGCGCAGGCCGATGGGGCGCTCGGCAGATGCGACACAAACGCGCCAGTCGCCCTGCCTGCGGAAGATCTGGGCGCTTTCGCCGGTGGCGTCGCGCAGTTGCATGAGCACGGGCCCGGCTGAGGCGATCAGGCGGTCCTCGCCGGCGGCGGAGGCGAGCTCCACCAGCCTGCTGCCGAGCACGAACCGGCCCTGGATGTCGCGGCTGACCAGGCGGTGGTGGACCAGGGCCAAAGCGAGGCGGTGGACGGTGGGCCGGGCCAGTCCGGTAGCGGCTACGAGCTGCGCCAGCGTGGTGGGGCCGGCCTCAAGGGCATCGAGCACTTGGGCCGCTTTATCAATGACGCCGACTCCACTAGAATTGTCCATGTAATGATATTGCCGTCTCAATATCTGAGATGCAAATCTTTCGGCTGGCGCAGTTTGCGGCCATCCTGATTCAGTGGTGCTAATCAGCCAAACAGCAGTGAAGGGAGATGGCCATGGCAAAGACATTGGCCGAGAAAGTCTGGGACGCACACGTGGTGCGCAAAGGTGACGGCGATGGTGCCAACGCCCAGCCAGACCTTCTGTACATCGACCTCCACCTGGTCCACGAAGTCACGTCCCCGCAGGCGTTCGAAGGCCTGCGGCTGGCCGGCCGCAAGCTGCGCCGCCCGGACCTGACCATCGCCACCGAGGACCACAACACGCCCACGCTGGACATCGACAAGCCGATTGCCGACCTCACCAGCCGCACCCAGATCCAGACCCTGCGCAACAACTGCGCGGAGTTCGGCGTGCGGCTGCACAGCCTGGGCGACACCGAGCAGGGCATCGTGCACGTGGTGGGCCCGCAGCTTGGCCTCACCCAGCCCGGCATGACGGTGGTGTGCGGCGACTCGCACACCTCCACCCACGGGGCCTTCGGCGCGCTGGCCATGGGCATCGGCACCTCGGAGGTGGAGCATGTCATGGCCACCCAGACGCTGTCGCTGAAGCCGTTCAAGACCATGGCCATCAACGTCGAGGGCACACTGCGCCCCGGCGTGACCGCCAAGGACATCATCCTCGCCGTGATCGCGAAGATCGGCACCGGCGGCGGCCAGGGCTACGTCCTGGAATACCGCGGCTCCGCCATCCGCGCCCTGTCGATGGAAGCGCGCATGACCATCTGCAACATGTCCATCGAAGCCGGCGCCAGGGCCGGCATGGTGGCACCGGACCAGACCACCTACGACTACATGTCCGGCCGCCCCCATGCGCCGGAGGGCGCAGAGTGGGATGCCGCCGTCGAGTACTGGAACACGCTGAGGACCGACGACGACGCCACCTTCGACGTCGAAGTGGACCTGGACGCCAACACGCTGGAGCCGTTCGTCACCTGGGGCACCAACCCCGGCCAGGGCGTTTCGCTGTCCGAATCCGTGCCGTTCCCGGAGGACTTCGGTGACGAAAACGCCAAGGCGGCCGCCGAACGCGCCCTGCAGTACATGGGACTCGAAGCCGGCACGCCCATGAAGGACATCCGCGTGGACACGGTCTTCCTGGGCTCCTGCACCAACTCCCGGATCGAGGACCTGCGCGCGGCGGCGGACATCATCCGCGGCCGGGAAAAGGACCCGCAGGTCCGCATGCTGGTGGTGCCCGGCTCCGCCCGCGTCAGGCTCGAGGCCGAGGCCGAGGGACTGGACCGCGTGTTCAAGGACTTCGGCGCCGAATGGCGGTTTGCCGGCTGCTCCATGTGCCTGGGCATGAACCCGGACCAGCTGGAGCCGGGGGAGCGCTGTGCTTCCACCTCGAACCGCAACTTCGAAGGCCGTCAGGGCAAGGGCGGACGCACGCACCTGGTCTCACCGGTGGTGGCAGCCGCCACGGCAGTGCGCGGAACCCTCAGCTCGCCGTCGGACCTTGAACCGGCTCCCGAACCCGCCGCCATCCGCATCGACGCAGCCTAGGACAGCATCATGGAAAAGTTCACCAAGCACACCGGTACCGGCGTCCCGCTGCGCCAAAGCAACGTCGACACCGACCAGATCATCCCCGCCGTCTACCTCAAGCGCATTACCCGGACCGGCTTCGAGGACGCGCTGTTCTCCGCCTGGCGCAAGGACCCCTCCTTCATCCTGAACCAGGAGCCCTACAACGCCGGGTCGGTGCTGGTGGCCGGCCCCGACTTCGGGACCGGCTCCTCCCGCGAACACGCGGTCTGGGCCCTGAAGGACTATGGCTTCAAGGCTGTCCTGTCCTCCCGCTTCGCCGACATCTTCCGCGGCAACTCCGGCAAGCAGGGACTCCTGGCCGCGCAGGTGGCCCAGGATGACATCGAGCTCATCTGGAAGGAACTCGAAAACGCGCCGGGGACGCAGGTCACGGTGGACCTTGAGTCCAAGACCGTGGTCTGCGGCAACATCGTGGCACCGTTCGACATCGACGACTACACCCGCTGGCGGCTCCTGGAAGGCCTGGACGACATCGGGCTGACCCTCCAGCACGAAGCCGACATCACCGCATATGAGGCCACCCGCCCGGCGTTCAAGCCCAAGACCCTGCCGGCGAAGCTTTCCTAGCCCTGCGCCTGGCTACGGCCCCGTGCCGGTGGCGCGGCGGGGTGGCGCAGCTCCCGCCACGCCCCGCCGCCGGTACCCCCTTATTTCGGTTCGGTAACGCGACCTCCTATGCTTGGTTGGAGCCTTTGCAAGGTTTTGGGGGCTAGTGATCGTGAGGAAACCGGTATATGAGTAGTGTTCTGACAATCCGCGGCGGTGTCCCGCTTACAGGCCGCGTCAGCGTCCGTGGGGCAAAGAATCTTGTTCCCAAGGCAATGGTGGCGGCGTTGCTGGGCAACGAACCCTCGGTGTTGCGGAACGTGCCGGAGATCAAGGACGTGGAGGTTGTCACCTCCCTGCTCCAGCTGCATGGCGTGACCGTGGAGAAGGACCCCGTCAACGGTGACCTCACCCTCGATCCAAAGGGTGCAAAGACGGCGCCGAGCACCGCGATCGATGCCCACGCCGGTGACTCCCGCATTCCCATCCTGCTGTGCGGGCCGCTGATCCACGCGATTGGCGAAGCCTTCATTCCCGACCTGGGCGGCTGCAAGATCGGCGACCGTCCCATCGACTACCACCTGGATGTCCTGCGCCAGTTCGGCGCCGTCGTGGAGAAGCGTCCCGGCGGCATCCACATCTCGGCACCCAAGGGCCTGCACGGCGCCAAGATCTCGCTGCCGTATCCGTCTGTTGGCGCCACCGAGCAGGTCCTGCTCAGCGCCACCCGCGCCGAAGGCATTACGGAGCTTTCCGGTGCCGCCACCGAACCGGAAATCATCGACCTCATCGCCGTGCTGCAGAAGATGGGCGCCATCATCAGCGTCCAGACGGACCGCACCATCCGCATCGAGGGTGTCCGCGACCTCGGCGGCTACAACCACCGCGCACTGTCGGACCGCAACGAATCGGCGTCCTGGGCTTCGGCTGCACTGGTGACCCGCGGCGACATCTTCGTGGCAGGCGCCTCCCAGCGCGACATGATGACGTTCCTGAACACCTACCGCAAGGTGGGCGGCGGCATGGACATCGGCGAGGACGGCATCCGCTTCTACCACAAGGGCGGAAAGCTGAACCCCCTGGTTTTGGAGACGGACGTGCACCCCGGCTTCATGACGGACTGGCAGCAACCACTCGTTGTGGCACTGACCCAGGCCGAGGGCGTATCCATCGTCCACGAAACTGTGTACGAAAACCGCTTCGGCTTCACCGATGCGCTCATCCGGATGGGCGCCAGCATCCAGGTGCACCGGGAGTGCCTGGGCAGCGTTCCGTGCCGGTTCGGCCAGCGCAACTTCCTGCACTCAGCGGTGATTTCCGGTCCCACCCAGCTGAAGGGCACCGATATCGACGTCCCGGACCTGCGCGGCGGCTTCAGCCACCTGATCGCGGCACTTGCTGCCACCGGAACCTCCCGGGTCACCGGCATCGACATCATCAACCGGGGCTACGAGCGGTTCACGGAAAAGCTCGCCGGCCTCGGTGCCGACTTCGACATCACCACCACGAAGTAGCGCGCCACCGTGAAGGAATCGGCCAAGAGCAGGGCCACATTTGTGTTCATCGCCGGCATCGCCCGGCCGCTGCTGAACCTCATGATGTCCAAGACGTGGGAAGGCACCGAAAAACTTCCCGCCGGGGGCTTCATTGCCGCCCCCAACCACTGCACAGAGATCGACCCCCTGGTGGTGGGACACATGCTCTACAACCAGAAGCGGGCCCCGCACTTCCTGGCCAAGGCCGGACTGTTCAAGGTTCCGGCCCTGGGCTGGCTGCTGCGCGCCACCAAGCAGGTGCCGGTGGAGCGGTCGACGGCGGGAGCGAACCGATCGCTGCAAGTGGCCCAGGATATTGTCGCCGAAGGCGGCGCGATCATCATCTATCCCGAGGGCACCCTCACGCGGGACCCGGACCTTTGGCCCATGAAAGGCCACACTGGAGCAGCGCGGCTGGCCCTCGAAGGCGGGATTCCCGTGGTCCCGATCGCCCACTGGGGAGCGCATGAAGTGTTCCCCCGGTACGGCAAGTCGTTCCACATCTTTCCACGCAAACGCTCCCGCGTGGTGGTGGGCAATCCGGTGGACCTGAGCGCGTTCAGTGGCCGTCCCCTGGACAAGGCCACCCTGGCGGAGGCCACCGAGGTGATCATGGACGCCATCACGGCATTGTTGGCAGGGTTGCGCGGTGAACAGCCTCCCGCGGAGCGCTGGGACCCGGCCAAGCAGCAGCAGGCCAAGCATGGACGGTTCGTTGAACGCGGACAGCAGCCGGGATCAGGAACGGAAGCTCCGTGACCGCTGATGCGATGCCGGGGGCGGCACGTACGGTTGCTGTCCTGGGCGCGGGATCGTGGGGGACAACCTTTGCGAAGGTCCTCGCTGACGCCGCCATTGCCACCGGTACGCCGCGTGCCATCAGGCTGTGGGGCAGGCGCGCCGAGGTGGTGGAAGAGATCAACGGCAGCCACCGTAACAGTGACTACCTGAAGGACGTCGTCCTGCCGGAAAGCATCACTGCGTCTACTGACGTCCGCGCGGTCCTGGCAGGTGCGGACCTTGTGGTGGTGGCAGTTCCGGCCCAGTCCCTCCGCCCGCAGCTGCGGGAATGGAAGGACATGATAGCTCCCGGAGCTGTTGTGGTCTCCCTGATGAAGGGCCTGGAGCTGGGCACGGACGCCAGGATGAGCGAGGTCATCGGCGAGGAGCTGGACCTGCCGCTGGAACGCATTGCAGTTGTCTCCGGACCCAACCTCGCCATGGAAATTGCGCGGCAGGAACCCACGGCATCGGTCGTGGCGTGCACCGATCCGGCCACCGCCGGCTGGCTCGCCAGGACCTGCACCGCCCCCTACTTCCGTCCCTACACCACGTCCGATGTCGTAGGCGTCGAAATCGGCGGCATCGTCAAGAACGTGATCGCACTGGCGGTGGGCATCTGTGAGGGCAAGCAGATGGGAGACAACACCAAGGCCTCGGTGATTACCCGGGGACTCGCGGAAACGTCCCGCCTCGCTTTGGCACTGGGAGGCGACGCCAAGACCATGGCCGGCCTCGCCGGGCTGGGCGACCTTGTGGCAACCTGTTCGTCTGCGCTGTCCCGGAACCACACTGCCGGGAGGCTGCTGGGCCAGGGCCTGACGCTGGAGGAAGTGGGCCGAAAGATGACCCAGACCGCCGAAGGCATCAAATCCGGCCAGGCCGTCCATGAACTCGCCGGCAAGCTCGGCGTCGATATGCCCATCACTGCCGCCGTCGTCGCGGTGCTGGCAGGCAAGCTGTCCGTTGACCAACTGGGGCCGGTTCTGCTGTCCCGGGAATTGAAACCTGAAGGCGATTACTGACCATGTCCCAAGACACACCCACCACACGGGAAACGGCCACCACCAGGAAACCGCGGGTAGCAGTGCTTTTCGGCGGCCGTTCCAGCGAGCACGCCGTAAGCTGCGTCACCGCAGCAGGCGTGCTGGGCGCAATCAACAAGGACAAGTACGAGGTGATCCCCATCGGGATTGCCAGGACCGGCCAGTGGGTCCTTGCTCCGGCTGAAACGGCCCAGTGGTCCCTCGCGGCATCATCGCTCCCCGAAGTGGTACCTTCGCCGCAGACCGTCACGTTGGCGGAGATCGGCGGCGAACACCAGCTGATCGTGGCGTCGCCCAACGAAGTTCCGCAGGAACTGGGTGCCGTTGACGTCGTCTTCCCGCTCCTGCACGGACCCTTCGGCGAGGACGGCACCATCCAGGGCCTCCTTGAGCTTTCGGACACCCGCTACGTCGGCGCCGGCGTGCTCGCATCCGCCGTCGGGATGGACAAGCACTACATGAAGGTGGTCTTCGAAGCCGCCGGGTTCCGCGTCGGACCGTACGTCGCCGTGACCGACAGGCAGTGGCGCAGGGATCCCGAGTCTGTCCGGAAGCAGGTGGACCGCCTCGGGTTCCCCGTCTTCGTCAAGCCGGCCCGTGCGGGCTCGTCGATGGGCATCTCCAAGGTTGATTCCCTTGAGGACCTGGACGCCGCCATCGAAGAAGCGCGCCGCCACGACCTCAAGCTGGTCATCGAAGCCGGAATCGTCGGCCGGGAAATCGAATGCGCCGTCCTGGAAGGCAGGGGCACCGATGCGCCCCGGACCTCAATGCCCGGCGAAATCTCCGTAGCCGGAGGAACCCATGAGTTCTACGACTTCAACGCCAAGTACGTCGAGGATGATGCCGCATCCCTCAGCTGTCCGGCAGACATCCCGGCGGAAGCGATTGCCCGGGTACGTGAGCTGGCCGCCGCGGCATTCGATGCGGTGGGCGCCGAGGGCCTGAGCCGCGTGGACTTCTTCTACACCCTCGACGGCGAGCTGATCATCAACGAGATCAACACCATGCCAGGCTTCACGCCCAAGAGCATGTACCCGCAGATGTGGGCGGCTTCCGGGCTGGGCTACGCGGACCTGATCGATGAACTCATCTACCTCGCCCTGAACCGTAAAACCGGACTGCGCTGAGCCCCACTGGCACCCTAACCTCGCTTCGCTTCGGCCAGGGAACCCTGCCGGCGTGGGCCCACCACCGGCTTACTGGCTCTTCGGCAGGTTCTGCAGGTCTTCCTGGCCCACGCAGTTCCGCGAGGACGGCACCTTTTCCGCCGCTGCTGCCAGGTCCGCGAGAACCGTTGCGGAGCTGATCTTGTCAGGGTCCATCAGGATCTCCGTGGCGGGTTCCCGCCCGTACGTGGTCAGCGTCCACACGGGGTCGCCTTCCTTGATGACCCAGTCGACACCGTTGACGGTGACGCAGCGGTCCGTGGTGGGGCCAGGCACATTGACGCCGCAGCGGAGGATGACCAGCGACGGGTCGCCCCAGGCCGCGGTGGCCTGGCTGTTGGTCTTCCGCAGTTTCGAATCGCCGATGGCGTCCGGCAAGGCCACCATCATCGGTGCGCACAGCGGGTTGGCGGCGTCCTTGGCGGCGGTGACATCCACGGCGGGGGAGCAGGCAGTCAAGGAAAGGGCGGCGATTCCCCCAACCAGCGCCATCCTGGCGGCACGGGCGGACAGGGGCAGCTGGGGATGGTGCATGGTCCCAGCCTATCGCCGCCGTCGTCCCCGTCCGGACACGATGTCGGCCGGGCGCGGTAGCGTAGTGGCGTGCCTGAAGACCTCCGTAACCGCCTAGACCGCCAGCCCACCGTCGCCGGCCTTTCCGAAGCCGAACTGCTGGACCGGATCTTTCCGCGCCTTCGGATGGCGGCCGGCCACACCTCAAGCACCCTGCTGGGGTCCGGGGACGACGCCGCCGTCGTCGCAGCCCCGGACGGCAGGACCGTCATCAGCATTGACACCCAGGTCCAGGACCAGGATTTCCGCCTCCTGTGGCCCAACGGCTACCGCACCACCGGGTTCGACGTCGGGTGGAAGGCTGCGGCACAGAACCTCAGCGACATCAACGCCATGGGCGCCTATGCAACATCCATGGTGGTCAGCCTTACCCTCCCCGTTGACACCCCCGTGAGTTGGGTGGAGGACCTGGCGGACGGGCTGACAGCGGGAATCCGCGGGCTTGGTGCCACCCACTGTTCCGTGGCCGGCGGAGACCTGGGCCGGGGCCGTGAAATTTCCGTGACCGTGGCGGTGCTCGGAACGCTCGACGGCGGACGGCCGGTCCTCCGGTCGGGCGCCCGGCCCGGGGACATCCTGGCGCTGGCAGGAACAGCAGGCCATGCAGCGGCCGGATTGGCCCTGCTCGAATCGGACATCGCGGTGGACACCCTCACCCCGGCGGAGCGCGCCTTCGTGGACCTGCAGTGCCGGCCCCGCCCGCCGCTGCATGCCGGACCGGCGGCCCGGGCGGCCGGTGCCACGGGGATGCTGGACATTTCGGACGGGCTCCTGCGGGACGGCAAGCGGCTGGCCGCCGCCAGCAACGTTGCCGTCGCCCTTGATCCGGCCGCGCTGGCCCAACTGGCCGTTCTCCTGGCCCCGGCCTCGGCCAGGCTGGGCGAGGATGCGGCGGGTTGGGTGCTGGGTGGCGGAGAGGACCACGGGCTGTTGGCCACATTCCCGGGCAGTGTTCGGCTGCCACCCGGATTCACTGCGATAGGCTCGATACATGCACTCGGTACCGACGACGGCCCGGGCGTCCTGATAGCGGGCCGGGCCGCGGACAACGGGGGATGGGATCACTTTGCACACTAAGGTTGCCGCCAACGCGCTGGCGATGAAGAGGTGGCTGGGCAAGGCTGAAACTGCCCTGGGAAACCACAGCGACCGGCTCAATGCCATCAACATCTTCCCCGTGGCCGACGGCGATACGGGCACCAACCTCTACCTCACCGTCCGGGCTGCCGCCCGTTCCCTGGTTCTTGCCGAGGACCAGCCGGCCCCGGTGGACGTCGGGGAAGTCCTTGCCACGGCCGGACAGGCCGCCATGGAGGAGGCCAGGGGAAACTCGGGAACCCTCTTTTCGGTGTTTCTGTGCGCTGCGGCCGAGCCCTTGGCCGGCCATACACGGTTGACGTCCACCCTCCTGTCGGCAGCACTGAACCGTGCCCAGATCCGCGCCTGGTCCGCACTGAGCGACCCCGTCCCGGGAACCATGCTCTCGGTCATGGAAGCGGCAGCCCGTGCGGCAGCCGCCGTCGACGCCGCCCAGGACGGCGACGACAGCAACCATGCGCTCGGCCTGGCCCTGGACGCGGCGGTGGAGGGCGCGCTGGCCGCGGTGATCCACACGGAGGAACAGCTCGACGCGCTGCAGTCCGCCCACGTGGTGGATGCAGGCGGCGTGGGGATGCTGCTGATCCTGGACTGCCTCCGCTCCGTCGTCCTGGGAGAGGAACTGCAGAGCGAACTCCTTGATGGCCTGCACGGCTATGACGTCTCCGATCCCCACATCCACACCTCCATGCCGGACGACGACGGCGTGGAAGTCATGTGCACCATCAGCCTTTCGCCCCTGAACGCCGCCACCCTTCGGCAGCGGCTGGACGAAATTGGCGAGTCGGTCATCATGAGCCAGGTGGGCAGTGGTCCGGATGCCGACGGCAACTACCGGTGGCGGGTGCACGTGCACGTCCCGGACCCGGAACCGGCCGTGGAAATCATCCGGTCCCTGGGTGAGCCGTCCCAGATCAGCATCAGCGAGCTGGCGCTTCCGCGGGACCCGGATGTGGACAAGGTGAACACCGGCGGGCATGAACGCTGAGCTGGACCTGGCCCTGGAGCGCCGGATCGGAAAGCGCTCCGCCGCCGTCATCGAGAAACACCTCGGCATCACTACCGTCGAGGACCTCCTTAATTACTTTCCCCGCCGCTACCTGATGCGGGGCGAGTTAACCCCCATCAGTGAGCTGCCGCTCAATGAGGAAGTCACCCTCATCGCGCGGGTGCTGTCCAGCAGTACCCGGCACATGCAGGCCCGGCGCGGGACCATCACCGACGTCATCGTTTCCGACGACGACGGGCAGCAGGGGCTCCGGCTGGTGGGAGGCACGGACTACCGCGGCAAAGTGCCGGGGACCCTCAAGATCAGCTTCTTCAACGGCTACAAGGCAAAAGCCGAACTCCTGCAGGGACGGCGGGCCCTGTTTTCAGGAAAGGTCACCAGCTTCAAAGGCCAGCTGGGCCTCACCAACCCGGACTTCCAGCTCCTTGACGATGACCCCTTCGTCCAGGGCAGCGGTGATCCGGAGAAACTCGCCGCGATGCCCATCCCGGTCTATCCGGCTACAGCGAAGCTCCCCAGCTGGAGGATCCAGAAGGTCGTCAACACTTTGCTCGAAACCGCGGACCTGGCCTCCCTGCCGGACCCGCTTCCGGCCGCGGTCGCTTCGAGGGAAGCCTTCCTGCCCGTGGCGGATGCCTACCGGCTCATCCATGCGCCCCAAACAGCCTCTGACTGGAAACGCGCACGGGACCGGTTCCGGTACCAGGAAGCCCTGGTGCTGCAGTCCGCGCTGGCCAGGCGGCGGGCCCAGCTCGCCGCCGAGGAAGCCACCGCCCGGCGCCCGGTCAGTGACGGTATCCTGGCTGCCTTCGACCACAACCTGCCCTTCACGCTCACGGCCGGCCAGGCCGCCGTCGGCAAGACCCTCGCCGCGGAACTGGCGCAGCCTGCCCCCATGAACCGGCTGCTGCAGGGTGAGGTGGGCTCCGGGAAGACCGTGGTGGCGCTGCGGGCAATGCTGCAGGTCATCGACGCCGGCGGGCAGGCTGCGCTGCTGGCGCCCACCGAAGTGCTCGCCGCCCAGCATTACGACTCCATCCGCCGCACCCTGGGAGTGCTTTCCAGCGACGGACTCCTGGGCGGGGGCGACGGCCCTTCCGTGCAGGTCACGCTGCTGACAGGGTCCATGCCGACGGCGGCACGGAAACAAGCCATGCTGGACGCCGCCTCGGGCACCGCAGGAATCATCATCGGCACCCATGCCCTGCTCAGCGACAACGTGGCGTTCTACGACCTCGGCCTGATCGTGGTGGACGAGCAGCACCGCTTCGGCGTTGAACAGCGCGATGCCCTGCGGGCCAAGGCACGGAAGCCGCCGCACCTGCTGGTCATGACCGCCACGCCCATTCCCCGCACCGTGGCGATGACCGTGTTCGGCGACCTTGAGACCTCCACCCTCGATGAACTGCCAAAGGGCCGGGCCCCGATCACCACCCACCTCGTCGGCCTTGCGGAGAATCCCGCCTGGGCGGGACGGATCTGGGCACGGGCCAGGGAGGAGATCGACGCCGGCCACCAGGTGTACGTGGTCTGTCCCAAGATCGGAACAGACGACGACGGCGACTTCAGCCCGGGGGAGGCCGCGCCTCCCGGCGTGGAAGGGGAGGAGACGCGGGAGCTCGCGTCGGTCACCGCCGTCGTGGACCATCTGCTCTCCGAACCCTCGCTCGCAGGGGTTCCGCTGGCTCCCCTGCATGGGCGCCAGGACCCGGACCTGAAGACTGGGACCATGGCCGGGTTCACTGCCAACCGTATTAAGCTGCTCGTCTCCACCACCGTGATCGAGGTGGGGGTGGACGTCCACAACGCCACCCTGATGGTCATCCTCGACGCCGACAGGTTCGGTATATCCCAGTTGCACCAGCTCCGCGGCCGCGTGGGCCGCGGTGGCCTGCCGGGAACCTGCCTGCTGGTCACCGCCCTGGAACCCGGGCACCCAAGCCGGCGGCGCCTGGATGCCGTGGCCGCCACCACCGACGGTTTCGTCCTCTCCCAGGAGGACCTCAAGCTGCGGCGCGAGGGCGACATCCTGGGCGCGTCCCAGTCCGGCGGGCGGTCGACATTGAAACTGCTGCGGGTCCTCGAACACGAAGACGTGATCGCCCGGGCCAGGGAAGACGCCCAGGCAATCGTTGCCGGCGACCCGTCACTGGCCGGCTGCCCGGAACTCGCCGATGCCATCGAGAAATACCTCAACCCTGAGAAGGAGGCGTTCCTTGAACGCGGTTAGCAACAGAAGCGCAGCGGGCACAAACGCAGCGGGCGCCGCCGGATTGCGGTGTACGCGGTGACCCGGATCATTTCCGGTGCTGCCGGCGGCACGCCGCTTGCGGCCGTTCCGGGGTCGCTTACCAGGCCCACGACGGACCGGGTGAAGGAAGCGCTCTTCTCCCGCCTTGATGCTTTTGAGGTGATTGCGGGCGTCCGGGTGCTGGATCTTTATGCGGGTTCCGGTTCCTTGGGGGTGGAAAGCGCCAGCAGGGGAGCGCGGTCGGTGGACCTGGTGGAGTCAGATGCCAAGGCCAGCGCCGTGTGCCAGCGCAACGCGGACCTCATCAATGGAGTGCTGGGCCGCAAGACCGTGACGGTTCACCGCTCCAAGGTGGAGCCTTTCCTGGACCGGGCCCCGGAATCCGCTGTTTGGGACCTGGTGTTCCTGGATCCGCCCTATCCGTTGGAGGATGCCGCGCTGGCAGCAGCCCTGCAGAAGCTTGCCCCGCACCTGGTCACGGGCGCCGTTGTGGTGGTGGAACGCTCCTCGCGCTCCCCGGAACCGGAATGGCCGGACGGAATGACGAGGTTCGCCGAGAAGAAGTACGGGGAGACCCGGTTGTGGTTCGCTGAGCCGTCCGTGCCCGACGCCATCGCTGCGGATGACCTGGCGGACGCTGCCGGGCCTGAAACTGCCGGGCCTGATACCCAGGGGGCCTAGCCCGAGAAGGGGTCCAGGTCCACTCCCGCCAGGACACGTGCAGGGTGCGGGCCGCGGGCGGTCAGTTCAGCTGTCCAGGATTCCGGCCAGGGGTGCTGCGTCCCGGCCAGGATGATGTTGCCCGGGTACCTGCCCTCGAACATGCCTGCTTCCGCAAAGGCAGCCACATCCGGCATGGCCTCACGCATCGCCGCCACCTGGCTCCTGACCAGTGTGAGGGCTGCTTCGTCGCCGACATTGACGATCAGCAGGCCGGTGGGGCTCAAACGTTCCCTGGCCTCGCGGTAGAAGCCGCCCGTGGCGATGTGGGCCGGCGCTTCCGGGCCGGAAAAGATGTCCAGGATCACGACGTCGAACGTGAGGCCGGGCTCGAGCGCACCGAGCGCTTGGCGGGCGTCGCCGATGATGCTGGTTAGATCCGTTCCCTCAGGCATGGGAAGGTGCCGAAGGACAAAGTCCAGCAGCTCGCGTTCCAGCTCAACCGCGTACTGCGCTGAGCCGGGGCGGGTGGCCTGGATGTACCGTGCAAGTGTCAGGGCGCCTGCCCCCAGGTGGAGGGCATTGATCGGCTCGCCGGGAGGGGCGGCCAGATCCACCAGGTGTCCGATCCTGCGGAGGTATTCGTAAAAGATGTCCTGCGGCCGGTCGAGGTTGACGTGGGACTGTTCGGCTCCGCCAATGCTGAGCACATAGCCGCCATCAGTAAACGCATCGGCTTCGATGGTGGCGTGCCGGCCGGTGGTCCGAAGGAAACGGCTGGCAGGCCCGCCGCTGCCGCCGGACATCAGAGCCTGCCGCCCAGGGTGGCCAGCCGGCCCGCAGCCTCCTCCAGCACTTCTGTCTTCTTGCAGAAGGCAAACCGGAGCAGGGTCCGCATCCGTTCCGCCCCTTCCGCGTGGCAGAAGACCGGAACGGGAATGGCCGCGACCCCCACCAGTGCCGGCAGGCGGCGGGCGAGGTCCAGGGCGTCGGTGATGCCCAGCGGAGCCGTGTCCACATTCACGAAGTAGGTTCCCTGCGGGGTGAAAACGTCGAAGCCGGCCGCCCGGAGCCCGGCGCTGAGGATGTCCCGTTTCTTCTCAAGGGCGGCGGCGATGCCCGTGTAGAAATCGTCCGGCAGGGCCAGGCCTGCGGCGATCGCCGCCTGGAAAGGAGTGCCTGAGCTGTAGGTAAGGAACTGCTTTACCGTGCGGACGGCGGAGACCAGCTCTTCCGGCCCGCTCAGCCAGCCGATCTTCCAGCCGGTCAGTGAAAACGTCTTTCCGGCAGAGGAAATGGTGATGGTGCGGGCAGCGGCGCCCGGAAAGGTGGCGACGGGGGTGTGGGCGACGCCGAAGGTGAGGTGCTCGTACACCTCATCAGTGATGATGATGCTGCCGTGCTTTTCCGCAAGCTCCACCACACGCTGCAGGACGGCCGGCGGAAAAACGGCGCCGGTGGGGTTGTGCGGATTGTTCAGCAGGACAACGCGGGTCCGCTCATTGAAGGCAGCATCCAACGCCGCCAGGTCCGGCATGAAGTCCGGGGCAACCAGCGGCACGGTCACATGGGAGGCGCCGGAAAGTCCGATGATCGCCCCGTAGGAGTCATAGAAAGGCTCGAACGTCAGGACCTCATCGCCCGGCCCGGCGAAGGCCAGGAGGGAGGCGGCGATGCCTTCGGTGGCCCCGGTGGTGATGATGACCTCGGTTGCCGGGTCCGGCGCCAGCCCGTAGAAGCGTTCCTGGTGTACGGCCACCGCCTCGCGGAGTTCGGGGAGGCCCTTGCCGGGCGCGTACTGGTTGGCTCCAGCTGCGATGGCTGCCCGGGCTGCCTCCCGGATTTCAGCCGGCCCGTCCTCATCGGGGAAGCCTTGTCCCAGGTTGATGGCTCCGGTCTGGACGGCCAGGGTGGTCATCTCTTCGAAGATGGTGACACCCAGCCTGCCATCGGGTGCCAGGAGGTTGGCTCCGAGCGCTGTGCGCTGCCAGGGCGCAGGTGCCAGGGGGGTGGAAAGTTCCCGTGGTGGATGCATCCAGTCATGGTATCCCGGCCTTTCCATGGGGTAGGTTCGGAGCATGAGACGCGCTGTGTGCCCCGGATCCTTCGACCCCATCCATAACGGCCATCTCGAAGTCATCGCACGGGCTGCCGGTCTTTTCGACGAGGTCATCGTGGCCATCTCCACCAACTACGCCAAGAAGTACATGTTCAGCCTGGAAGAGCGGCTGGAAATGGCGCGCGAAACCCTGGCGCTGCTCAAGGGCATCGTGGTGGAGCCGGTGGGTGAGGGGCTCCTGGCGGAGTATTGCCGCCAGCGGGGCGTGTCGGCCATCGTCAAGGGTCTCCGGTCCTCGTCGGACTTTGACTACGAGCTCCCCATGGCCACCATGAACCGGCAGCTGAGCGGGGTGGAGACGGTCTTCCTCCCGGCCGAGGCCAGCTATGTCCATCTGTCCTCCACCCTGATCAAAGAGGTGTCGGTCCTGGGCGGCAGTGTGTCGGATTATGTGCCCCGGTCGGTGCACCGCCGTATGGTTTCCGGCGAGCCTTCGCCGGATCAGCAGCCAAAGCGGTAGGCTGGATCGGTACTTCGGCGCTGCCTCCTGCCGGTTTGAGTCACTGCGGCTCTTCAGGCTAAGATGGTACGTCGGTCATATGTTCAACAGGAGTTCTCATTAACAGAGATGCTGGTTCGCCCCTGGCGTTCGACGTCAAGGACCTCGGGCGCAGCCCGGGAAGCATGCGGACACTGACGGAACATGTACCCGCACCGGGTGATCTTGGTGTGGCGCTCATTGGTGTTCAGGAAGGCTCGGATGTCGAGCTGGACCTGAGGCTGGAGGCCGTACACGAAGGAATTCTGGTATCAGGAACCGTAGTTGCCGAAGTTACTGGCGAGTGCGGCCGATGCCTGGATCCCCTTGCGTATGACCTCGAGGTCAATGTGCAAGAACTTTTCTTCTACGAGGGCGTCCAGCTTTCGGATGGAGAAGAAGATGAAGAGCAACGTCGAGTCGAGCACGATGTAATCGATCTTGAACCGGTGTTGCGGGACGCGGTTGTCACCAATCTGCCGTTCCAGCCGGTGTGCCGGGAAGACTGCCAGGGCCTTTGCTCCGAATGCGGAGTTCGCCTGGAAGACGAGCCGGGGCACCACCACGAGGTCCTGGATCCTCGCTGGGCTGCCCTAGCTGATATGGCTAAGCCTGACCGGCAAAATTGATTTGTACGTGTTTGTCTAGAGAGAAATGAGTTAGCCGTGGCTGTTCCCAAGCGGAAAATGTCTCGCTCGAATACCCGCGCCCGCCGCTCGCAGTGGAAGGCGACCGCCCCCCACCTGGTGAAGACCGTTGAGAACGGTCAGGTCACCTACAGCCTGCCGCACCAGGCAAAGGTCGTTACCGACTCTGCTGGCACCGCGCTGTTCCTTGAGTACAAGGGCCGCAAGGTCGCTGACGTCTAATCGGCCCAACAGGCTGACTGATGTCTTCAACTGAAGAGCTTCTGAAGCGTCTCGGTGTCACTATTGACGCCGGGACGCTTCGTCTTGCGCTTACCCACCGTTCCTACGCGTACGAGAACGGCGGCATACCCACTAACGAGCGGCTCGAGTTCCTGGGCGACTCCATTTTGGGTTTCTCCGTCACCGACGCCCTCTACCGGGACAACCCGGAGCTGCCCGAAGGCGAACTCGCCAAGCGCCGGTCCGCCGTCGTCAGTACCCGGGCCCTGGCCGGCATCGGCCGCAGCCTGGGCATCGGTGAGTACATCTACCTGGGGCAGGGCGAAAAGCTCACCCACGGCAAAAACAAGGCCTCCATCCTCGCGGACACCATGGAGGCCCTGATCGGGGCTACCTACGTCTCCAACGACATCGAGACCGCGCGCCAGCTGGTCATGCGGCTGATCGGTCCCTTGCTGAAGGACGCCGCCGTCCTGGGTGCCGGCACCGACTGGAAGACCAGCATCCAGGAGCTCGCAGCCAGCCGGCAGCTGGGCAGCATCCACTACGCAGTGGACGGCTCCGGCCCGGACCACGCACGCACCTTCACGGCGGTGCTGAACATTGGCGGCACGGCCTACGGCAAGGGCTCCGGCCATTCCAAGAAGGAAGCCGAACAGGAAGCCGCAGCAGACGCCTGGCGGGTACTCTCCGGAGCCGGGGCACAGGCCGCACCCAGCCCTTCCGCAGGCTCCGCAGCCGCCAAGTAGCCCTCCGTGCCTGAGCTGCCCGAGGTCGAAGTGGTGCGCCGCGGCCTGGTGAACTGGGTGCGCGGCAGGACCATCCGCGCTGTGGAGGTCATCGATCCCCGCTCCATCCGGCGCCACGCCCTTGGGACCGGGGACTTCATCGGCAACCTCGAAGGCGCCACGGTGTCCGACGTCGTGCGCCGTGGCAAGTTCCTCTGGATGCCGCTGCTGGACAGCAACGCCCCTGCGCTGCCGGACAGCCCGGAAAGTGCCCGCGTGCCAGAGGTGGCGCTGATGGCGCATCTGGGCATGAGCGGGCAGCTGCTGATGCAGGGCGCCGGTGTTCCCGATGAAAAGCACCTCAAGGTCCGGTTCCGGCTTAGCCCACGGGACGGCATGCCGGACCAGCTGCGGTTCGTGGACCAGCGGATTTTCGGCGGCCTCTTTGTCACCGCGCTGGTACCCACGGACGACGGCGGACCGGGCGGCCTCGCGGAATCCCCCCTTCCGCTCATTGCAGAGGAAGCGGCCCACATCGCCCGGGATCCCTTGGACCCTGCCTTCTCTTTCGACCTCTTCTACCAGCGGCTTCGGAAACGCAGGACGGGCCTGAAGCGGGCACTGCTGGACCAGGGCCTGGTCTCCGGAATCGGCAACATCTACGCCGACGAAGCCCTGTGGCGTGCCAGGCTGCATTATGCCCGGCCCACCGACACCCTTCGCCGCGGCGAGGCCCAGCGCGTCCTCGACAGCGCCCGGGAGGTAATGCTCGATGCCCTCGCAGCAGGAGGAACCAGCTTCGACTCCCTGTACGTCAACGTCAACGGCGCGTCAGGCTACTTCGACCGGTCCCTCAACGCGTACGGCCGCCAGGGTGAGCCGTGCAAGAGGTGCGCGGAAGCAGGCATCCAGGCGATCATCCGCCGGGAGCAGTTTATGAACCGTTCGTCCCACACTTGCCCCGTTTGCCAGCCCCGGCCACGCAACGGCCGCTGGTAACGACGACTGACCAGCCCAACCGCCCAGCCCAATCGCCCAGCCCCCGGGAGCCGGCCGGTTCAGCGGGAGCCGTAGTGCGCGGCCAGCCGTTCCAGCCCTTCGTCGATCGATACAGCCGGGGCCCAGTCGAGGAGTTCCCGGGTCTCGCGCTGGTCGAACCAGTGCGCCGTGGACAGCTGCTCCGCGAGGAACTTTGTCATCGGCGGTTCGTCCTGCTTTCCAAGCCCCAGCCACACCCTTTCCACCACGGAACCGGCAATCCGCGCGAGCCGCCCCGGCACGGACCATGACGGGGCGGGTACGCCACCGGCGGCGCAGATGCCGGCAATCAGTTCGCCCACCGGCCGTGGCTCCCCGTTGGTGACAACCAGCGCCCGGCCATGGATGTGGCTGATCCGCTCCAGCGCGGCAACGATCGCTGCCGCCGCGTTGTCCACGTAGGTAGTATCGATCAGGGCAGCGCCCGCATCCAGCAACGGCAGCCGCCGCCGGGCCGCCCGTGCCAGCACCCGCTCCACCAGTTGGGTGTCTCCGGGCCCCCAGACCACGTGCGGGCGCACGGCAGCAACGCGGAAGTCCGGGGCATCCGCGGCAAGGGCCAGCAGTTCCGCCTGGGCCTTGGTGCGTGAGTAGTCACCGTGGGCATGCTCCGGGTCCGCGGGCTCCGCACCCAGGCCTGCGATGGCGGCGCCGGAGTTGGCCACTGACGGGGAGGAAACGAAGACCAGGTCCCGCACCCCTGCCCCCCGGCCGGCGAGGAGAAGGCGGCGGGTGCCCCGGACGTTCACCTCGTCAAACTCGGCGGGACGGCCGGTGAAAGAGACCTTGGCTGCCAGGTGGATGACTGCTTCCGCACCCCGGACGGCATCGCTGACTGCCGCATCCTCGGTGAGGGATCCGCAATGGTCCGTCACGCCGTCGACCCCTGAGGGACGCCGCTGGAACGTGGCGACATCATGGCCGCGGCGCACCAGCTGTGCCGCGACTTCCCGGCCTAGCAGCCCGCTGGCACCGGTGACGAGGACTTTCATGGCGTACCCGGGCGGCCGCCGGCCAGTACGGCGGAAGCCCATCGTGAAAGGCGCGTCCGATCGATCTTCGCGTTGTGCCGGATGTCGGTGGGCAGCGCGGGGACAACCAGGACAGCGGCTACGGAAACACCTGCCGTATGGGCTGCATCCCGGACCTCTCCGGCCAGTTCCATGCCGGCAGGGCCGGCTTTGCGGACGGGCGGGACGGTCTCAACGACGGCCGTCACTGCCTGCGTCCCCGCTGGTCCAACGCCAACAATTGCCGCCATCCGGATACCGTCCAGGAGTTCTATGGCCTGTTCGGCGCCCACCGGAGTCACCACTGCTCCAGGCGCGGTGACGACGTGCGCGAGGCGGCCTTCCACCCACAGCCGGCCATCGGCGTCGAAGTGGCCCACGTCGCCGGTGCGGTGCCATCCGGCCACACCGGCGCTGGCTTCCTCCGTCAACCAGAGCCGGTCGTACCGTTCCTTGACGTGGGGAGCGCTGACCAGGATTTCGCCCGTGATCCCGGCCTCCGTGACGGGCGTGGAACCTGGGGCGGTGCCGTCCGCCGCCAGGGGAATGACGGCGACGCGGGAACCATGGACGGGCCGGCCCACGCAGACACCGTTGCCTGCCCCGGGTTTTGTTCCGGACGAGGCGTCGACGGCGGCGGCCCGGATCTGTTCGAGGCTGATGTCGGTGACGGGCAGCGCCTCAGTCATCCCGTAGGGGGTGTGCAGGGAGGCGCCCGGCAGCAGCTGCTGCACCTCTGCCAGGAGCGGTTCCGGAACGGGAGCGCCGGCGGAGAGCAGCAGCTCAACGCGTTTCAGGGCCGCGGTACCCTCTGCGCTGAGGCCGGCACTGGTGGCGACGACATTGCGCAGCGCAGCCGGGGACGCGAAGACCACTGTGGCATCGACGGCGGCGGCGGCGTCTGCGAGGGCACGTGCCGTGAGGGTACGGGGCGCGGTGACGTCCATTGCCGGCGTCACGGACACGGTTCCCAGTGCCGGCCCCAGCAAGGCGAAGGGCGCAAAGCCCGCCACCAGCCGATGGCCCGGATGGATCCCGAAGGTCTCGGCCACGGTGTCCCGCATCGCGGCGAGCTGCCGGTGCGTGTACAGCACGCCCTTGGCAGGACCCGTGGAGCCGGAGGTGAAGAGCACGGCGGCGGGGGAGTCCGGGTCCGGAAACTGTAACGCGGGGCCGTCGTCTTGCCCCGCGGAGGGCCTGGAACCAGCGTTGGCCAGGGCGGCGAGGGAGGTTTCCACCCCGAGGACGCTGCGGCGGGCGGCCGGCAGGTCGCGGACGCTGATGAGCCGGGCCGCCCATCCCAGGGCGCGGGCAGCGGCCAAAGCCCTGTCGATGCCAATCAGGAAATCAGGGGTGGCCCCCTTGACTGCCCGGCTCAGCCCCCGGGTACCCAGGCCGGCATCGGCCACGACCACCACGGCTCCCAGCCGCAGGCAGGCGTACAGGGCTACGGTCAGGTCGACTCCTGGCGGGACCATAAGGCTCACCCGGTTGCCGGCCCTGACGCCTGCCCCATGCAGGCCGGCGGCGAGGCGGGTCACCGCCGAGTCCAGCTGCTGCCATGTGAGCGAGCGGGCAACGGTGCCGTCGGCTTCCATTTCGACGACGGCCTGGACGCCTCCGGCCGGTCCTGCGGCCAGTTCGGCGAGGGGCGCCCATAGAGGCCGGAAACCCTCGCGGGCCGGTTGCTGCGCAGCGCCGGGCCCAACCGCGGAAGAAGCGTTGCCGCCGCCTGTGACGCGCCCGGCGAGCCAGTCGAAAACGGCCGGGGCGATATTACGGTCTTCCGTGAGCAGGTGTCCCGCACCCTCGTACCGGTGCACGTCGGCATGCGGGAGGCGGGTAATGAGGTCCTTCAGGTAGCGGTCGGAAAAGATCGGATCGCGCGGACCCCACAGCATCAGGGCAGGGACATCCAGCCTGCGCAGGCCTTCCGCGACGCCGCTGAGCGCGGCAAAGCTGGGGTGCGAAGCGTCAACGGGAATGTCGGCAACAAAGTTGCCCACCCCCACACGCCGTGGGGCTCCGCGGTAGGGGGCCATGTATGCGTGGCGGACATCCGCCGGCAACGAGGGATGCGCCAGCGAATGCGTCACCCGCAGGAACGCGTCGGAGGTAGTGGTTCCCCACTTGTGGACGGCAGGGTGCAGGGCCAGGCGCAAAGCCGGGGGAATGGATGAGCCTGCGGGCTGGTGCACGGCCGTGTTGGTCAGCACCACGCCGGCCAGCCGGTGTCGATGGGCCAGCGCCCAGCCCAGGCTGACCACCCCGCCCCAGTCGTGGCCAACTGAGACGACCGGTCCTTCCAGGCCCAGCGCGTCCGTCAGGTCGCCCAGGTCCTGGATCCTGTCAGCCAGCCGGCGGAAGGTGCCCGTGCGCTCCGAGAACCCCATGTCCAGTTGGTCCACCGCCACCACCCGCCACGGATGCGCGGGGTCGGATCCGGCGGCCAGCAGGCTTCGCCACAGGTAGGACCAGGTGGGGTTGCCGTGCACGCACAGCAGGGTTCCGGCGGGAGCCAGGCCGCGGCGGAGAAGTTCTCCGCCATTGTCCAGCAGGTGCCAGCGGCGGACAGTGCCCGGTGCGTCGACGCCAGCTGTGGAGGGGACATCGATTTCACGCGACCATCGGGCGTCCACGCCCGGCCAGTCCGCGATCACCAAACGATTTCCAGCATTGCGGTGTTCAGGCCGGACCCCACGCCCATGCACAGGACGCGGTCCCCGGCTGCCAGGGACTGGGCCTCAGCCGCCAGCGTCATGGGCAGCGACGCAGGCCCGACATTGCCCCAGTGCGGGAACGTGATGGGCACCTTGTCGGGATCGAGGTCGATCGCGTCGATGATGGCCTGGGTGTAGGCGTTGCTGACCTGGTGCGTGACGTAGCAGTCCATGGCCGCCCAGTCCCACTCGGGCTGCGCTTCGTGCCACGCGTCGACCACAAGCTGGAGGCCGCCGTCGAGCAGTCCTTTGGTGTCGGTGTTCATGCCGTCGATGCCGCCAACGCACAGTTCGTGGTGCTCGGTGCCGGCTCGCATCACGCCGCCCACCACCCGGTGCGCACCGGGATGCTCATCGGCCGGTCCCAGGACGGCCGCGGCAGCCCCGGACCCCAGCGTCAGCGTGGCAAACTCGCGGTTGAAGTCGTCGCGGGTGGTTTCCGGCCGCTGCAGCCGGGCGAGGGTGGCTTCCTGCGTCAGCTGGGCGTCCTCGCCGTTGACGACGACGGCGTACTTGATCTGTCCGGAGTCGATCATGTTCGCTGCCAGGGTCAGGGCGTTGACGAACCCGAGGCAGGCGTTGGCAAGGTCGAAGTTCATGGCCGACGACGGCAGGCTGAGGCCGTGGTGGATCTTCACCGCCACGGACGGTTCGAGGTTGCGCCGCGTGACCGAGGTGTTGATCAGCAGGCCGACATCGGAGGCTTCGATGCCGGCCTCGGCCAGGGCCTTGGCGCCGGCTTCCACCGCGGCGTCGTCGAACGATGTTCCGGGGGCCCACCAGCGGCGGTGCGTGATGCCCGCGACGCGCTCCAGCAGCCGTGGCGGAAACTTCAGCCGCTTCAGGGTGGACGCCAGGTGGCGGTCGAAGTCCGTGGAGCTCACAATCCTCGGAGCCTCGACGCTGCTCACCGAGAGCAGCGCGGTGTTGCTGTGGCGGAAGGTTGCATTACCGGCCAATTCAAGCCCCTCTTCGTTTCCGTGGCGCATTCATGCGGTGACTGTACCCACATATACGCAGGCTCAAGAGCTTAACTATGCCTTTGCCGGGCCGGAACTGGCATATTGAGCCGTGGCGCCTGCCCCGGCTTCCCTGTGCTGCTGCCGGGAAATGTCGGTCCTGCGCAGTAGATTGGAGTGAGCCGGTTCCAGCAAAGTGCCCCACCCGCTCCAGGAGACCAGAAAAGCCTTGCACCTCAAAAGCCTCACCGTCCGGGGGTTCAAGTCCTTTGCCTCTGCCACCACCTTCGACTTCGAACCCGGCGTCACCGCCGTGGTGGGTCCCAACGGATCCGGCAAGTCCAACGTGGTGGACGCCCTGGCCTGGGTCATGGGAGAACAGGGAGCCAAGACCCTCCGCGGCGGCAAAATGGAGGACGTCATTTTTGCCGGGACCTCCGGACGCCCGCCTCTGGGACGCGCCCACGTTTCGCTGACCATCGACAACACCGACGGCGCGCTCCCCATCGAATACAGCGAAGTGACCATTTCCCGGACACTCTTCCGGACGGGCGGCTCCGAATATGCCATCAACGGTGCGGCCTGCCGGCTGCTTGATATCCAGGAACTCCTCTCCGACTCCGGGCTGGGCCGGGAAATGCATGTCATCGTGGGCCAGGGCCAGCTGGACCGCGTGCTGCACGCCACCCCCGAGGACCGCCGGGGCTTCATCGAAGAGGCGGCAGGGATCCTCAAGCACCGCCGGCGCAAGGAACGGACGGTCCGGAAGCTGGAGGCCATGCAGGCCAACCTCCAGCGCCTTACCGACCTCACCGGCGAAATCCGCCGCCAGCTGACCCCCCTTGGCAAACAGGCGGAAGTGGCCCGCCGGGCCCAGCGCGTCCAGTTCGACGTCCGGGACGCCCGGGCCCGTCTGCTCGCCGATGACCTCGTCCAGCTGCAGCAGGCGCTGGAGCAGGACGTGGCGGACGAGGCCGCGCTCAAAACCCGGCGCACCGCCGTCGAGCAGGAACTCGAGGCCGGGCGCAGGCAGCAGGCAGCGCTGGAGCAGCTGGCGGCCGAAGCCACGCCCCGCCTCAACGCGGCGCGGGACACCTGGTACCGGCTCTCCACTGCACGGGAACGGCTCCGGTCGCTCGGTTCGCTGGCCACCGAACGGAGCCGCCTGCTGGGCTCCGAAGACGCCGCGCCGGCTTCCGGCCGGGATCCCGAACAGCTCGAACGCCAGGCAGCTCGGGTGCGGCAGGAGCTGGCCGAGCTGGAACAGGACATCCATGCCAGGCGCGCCGCCCTGGACGCGGCCAGCGCTGCCAAGGCTGAAGCGGAGCAGGCCGCCCTGGCCGAGGACCGGCGCCTCACAGCCCAGCTCCGGGCCGCAGCGGACCGGCGGGAGGGCCTGGCCCGGTTGGCCGGACAAGTAGCGGCGGCCAGGTCCCGGGTGGAGTCCGCGCAGGCGGAACTGGGCCGGCTGCGGGAGTCCCTTACCGCCGGCACGGAACGGCGTGCCCGCGCCCAGGCCGAGTTCACGGCCCTGGAAAACCAGGTGGCCGGCGTGGAGGAAGGGGAGGAATCCCTCGACGCAGACTACGAGGCTGCCAGTGAGGCGCTGGATGCGGTCCTTCAAGACATCGCAGACCTCAAGGCCGCCGTCAATGAAGGAGTCCGCAAGCGGGACGCCCTCGCCGCCCGGCTGGACGCGCTCAAGCTCGGCCTGGACCGCAAGGACGGCGCCAGGCACGTGCTGGAGTCAGGGCTGCCGGGAGTGCTGGAAGGCCTGGCGGCCGGGATCACTGTGGAGGGCGGGTACGAGGCCGCGATCGCGGCCGCCCTGGGGGAAGCATCCGACGCAGTCCTCGTCCAGGACGCGGCCACTGCGGCCGCAGTCCTGCAGGTACTCAAGGACGACGACGCGGGGCGGGCTTCGCTGCTCCTCGCCTCGGCGACGGCAGACCTGGGCGGGGAAGGCCAGAACGTGACACTGCCCGGGGACGCGCGCTGGGCCGCCCACCTGGTGGCCGGACCTGCGGCTCACGTCCCGCTGGTCCGGCACCTGCTGGCCGGAACCGCCGTCGTCACCGGCATCGACGCGGCCGCCGCGCTCGTTTCCTCCCTGCCCGGGCTCACGGCCGTCACCCGCGAGGGGGACGTGTTCACCGCCTTATCCGTTGCCGGCGGTTCTGCCAAGGCGCCGTCCCTCCTCGAGGTGCAGGCGGCAGTGGACGACGCCGGCCGGGGCCTTTCGGCAGTCACCGCGGACCTGGAGCGGAACAGGTTCGCCCTGGCCGCCGCCGAGGCCCGGCGCGCCGAAGCGCAGGAGGCGGCGGACGCTGCCCTGGAAAGACTGCACGAATCCGATGCCCGCCTGGCCGCCGTGGCTGAACGCCTGGGCCACCTCAACTCGGTCCTGCGCAGCGCCGTCGGCGAGAGTGAGCGCCTGGCAGCGTCCCTGGCACGTGCGGAGGAGAACGTGGCCGCGGAGGAGGAAGCGCTCGCTGCCGTCACCGCCCGGCTGGCCGCTGCCCAGGACGCTCCGGTTGAAGCGGAGCCCTCCACCGAACGGCGGGACGCCCTGGCCAATGCCGCATCCGCCGCCCGCGCAGCCGAGGTGGAGGCCAGGTTGTCCCTGCGCAGTGCCGAAGAGCAGCTCGCGGCCACCCGCAACAGGGTGGCATCCCTGGAACGCGCCGCCGCCACCGAACGCCGCGCCCGGGAGGAAGCAGCCCAGCGCGCCCGGCGCCGCCGCCTCCAGGCCAGGCGCGCGTCCGCGGTTTCCGCAGCCGTGGAACTGGCACTGCGCTATGCGGACATCTCCGTGGACCTCGCCCGGCACGAACGGGACCTGGCCGAGGAAAACCGCGAACAGCGTGACCGTGGGCTGCGGGACATCCGGGAAGCGAATGACGCCCTGGCCCGCGAACTGGCAGACCTCACCGACAACGTGCACCGTGACGAGCTGGCCCGGGCCCAGCAACGGGCCAGGATCGAGGCGGTGGAGTCCAGGTCTGTGGACGAACTGGGCATCACCCCCGAGGCCCTGGTGGCAGAGTTCGGGCCGCAGGTCCCGGTACCCGTACCCGCGGAAGAGACGGGCGACAAGTGGGCAGCACTGCGCGCTCCCGTTGACGCAGGCGGGGAAGAGATCCGGGAAGGGAAACCCTACGTCCGGCAGGAGCAGGAAAAGCGGCTGCGCAAGGCCGAACGCGACCTCGCCAGCCTGGGCAAGGTCAACCCCCTGGCGCTGGAGGAATTCGCGGCGCTGGAGGAGCGGCACCAGTTCCTCAGCACCCAGCTTGAGGACCTGAAGGCCAGCCGCCGGGACCTGCTGGACATCATCAAGGAAGTGGACGACCGGGTCCAGCGCGTCTTCACCGAAGCGTTCGAGGACACGCAGGCCCAGTTCGTCCGGGTTTTCGAGCGGCTCTTTCCCGGCGGTGAAGGCCGCCTGGTCCTCACCGACCCTGGGGACATGCTCACCACAGGCATCGAGGTGGAGGCCCGTCCTGCGGGCAAGAAGATCAAACGGCTGTCCCTGCTCTCCGGCGGCGAGCGGTCCCTGACCGCAGTGGCGCTGCTGGTGGCCATCTTCAAGGCGCGGCCCTCGCCGTTCTACGTCATGGACGAAGTGGAAGCGGCACTGGACGATACCAACCTCGGCCGGCTGATCACCATCTTCGAAGAACTCCGGGAGTCCAGCCAGCTCATCGTGATCACCCACCAGAAGCGGACCATGGAAGTGGCGGACGCACTGTACGGGGTCACCATGAGGGGCGATGGCGTCTCCACCGTGATCAGCCAGCGCCTGGGCGTGGAGGTGTAGCGGCGGCGGAGGTGCAGCAACAGCGGAGAGCGTACCGGCCGGCGGACACCGCGTAGGGGCAGGTCAGGGGCGCGGTGGCCGCCGGAACCGGGCCAGCCGTTTGTGAGAAGCTAGGGGAGTGAATGACATCCTTCCCATTGTCCTGTCCATTCTTGCTGCGCTGGTGGTCATCGGCGGGCTGATCCCGGTCCTGCTCAAGACGCGGAGGAACATCACCCGGTACCCCGGCACGCGCGATGCCAACGACCCGGAGATCCGCTCCGGCGGCAGCACCGCGGTGGCAGACAGCACCGGCACCATTGAACGCGGGGCCCCGGCGGGCGCGGACGTCGAAGGGCTGGACACCACCACGGTTCCGGATAACGCTGCCGGGCTCGAAACCATCCCCGTCGAAACCCCGTTGCCTGTCGCCGGACGCCTCATCCGCCTGCGTGAACGGCTGGCCCGCTCCAACAACATCATGGGCAAGGGCCTGCTGGCGCTGCTGTCCAGCGACCGGATTGACGAGAGCGTCTGGGACGAAGTGGAGGAAACTCTCCTGCTGGCGGATCTCGGAACCGAACCCACCATGCAGCTGGTGGATGCCCTGCGGGAACGGGTCAAGGTGCTGGGCACCAGGACCCCCGAACACGTCAAGGCCATGCTCCGCGAGGAACTGATCAAGCTCGTGGACCCCGCCATGGACCGCAGCCTGAACGTCCAGCGGCACGCCGACAAGCCCGCCGTGATGATGGTGGTGGGCGTGAACGGTGTGGGCAAGACCACGACCGTGGGCAAGCTGGCCCGCGTGCTGGTTGCCGAGGACAAGGACGTCCTGCTGGGCGCCGCGGACACGTTCCGCGCCGCCGCGGCCGAGCAGCTGGCCACATGGGGCCAGCGCGTCGGCGTCCCCACCGTGAAGTCCGACATTGACGGCGCCGACCCCGCCTCCGTCGCCTACGAGGCCGTAAAGGCCGGCATCGAGCAGGAAGTGGACGTCGTCATGATCGACACCGCCGGGCGCCTGCAGAACAAGGTGGGCCTGATGGACGAACTGCGCAAGGTCAAGCGGGTCGTGGAAAAGCTGGCCGAAGTGGACGAGGTCCTGCTGGTGCTGGATGCCACCACCGGCCAGAACGGCCTGAACCAGGCCCGGGTCTTCTCAGAGGTGGTCAACATCACCGGCATCGTCCTGACCAAGCTGGACGGAACCGCCAAGGGAGGCATCGTCGTCGCCATCCAGAAGACCCTGGGCGTGCCCGTCAAACTCGTCGGACTGGGCGAAGGCGCGGACGACCTCGCCCCGTTCGATACCGAGGGCTTTGTCGACGCCCTGCTGAACTGACCGGTTTCCACCGGCCCGGTGTATTGACCGCCCGGGCTACGAACCGGCCGCCCGCAGTGTTTCGCGGGTGGGCAGCCAGCCTGCAGCCGCCAGGAGCATGATGCCGCCGGTCACGGCGAAAGCCCAGCCGAAGCCCAGCCGGTCCGCCAGCAGCCCGGCTGCCACCGGACCAACGATCGCGCCGACGTCGGACGTCATCTGGTAGACCGCCAGTACCTTGCCGCCGGAGCGCGCATTGCCGATGACATCGGCGACGGCGGCCTGCTGGGCCGGGCCGAAAAGGCCGGACCCGACGCCGGCAAGCGTCGATGCCGCAAGGAACCAGGGCAGGTCGGAGGTCATGCCGATCGCAGCGGTTGAGAAAGCTGCCATCAGCAGTCCCAAAATCATCATGGGCTTGCGTCCCAGGGAGTCCGCCAACCGCCCCGAGAAGGTCAAGGCCGCCGCGTTCCCGGCAGCAAACACGGCAAGCGCCAGCCCGGCCGCCTGCGGGCCTGCCCCGACGGCGGCCGCGGCGAACAGCGGCACGGTCGCCATCCGGACGCCAAAGGTGGCCCAACCGTTGGCAAAGCTGGACAGCAGGGCCGACCGGTAGGTTCCGGCCGCCAGGGCTTCGCCAAAGTGCATGTCGGGCGGACGGTGCTGGGTCCCGCCGCCGCCCCGGCGTTGGTGGCTGAGCTGGGTCTGCACCACAAACGCGGCAACGAGCAGGGCGGCGGCGTAGGCAAGGAACGGGACCCGCAGGCCAAGCCCCGCCAGCAGCCCGCCGACAATGGGCCCGCAAACATTCCCGATCAGGAAAGCGGACGCGTAGGCTCCCGAGACCCGGCCCCTGCTCTTGGGCGGCGCCAGCCGGACCACCAGGGCCATCGACGCCACCGTGAACATCACGGACCCGGCTCCGCCGAGGCCACGGAACAGCAGCAACTGCCAGTAGTCCTGCGCGAAGGCGCATGCCGCCGTGGACAACGCCACGATCAACAGCCCCGCGACATAGACAGGGCGTTCCCCGCGCTTGCCGATCAAGGCGCCGCCGGCGGGCGCAAACACGAGGCGCATGAAGGCAAAGATCGCCACGATGACCGCAGCCTCGGTGTTCCCCACCCCGAAGGTTGTTGCGAACTGCGGCAATACAGGCGCAACGAGCCCGAATCCAAGGGCAATGAGGAACGCAGCGGCCAGCATCACCTTAATGTCGCGGGGAAGCTTCTCCCGCTGCGGCCTCAGCCTGGCCAAAAACCTCGAAGTGGCGCCGCTTTCGCGGGGTGTTGCCGTCATGGTGCAGGAGTCCTTGCAGGAAAGGGAGCCGGGTGGCTGCGCGGGTGCGGAAACATAACCGTAACAAGGCGGATATGCACCATTTACTTCCTAGAGGTTGTTGTAACAGGCCGGCAATCTAAATCCTCCGCGGGCGAAACACGCCGCCCACAGACTCTTTACAGGACGCAAAAGGCGTTGGCAGGCGGAGTACTCCGCAAGATTCGATGAGAGAGGACGTGCACCATGGAACTTACCGCAGGTCACGTTTGGGTCATGGTGGCGGCAGCCCTTGTGCTGTTCATGACACCCGGTCTGGCATTTTTCTACGGCGGCATGACCCGCGCCAAGGCAGCCCTGAACATGATGATGATGAGCTTCATCTCCATCGGCATGGTGGGCGTTGTCTGGGTGCTGTGGGGCGCTTCCATGAGCTCCGGTGAAGGGTTCCTGGAAATCGTGGGCAACCCGTTCGCCACGTTCGGCCTTGAGGGCATCACCACCCCTGACGGCCTGATCAAGGTGGGCTACGCCGCCACCTTCGCCATCATCACCGTGGCATTGATCAGCGGCGCCATCGCCGACCGTGCCAAGTTCGGCGCCTGGTCCGTCTTCGTCCCCGTCTGGGTCACCCTGGTGTACTGCCCGCTGGCCTACATGGTGTGGGGCGGCGGTCTCTTCGGCCCCGAAGGCGCCATCGGCAAGGCCCTCGGCCCCGCCATCGACTTCGCTGGCGGCACCGTGGTCCATATCAACGCAGGTGTGGCCGCGCTCATCCTCGTCCTGATCATTGGTAACCGCAAGGGCTTCGGCAAGGACCCGAACCACCGCCCGCACAACATCCCGTTCGTCATGCTCGGCGCGGCCATCCTCTGGTTCGGCTGGTTCGGTTTCAACGGTGGTGCAGCCACCACTGCGGAACAGGGCGGCCTGATCTGGATCAACACCCTCGCAGCCCCGGCAGCGGCCATGCTCGGCTGGCTGGTCACCGAACGCATCCGCGACGGACACCCCACCTCCCTCGGCGCCGCATCCGGCGTGGTTGCCGGCCTCGTCGCCATCACCCCCGCCTGCGCCAACGTCAGCCCCGTCGGAGCGCTTGGCCTGGGCGTCGTGGCCGGCGTGGCCTCGGCCCTGGCAGTCGGCCTGAAGTTCCGCTGGGGCTTCGATGACTCGCTGGACGTGGTCGGCGTCCACCTGGTTTCCGGCATCATCGGCACCGTGGCGCTGGGCTTCATCGCACTGCCCACCGACGGTGTCGGCGGCGGCCTCTTCTACGGCGGCGGACTGGCCCAGCTCTGGGCGCAGCTCGCGGCGGCCGGCGTCGCCATCACCTACTCCGCTGTCCTGACGGCCATCATTGCGCTGGCCATCCACAAGACCATGGGCTTCCGCGTCTCGCAGGAACAGGAAACGGTGGGTGTGGACCTCAGCCTGCACGCCGAGACTGCCTACGAGTTCGGGTTGAGCGGACACGGCGGAAGCTTCCAGCCGCTTCACGACATGATCACCGGCAAGGGCCAGGGCGGGTCGCTGGAGCCGGTCCAGGCAGCACCCGGTGCGGAGAAGTCACAGTCAGCAACAGGTAAGGAAAGCGTGGGGGCATGAAACTGATTACTGCGATCATCAGGCCGGAAAAGCTCGAAACCGTCAGGGAAGGGCTGGAAGCCTACGGCGTCCAGGGCCTGACCGTCAGTGCAGCCAGTGGATACGGCCGGCAGCGCGGCTACACCGAGGTCTACCGTGGAGCCGAATACAACGTGGACCTCCTGCCCAAGATCCGGGTGGAAGTCCTGGCCACGGACGAGCAGGCCGACGACATCCTGGACGTGATCATTGCCAGCTCCAATACCGGCAGGGCCGGGGACGGCAAGGTCTGGACCATGGACGTCCATGAAGCAGTAAGGGTCCGGACCGGGGAACGCGGCGTGGCCGCAATCTAGGCAGCCGACCGAAGCCGCAGCGGGAACGGACCACAAAGACAGGACGGGCGGGAACCGAAAGGTTCACGCCCGTCCTGTTGTCGTTAACGGTTCCCCTGCCGCCGCCGTGGACTTGTCAGTCCTTGTACTGCTCAGTCCTTGAGCCGGTTGGTGGGCCAGGAAGCCGGGCCGGCCGAACCGGCGTCGTACTCTTCAAGCGGGACGTCCCCGCGCTCCCATGCCTGGAGCACCGGCTCAACGATCCGCCAGCAGTCCTCCGCCGTGTCGCCGCGGACGGACAGCAGCGGGTCGCCGGTCAGCACGCCTTCCAGCACTTCGCCGTAGGGCAGGAGGTCGGAGGCGCTTAGTTCGGCTTCCAGGGTGACCCGGCCCAGGCTGAAGATGTTCCCCGGACCGTTGACGTCGACGTCGAACTCCAGCGTGTCCGGGCCGAACCCGATCCGCAGCTGGTTGGGGGAGTCCACCCCGGTAAAGCCCTTGGGCAGGTGGGGCACCGGAAGGAAGGTGACCACCGCCTCCTTGCGCTTGTCGCCCAGGGCCTTGCCCGAGCGCAGGATGAAGGGGACACCATGCCAGCGCCAGTTGTCGATGCCCACCTGGATTTCGGCGAGAGTTTCCGTTCCCCGTCCGGGATCCACGCCCTCCTCCCCGGCGTAGTCGGGGACCCCCTTGCCTGCCACCGAACCCGCCGTGTAGCGCGCCCTGCGCGTTGAGTCGGTAAAGGGGGCCCTGACACTGCTGGCCCGCAGGACGGTGGAGACGGCATCGCGGAGATCGCGCTCGCCGATGGTGGCCGGAGGTTCCATGGCCATGATCGCCATCACCTGAAGGAGGTGGCTCTGGATCATGTCCCGGAGGGCACCGGCGCCGTCGTAGTAGCGGGCGCGGCCTTCCAAGGCCAGGTCCTCGTCAAAGAAGATCTCCACCTTTTCCACGTGCTGCCGGTTCCACACCGGCTCAAGGAAGTTGTTGGCGAACCGCAGGCCCAGGATATTCAGGACGGTGGCCTTGCCCAGGAAATGGTCCACGCGGTGGATGTGGTCCTCGGGGACAAGGCGCGCGAGGGTCCGGTTCAGGGAACGTGCGGATTCCTCGCTGGAACCGAAGGGCTTCTCCATGACCAGGCGCGTGCCTTCGGGAACCTCTTCCGGCTGGAGGGTCTCGCACGCCAGCTGGCTGATCCGGGGCGGCAACGCAAAGTAGACGGCCACAGGCCCTTCCAGTCCGGCGAGCAGGGCGGCCAGGGCACCCTTGGCGGTGACATCCACCTGGTGGTACGCCGTCTCCTTCTGCAGCAGCTTGAGGGCGTCCTTTCCGGGCCCGTCTGCTGCCCCGGCTGCAGCAGCGAACGATGACTGGACCCGATCCCGCCACTGTTCCGGCGTCCACGGATCTGAGCCGGCACCCACCAGGGTGAGGCCCTCCGCACCGCCTGCCGCCGCAAGCCGCGCCAGGCCCGGCAGGAGGAGCCGGCCGGTGAGGTCGCCCGAGGCGCCGAGGATGAGCAAGGTTTTCACAGTTGTTTGGCTCGTCATTTTGCCAGCATGCCACCTACCGCGCCTGACTTGATACCCTAGATAGTCGAGTCCCGATCATCCACTGAAAGAAGTGCACGTCGCGTGTTCAATTCACTCTCTGACCGGTTGACAGCAACCTTCAAGAATCTCCGCGGTAAAGGCCGGCTCACCGAGGCCGACGTCGATGCCACTGTCCGGGAGATCCGCCGCGCCCTTCTGGACGCCGATGTTGCCGTTCCCGTTGTGCGTGAGTTCACTGGCCGGGTCCGTGAACGCGCCCTGGGTGCCGAGGTCTCGGCTGCACTGAACCCCAGCCAGCAGATCGTCAAGATCGTCAACGAGGAACTTGTGGAGATCCTCGGCGGCGAAACCCGGCGGATCCGGCTGGCCAAGAACGGGCCCACCGTCATCATGCTCGCCGGCCTCCAGGGTGCCGGCAAGACGACCCTTGCGGGCAAGCTGTCCAAGTGGCTGAAGGCCCAGGGCCACAGCCCCATGCTGGTGGCCTGCGACCTGCAGCGCCCCAACGCCGTCACCCAGCTGCAGGTGGTTGGCCAGCGGGCCAACGTCCCCGTCTTCGCCCCGCACCCGGGAGCCACTTCCACAGAGCTTGACCAGCCCGCCGGCGACCCCGTTGCCGTCGCCCGCGCCGGCGTCGAGGAAGCACGCCAGAAGCTGCACGACGTCGTCATCGTTGACACGGCCGGCCGCCTGGGCGTGGACGCCGACATGATGGAACAGGCGCGCCAGATCCGCCGCGCCATCGTGCCCAACGAAGTCCTGTTCGTGATCGACTCGATGATCGGCCAGGACGCCGTGAACACGGCCCTCGCCTTTGACGAAGGCGTGAACTTCACCGGCATCGTCCTGTCCAAGCTCGACGGCGACGCCCGCGGCGGTGCCGCGCTTTCGGTTGCTTCGGTCACCGGCAAGCCGGTCATGTTCGCCTCCACGGGCGAAGGCCTGGACGATTTCGAACTCTTCCACCCGGACCGGATGGCCTCGCGCATCCTGGACATGGGCGACATCCTCACGCTCATCGAACAGGCCGAAAAAGCCTGGGACAAGGATGAAGCCGCCCGGATGGCGAAGAAGTTCGCCGACCAGGAAGACTTCACCCTCGAGGACTTCCTGGCCCAGATGCAGCAGATCCGCAACATGGGCTCCATGAAGAAGATGCTCATGATGATGCCGGGCGCGCAGAACATCCGGCAGCAGCTGGAGCAGTTCGACGAGCGCGAGATCGACCGCGTCGAGGCAATCGTCCGGTCCATGACGCCGCACGAGCGGCTCGCGCCGAAGATCATCAACGGCTCACGGCGGGCCCGGATTGCCCGCGGTTCCGGCGTCCACGTTTCCGAGGTCAACGGCCTTCTGGAGCGCTTCGCCCAGGCCCAGAAGATGATGAAGAAGATGGCCCAGGGCGGCATGCCGGGAATGCCCGGGATGCCTGGCCTGCCCGGTGCCGGCGGCGGTGCACGGAAGAACGCCAAGAACGCGCCCAAGAAGACGAAGGCAAAGTCCGGCAACCCGGCCAAGGCTGCCCAGGAGCGCAAGGAGGCGGAGGCCCGCCGTGCCAACGCTGCGAAGGCACTGCCCACTGGTGCTGCCTTCGGCCAGCAGGGCGGCGACTTCGATCCGTCCCAGCTGAACCTTCCCAAGGGCTTCGACAAGTTCCTGGGCAAGTAGCAACCCCAACTGAGTAGCGCCAAGTGTCGTTTTGACGGTTCATAACGACACTTGGCGCTACTTACTTGGGATGGTTCCCGGGGGATGTCAGTGCCGTGGAATAGGGTTGGGACATGTTCAAGCAGAGGGTAGTTTTCGTGCACGGCGCCGGGACTTTTGGCGCCGCCGCGTGGCCGCGCCAGCACGGCATGGCACTGTCCTATGACGCATTGTTCCTCCGCCGGCACGGCTTTGATGCCGTGGCGGAGCCCCTTGAGTCCTCCTTCGCCGAGGACACCGCCATTATCCTGCGGTCCCTGGCCGATGACGGGCGGGGCGCCGCCGGAGGGCATGTGGTGGCGCACGCCCAGGGGGCCATCGCGGCCATGATGGCCGCTGTCGAACGTCCGGACCTGGTCTTTTCGTTGACCCTCGTGGAGCCGGCCTGCCTCTCCCTGACGGCAGAGCTTCCGGCCACGGCAGCCCACATCAGCCTGATGCAGCCCCTCTTCGACGTCCGCCACCAGCTCAGCGACGAAGACTTCCAGCGTGAATTCGTCAGGCGGGTCTTTGCCACCGACCTCCAGCAGCCCGCCACCACGGAGGAAAAAAGGTCCGCCCGCAGGCTGCGGCTCCAGGCCCCCTCGTGGGAGGCGCCGCTGCACATCGTTCCCGGTGTGCCCACGCTGGTCCTGACCGGCGGGTGGGAGCCGCTTTACGAGGAAATTGCCGGCTATCTCCGGGAGACCGGCGCCCTGCACCGCGTTGCCGCGGGAGGGCACCGGCCCCATGACTCCCCGGACGGGGACCGGGCGATCCGGCAGTTCATCAGCCAGGTCAGCCGGAGCCAGCCCGCCCGGGCCTCCTAGCTCCCGGCAGGAAGGCGCAGCTCGGGCAGGTAGACCTTGCCGCCGGCCGCCAGGAACTCTTCGCTCTTCTCCCGCATCCCGGATGCCACACCGGCGCGCGCAGCCTGGGCCTCCGCGGAGCCAAATTCGTCCCGGATGTCCTGGCTGATCCGCATGGAGCAGAACTTGGGCCCGCACATCGAACAGAAATGCGCCGTCTTGGCGGGCTCCGCCGGCAGGGTCTCGTCGTGGAACGCCTCCGCCGTCACCGGGTCAAGGGACAACGCGAACTGGTCCCGCCAGCGGAATTCGAACCGCGCCTTGGACAATGCGTCGTCCCGTTCGCGCGCCCCCGGGTGGCCTTTGGCCAGGTCCGCGGCGTGGGCGGCAATCTTGTAGGTGATCACGCCGGTCTTCACGTCGTCCTTGTTGGGCAGGCCCAGGTGTTCCTTCGGGGTGACGTAGCACAGCATCGCGGTGCCGTAACGGGCAATTTCGGTGGCGCCGATTGCCGACGTGATGTGGTCATAGCCGGGGGCAACGTCTGTCACCAGCGGCCCCAGGGTGTAGAACGGCGCCCCCTTGCACAGTTCCTGCTGCCGTTCGACGTTTTCGCGCACCAGGTGGAAGGGAACGTGGCCGGGCCCTTCCACCATCACCTGCACGTCGTACTCCCATGCGCGCTGGGTGAGCTCGGCGAGCGTGTCCAGTTCCGCGAACTGGGCGGCGTCGTTGGCGTCCGCCGTTGAGCCGGGGCGCAGGCCGTCCCCCAGGGAGAAGGCAACGTCGTACTTCGCGAAGATTTCGCACAGTTCGTCGAAGTGTGTGTAGAGGAAGTTCTCCTGGTGATGGGCCAGACACCATCCGGCCATAATCGAGCCGCCGCGCGAGACAATGCCCGTCACGCGGTTGGCAGTCAGCGGCACATACCGAAGCAACACCCCGGCGTGGATGGTCATATAGTCCACGCCCTGCTCACACTGTTCAATCACCGTGTCCCGGAAGATCTCCCAGGTCAGTGCGTTGGCCTCGCCGTTCACTTTTTCCAGGGCCTGGTAGATCGGCACGGTACCGATCGGGACGGGGGAGTTGCGGATGATCCATTCCCGTGTGGTGTGGATATCGTCGCCGGTGGACAGGTCCATCACGGTGTCGGCGCCCCATTGCGTGGCCCACTGCAGCTTGTCCACCTCTTCGGCGATGGAGCTCGTCACGGCCGAGTTGCCGATGTTGGCGTTGATCTTCACCAGGAACGCCTTGCCGATGATCATCGGCTCGGACTCCGGATGGTTGATGTTGTTCGGGATGATGGCCCGGCCGGCAGCCAGTTCGCTCCGGACCAGCTCCACGTCGCAGTTCTCGCGGAGCGCCACGAATCGCATTTCCTGCGTGATGATTCCCTGCCGGGCGTAGTGCATCTGGGTCACCGTCCGGCCGTCGACGGCGCGGCGGGGCACCGGCTGCGCCCCCTTCCACTCCGCCGAGGCAGCCCCCCGGCGGACGGCCGAGCGGCCGTCGTCGAGCAGGTTGCGTTCCCTGCCGCTGTAGGCCTCGGTATCCCCGCGCGCCACGATCCACTCCGCGCGGAAGGGCTCCAGGCCGCGGACCGGGTCGCTGCCCGGGCCGGCGGTCCGGTAGGTCCGGAAAGGTGCGTTCGGCTGCCCGTTGGGTGACGGCTCCAGGGCAATTTCCGTCACCGGTACCCGGATTCCGGAGGCGGCGTCGTCAATGAACGCCAGCGAATGCGACGTCAGGGACTGGGTCACCTGTGGCACCGGATCAGCGCCGGACTTCCCGGCGGACGGCTGGTGGGCAGGGTTCAACTGGGTGTTTTGCGTACTCAAGGGAATACTCACTTCCTTCGCCGGCATTACCCGGACAGGTTCAACGGTCGCAGGCTGCGTCAGCCCGATCTCAGCCCCTGCAAGGGCACCCGTGTGGTCAGGAAAGAAGCTACCACAGGCCCCGGGAAGAGCCTTGTCACATTCGCGGGTGCTAGCCTGACCGGGCATCGAAAGGAAGCCCGATGGCAGACATCATCTACTTTCGCGGACCCGTCCTGACCGCACCGGACCGGGTACGCCATGGACTCTGGTCGGTGGACGGCAAACTCACATTCAGCCGGCCCGCTGCCCCTCCGGAGCGGGTACTCGACGGCTGGGTGCTGCCGGGGTTTGCGGACGCCCACTGCCACATCGGGCTTGGCCCCGCCGGCCCTGTCGAACCCGCCGTTGCACGGGCCCAGGCGCTGGCCGACCTCAACGCCGGAACACTGCTGGTCCGCGACGCCGGCTCACCTGCCGACACCCGCTGGATGCAGGGCGGCCGGGACTTCCCGGTGCTGATCCGTGCCGGACGCCATGTAGCCCGCACGCGGCGCTACCTGCGCGGTTTCGCCGAGGAGGTGGAGCCCGGCAGGCTCGCGGAGGCCGTCCGAAAGCAGGCGCGCGACGGCGACGGCTGGGTCAAGCTGGTGGGCGACTGGATCGACCGGGGCGCCGGCGACCTCGCGCCCTCCTTTCCTGCCGCCGTCGTGCGTGATGCTGTCCAGGCTGCCCATGACGAAGGTGCCCGGGTCACTGCGCATTGCTTTGCCGAGGACACCCTGGACCAGATGCTGGACGCCGGCATTGACTGCATCGAGCACGCCACGGGGCTGCTGCCCCGCCACCTGCCCCGGTTCGTGGAACAGGGTGTGCCGATCGTGCCCACCCTCATCAACATTGCAACCTTCCCCGACATCGCTGCACAGGCAGATGCCAAGTTCCCACGCTATGCGGCGCACATGCGCGCCCTCTGGGAACGCAGGCTGGAACGGGTGGCCGAGGCCCATGCCGCCGGGGTGCGAATCTTTGCCGGCACGGATGCAGGCAGCGTGATCCGCCACGGCAGGATCGCCGATGAGGTCCTCGCCCTGCACCGGGCAGGCCTGCCCATGGAGGCGGCCCTGGATGCTGCCTGCTGGGCAGCCCGGACCTGGCTGGGAGCGGACAACCTCGCGGAAGGTGCGCGGGCCGACGTCGTGGTGTGCCGGGAAGACCCGCGGGCCGTGCCGGAGACCATCACAGCCCTGGAGCATGTGGTGCTGGGCGGCCGGATCATCCGCTGACCTGCCCCGGTCCGGCACTTGGAATAAATTGAATCTTCAAGTAATTTTAATATGTGAAAGGCCGCCAACGGGACGGCCTCCAATACAAGGAGCCTTCACATGACCGAAGCAGCCAGCAGCCAGGATCTTCTTCCTGCCGACCTCGCCATGGGCACGGTGATGCTCAAGGTGGGCGACATGAAGCTCATGACCGACTACTACCAGCGCGCGTTGGGCCTTGAGGTGGTGGCTGAGCAGGACGGCGGGCTATACCTTGGCAGGCTCGGCAGGCCGCTGGTCCACCTGGCGCCGGCCCCCGGGCTGCACCTTCCCGGCAGGGGGGAAGCGGGCCTGTTCCACACCGCTTTATTGTTCGAGGACCAGGCTTCCCTGGCGGCCACCATCGCCACGGCTGCCCAGTACGAGCCCCGCTCCTTCACCGGCAGCGCCGACCACCTGGTCAGTGAAGCGTTTTACTTCACCGACCCTGAGGGCAACGGCATCGAGCTGTACTGGGACCGGCCGCGCAGCAACTGGTCCTGGAACGGGACGGACGTGGTGATGGACAGCCTCGCGCTCCCGCCTCAGCGCTACCTGGAAAAGCACCTCACCGAAGAATCCCTGGAGGGCCAGCGGCAGACGTCCGCCGGCGTAGGGCACGTCCACCTCCAGGTTGGCGATGTCCAGACCGCCCGGGACTTCTACGTGGGCACCCTCGGTTTCGAGAAGACGGCGGGCTGGCACGGGCAGGCGCTGTTCGTTTCCGCGGGCCGCTACCACCACCACATGGCCATGAACGTCTGGAACAGCCGCGGCGCCGGCCCCCGCAAGGACACGCTTGGGCTCGGCGAGGTGCTCATTGAGGTTCCCTCGGGTGACGACGTCGGGGCGCTGGCTGACCGCCTCAGGGTCGCCGGGGTGCCGGCCCACCACACCGGTGCGGAGCTTCGGTTCGAGGACCCGTGGCGCAACCGGCTCCGGGTGGCCGTCCGCTGACCGGTTCCTCAGACCCCGGCGTGTGCGCAGGTGGCCCGGCAACTACTAGGCTGATTCCGTACGGCGGGGGCTGCAGGCAGCCCCCGGCACGCAGCTCCGCCAACGGAAGGGCACCCGCAATGGGCTTCACCGAGATCTTTGTCGCCACCCATGACGCCGCACTGAAACGCGCCGGCATCCTCGATGAAGGAAGCGGATCCGCTGCGGACGGCGGGCCCGCGGGCCAGGCAGTACGGATCCAGGACATCAGCGACTTCGAAGTCGAGCAGCTGGGCGACCTTGCCGGGACTGCCGTGCACGCCGGCGGGGCCGACTACGAGCTGACCATGGTGGACGTTTCCAGCGATTCCCTCCTTGCCGTTCCGCCGGCCATGGTCCGCGCCCTTGCCGACTTGCTCTCCTACGAAACCGAAGGCGAAGGCAACGTCCTGGACGACGTCGCCGAACAGTGGGCCGGCCAGGAGGATATGCCGTTCGGCGCCGGGCAGGCCCGGGCCTACGTGCAGCAACTGGCCGAACTTGCCGCCGCCGTCGACGATTCCGAGCGCACCGGCCTGTACGTCTGGTCCGCTTGACCGGGTGACGCCAATTTGGCAGCCCGCGGCCCGGCCAAGGGCTCGCTGCGCCATCGCGCGTGGCGGGCCAAGTCGAAATAACGCCGTTCATCTGGCACAATAAACAGGTACTCGATCTGCGTGGCCCCTCTCTCCGCGTCCGGATCCTGTCCTTCGAACCCGCAAGTACGGCCCGCCCCACGGGTGCAGAAAGCCGGGTTCACCCCTTTTTCTGAAACAGGAGTGACCACAAAAGTGGCCGTAAAGATTCGCCTTAAGCGCTTCGGCAAGATGCGCGCCCCGTACTACCGCATCGTCGTTGCGGACTCACGCACCAAGCGTGACGGCCGTGCCATCGAGGAGATCGGCAAGTACCACCCCACCGAAGAGCCCTCGTACATCGAGGTCAACTCCGAGCGTGCGCAGTACTGGCTCTCCGTGGGCGCCCAGCCGTCCGAGCAGGTTGCCGCGATCCTGAAGATCACCGGTGACTGGCAGAAGTTCAAGGGCCTGCCGGGCCAGGAAGGCACCCTCAAGACCAAGGTCGCGAAGGAAGCTTTCGTTGCCCCGGAGAAGGGCTCGGTCATCATCCCGGAAGCCATCACCAAGAAGGCCTCCAAGTCTGACGCTGCCGAGGCCCCGGCCGACGCCGAAGCTGAGACCACCGAGGCTGAGTAAATTGCTGGCAGAAGCGCTGGAACACCTGGTCCGCGGAATCGTCGATTCCCCGGATGACGTCAAGGTCAGCTCCAAGAGCAACCGCCGCGGGGATACCCTCGAGGTGCGCGTTCATCAGGATGACCTGGGACGGGTGATCGGCCGCCAGGGCCGCACGGCCCGCGCATTGCGCACCGTGGTGGCTGCACTGGCCGGCGGCGAACCGGTGAGGGTCGACGTCGTCGATACCGACCGCCGCCGCTGAGCGCTCGGCAACATTCAGCTTTGCTCCGGCCCCTTCACCATCAGGTGAAGGGGCCGGACTGCTTTGATCAACAATGCGGTTTCAACAACACACTGCTTTCAGCAGAACCACCACAACCCGGAACAGAGGAACAGATGCAGCTTCAGGTGGCACGGATTGGCAAGCCGCACGGCATTCGCGGGGAAGTCACGGTCCAGGTGCTGACCGACGCTCCGGAGGACCGGTTTGTCCCGGGCACGGAATTCATGGTTGAACCTGCCGCGGCAGGACCGTTGACCGTGTCGAGTGCGCGCTGGAACAAGGACATCCTGCTGCTCGGTTTTGAGGAGGTGGCGGACCGCAACCAGGCCGAAACCCTTCGCGGCGCCAAGCTGTTCATCGAAACCGAAGAACTGGACGGGGACGACGACGAGGGTTGGTACGAGCATGAGCTTGTCGGCCTTGAGGCCCGGGTAGGGGAGCAGGTGGTGGGCAAGGTGACGGCACTGAACACGATGCCGGTGCAGGACCTGCTCACGGTCACCACCCCGGATGGCAAGGAGATCCTCATTCCGTTCGTGGAGCAGATCGTGCCCGAGGTGAATGTCGGCGAAGGCTTCATCCTCCTCACCCCGCCGGACGGCCTCTTCGAAGTCAACTCCGACGAAGCCGCCGCCTCCGAACCGGAAGGCACGGACTAGATGCGGATCGACGTCGTCAGCATCTTCCCCGAATATCTCGCCCCGCTCGAACTCTCGCTGATCGGCAAGGCCCGCCAGGACGGAATCCTGGACCTGCACGTCCATGACCTGCGCAGCTTCACCACGGACAAGCACCGGTCCGTCGATGACACTCCCTACGGCGGCGGTGCCGGAATGGTCATGAAGCCAGAGCCCTGGGCGCAGGCGCTCTCAGCAGTGGCGGAGGGGCGGCCGGATCCGCAGCGCAAGCCCGTCCTGATTGTGCCATCGCCCGCAGGCGAGCGGTTCACACAGGCTCTCGCCTACGAACTGGCTGAGGAACAGCACCTGGCGTTTGCATGCGGGCGGTATGAAGGCATCGATGAACGGGTCATCGAATGGGCGCAGGAGCACTTCACCGTCCGGCCGGTCAGCCTGGGCGACTATGTGCTGAACGGCGGGGAGGTGGCCGTCCTGGCCATGGTGGAAGCCATTGGCCGCCTGCTGCCCGGCGTGGTGGGCAACCCCGAGTCCCTGGTGGAGGAATCCCACTCCGACGGGCTGCTGGAATATCCGGTCTACACCAAACCTTCCGTTTGGCGCGACCGCGAGGTGCCGCCGGTGCTCCTTAGCGGCAACCATGGCAGGATCGCCCAATGGCGGCGGCACGAGCAGTACCGCCGCACGGCGGAGCGGCGGCCGGACCTGCTGGAAGGGTTCGACGCCGGCAGCCTCCCGCGCGCCGACCGCACGGAATTGCACAACCTGGGGTACGACATTGTGGACGGCAGGCTGGCCCGCCGGCCCGAGGCGGCAGCCGGGCAGCAGGATTAGTGCCGGACGAATTGGCGTAACCCTGCCACTGTGGCAAAATTAAGCTTTGTGTCTGCTGGGTCCGCACCTGCCACAGGGGGTAGCGCGGCCAACAGCCGGACAACCGGCCCCATCAACCCTTGAAGCGGCCGGACCATTTTACTTCGGCGGTGAGACCCGGCCTGCCTTCCGGCAGCCGGCCTTGCCTGCCGTGACCCAAAGTGAATGACCTGTGGCGTTCACCAGGAGTGCAATCATGCATATTCTCGATTCCGTCGATGCAGCCTCGCTGCGCAACGATGTTCCCGAATTCCGCGCCGGCGACACGCTCAAGGTGCACGTGAACATCATCGAAGGCAAGAACACCCGTGTCCAGGTCTTCCAGGGCTTCGTCCTGGGCCGCCAGGGCGACGGCGTGCGCGAAACCTTCACCGTCCGCAAGGTCTCCTTCGGTGTCGGCGTGGAGCGTACCTTCCCGGTGCACTCTCCGATCATCGAAAAGATCGAGGTTGTCACCAAGGGTGACGTCCGCCGCGCCAAGCTGTACTACATGCGTGCACTGCGCGGCAAGGCCGCAAAGATCAAGGAAAAGCGCGACTTCAGCTCCGCCAAGTAAGTCCTTCACGGACCTGCCGCCAGGCTGGAGAGCGGTCGTAGCCGGCAAGCGCCGGAGCAATGCACCAGCGCCAGGATACGGACCATGCACCAGACAAAACGCCAGCCCCGCAAAATGGGCTGGCGTTTTGTTTTACTGGCCCTGGTCCTCGCCGTGGCCATCAGCGGGGTGGTCCGGTCCCTGTGGCTCGACGTCTACTTCATCCCCTCGGAGTCCATGGAGCCGCTCCTGGAAGGCGGGGACCGGATCCTCGTGTCCCGCACGGACTTCCAGGCCGAACCCATCCGGCACGGCGACGTTGTTGTCTTTGATGGACGCGGCAGCTTTGCGCCCTTGAACAGCGGCAAAGGTCCGGTGGTGGATGCGGCAGCCGCCGCCATGCAATGGCTTGGGCTTACCGGCAGCGACACAACATACGTCAAACGGGTCATCGGTCTTCCCGGTGACACGGTGGTCTGCTGCGACGCCGGTGGCAAGGTCACCGTCAACGGCGCACCCTTGGACGAGCCCTACGTCTTCCCCGGCGACGCACCCAGCACGCAGAAGTTCAGCACCCTGGTTCCGGAGGGCAGGCTCTGGCTGATGGGCGACCACCGCTCAGTGTCCGCCGATTCGCGCAGCCTGCTTGGCGCCCCCGGCGGCGGGTTGGTTCCGCTGGACCGGGTGATTGGCAGGCCGGTCCAGATCCTTTGGCCGCTTGATAGATTTGCCCCAGTAGCACGGCCGCCCGCTGCGGGGCCGACAACAGAGAACGGACGGTAAATGCCCGAGAACCACGCGCGGAAACCTGAACCGCGCCACGACGGCGCATCAGAGACGCCGGCCGTTCCAGCTTTCTCCGTGCCCGGTGAGAGCGGGGAACCCGCACCCGGGCCCGGGCACCGGCGGGACAGGGCGTCGTCGAAGGCAGCCGGCAAGTCCAGCGGCAATCCCCTGCTGGGGTGGCTCAGGGAGATCGCCACGGTGGTCGTCATTGCCGTCGTGCTGTCCTTCCTCATCAAAACCTTCCTGTTCCGGGCCTTCTTCATCCCGTCGGAGTCCATGGTGAACACCCTGGACGTGGATGACCGGATCTTCGTCAACCTCCTGGTTCCGGAGCCCTTTGCGCTCAGCCGCGGGGACGTTGTGGTCTTCCGTGACACCAAGGGCTGGCTCCCGCCGGCACCGGCCAAGGCGCAGGGCCCGTTCACCTGGGTCCAGGACGGACTGACGTTCGTTGGCCTGCTGCCGGACAACTCGGAGCAGCACCTGGTCAAGCGCGTCATCGGGCTCCCGGGCGACCACGTGGTCTGCTGTGACGCCGGCGGTAAACTGACCATTAACGGGACAGCCATTGACGAGAAGTACATTAATCCCGCCGAAGTCCCGCAGATCCGCAACTTTGACGTCACCGTTCCGGAAGGCAAGGTGTGGGTGATGGGCGACAACCGGAACCACTCCGCCGATTCCCGTGCCCACATGGAGACCGACGGGGGATTCATTGACCTCAAAGACCTCGAAGGCAAGGCTGCGGTCATCGCCTGGCCGCTGAACAGGATCAAGACCCTGGACAACTACCCGGACGTGTTCCACAGCGTCCCGGCGGTCCGCTGACCATGTCTTCAGCAGTCCAGGCGTCCCCGGCGGTGAAGGCTTCTCCGGCAGGGAAGGCTTCCCCGGCAGTGAAGGTGCGCTCCGGTTCAAAGCCGGCGGCACGTGGTGCGAAGGCACCCACGCTGCGGCACGAGCGGAGCTTCAAGGCCCAGGGGATACGCCTGCTGGCCGGGGTGGATGAAGTTGGCCGCGGCGCCCTCGCCGGTCCTGTCAGTGTGGGAATCGCCGTCGTGGACCTGGAACGCCAAAAGCCGCTTGCCGGCGTGCGGGACAGCAAACTCCTCAGCCCGGCTGAACGGGAACGGCTGGATCCGCTGGTGCGGCGCTGGAGCGTCGCTTCGGCGGTGGGGCACGCGTCCGCCGGTGAAATTGATTCGCTCGGTATCATCGCCGCCCTTCGGCTGGCAGGTACCCGAGCGTGGAACAGCATCCTCAGTACGGGAACCACCCCTGACGCTGTGCTCCTGGATGGAAGCCACAACTGGCTTTCCCCGGCAGACCAGCTGTCACTGTTCGACCAGCCAGTGCTGGAGTCCGCATGTGAAGCTCCCGTCCACACCAAGGTCAAGGCTGACTTGCAGTGCCTCAGCGTCGCGGCGGCGAGCGTCATTGCCAAGGTGGAACGGGACCGGATGATGCGGGACCTGCACAGCGAGTTTCCCGAATACGGCTGGGACATCAACAAGGGGTACGCCACGGCAGCCCACCGGAACGTCCTCCGTGCCGCGGGCCCCACGCCCTACCACCGGGTCAGCTGGCGGCTGCTGGGAGGGGAACTGCAGGGCGTCGAGGTGCCCGACGGGGAAGAGCCGTACGAAGACTGACTCCCGCCGCCCGGCGGCAGCCACGCCGGACATGGTGCAAGATGGAAGCATGAGTGCTGAGGATCTTGAGAACTATGAAACCGACATGGAGCTTCAGCTCTACCGTGAATACCGCGACGTCGTCGGCCTCTTCAGCTATGTTGTCGAGACCGAGCGGCGCTTCTACCTGGCCAACCATGTAGACCTCCAGGCCCGCAGCGCCGACGGTGAGGTCTATTTCGACCTGACCCTCCAGGACGCCTGGGTGTGGGATGTCTACCGCTCGGCACGGTTCGTCAAAAGCGTCAGGGTCCTGACCTTCAAGGACGTGAACGTGGAGGAACTGCCCCGCAACGAGGAACTGGCCCTGCCCAAGGACGTGGACCTGGGCAACTAGGGTCCCGCGGGGACCCTGACTTCCCCTCCACACCGGCCCCTGTCCACATACGGCAGGGGCTTTCTGTCGTCCGCAGCCATCCGCCGCCAGGCTGGTTGCGGAGGTAGAAATGAAATCCAAAGACCTGTTGGGCCGGCGGGGCGAAGACCTTGCCGTGGGCTATCTTGAAGCGCTGGGCATGCTGGTGGTGGAGCGCAACTGGAGGTGCGCAGACGGCGAGATCGACATTGTCGCGCTCGACGGCGACGCCCTGGTCATCGCCGAAGTCAAAACCCGCCGCTCGCTCGACTACGGCCACCCGTTTGAAGCCGTGGGCCCGGAAAAGCTCGCCCGGCTGCACCGCCTTGGTGCTGCCTGGTGCCGCGACCGCGAGCTGCGGATGCCGCTGCGCCGCGTGGACGTCATCGCCGTCCTGGACGACGGCGGCGGCGAACCCGTGGTCGAACACCTCAAGGGGGTGGGGTGATGGCACTCGGGCGGACCTACTCCGTCGCCCTCGTGGGGCTCAACGGCTACATGGTGGAAGTCGAAGCGGACATCGGCCAGACGCTCCCGGCCTTCGTCATTCTTGGGCTGCCGGATGCTTCGCTGAATGAAGCCAAGGAGCGCATCCGGTCAGCTGCGAAGAACTCAGGGATTCCGCTCAGCCGCAGGAAGATCACCGCCAACCTCATTCCTGCTTCGCTGCCCAAGCGCGGCTCGGGTTTCGACCTCGCCGTCACCATGGCCGTGCTCCGGGCAGCGAACGACATCAAGCCCACAGGCCGGACTGTCTTCATCGCTGAGCTGGGACTGGACGGCAGGCTGCGGCCGGTGCGGGGCATCCTGCCGGCGGTCATGGCGTCGGTCCAGGCCGGTTATCCGGAGATCGTGGTGGCGCAGGCCAACCTTGCCGAGGCCTCCCTGGTCCCGGGCGCCATAGTGAGCGGGTACCGTACGCTTGCCCGGCTCGCCCTCGACTTTGGTGCCGATCCGCAGGAACTTGCGCTGGACTTCGAACCCGACGAGCCCGACGACGCCGGTGACGGCCAGGCCTTGCCTGGGCCATGTCCCGACATGGCAGATGTCTCTGGGCAGGGCGAAGCCCGCAGGGCGTTGGAAGTGGCTGCCGCCGGTGCCCACCATCTGCTCCTCACGGGGCCGCCGGGTGCCGGCAAGACCATGCTGGCGGAGCGGCTGCCCGGTCTCCTGCCTGACCTTGGCGACCACGAGTCAATGGAAGTCACAGCCATCCACTCGCTGTGCGGCCTGCCCGCGTCGTCTGTACAGCTCCTGCGCCGGCCGCCGTTCGAGAACCCGCACCACTCAGCCACCGCTGCAGCCATCATCGGCGGCGGGACGGGCCTTCCGCGGCCGGGTGCAGCATCACGTGCCCACCGGGGCGTGCTGTTCCTTGACGAGGCGCCCGAATACGAACGCCGTGTCCTGGACGCGCTGCGGCAGCCGCTGGAGAGCGGGGAGCTGGTCATCCACCGGTCAGCCGGAACAGCAGCCTACCCTGCCCGGTTCCAACTGGTGCTCGCGGCCAACCCCTGCCCCTGCGGCAAGGCATCGGGTAAAGGGCTGGACTGCACCTGCACCCCGGTAATGCGCCGCCGCTACCTCGCCAGGATGTCCGGGCCCCTGCTGGACCGCGTGGACATCCAGTTGCAGGTGGAGCGGGTGTCGCTGGCCGAGTTCGGCCAGGCGGGCGCGGAAGAGGGCACCGCGTCAGTGGCACGGCGGGTCCTGGACGCGCGTGCCCGGCAAGCGGAACGGTTAAAGTGCTTCGGCCTGGAGACCAATTCGCAGGTGCCCGGGCGCATCCTGCGCGGTGAATTGCGGCTTCCGCCGGCCGCGACCCGGATCCTGGACCAGTCCCTGGAGCGGGGCATACTCACCGCGAGGGGGTATGACCGCGTCCTTCGGCTTGCCTGGACCCTCGCGGATCTGGGGCACCGCGGGACGCCGGACCCAAACGACATCGGACAGGCGCTGGGTCTGCGGCAGGCCGCGGCGGCCACGGCATGACACACGCGGCCACGCCGAGCGAAATGAAGGAACCGGACATGGAACAGGAATCGGGTGTGCAGAAGGAACTGGCTGTGGAGAAGGAACTGGTCGTGGAAAACGACTCGGGTGTGCAGAAGGCCCCGGGCGTCAGGGAGGCGCAGGGCATGAAGAAGTCCTCGGGCCGGGATGCCGAACGGCTGGCCCGCGCCGCCCTTTCACGGCTCATGGAGCCCCAGGACACCGCGGGCCTGGCTCTCGTACAGCTGGCAGGGGCAACGGACGCCCTGCGCATCGCCACCGGACAGGTGGCACCGGGGCCTGACCTGGAGCGCGGGATGACGTCTCTGCTGGCTGACAGCGGGGCTGGCGGCAGCTGGGCCGGACTCGCTGCCGCATTGAAGCGTTGGCAGCCACGGCTGCCTGACCTTGCGCCCGAACGCGACCTTGCCACCATGGCGCGGCTCGGCGGCCGCCTCATCATTCCCGGCGACGAGTTGTGGCCGGCCCAGCTGGCTGACCTGGGAATCCAGGAACCCATCTGCCTTTGGTGGCGCGGGCAGGAACAACCGCTGCCGGGTGCGGACAAGTCCATCGCCCTCGTGGGATCGCGGGACAGCACCAGCTACGGGGCGGCCGTGACAGGGGACATCGCCTACTCGCTGGCGCAGCGGGGCTTCACGGTGGTATCCGGCGGAGCCTACGGTATCGATGCCCATGCGCACAGGGCCGCGCTCGCCGGCGGATCCGCCGCGGTCCCCACCATCGCCGTCATGGCCGGGGGAGTGGACCGGTTCTATCCATCGGGCAATGATGACCTGCTGCGCGCCGTGGCAAACCAGGGTGCGGTGCTGGCCGAGGTACCACCGGGATCTGCCCCTACCCGCTACCGCTTCCTCCAGCGGAACCGCCTAATTGCTGCCCTGTCAGCGGTGACGGTGGTGGTGGAGGCACGGTGGCGGTCCGGGGCACTTAACACCGCCCATCACGCAGAGACCCTCGGCCGTGCCGTCGGCGCCGTTCCCGGATCCGTCCACAGCGCCAATTCGGCCGGCTGCCACCGGCTCCTGCGGGATGGGGGAGCCGTCTGCGTCACCGACGCCGCTGAGGTGGCTGAGCTGGCCTCGCCCAGCGGAGCTGCCCTTCCCGATCAACGCACCGCAGAGGCGGCAGTGCAGGACGGATTGACGCTGGAGGATCTGATCCTGCTGGACGCTCTGCCGCTTCGCTCCACTACGTCGGTGGAAAAGCTTTCCGCCGTGGCCGGACTTGGCCAGGACTCCGTGCGGGCAGGGCTCGGGCGCCTCGGGCTGCTGGGACTTGCAGTATCGGAGCGGGGCGGCTGGAAACGCGGCAAGGCATGACCGTGTCCACCGGCGGTCCAGCCGGGAAACTGGGAAAGTAGAGGAGTGGACAATGAAGAACTGCCAGGGGAACTGGACAAGGCACTGGATGCGTTCGCCGGCTATCTGTCAGGGGAACGCGGGGTGTCCGCCCACACCAGGCGCGCGTACCTGGGCGACCTGCGCAGCCTCCTGGCATATGCTGCATCGGAAGGTGCAGTAGGGCTGAAGGAGCTTGAACTGGGGACCTTCCGCCGCTGGCTTGGCAGCCAAAGTACCTCAGGCGCCTCGCGGGCAACCCTCGCACGCCGCTCAGCCACAGCACGGGCCTTCGCCGCCTGGGCCTTGCGGGAAGAACTCATCGACGCGGACCCCGCCCTGCGGCTGAAGGCACCCAAGCGCGAAGGGTCACTGCCGGGGGTCCTGCAGGCATCCCAGCTCACACGCATCCTGGAGGGCCTGGAAAGGGCAGCCGAGGAGGGCGAACCGCTCGCCGTACGGGACCGTGCCATCGTGGAACTGCTCTACGCCACAGGTATCCGGGTAGGCGAACTCGCCGGACTGGATGTCGATGACCTGGACCCGGACCGCCGGACGCTGCGGGTCATCGGCAAGGGCAACAAGGAACGAACGGTTCCGTTCGGGGTGCCGGCGGCCATGGCCGTCGACGACTGGCTCCGGCGGGGGCGACCGGCGCTGGCGAAGGGCAACAGCGGGCCTGCGCTCTTCCTCGGCGCCCGCGGGGGACGTGTTGACCAACGCCAGGTCCGCACGCTGGTCAACGCCCTGTTCGAGGCGCTGGGTGATACCTCCGCATCCGGGCCCCATGCGCTGCGGCACTCGGCCGCCACGCATCTGCTCGACGGCGGCGCGGACCTCCGTGCGGTGCAGGAGATTCTCGGGCACAGCAGCCTGGCCACCACCCAGATCTACACGCACGTCTCGGTTGACCGGCTTCGGAAGAGTTATCAGCAGGCCCATCCCCGGGCCTGATCCGGCTGGCTGACGCACTGGCGTAATTCCGTGGGGTACGGCACAATAAGAGTCACGTCCGGCAACTTTCAAGTGCGGCTTGAAGCTCGCAAGGCTTCGAGCGGCGCTGCAAGCCCGGACACAGCTTAATCTGATACATCTGAATACAGGCAGGGAACCACCGCCGCAGTGCAGGGCACGGCAGTTTCATCCAGGCAGAGGTCGTTGGGGAAGACGTACCTAGAGCTATGGAGGATGGAATGTCTGTTGCAATGACCCGCGGTGTGCTGTTCGTTCACTCGGCCCCTACGGCGCTGTGCCCCCACGTTGAGTGGGCAGTCGGCGCCGTAGTGGACAAGCGGACGGACCTTGAGTGGACCCCGCAGCCTGCTGCGCCCGGAATGTTCCGGGCGGAGTTGTCCTGGACCGGAAGCCCCGGCACGGGAGCGAAACTGGCGTCCTGCCTTCGCGGCTGGGCGCATCTGCGGTACGAGGTGACCGAGGAGCCCAGCCAGGGCGTGGATGGCGGCCGCTGGTCGCACACCCCCGAGCTGGGAATTTTCCATGCCGTCACTGACGTCCATGGCAACATCATGGTGTCCGAGGACCGCATCCGGTACGCCTACGAATCCGGAGCCGGTGACCCTGCCGCCGTCTATCACGAGCTCTCCCTTGCGCTCGGCGAGGCCTGGGACGAAGAACTTGAACCGTTCCGCCACGCTGCTGAAGGCGCACCCGTCCGCTGGCTCCACCAAGTGGGCTGACCGCCGTCGTCCGTTCCAGCCGTGACGACACCACAACACCTCCATAGCGCAAAGGAGGCCCCGCCAGTGGCGGGGCCTCCTTTGCCGTTCCGGGTGGTTCCCCCGGACAATGCCTAGACGCTGCGGATGGCCACGACGGCGTTGTGGCCGCCGAAACCGAACGAGTTGCTCAACGCCACGATGCTCCCGGCGGGGAGGTCACGGGCGGAGGTAACGACGTCGAGCGGGATCTCCGGATCCTGGTTTTCAAGGTTGATGGTGACCGGTGCCTTGCGCTCATGGACCGCCAGCACGGTGAGGACGGCCTCGACCGCGCCGGAAGCGCCCAGGAGGTGGCCCATCTGCGACTTGGTGGCGGATACCGCCACGTTGTCAACGTGGGTGCCCAGGGCGGCACGCAGGGCCGTGTACTCTGGCTTGTCGCCGACGGGGGTGGAGGTGGCGTGCGCGTTGACGTGGACCACGTCTTCAGCCTGGATCCGTCCGTCGAACATGGCCGCCTTCAGGGCGCGGGTGGCGCCAAGCCCTTGGGGGTCCGGGGCAGTGATGTGGTAGGCGTCAGCGGTAACGGAGGTGCCGGCGAGTTCGGCGTAGATTCGGGCTCCGCGGGCCAGGGCGTGTTCCTCGGCCTCGAGGACCAGGGCGCCGGCGCCTTCACCCATGACGAAGCCGTCACGGGCGGTGTCGTACGGGCGTGAAGCACGCTCGGGCTCGTCGTTCCTGCGGGAGAGTGCCTGCATCGAGGCAAATGCTGCCAGCGGCATGGGGTGGATGGCAGCCTCGGCCCCGCCGCACATGACGACGTCGGCCTTGCCCGAGCGGATGAGCTCCAGGCCAAGGTGCATGGCCTCCGTTCCCGACGCGCAGGCGGAAACCGGAGTGTGGGCGCCGGCGCGGGCGCCGAGGTCCAGGCTGACGGCCGCGGCAACACCATTGGGCATGAGCATGGGCACCGTCATGGGAAGGACGCGGCGGGGGCCCTTTTCCTTCAGGGTGTCCCAGGCGTCCAGCAGCGTCCAGACGCCGCCAATGCCGGTGGCAAAGGCAACAGCCAGCCGGTCCTGATCGAACTCGGTAATGCCGGAGTCCGCCCATGCTTCACGGGCTGCGATGACGCCAAACTGGGTGGAGGGGTCCATCCGCTTGGCCTCGACGCGGCTGAGGACGTCAAGGGCCGGCGTGCTGCACCGGGCGGCGAAGTGGACGGGGAGCTCGTACTTGGCTACCCAGTCGTCCTCCAGGGTGCGGGCACCGGAGACCCCTTTGAGGGCGTTGTTCCACATTGTGGGCACGTCGCCGCCGATGGGCGTGGTGGCGCCCAGACCGGTAATGACTACTTTGCGTGTCATGGGATCACTCTTTCGTCGGTGGGGGTATCCGCCTGCGGCTGTCGCAAGGTCCCGCACAGTTTGTTGATCGGCCAGTCCCGGTCGGGGGTACTGTGCCGGATAAATGCGGCGGGCTGCCGGTCCGGTCAGTCCGGACCGGCAGCCCCGCCAAGCCGTAGGACGGCGAAAAGCCTGTGGCTAGGCCTGTGCTCCGGCGATGAAGCTGACGGCGTCGCCAACAGTCTTGAGGTTCTTGACCTCTTCGTCCGGGATGCGCACGCCGAACTTTTCCTCGGCGTTGACCACGATGGTCATCATGGAGATGGAGTCGATGTCCAGGTCCTCGGTGAAGGACTTGTCCAGCTCGACGGCCTCCGGGGCCAGGCCGGTTTCCTCGTTGACGATTTCAGCCAAGCCGGCCAGGATCTCTTCGTTGCTAGCCATTGGTGGCTCCTTTTCTTGTATTGCCGGCAGGGTCTGCCGGAAACGGTCAGGGCCGCGGTTGCGACCCTTGGGCGTATCTAGGGAAGGACAACTACCTGTGCGCCGAAGACCAGCCCGGCACCAAAACCGATCTGCAGGGCCAGACCGCCGCTTAGTCCCGGGTTCTCCTGCAGGAGCCGGTGCGTTGCCAGCGGGATGGAGGCAGCGGACGTGTTGCCGGCCTCGGCAATGTCCCGTGCCACTGTAACCGTCTCGGGCAGCTTCAGCTTCTTCACCATCTCGTCGATGATGCGCATGTTCGCCTGGTGGGGGATGAAGGCAACCAGGTCTTCAGCCTCGATGCCGGCAGCATCGAGTGCCTGCTGGGCCACTTTGGCCATCTCCCACACCGCCCAGCGGAAGACCGTCTGGCCGTCCTGCCGGAGGGTGGGGTATAGCTCCTGGGCTTCCTCCAGGAGGGCAAGGTCGCCCGTGGAGTCGGAATGCCGGGCGGCGAGGCCGAGGTCGCGGACGTCAAGCAGGGAGCGGGTCATGCCAATGGCATCCCACTTGCTGCCGTCGGAGCCCCACACGGACGGGGCGATGCCCGGGCTGTCGGAGGGGCCGATGACGACGGCGCCGGCACCGTCACCGAGCAGGAAGGAGATGGTGCGTTCCCGGTTGTCGATGACGTCGGAAAGCTTTTCTGCACCCACCACCAGCACGTACTTTGCGGTACCGGAACGGACCAAAGCGTCGGCCTGGGCAATTCCGTAGCAGTAGCCGGCGCAGGCGGCGGAAATGTCAAAGGCGGGAGCGGGCGTGGCGCCGATCCGGTCGGCCAGGCTGGCCGCGGCGGAAGGGGTGGCGTAGGGGTGGGTCACCGTGGAAACAATGACGGCCCCGAGCTCTGAAGCCTCAATCCCGGCCTTCTCCATGGCTTCGCGGGCAGCGCCCTCGGCCATATCGATCACGCTGACGCCGGCAGCCGCGCGGTGGCGGGTGACGATGCCGGTGCGCTGGCGGATCCACTCGTCTGAGGAATCGATCCACTGGCAGACATCCTCGTTGGTGACGATGACGTCCGGCCGGTAAGCCCCCAGGCCAAGGATGCGGCTGTGCTCCTGGACCGGAGCCTGTTTCAGCGTGGGAACGCTCATGCGTTGCCCTCCAGTTCTGCAAAAAGCGCCAGTGCGGCGGAGAGGTCGTCGGGGGTTTTGACCGCAACGGTTTTGACGCCGGGCATACCGCGCTTGGCCAAGCCGGCCAGCGTGCCGGCGGGGGCGAGTTCGATCACGCCGGTAACACCACGGTTGACCATGGTTTCCATGCAGAGATCCCACCGGACCGGCCGGGACACCTGGGCGATCAGGCTTTCGACGGCGGCATCGCCGTCGGTGACCTCGCCGCCGTCGAAGTTCGACAGCAGGGGCACCTTGGGCGCCACCGGGTTCAGCTGCGGCTTCAGTTTCTCAAGCGCGCTGACGGCGGGCGACATGTGGCTGGTGTGGAAGGCACCGGCCACCTTGAGCGGGATGACGCGGGCCTTGGCCGGCGGGTTGTCGGCGAGGGCCTTCAGCTGTTCAAAGGTTCCGGCGGCGACTGTCTGGCCTGCACCGTTGACGTTGGCAGGGGCGGCGCCGGCCGCCTCGATGGCAGCCAATACCTCGGCGGGGTCACCGCCCACGACGGCGCTCATTCCGGTGGGGGTGACGGCTGCCGCGGCGGCCATGCTGTTGGCCCGTTCGCGGACGAAGGTCATGGCTTCCTGCTCCGTCAGCACTCCGGCAAGGGCGGATGCGGTGATCTCACCAACGGAGTGGCCCGCGAGGATCACGGGGAGGGAGTTCAGCTCGACATCGAAGAGGGAGGCGGCGGTGACCAGCCCCGCGGCAACGATCAGGGGCTGCGCGACGGCAGTGTCCTTGATGGTCTCCTCATCGGAGGTGGTCCCATGGGCTATCAGGTCGATGCCTGCGATGTCACTCAGGGAGGCCAGCTGGCCTGCCACCGAGGGAAGTTCCAGCCAGGGGGCCAGAAAACCCGGGGTCTGTGAGCCCTGTCCAGGGCAGACTATTGCAAGCACGTAACCAGCTTTCCAAATTACTGTGTGATCCAGCGGTGTTTCACCGCACCAAGCTCACGGGGTCAGGTTGTAGGAAGTCTACAATGCCTCACGACTGGTTCCGGGACACCTGCCGCTCTGTGGCGGCCTTCGGCGGGGCCGATAGGCGGCCCACCACCAGTGCGGCCTGCAGCACGAATGCCTCCCGCGGCAGCAACGGGTCCCAGCCCGTAACGTCGCAGACGCGCTTCAACCGGTACCGCACGGTGTTGGCGTGGACAAAGAGTTCCCGCGCCGTGGCCTCGAGTGAATGGCCCAGCTCCAAATATGTTCCCAGCGTTTCCACCAGGCCGTTGGACGCTGCCAGGAGCGGACGGTAAATGTTCTTCACGAGCGAGCGGCGCGCCGCGTCGTCACCGGAAATTACCCGTTCCGGCAGCAGGTCGTCGGCGGCCACCGGCCGCGGGGCGGAGGGCCAGGCGCGGGCGGCCGTCAGTCCCGCAAAGGCCGACTGGGCGGAACCGCTGGCTTCCAGCAGCGAACTGGCTTCGGGGCCGTAGACCACGGGTCCCGGGGCGAACATGTCGCTCAACTTCACATACGCCGTTTCGCGGTCCTGCACCCCGCCAAGGATGAGGATCAGGCGGTCGCCCTGGATGCCCACCAGGGCATCCTCGGCGTAGCGTCCCGCCATCCGCCGCAGTTCGCTCACATAGCTGGCGCTGGGTTCGCTGGGTGAATTTCCCACCATCACCGTGAAGCGCTCCTGCGCCTTCCAGCCAAGCGCTGCGATGCGTGAGCGCAAGGCATCTGTGTTCTCGCCGCGCAGGATGGCATCCACTATCAGGGCTTCCAGCCGGGTATCCCAGGAGCCCCGGGACTCGGCAGCGCGCGCATACACGTCCGCGGCGGCAAAGGCGACCTCGCGCGAGTAGCGCAGGACGGCCTCGCGCAGGGATGGTTGGTCGGCTTCGGGCGCGATCACCGGTACCTGGTCCTCCACCACCTCCACCACGATCCTGATCAGCTGCAACGCCTTCTGCAGGCTGATCGAACGGGTCAGTTCCGTGGGCGCCGTCCCAAAGACATCCGTGAGGATCCACGACGGCGAGCTCGGCCGCTCATACCAGGTAACGAAAGCGGCAATACCGTTCTGCGCCACCATGCCCAGTGCCGACCGCTCATCCGCGCTGAGCCGGCTGTACCAGGGCAGCGACTGCTCCAGCTTGCGCATGGTGCTGGTGGAGAGCTGGCCTACGTTGGCCCGGAGCTGCTTGAGGGTTTCGGACTTCTCCGGTGTGACCTTCGGCGGGGTCGGTTTCCGCTTGGAGGACGGACTGGTTGGTGCTGGCATTCTTTGAGCATACGGCCACGGTCGCGCAAGCTCCATTTGTGCGAAGGCTACAATCCGCCTTGTCACAGATCACAACCTGCCGCGACCCTTCGGTACCGCCCGTCCCGGACAGGACGACGGCGGCCCCCACCTTGTGGTGGGGGCCGCCGTCTCATGCTGCTGCTGGTTCCGCCGTCCAGCTTTGGGGCTAGGCTTCGCCTCCGGCATTGCCGGTGGTGCCGGCGTTGACGTTGAGCAGCTTGTACTTCTCGATCGCCTTGACCGGGGCGTCCACATCCACCTCGCCACGGCGCGCCAGCATTTCAAGGGCGCGCACCACGATGGAGTGGGTGTCGTTCTTGAAGTAGCGGCGGGCTGCGGCGCGGGTGTCGGAGAAGCCGAAGCCGTCGGCGCCGAGGGTGGCGAATTCGTTGGGGACGAACTGGCGGATCTGGTCCGGGACGGCCTTCATGTAGTCGGACACGGCGACGATGGGGCCGGTGGCGCCTTCGAGTTGCTGGGTGACGAACGGGGTGCGGGCGGGCTGGCCGGGGTTGAGGAAGGCTTCT